>JBGSKV010000110.1:0-95653 GCA_041740975.1 Oligoflexales bacterium | reverse complement strand
GGCTGCGCATCATCTTTTTCGACAAACTTCTGTATGATTGCAAAAAGCAGGCCTTCCTTGCCACCAAAGTACCGTACAATCAGCGATTCATTGATTCCCGCCTTCTGGGAAATCATTTTGGTGGTGGCACCATCCACACCTGACTTCGAAAACAACTCAATACCTGCTTCCATAAGCTTTGACTCTGCCAACGCCCGGTCGCGTACCCGGCGCTTAGGCATAGACTTGCGAATCACTTTCTTTTTGGCAGTCACGGGTTAAACCTCAATTTTTACTAGCGTCTAACTATCTGATATTTATATAAAATATGCCATTATGACGCATAGTAAGTAAATATTTACTTCTTCCTGCCGATAGGTCACATACAAAGTAAATGATCGTTTACTTTATGCACATACTATCTTTGTGCAAGTCGTCCAAAGCAACGTGGAGCTTAACAATGGCCATGAACCAGTTTGTCCGAAATACGATCGTCATTCTATCGATTCTTTCCATCGATCGATGGACTACGACACTGCAAGCCCAGTCATTGCAAGAGTATATGGCGCAGGTCCGTAAATCAAGTCTTGTGCTTCAAAGTAGTAATGCCGAACAAGAGGCCGCACTTCTCAAAAGCCGAGAAGCCGACTTGATATTTTCCCCTGAACTTTTTGCAAATGGTCAAATGGCTTCTGATGAAAAACAATCAAGCTTTCCTGGACTAGACTACGACCGCATTAAAACACAAAATTACTCACTTGGGATCAAGCAAGACTTTTCTTTTGGGTTAAACGCCAAACTTTACTACGCCTACGATGTACTGGCTTACGAAAACGTGACGCCAGGCAATACTGAAATCAAAGTCTATGACGCGAGACCAGTCCTTGAGCTGTCCATTCCCTTGTGGCAAAACGTATTTGGCTTTCAGAATAGAGCCCGCGCTGATCTTTTGCGCCAACAGTCGGAAGCGGCGAAGTACGCGGCAACAGCAGAAAAAGACGGGACTTTGATCCAGGCTGAGGCCACCTACTGGCGACTGGCGATCGCCAGAGAATCCGTAACTATCCAAGAAAAAGCACTCAAACAATCCGAAAGTATCCTGGCTTACGTTAGTAAACGCGCCAAGATGAATCTCGGGGAAGACGCCGATCGGCTGCAGGCCTATGCATTGGTCGAGGCCAAACGCTTTGAACTCAAAATGGCAAAAAATGAGGAGCGTGCAGCATCTCGTGCGTTCAATTCCCTTCGTCAAGCAAGTTTAAACACTTCGATCGCGGAACTTGATGTCGTTCCATACGATACGCTTATGACCTTCACTGCACCGGCGAACCGCCCCGGTGATCGCAGTGACATGAAAGCCGCACAAGCGCAACTAGCCATTTCTAAACTCAGCGCGCAAATGGATCGTGAGAAAAACAAACCATCTTTAGAACTCTTTGGCTCTTATGCAATGAATGGCCGTAGCCAAACCGATGGAAGCGACGCAATGGAAGATTCCTTCGGATCCAGCCGCACTACCAACGTTGTCGGAGTAAGGTTTTCAATGCCTCTGCATGTCAGCGCGGCCTATGATGCTCAATCAGGCGCAAAACTAAGTGAACAAGCAGCTGACCTGCGTATTCGTCAGAAACAAATTGAGCAAGATAATGAATGGAACGAGCTTGTCGAGATGCTGCAGGAGTCAATAGAGTCACTACGATTGGCGAAAGCTATTGAATCGGCTCAGCAAGCAAAACTACTAAGCGAAAGAAATCGTCTCAAAACAGGACGGACCTCAACCTTCCAAATTCTGCAATTTGAACAAGAGTATTCTCAAAGCGAATTTAACCGCGTAAAAACGGCAGCGCAAATTCTAGCGCTACAAACAAAGTTAAAACTTTATAGCTCACAACCCAATGTCGGCGTAGAAGGAAAATAAGTATGAACCTGTCAGAGATTTCCATAAAGCGGCCCATATTCTTGACTAGTATCGTCATTCTGCTCGTCGCTATTGGCATCGTGAGTTTCAAAAGCATGCCAGTTGAGATGTTCCCTGAAGTGAACATACCAGTGGTTGCCGTTACCATTATTTATCCCGGTGCAGGCCCTTCTGAAATCGAAACGCTAGTCACGAAGCCAATTGAAGATGAGCTCAGCACACTTTCAGGAATGAAGCGCCTCACTTCAAAAAGTCTAGAAGGCATGAGTCAAGTCGTGGCAGAGTTCAATCAAAGCGTCGACGCCAAGTACGCCGAACAGCAGATCCGCGACAAAGTCAGCATTACGAAACCAAAGCTACCTGCTGATATCAAAGAACCCTCCATTAAAAAGATGGACCCTTCCGATCAACCCATCATGACCTTCTCATTGTCTTCCCCCTTGTCTGACGCCGAGTCTTTCGACATCGCCGACCAAATCATCAAGCCGCGCCTTGAACAAGTTAACAATGTTGGCGCTATCGAGATCATGGGTGGTCGTAAACGCGAAGTTCATATTTTGTTAGACCGAAAGCTTTTGAAGGCGCGCGAACTTTCTGTTAGCCAAGTCGCCGCTCAAATCGGCGCGTCTGGACAAAACGTACCTGCAGGTAAAGTGAGTTCGGGTGATAAAGAAACGATTTTCAGAAGCTTAGGTGAATATCAAAGCGTCGATGAAATCAACCAAACACTGGTCAGCTTGTATGCCAATGAAGTCCCTACTCGCGTGACGAATATTGGCAAAGCCGTGGACTCTCTTGAAGATGAAAAATCCCGAGTGTTTGTCAATGGTACAAAGTCTTTATTTTTAGACGTGTATCGCCAGTCAGGCTCCAACACCTTGGCCGTAGTCAAAGATGTCAAAAAGCAATTTGAAAAAATTCAGCTTGAACTCAAAGAGAAGAATTCACAAATCGAAATGAAGTTGATTCGCGATGCCAGTACTCAGATCGACAATAACGTTTACGACGTGTATGAAACAATTGTTATTGCAATTATCCTCACCGTTATCACGGTTTTTTTCTTCCTAGGAAGCATGCGCACTACATTCATCACCGGCTTGTCTTTGCCAATCTCGTTAATCGGATCCTTCATGGTGATGTATTTGGCAGGTTTCTCTATCAATGTTGTCTCGCTCCTTGCGCTCACTCTCGCTATTGGGCTTCTTGTCGACGACGCTATTGTGGTCATTGAAAATATTTATCGACGTATTGAGACTGGCGAATCGTCCATGGTGGCGGCAGAACGCGGAACCAATGAAATTATGATGGCAGTCGTGGCTATCACATTGGTGGTCATCTCAGTCTTTGCGCCGGTCGGTTTTTTGGCCGGAATCGTTGGCCAGTTTCTGAAACAGTTCGGGCTCACCATCGCGTTCTCAATGGCTATTAGCTTTTTTGTGGCGGTGACTGTCATTCCCATGCTTTCGGCTTATTTTGCCGGCTCCGGACATGATCATTCCAAGGCTGTAAAAAAAGGCATTTACTACTACACCCTCGGCGCCATGCTCAGAGCCTTCGACCGGTTTCAGACTCGATTGGAAAACGGTTATGTCAAAGTTCTTCACTTTACTTTAAAACACCCGCTTCTGATCCTCTCCACAAGTGTTGCCATTTTGATCGGAAGTTTCGTCGCAGCCTCGACATTACCAAGCAACTTTGTACCGGAGCCGGATGAAGGTGAGCTCACAGTTTCTTTAGACTTACCCCCGGGAACAAACCTCGAGGCCATGAACATACTTTCCCAACAAGTCGATGACAAAATTCGCACGATGGCGCCAGTTGCATTAACTGCGCTCACAGTCGGAAGCCGAAACAATGAACCGAATAAAGCCAATGTCTTCGTGAGCTTAAAGCGTGGGAAAGCTCGCGAAGGAACTACGGGACAATTTAAAGAAAGACTTCGACAAGAACTTAAGGATTTTGCTCACGCTAACCCAATCGTCACAGAATACGACTCATCTGGTGGGATGCAGCAGCAACCAGTGCTTTTGAACTTAATTGGTCAGGACCAAGCACAGTTGGAATCTTACGCAAGTAAACTATTTGCATATTTAAAGTCAAATAACCTATTGAAAGACGCTGACTCTACGTTCCGCCCTGGAAAACCAGAACTTCAAGTTGAAATTAAAAATGCAGCTGCGGAAGTCTATGGTATCAGTACCTTGACCTTAGGAGCGGAACTACGGGCTCAAATCGAAGGTCTGACTCCCGCAAAATACCGAGAAAATGGCCGCGAATACGATATCCGTGTTCGGCTCTTGCCAGAACAAAGAGATTTGGAAAGAGATTTCAAACTGACCTATGTGCCAAACGTTAACAACAAACTTGTACGTTTGGCTGATGTTGCCAACAGCAAGTCTTCTACCACGGCCGCTACGATTGACCGCCAAAGTCGCGGTCGATACATTCAGTTAAGTGCCGGGTTAGCAGCAGGCGTTGGTTTGAATAGTGCTTTAGAAGACATTAAGAACGCGATAGCAACCCAAGATGAATTGAAGGTACCCGAGGGCATTCGCTATGCATTCGCAGGTGAATCAGAGGACTTCAGCGAGATGATTGCCTCCATGATCATGGCGGTTTGTTTTTCCGTATTATTTATTTACTTGATCTTGGCGAGTTTGTACGAATCCTTTGTAACCCCATTGACAATTTTGCTCGCCTTACCTCTAGCGCTCGCGGGTGCTTTCTTAGCTCTCTATGTCACCGGAGAGTCGCTGAACTTATTCGCTTTCTTAGGCATCTTCCTCTTGCTCGGAGTTTCAGGAAAGAACTCAATCCTACTCGTCGACTTCGCGAGACAGCTTATAGCAGAGGGTAAATCTAGGTCTGATGCACTTGTCGAAGCCGGCCGTGTGCGACTGCGACCGATCCTTATGACTTCGTTTGCACTTATTGCAGGAACGATTCCGGTGGCCATTGGTATGAGTGAAGCGTCGAAGACACGCACAAGTATGGGCATAGCGATTATTGGTGGATTGATTTCTTCAACTATCTTGACTCTCGTCGTTGTTCCCGCTGCTTTCTCATATATCGATCGTTTTCGTTTGTGGAGTAAGGTGAAACTAGCGGCGATCTTTTTGGCTAAGCCCAAGGTTGTGGACGAGAAGGCCAGAGCTTCTTTAAGTGAGAAAGTTCATTCTAAAAAAGAAGTTGTTTAAATATAGTTTATTGAACATTCGGCCGCTCCGCGGCCGGGTATCTAAATTTGCTCCGCCTTTCACTCTCACAGTTTTCATTTTTATGTTTGATTGGCCCGGTTCTCCCGGCTTAGATTTGTCTGGGCGGTGTCGGCTGATGCAGCCTCAATGCCCAGCCAAATCTAAGCCGGCTCAACCGTCCCAGCCAACCATCGGGTGAAAACTGTGACGGTGAGGCTGCGCACACGAGTGCGTACGCGCATGGGTTGCATTCGCAACGGCTACTCGATGGAAGTAAACCTTTTTGGCGGAGCAAATTTAGATATCCGGCCGCGAAGCGGCCGTTCATTTAACTATGGAATGTAAATACCACCCTCTTGACTATAGCTCTTACCGGACCCTTTATTACCGCTCCAGTAAATAAAAGCTTCGCCAGTCGACACCCCATGGCCCCAGACACCATAAGTGGCCGGTGGTGCATTCAGAGATGAAACCTTTCTCCAAGTACTGGAATCCAAGTCGTAAACCGCGCCGTCTTCGACAGGTAAAATTTCGTAACTTGGCGTTATCGTTTGACCGCCAAACAAGACAAATTTATTTCCGATCACAGCGCGACCCGCTCCGGTACGCGCCGCCGGACTATTCAAAAGAGGCAGTGCTGAAAACGAATTTGTTTTATAATTATACTTAACACCATCATTGTAAAATCTGTAGTCCGTCGTCGTTCTGGAATATGCACCACCCCAGACGATAAAATGATCGCCAATGAGAGCATCCGTACCCGAATACCGCGCTACCATGCCAGAGGCAGGTAAATTCGACCACGTATTGGCTTTGAGATCATAGGCATGAGAATCGGATCTACCCGTTCCATTGTAATTACCACCGCCGGAAATAAGCATTTTTCCGTCTACGAAACTAAAGTTAGGAAATGACCTAGGCGAAGGAACATTAACCGATGAAGTTGGGGTCCAAGAATTGGTTTCAAAGTTATACACTCCGCCCACAGATTGAAGTTGGCAAGTCGCACAACTCATTCCGCTCCAAACAATCATTCGATTGCGAGTAAGCGAATCACCAGTTTCTCCCGTCCACACCGCTGCGCCAGCAAATTGATTTAACGGAGCACCAACATTAGAAATAGATTCCCAAGTGTCGGTCTTCACATGATACTTATGATGATCGCTTTTTGCGGAACCATACTTGTCTTGACCACCATAAATGAGAATGTACTCGCCGGTCCAAAAAGCAAAGTGACGATAACGAGCCGAAGGCGCTCCCACCATATTCATTGCTCTCCAAGTGTCTGTTTTTGGATCGTAAATATGTCCGTCGTTCAGCGCATTGTGGCCGTCCCAGCCACCCCAAATCATATACTTATCATCGGCCCAAACTGCAGAAGCACCGGCGCGGGCGGCAGGAGTTTGCGACATTCTTTGCACCCATACATTGGAAACCTTGAACTCAATCGGACTATTCGACGCGTCAGATGTTTTACCATCGGCATCGATACCTTCCACACAAACATAATATTTTGGGCCATAGCCTAATTTCGTCAAATCGAGTGCGCGACTTTCTTCAGAAACTCCCAAAAAGGCTTCGGAAGGAGTTTCGCAGCTAGGCTCATTATCTACATATACGTTAAAAGATTTGAAGCGGTCTTTCTTTTCCCAACTCACGACATTACTTTCCAACGTTAGCGCCTTTTCTGGTGCATTTATCGCAAACGTAACGACGGTAGGCTTAGGTATAACCGGTTTTGGAAGCACTTTTCCCGGTATGGGTATTGGTTTTTTCACAGTGGGCTCAGGAGTTTTAGCACCTGAGTTTGTACTTGAACCCAGTGCGGCCGAACAGTCGTCGACGTCGCAGCGGGTATCGATTACACCACCATTTTCAGTCACAATGGCGCCGCAAGCCGACAAAAAACCGAAACCAATCAGAGTCAAAAAAATTCTCATAACTTATTTTCCTCAACTGCACAGCTTCTTTGCGTTCGAACAATATTGTAAAAACCATAAAGATACTGCGTATAGACCATAGTGTACCTACCCGTATTGCCCGAGCATCCTAAGATACTGAGACTGTCGGCACGTCCGCCGCACATCGTACCTAAGCTAACTTTGATGTTTTCTTCGACTGTTTTCGCATGACTCTCGGAAGTTATTTTGCCAGTTACACAGTCGGAATGCATATTTAAGTCCAAAAACTCTTCCACGACTCCAAACTTATCTCCCTTCGCCACATTCATGCGTAGGATTTTTCCGGCATTGGAATAATTTTCCAAAGTCGAAATATGAAGAATATTGTCATCATCCATGGAAATTTCTGAAACGACACCAAAGAATCCAGTCGTCATTCTCGAAATATCCCAGTTAAGTTTTTCAAAAGTATCATTAGAGCTATTGAACTTATAGATTGATCGATACCAGCCCAAGTATAAATCGCCAGACTTGGACATAGCCAGGCCACCGATGTTTCCCGCACCTTTTGGCACAAGAGTCGAAATCGAAGTAATGGAACGATCCGTACTTACTTTCAATACAAAATCTCCATCTTTACTTAACATATAAAGCTCACCGGATGGCGCCACCACCATTTTCATGTAAGAACTTCCATATATTCCATTCAGTTTCAAATATTCCGCACTCGTGGACTCAGTTCCTTCCAATTGAAGTTTGTGAATCGAATTTGAATAAGGCGAATAATAAAAAACACTATTTGTTTTTCTATCAACTGCCATCAAATTTGAGCATCCTTTCGCTATTTCTTTTAGCTCGCCCACGTCATTCAACACGTACAAGTTTCCATGACATATAAAGTTTCGGCCGCGCCCATCGACAACGGATAGTGGAGCAACGCCCGCAAAGATTTTTTGGTCAGAAACAAGTCCATTTTGACCACCGCTGACTTTGATGGCTCGACTGTTCACTACCGTCAGTTTTTGAGTGGCTGAAGTTTTTATAACGGCCTGACCTATGGCTGGATTAGCTAAAATTCCAACTATGAAATTGTCCGATGCATGGATGGCGAGGTCCGTCAGCATCGGGTGACCCAAAATAAGATTCTTACTAGCCGGGCCTATTTCACCAAGGACAGAATTGATGACGTAGAAAAAATGACCAGGTGCATCGGCAACCAACCGCATAGTTGGTAAGGCACTCGTCAAGTTTCTGCTTTCGACATTGATCGATTGAGGATTGGAAATGGCTCTTGTTTCTGGGTCTAGCGTAAATATGTTGTAAGAAACCACCTGAAAACCAGTATTCCCAACAACGCCACCAACCTGGGAGATCGATTTTCTTTGCTCAAATGCTACCGAAATGACGCCAGTCTCACTCACTGTCACCGCTTCAGGTCGGGTGACATCGAATTGGGTATTTTCAAAACTCACATGAAAACTTTCGAGTTTTTTAGAAGTGTTGGAGTAGGAATAGAATTTACCCGTTTCACTTGAGGTAAAATAAATATTTTCCTGATGTCTCGCCAGGCCGCTAGCCGGATCAGTTGCAATGACTTCCACTGGGCCAGCATGTGGCACACGCATGACCCGTCCGTCGGAGGCAACATAAAGCGCGTTCTCATCACACTCAATATCTATGATTTTTGTAAATTGAACTCGAAATCGATCGACGTCAGCACCCAAGAATTTTTGGCCATGCGGCGCACCCGCATAGAAGCGAATCTCACTATCGAGATTGTTGATGTTTTTTGAGTAGATGACGTTTACGGTGCCGTGTTTGCCAACCAAATAAGCAATGTTGTCAGCGATACAGATTTGCTGAATGGCTCCTAGGTTAGGATCCCAGTTTTGAAACGCAATGGCTTGGCGTCCGTGTAATACGTCATTTGCAGTGGCTTCGGAGAGGTCGTGTGAGACTGCAGTCGTGTTCGGCGTTGATTTTTGATCAACCTTAATATGAAAGGGAACGAAAGGAATAAAGCCAGCTGAAATTTCCACCGAATAAGGCAACATCACAACGGCAGATTCGACTTTGTTTTTCGACTGTATGTTATCGGTAATATTCACGGGAAATTTTATTTCTGCATATCCGCCAGAAACTTCCAATTGGCATGTGTATTTGAATTTGTCTTTGGATGCAGCGCACGATTTCTTGTTTACGTCGCCTTTGACAATGATGGACTCGGCCCAATTCACTTCAAGGCCTTTAGCGTATCGCGTAGCTTTAACTTCTTGTCCACCAGCCAAAACTTCTACGAGGTCACAGATTGTTTGATAAACAGTATTTTTCAGATGTGAAAAGCTGCATCGCACGCGAGCACTGTCATAGGTAAGCTGAGCCCCCGTGATGGGCACTGGAACGGCAACCCAATCTTCCGTATCACGTTCGTTAATTTCGGAAACCTCAGTGGCACAGCTGGTTAGAATTGCAAAAAGCGCAATCTTCCAAAGCCTACCTAATCCGAATTTTTTGGAGTCCAAAGATCCCATTTCTTGAAAACCTCACTGGTGTGGGCTCATTCGGAGTGGAATCCCGCCAGTATGAGGAAATTTAGAAAAATCTTGAATATTGTATAATATTAATGAGTTAGGTGATAGATGGCGCTGTGTTTTTCATAGACGCCGGTACCCCGTCTGTAAAAAGTGGGACGTTTCCTGAACGACCAAGGCGCCCTTCAAAGCTACATAAGGCAGTCGTTGGAACTGACTGCAGTGCCCGTTGAATTCGATGAAGTGCCGGGCGTAGCATTCAGTGACGGCAGAGCAAAGTCAGCCCCTTGCGACAATGCGGACTGCAAAAAATTCTGTATGACCGAGTCCGATAGATTTCCATAATAATTTTTGGCTGCAGTTTGAGATTCCAAGGTGTCCAGAGCAAGTATTCCTGCGACTTTTCCGTTAATGAGTAGTGGCCCTCCAGAGTCTCCGCTTGCACCAACGGAGTCGGAAGCAGCAGCATTCCCATTTGATGCCGGGCGGCCGCGCACACTTATGCCGATTGGATTTTCGACCGTGATCGTGTTGTGTCCGAATCTTTTGTATAAAACTGGATTCGCATACTTCGGATCGGTGTTGTCATTTCCAAACCCAACCAATGTGGCTTGATCACCGGTTACTGGTTGCCGATCCAGCAAAGGAATGACTTCCGGTGCTACGACCGTCGAAAAAATCAATACTGCAACATCGCTGCGAGAATCGTTGGGAACAGGAGGACGCGAGTTGATGGTGGGATCATTATTGAGAACCTTCGCAGCCGAAATAAACGTCCCCAAAGCAGAATTCTGGCTTGCAGTGCTTCGCATGTCTATTTGATTGCTTCGCGAAATCCCCATGACCGTACCTGCAATACAATGCGCAGCCGTCAAAACTGTTTTGGGTCCGATAAACGTGCCTGTGCATGTGCTGTATATCTGATTATTTCTAAGACTTAATATAAGCGTGACGCCAGGATGGGCGTTTGTGGTTGCGCCATTTACAATCTTAAAGCAGTTGGCTTTGCCAATGAGACCGCCAGGCTTAACTGAAATTCCCTTCTGCGACTTGCAAGCAGTAAGGCTTATCAAAGCCAATAGTATTGGCAGACTAAGTCTCATATCTGAATCTCTTTTTTTAAAAGGAATATCTCGAAAGGCTTATCGGGATTTGGCGTTACAAACTTCAGAATTGCGACAAAAGCCAGTCGTTTCATTCTATTAGAAGGCTTTTTTCTGGTTGATTCGGGGGTGAAGCAGGCGACGAGCGCAAGGACTCGAATAGATCGTATTGAATTATAGAAATGTCATCGGGCGTGAATGGCAATAGTATTCGGCAAGCAAGGTATCCGCCCACGCTTCAGAGGTGGGGGCCTAGGAATCTTTCGTTTTGAATCTTGAAATTATGGACAAGCTGTCAATAGTTCACTGACTTCAGCTTGGAACGTTTCACAGGTTTCTTTTGCAATATTGGCATTTTCTAAATTAGTAAATTTCTTAGTGACGGTTTTATCAGAAGTGATCGGTGTAACCGTTCCATTTTCAAACGCCAAAGCTAATGACTGACGAACAACGTAACTGTATTGTGCGTTATGTCCCACGGTATAAGGAACTGTCGTCACCTTACATGCAGTTGCTTTCGCAAGACATTCAGAAACAACAATTGTTTTTGGATTGTTGGACTGCAAAGCATCGACTTTGTCTTCAAGATCGCGCACACGGGATTCCAAATCCGAATCGCCTTTGGATGCCAATGTGGTTCCGGATGTTAGAAAAGCAAACGCCAGAATGATTGCAATTGTCTTCATGATTTGGGCTCCTTCGATTCGGGGTGATTAAAAATATAGCACATTTATCCCCTTTACGGAAACTAAAAAACCGGCGAAGCCCTTATCCTGTAAGACCTTGCCAATGTAAGCGCTTATGATGAATGGAGAATTCTAAAGCTTACCGGTCGGCGAAAACCCATCTTCACCATAAAACTTTCCGTCTTTCCACCGCATCCGAAAAGGCAGAATCGTATTCGTTGCCGCTATAGAGGGATGAGTCGCATAGGGATCTTGATAAGCAATTTCTTCGGCTTGTTTGAGATCATCGGCTTCAAACATAATACTTCCACCCACAACATTGTTGGCTTCGTCAAAAATCGCCCCGGCCGAAAGCAACCGAACCCCTAGTGCAGTGAGAAAGGCGCGATGCGCTGGTTTTACCTCTTGCCGAAACGGGTCAGCGCCTGGTTTGTCGTTTCGTATAACAATGTAAATCATGTCTTAGTTTCCTTCATATGCGGGATAATCCGTGTATCCTTTTGGAGCACCACTATAAAGAGTCTCAAAATCGGTCGGGGTTAATTCTAAATTTTCTTTAAACCTTCTTGGTAAGTCCGGGTTAGAGATAAACTTCAAACCGAACACTGCGGCATCGGCTCGCTGCGATGATATTAGATCTTCGGCGGTGGATTTTTCAAGTTTTTCATTCACTAAATAAGAGCCACCAAAAGCCTTTCTGATTTTGTCGCCGAGATAACCGGGTCCCTGGTGTTCTCGGGAACAGATAAACGCCAATTTTCGTTTGCCCAGTTCACTGGCGAGATAAGTAAACAACGCCTCGGGATTCGAATCTCCCATCGAAGCCGTGTCCCCTCTTGGTGCGATGTGAAAGCCAACTTTGCCTGCGCCCCACACTTCAACGCACGCATCCGCAACTTCAAGAGCCAGGCGCACGCGATTCTCGATGCTACCACCGTATGGATCAGTTCGTTTATTTGCACTGTCTTGCATAAACTGATCGATGATGTAACCATTGGCGCCGTGAATTTCGACCCCATCAAATCCTGCCGACTTTGCATTTTGCGCACCGCGACGAAAGGCGGCCACGAGGTCAGGAATTTCTGATAGCTCAAGGGCGCGCGGAATCACGTAGCTAACTTTGGGTCGGACAATACTGACATGACCATTGGGTGCAATGGCACTGGGGGCAATGGGTAGCGCACCATTCAAAAACATCGGATGAGAAATTCGTCCAACATGCCAGAGCTGAAGGAGTATTTTGCCACCAAGGCCATGAACGCCTTCGACTATCTTTTTCCATCCCTCAATCTGCTCCGCCGACCAAATGCCAGGAGTATTAGCATAGCCCACACCCATGGGATCTACCGCCGTCGCCTCCGAAAGGATGAGCCCCGCCGAAGCGCGTTGTGCATAGTACTCGGCCATAAGTTGGTTTGGGATTCGGTTATCGATCGCACGTGAGCGCGTCAAGGGCGCCATAAATATACGATTGCGAAGCTTAAGGTCTCCAATTTGAACGGGTTCCAACAAAACCGACATACATTCCTCTCTGAGAAAATCTATTTTGCGGCTGCATGTCTCTTGAGGTTATCGTCTGAAGCCATGACGCTATGGTTCCGTGCAATCGCAACAAGCTTACCTTGAGAGTTAGTGGCTTCTGCCTTTAATACAAGTATGGTTCGGGATTTGGAAACCAAATCAGCTTTGATTTCAATAAATTCATCACTTGCGACAAATGGCCGCATAAAAGTTGCGCTCATCTCCAGAGTGACTGCAGGTCGACCCGCCGCCATATAGGTTAAGGGACCAAAGACTTCGTCAAAGGCCGCACACAAAAATCCTCCTTGATACATAGACAGAGGGTTGGTAAAGCGCGACTCGAATGGAATGCGGGCCGACAAGGATTTGCCAAAATCCATCACCGTGTAGGTTGTGCCCACAGCTTCATTCGATGGCGGTGGTAGTTGCAGCTTTACACCTGCAGCATTAAACTTTTCGATCATCTCTTTCATGCTGTTCATAACTTGTTGATGAATATTCATAAAGGCACTTCCTATACATTTTTGGCGATATACCGATGCTCCCACTCCCAAACCAGCCCGTCTTCAGGATGGGTAAACTCTCGAACCTTTTCAAAATTTAAATTAGATAAAATAGACGTGGATGCATTGTCTTCAGCTAAGGTCTGAGCGAAAACCTGAATCGTTGGTTGAGTTTTGCGAGCAATGCCTAGTAGCTCCTTGGCCATAGCCGTCGCCACACCTCGTCCTTCACACTCAGGAAACGTAAAATAAGCAATTTCGACTCTGTTATTACGAGGAGGTGATTTGAAAGCGCAGGTACCGACGACGTTTCGACCGGAAACGGCAAGGTACGCTGTCCAAGGCTTCACGTACCCTACACGATCAAAGTTTTCTTTGTTGGCCTGGCACATCTCAAACGCCAATGCCGACAAATGAAAGTCCGCATCGATTGTGCCGTCCATTTCAATAGGAACAAGTTTCATTCAGACCTGCCACGCTTCCTTAGTAAGCTCCCAAATCTCTTGCTCTTTATAACTCGGATCCACAAAATTTTTAGGGGCTGTGCCAATCAATTTGGCGCCCGTCTTTTCTTTAATGCGACGAGAACGCTTGTTGCCAACAGCATTGGTGAAAATAAGTCTTTCAAAGCCAAGTTTTTCAAATGCAAATTCCGTGGTGGGTATGACCGCTTCGGTCATATAACCTTTGTTCCAATATTTTTTTGCGAGCCAAAAACCACGATGCTCGGGGGCACCATCTCGCCACAGGTCAATGCAACCGATGACTTCGGAAGGTTGCGTCGGCAAGCATATGACCCAAGTCCACCTATCCGTACCTTGGCCCGGAATGATGATGCTGTTCAAAAACTCTTTGACCCCGCCCTTGGGATATGGCCAGGGAACTAGCGCAGAAAGATGCGCAATCACTTCATAATCTACAAAATTCTTTTCATAGGATTCGGCATCCGCCAACTGTATCGGCCGCAGCAATAATCGCTCGGTTTCGAAAACGGGAGGAAGCTGTGAGTTAGTCATTGAAGATCCCATCAAGGCCGTACCCTTTGCTCGTTATCGTTTCGCCAGTTAAAAGATTGCTAACGTCAATTCGACCAACACTTGAGTCTCTTACTACATATACCTTACTCGCTTCAACATCGATGGCGTTCCCACTCACGACATCGCCATCCAAAGAAAACGTGGATAACTTAGATTTGTTGGGGGCATAAGTCTCTACAAGAATCTGTGAGTATTGAAACAACAGTGGCGTCTCGTTTATCGAAGCAGGGCTTTTAAGGGCAGGCTCCACGCAACCCACTGAATATTGGCCGCCTACTAATTTTGATGCAGCATAAGGGTGCTGACAAACCTCGAACTTGGAAGTGATGGTCAAGGTATTGGCTGCGAAGGTCAGAAGCGTCATCTTTCCTCCACTTTGGAGCGCCGCAAAAACACTGCCACCAAAATACTGAATGGCTTGTATGGGCGCGGCATCAGGTAAACTCAAAGTGTTCCAGGATGCAATGTCAATGCAACTGATAGGGTTAAAGTAGAAAAGCTGCCCTTCTTTATCCCCGACAATTGCCACACCAAGATCAGGCGCATATATCATCGACCGGAATTTTTCCGTAGCGGGATCACCAGTCGCATCACCGGGACACGCCGTCGCCAAATTCATATCCGAATTCGCAGTCGCTGCTTCGTATGTTGCATATTGGCCCGAGTACGAGCGAAACAGTAGCATCTTCGACCCATCGTCACTGAGATCGGCAAACAACGCGGGAGGGACGAGTTCATTGGCAGTTGCCTCCGCGGCATCACCCCACGGCTCCCCAAGGGACTCGGCTTGCCAACTTCCCGGAGATTTGTTTCGTAGAATAAAAAAATCATCACCATTCATTCCCGCAAAGACATAAGCGGGAACTTGAACTGCCAAGTCATACCAGCCGATGTTTCCGATATCATGTTTGTAAATTTCCTCGCCTTCAGGCGCGCTTATCAAAAACTGCGTCTTACTGAAAAGAAGAGCACCATCGCTACCAGGCAAAGCCAAAACACCATTGTACTTGCTACTAACTTTCCTTTGATAAACTGGCTTTAATGCATCAGCATCGATTACGGACAAAGTATCGAAACGTTTCGAATAACTAACGATTCTGGGTCCGTTTTCGAAAAGATAGGAAGAAAAGCTAATCTTGGAATGCATAGAAAGAACATTAGGGGCATCACTTTTTTTGATGTCGGCTACTGAACATCCCGAGAACACGCAATATAAAAATATAATCTTCATTTTTTTCATAATTTTTTGGCCCTCGCTCCGAAGAAATACCGAACTCCCAACTGCGCATCCATATGAGATGCATCGGGTTTACCGAGAAACTTGAAATCATATTGCTGATAGTTATAAAAAGTCGAAGCATAAAATGCGAAGCGGCTCGTCGATGCCACTTCCAATTCGGCACCTACTGAGAAACCCACGGAACTATCTTTTTCATTAATGACCGCATCAATTTCCACATCACTGAACCGCACGTCCATGTGAGAATAGGAGATCCTTGAGGTTAGCCCCAAATTCAATGTCTTGTTACGCCAGGCAATATAAGTCCCGCCCACGCCGTACTCTGTGACTGAACGCTCAAAATCCAACCCTTCTTTGACTTTTTCTGACTCGGACTCGTAGTTCAGAAAGTATACCCACAGACGCCATTTTCCATGTTGCCATCCGGCTTCTGCCGAATACCAAAACGGCGAGTCTTCTTGCAGGATGGCATTGCCCAAATAAACATTCAATCCCGTCGATAGTCCCACATAAAACGGTGGCGGTCTTAGTAGGTCCGCCATACTAATCTGCTCACCGGACTTTGCGGAGAGCTCGTAAGTAGCAATCACTTTCTCGGTATCTGTTTGAGAAATTTCAATCAGATTTTTTTCCATTTTCAATGGCATGGCGGTCGGCAAATCACCTTTCAAATTTCCCCCTACCCGAATGGAAAGTCCTTCGTATTCCTTGTCGTATCCATATAGGACAGGAAGACCCTTTTTCTTACGCACGCCTCGCAGAATAATATCCACCTCACCTATTTGTTCGGTGGAAACCGATGGTTTTTGCCTACCATTGGTAAAGCCATAAGTCTTTTGTGTTGCGTAGTCATGCGCTTCCATAAGTCCATATGCACCATCACGATTGCGGTCGTAAACTTGCAATCCTTCCAGTAGAAAATGTGTATAAACATCCCCTTCCAATTGATCGGACTCTTCGGCAGGCTCACTCATGGTTGAGGCTGACAGGACCAAAAATCCTTCCGATATATCTTCTAAAGGAATGGCCCCACTCTTCAACGTCGCCAAGTACTTTTTGACTTGGGATGGTAGCTTTGACTTACCAACACCGGAAAAGCAAGTCGCAAAAATTCCGGCCCGTTTTTTCGCCGGAAGATCCGCAAGCCACTCTCGCAGCCATGTGTGACTAAGTCCGGTATCAGCCACTTGGTCCTTCTTGGTATCATGCGTAACGACAATCCTTTCGAATTCATTACCCGCCAACTTTTGTAGCGTTCCATGCGTCGAAATATAGAGGACAACGCTGTCCCGAGGCCTCACTTTCTTCGCATATGCTTTCAGCCGATCGGCAATTTGATCAGTCGTGGCCTCTTTGCCCAATAGGACTAGCGTGCTGACATTTGGATTGCCAGTGGCAACAGTATTTATGAAGTTCTGAACGTCTTGCTCGGCCCATTTGAGTGAAGGCCAAAAAGAGTCCGCAAACGAATTGATACCTATAGCAATGACATGAGTTTTAGGTTTCAGCTTGGAATAGGACACAGAATTCTTGGGAAGCAACTTACCTTGACCATAACTCACTGTGATAAAGCCGAGCATGGCCAAGGCCGAACCTATAAAAATTTTTAGCGGCCACGAGCGCAAATTATCTCCGAAATAAATAACAGTTTGCTGACTGCATTAAATTGTCACTTCTTGCAAAGCCTTGAGGAAACTTAGAGTTAGTGTGGGAAATTAAACTACAGATTTCAAACTCGTTGTCGTCAGCATTCGGAGAATACGAAAATGGCCGATCATCGATGCCAACTTCGGCATCTTTTCCTTGCAGAGGACCACTTAAAAACAATTGACTAAATTCTTTTCCGTCCTGTGTTGAAAGGTAGAGTCCTACATATATTCCCTTGTTAGAGCTCACCTTGAAACCAACCATTTGATCTGGTTTGACGATATAGACACTTTCATCTCTTTCGAAATCAACCGCTTGAAATCCATCTTCTGTTTTCTGCAATGCTAAGATGACGAGATCTCTGTCTATCCATTTCCGACTTACGGGAACGTCTGGTATCGCACCTTTTAGCCTTGTCTCCTGAGGATCGCTCGAAGGGGGAACTGGTTTCAGAAACATGAGTAGGCAGAATATGGCAGCTAAGCCGACCATCGGGATGATTTGGGGCTTTCGCCAAAAACTCTGGCTACGAGCTGAGACGTTTTCGCTGACCTTTGACCAAATGCGAGCTTTCGCTTCCTGATCCAATGAGGATCTAGACTGTCTAAATTCCGCTTCCATCTCATTGGCAAACTCTTCGTCAGTTAACAGAGACTGATTTTCCTTGATGGGAGGCTTACTAGGAATGTCATTCATATCTTACTTTCCAACTTCATCGAGATGATTCGTTCTAATTTTTTCTCGCAACCTGCTCAGTATGGAAGACACCGAATTAACGGACATTTTAAGGACTTCTGCTATTTCCTTGCAAGACATCTCTTCAACGTAAAACATTTTAAGGATAGTCCCATCTTGTTCTGAGTTCATGACTTTCTGAATCTGGCTCATAAAATGCATCGACTCCCAGTGTTTGTGATGGTCAGAATAATTGCTCGTCGTTATTTGTCCGATGTCTCTTTGCGACGAATCCTTCACTTTTTCACGTCTTATAAAGTCGACAGACTTATTTCTCGCGGTCGCACAAAGCCACGCTTTCAAACCAGCCACCGAATGGATACTCTTTGAATTGACAAATAGGGATTCGAAAACGTCTTGAACAATCTCTTCTTGACGGTGCCCCTTTATGCCAAACTTGCCGATGACAAAGCTCACCAGATCCACATATTGCTCGTATACGGCTCGAAAAACACTGTGGCTGCCAATCTGCAAGTCTTTGAAGTCGTCGTCTTTCACTGGAGAATAACCATATTTTGTTCATAAAATAATCTCCAGTATAACGCATTGAAGTAAGCCGGTACATGAATTAGAACACCTATTTTTTCCGAAGATGCTGCAAGTTAAACCCCTTCAGGGTAACGGTTTGCGGCTTTTTCCCATAGTTTCTTTTCTCCAAATGCCCAAGCAGGGAAGCAAATTGCACAATGAAATCTTTTGGTCCCAGAATGACGCGAGATTGGGGTCCAATTTCGGTTCGGTCAAGATTTCGGCCGTCACTCAAGCGAATTCTTTCGATAGTCCTTTTGGCAAAATCATTAGAATCTTGCTTGCTCGGATAATCTTCGTATTCATCTGTCTCTCGAAAGCTAAGTATGATTTGGTTCTTCTCAACATCCACAATTGACACTTCAGGATGTTTAGAGCGCGACAATATGTGTCGTTCGCGGAAAGTTCCATCTTTGTCGATGTAGACTACCTTCAAAGCCCCTTCATTTTGATCTGAAGTCATGCCAATATGTGGTGTACCTTGTGCGGACCTCCGAAGGACTGATTGTGAGCCTAAGGGAATGTTAGATAGAAGTTCGCCATCCAGCGCGGAAGCGACGATGAGATGTGTTTCACTTTCGACAAACAAATATTTTTCGTCTTCAGTGAGCGTCATCCAGTTGATGACGGCAGCCATCTCAACATTTTGAAGCTTCACCAGAGTTTCGTACTTCCACTTTTTGAGAGACAACGACTCTGCTAGATCAACTTTGATGACCTTTCCATTTGTGAGCACGGCGAAGAGATATCCGGTGGAATCCGCAAATGACGCTGACCTGATGCTATGCATCCCATCAATGAAAGGCCCTGCAAGCCATTTTTGGGTGACATCACCATCTTCATCTAAACCAAGAACCGTGATTTCATGATCCTGATTTTCGATGAGCAGAAGATTTTTGGCAGCCGAATAGCCCATGGCAGATATATCAGAGAAGATTTCGACAGGGTTTTTGAGGACGTCTCCATTTTTCTTAACGATCGCAAAATCACTTTGGGAACTGACCATCATAAAGTTGATTTTATCGTCGACCACAATACTAACATTCTGGCCTGGAAAAGGATTTGCTAGTGAGTTTCTGATTTTGAAAGTTTTATGATCGAGAACTTGAATTTGATTGGAGCTATCGTCTACGAGTACTGTTGTATCGTCATTGAGACGAGCGCCGCTTGTAAATCCGGAACTAAAAAAACTTGGTTCGTCGCCAACCAAGACTATTGATGATGCGATTTTCTCATGGCCGTCACTGCCGCAGGACGTTCCTAGCAAAGCTGCCGATAGAATGCTCGTGAGTAGAATTATTCTAGATTTCATAGTAACCTCCAATTGCAATTTTGTGATTTAATAAGTCGTCAGCTTTAAATTCTATTTTCCGAAGCTCAATGCGCTCTATTTCTAGCTCGTAACCCAAAGTCATGCTGAAGTGCCGCGCGAAAGGCAGAGCAAACTGTACGCCACTGATGGCACCGAAGTTTGAATCCTCATCTTGGACTTCGATTTTTCCACCATGTTTCAGTTTGTATTGATACTCGGAATATGTCGGACCCAAATATACTTTCACGATAGGGACAAATCGTCGGTTTCCGAATGGCTCAAACTCCGCACCAGCCGTCAGTTGATATGTGTCGCGAGAAAGCTCGATGAAAGTTTCGTAACTGCCGCGATCACCCGCCAATACACTGGACCCGAGTGTCAACTGCACGCCCCATAGCCCGGGCTGATAGCCGATAAACACGCCGGCTTGGAGGTGCTGGTCTTCTGCTTTCATGAGTAGACCTTCGCTCATTTTGCTAGTCCCGTTAGTATCACTGGTTCGAATATTCGTCACCCCACCAACGCGGATTCCCAAGTTGTCCTTCCAGTTAGTTTTTTCGCTTTGTTGATTCTTTTGCCCGTTGGATTTTGCAAAAGCAATGTGACCAAAAACAAAGAACGCACATGCCATCACTAGCCATTTCATCGCTGCACCTCATAGAAAGTAAATAAACTTACAATCCATAAGACGTACGACGTTGGGGATTTACGACACGCGAGGAAACTTTTTCCAATGCTACTCTAACCAATTGTATTTACTTAGTTTTTATGGGGAGCTACGAAGATAACACAAGCCTGGATGGGGGCTAATATTTGAAGGGAAACTTCAAACTAAGATCGTTTCTTCAGATATCGATCCAATCTAACAAGTGCATCTGATAGATTGGACCGACCATAGCCTATCCGAAAGTAATTTCCTTGAAAATCATAAACGCTGCCTGGGAGGATCAAGACTCCTTCTTCTTGTCTTAACTCTTCAGCAAACTTGTCAACGGGCACTTTGAGTCGTAACTCGGGAAAGGCAATGCATCCGCCGCGTGGCTCCATCCAGTTAAAAATGTCGGGGCGATCCAAAAAAAAGGTCCTGACTTTTTCTATATTAGCTGAGAGAATCTGGCGATTTCGGTCCAGTATTTTAGCCTCGTTTCGCAAGGCAATTAACGAAAGAATTTCGCTGGGTCCGCTGTTGCATATCGACAAGTAGTATTTGTATTTTTCCAGGTTCTTTACAAGTTTTGGGTCTGGTGAAGCAATCCAACCCACGCGAAGTCCGGGCATGCCATAAGACTTTGACATCACGCCCAAACTGATTCCCTTTTCATAGGCCAGAGCTATGGCAGGCAGCTTTTCAACTCCTTGATGTTCTAACTCTCGGTAAACTTCATCTGAAAAAATGTACAATCCGAATTCACGAGCCAATACGATCAGTTCTTTTTGCTGTGCCAGGCTCATCATGGCACCCGTGGGATTGTGTGGAAAATTAATGATGATCATCTTCGAGTTTTTCTTAATGGATCTTCGCAGATCAGCAATCGAAATGATCCACTCCGAGCCCGCTCTCGACAAATTCACATGAGTGACTTCGCAAATGCCTGCAGCAATCTCACTTAAGGATTGATAGCAGGGCGTGATGACAATGACGTGATCGGATGCATCCAATAACGTGTTCATCACCGTGAAAATCCCCTCTTCGGCACCTGCAAAGCATACTAACTGCCCCCGAGGATGAGGAAACTGATACATCTTGCCTATTTGATCCAGCAAAAGCGGATGGCCTTTGGGCTCGGTGTATTGCAGACGCAGATTTTTCCAAAGATCTGCACATTCCTCATCCGCCATTGATAAAATTTCGTCCATGGCGAAGGATTCCATATCCGATGCTGAGAAAAGTATTTCCGTCGAGAACTCGCGCTCGCCCAGGTACTCTTCCAACTTAAAAACTGGCAATTTCATAGGTATCTTCGCTCTTCTCTACATTTTTTTGGAGTGCTCGACCAATTGATCGAGTGCCTTGCCCCAACCTTCATGAAACCCCATCTGTTCATGCTTTTCTCTATTTTCTTCACTAGAATGCATGACCAGTGCCGTATATTTTGTACCTTTTCCTTGAGGCTCAAGTATAATCGCCGCCGTCATAAAGGATGCTTCGGTTGGGCGAAACCCTTCTGACAATGCGTCGGTAAAAACGAGAAGTTCATTTTTCACGACTTCCAAATAACAGCCTTGACTGGGGAACTTTTCACCGTCAGGTGAAAGCATCGTCGTTTGAAAACAACCACCCGGACGTAAATCGATTTCACACTCAATCGTCTTCCAGGGAGCCGGAGTAAACCACTGCATAAGATGTTCCGGGGTTGTCCATGCCTTCCAAACAAGTTCACGCGGCACATCTATGACACGCTCAAGCACCAGGTCAAGTTTAGGATCGATTTTGAAACGGGATTGTGGCATGGGAAAACTCCATTTAATCAGTGAGACTAGCCAGTATACATGAAAGAAATGAGGCGGAAAATTGGCGGTTACTCTCTGACTTCATTCACAAGAAAACCTTGGGATTGGGTTCCCCGCGCGAAGCCAGCCAACCACGCATCAGAAAACAATATGGACAGATTTAACAGTCTAACTTTATAGATATTTCATCGCTTCCACAGCACACTGGAAGTTCCTGTAGAAGCCTTATCATGAACTGCCAAAGCTTAATCGTTGATCAGTTTTCGCAATTCAAGTATGTTATCCGCCGTACAACCTGGCCACAGATTTTCCATGAATCATTTAGGAAATCAGATGAAATACTTTAAAATTGCAGCCGCAGTGATCTCTGCTTTCTTAATGCTGCTGTTTGCCGGTTTTGTTTATATCGGAGGATTTCTCAAAACTGAAGTCACCCCTGCTACGCTGGAACCAACGCACGTTGTTTATATTATTCACCGCGGCGGCTACCAGGACTTAGGGAAGAGTTGGCAGCAGTTTCAAAAAGACTGGCAGCAGCATGGACTCGCCGATTGTGAAGGACTTGCGATTTATCTGGATAAGCCAGAAACTCCCGACATAGAAAAACGTACTATTTTGGCTTGTGATATGACGCAAGTATCTCCAGAAACCGTATCCTCTCTAGAAAACAAGTTCAAATCGCTGACGATTCCCGAGATGAAGACGATGATGAGTTCGTTTCCTTATAAGAATTTTCTATCCTTCATGTTTGGTGCCATGAAAACATATCCCAAACTTCAAGCGGCAGTAGAAGGCGCTCACAGCAATCCTACTGTTGCCATTGAAAAATATGGCATGATAGACAACATGCAAAAGATTGACTTTCACATGCCCATGAACTGGGAAAAGTCATTCTTTGAACAAATCGTCGCTGAGCAAATCAATTAGACTGGATGAGGCCACGTGAGGTACGCGCAAACATGAATATTTTACTTTTGATTTTGTTATCGATTACTTCGACCTATGCATTTGGCTCGGAATGCGAATATGTCTTTCGCCCGGATGAAGAGTTGTTAAGGCAGTGGGACGCAATGGAGGAGGAAGCCCGCGAGCTGGAACAACGCAAGGAACCTCGGCGCTACCGCCTTCCTGACCATCAGAATAAACCGCAAAGAGACATCAATGGTATGCATCGCCGACGCATCAGACGTCCAAGTTTGTGAGTTTGATTTGCTCATGATTTATCAACAAATATGGTAATCCCGCCTGTTTTCAAGCCTTCATCTCAACAGGATTTTTTATAAACCCGGCCTCCAGCATTCCGCAAGCTGCCGAAACGTCAGCTCCTCCACTGTATCGCCTGACGACCGGACACTTCACTTCTTCATTCAGAATTTTCAAAAAATTTCGATATTCATCGTCCGTTGGTGGATTGAATCGCCCGGTATTATCGTTGACGGGAATAAGATCCAATAAAATATCAAGACCTTCAGTTGCCTTTGCAAGTGCCTTGGCCTCTTCACGGTTCATATTCACACCACTTATCATGGTCCAAGCAAACGTTACACGTCGCTTCTTGACGGTCTGATAAGTTTTTAAGGCTTCAACGATGCTCTCGATTGGATAGTTTAAGTTCATCGGTAAGAGTGTGTTGCGTTTTTCGTTGATCGCACTCGTCAGTGACACGATCAATCGTTGGCGATGGCCCTCCTGAATGAAGCGCTTGATCATAGGAACTACGCCGACCGTTGAGATCGTAACCGCCTTAGAATCTATGGATAATCCACACGGGTCCGAGATAATTTTGGTTGCCTCTATAACATTCTGATAATTGAGAAATGGCTCACCCATTCCCATGAATACAACACCTCGGACCGGATGGTCAGAGTCCGCCTGCACTTTGAGGATCTGATCGATAATCTCCCAGGTTTCAAGACTACGCTTAAAGCCCATTCGACCCGTCGCGCAAAATACGCATCCGGCTGCGCAACCGATCTGAGAACTCACGCAAATAATATATTTCTCATCGCCCGCCACATGCAGAATAGGAATGCGAACAGTCTCAAACTGTCCGGCCTTTTCGCCTTCAAAGATATATTTTTTGAACCCATCTGTCGGCGACACTATTGAGCTCACTAGTTTAAGATGCGGAACGCGAAGGCGTGAAGCGACGGACTGCCACCTCGAAGTTGCGATCCCGTGAAGCTGGCCGGGTAACTCGACCATGTTTTTTTTGACTGCACACAACTGTATTTGACGTATGACGCGAATATCTTCGGGTACACACTGAAGCTGATGCATAAGAGTGCTAGTTGAGTAGTTCTTGAGAATCAATTGGTCCATGTCTTGATTCATAACGTGTAGATGGGAGGCTGTACAGGAAAGAAGTGCCCATCTTCGGCAAGGAAAGTCAGGATAAGCCCATTTTCTGTACTTGCAGGACTTAAAGTCCTGCAAATAAATCAAAAAAAAGCCTATGGATCAAATCCATAGGCTTTCAGAAAGAGTTCATCGAAATTAATTTTTGGGAAGAGCTTTGAGTTCACTGATCGGAATCGTTTTGGTAACTCCATTTTCCGTCACTATGCAAGTCGTACCCATGCAAGTGTATGAATAGCTGTATCCACCAGGCGATGTTCCTACTGGAATCGTGCTCGTCGGGTTATTCGCTGCCAAAGCCGCGAGATAGGCAGCAAACTGTGGATTGCTCGCAATTAATTGCGCGAATTGTGGGTTCGATGCCATCAAGGCTGCAATATCCAACGATCCCGTCGTTGCAGGAGTCGTCACGACTGCGTTCGGATCGGTCACAACCGGAGTCGTAACTTCACTCGTCACTGGCGTTGTTACGGGTGTTTCTATTACGGGTTCTTGGGCTGGCTGAGCTTTGCGTGCTGGGGCTTCTTCACCGCAGCCCATTGTCACCAAGCCAATTGATAAAACGATAGCAATAGTTCTCATTGCCTAACTCCTC
Source organism: Oligoflexales bacterium (assembly GCA_041740975.1). Classification (GTDB taxonomy): domain Bacteria; phylum Bdellovibrionota_B; class Oligoflexia; order Oligoflexales; family JALZUQ01; genus JBGSKV01. Next base: position 70,411 of record JBGSKV010000110.1, on the reverse strand, counting down.
TAAGATGATAACGTCGATTTTATACATTATCGGTCACTGCGCGTGGGATAGTGAGAAAGAGCGAATTCTTCTTTGATACTCCACTCTTAAAAGTCGATTTATGAAAAGTGCATTGGGACAATAAGGACGATGCACAATCGGAAATCGTCTAGGACTTGCTTGGTGCCCAGACCTTGGTAAGCCTACAGATCCAAGGATCTAGCTATATATCTGAATTTACTAATAAATTTCTCAAGCTTGTCTGGCATGCACATTGCAATTTGACCTCCACCTAGAGATGTACCTTCATTCAGACTTGGGGAGATTTTTATGCGCAGCGTTGTCACAGCTTTAGCTCTATCAGTAGTACTCGTATCTTGCGGAAGTTCAGATTCGGACTCTTCGATTCAAGAAGCCGAAGAAAAGAAATCTCAAAGAATCACCAAGGAAACTGACGGTGCCTTCGCCAAATATCTCTTTCTTTCGACTAAAGAAAATATGGCGAAGAAAAATGAAAAGCCTGCAATTACTAAAGACACATTTAATCTTAAGATTTATGAAATCAAAGCCAAAGTGGCTTGTATTCGCATAAACTACACGGATCCGGTTTATAAAAAGAACTTTGAAAATTTAAGCGTATTTAACTGTGACATTCACCTTCGCAATGAGACTGTTAGCTATACGCCTGAGCAATCTCAAAAGATCGTCGCGGACGCCACAAAATTATTGGGTAAGGTCAGGACAGATGATATCCATGATTGGGGTGATAATAATGAACAAATTAAAATCGGCACCATGGATCAGATTCACCTTGGCCTGACCTGCACAGATACGCATGGATGGACTGGCCACAGCTATTCCTGCATGTTAGTTAGATAATCAAAACTGAGAACGTCAATATCAGAAGGGGCTTCGGCGATGCGGCAGCTCCTTTTTTTTGCCCAGCTCCCAGGTATGTTAAACTTATATAATGAGATTTAACTTTAGAAATTCGCGAGCCCCTCATGAGCATAGATTTTGAAGATGAGATAAAGAGTGACTTTCAAGGCTCCCTCACCTGGACACGGATCGTCGTGATCATGTACGGCATCTTATGCTGCATTAGTGCTTACGTCAGCTTTGCGGATCCCGCTCCGGGACTATCGCCGGATTTCAAAAAGTATATGGTAGGCATTGGCGTTTTCTTAATTGTCATGGGCCTCATCCTCCCGAAAAGCCCGGCCGTTATTGGAAGTATACTGGTAGGCCTGGCCGCGGCTTTTCAAGGTTATCTTTTTGTCGAATCCGGCAAAGTTTCTGTTTTTCTCTGCATCGTAGTCGTGATCGGAATTTGGGATATTTACTCATATATAAGTTTCAACAAGTTCGCCAAGACTCATTTAAGCAAATCGCAAGAGTGAAAGTGAAATCGCACAGATTCGCTAATCATCAACGCTCCAAATTATAGTCACAAGCATCATCCCACTCCGCAGATTTTTTAGTCGCGAGATTCGTGCAACTGTCACCTATTTTGTGAACAATATCCAAAGACTCACGTTCACTTTTCTTCAACATATTGTGAAATTTGTCATTTATTCGACCTAATCTTTCCTCTAAGTCAGAAACAAAATCTTTGAACTCCATACTTGCCAGATGCGCTTTCAATCGGGCAAAGTCATAAGCTTCTTCGATATTCTCTTCGCCTTCTGTCAAGTGGTCTATTTTTTTGTTTAACCATTTTTGGGACTCACTCCAAAACTTATCCACCTTACCAACGCTTTTATCTGCTTTTCGTTCGGCTTTCTGCATCATCTTATCAAGTCGATTTTCCGCCTTGTCAAAATAAACAGCTAGTTCCGTCCAAAAATCGTTTTCATGATGCAATTGGTTTTTGCCTCGTTTTTTCAGTTCGGACTCAGATGATTGCCTTACCGATTTTTTTTGCATAGAATTCATATCGCACTCCTTTTGGGTTGTTGACGAGATTGACTAAGCAATGCTCGTGCCAACGTGTGATGATGAAATTCTTCAGTCATTTCTTTTCGATGGCAGGAACACCCGAACACCTTAGATAGGAGGTTGGAAAAATACGCGGCTTTTCGTGAGCTTTGTGGGATCTCACGCGATCAGTTTGACAAATCGGGCAGCCAGAATATGAAAACCGACCCCGTACCAACCTCACTTCGCACGCTGACTTCACCGCCATGAGCCTTAACGATTGTTTTGACGATTGCTAAGCCGAGACCCGTACTGCTCTCACCGTCGGTGGGACAAACGGAGGTTTTGCCAAACTCTTTGAATAGCAATACCAACTCATCCGAAGGAATCCCCTGCCCTTGGTCACAAACCTCAAATATAAGGCGACGATCCTGCTTCTTAACGGTTATCTGGAGTCTTGTCTTAGGATACGAGAATTTTACCGCGTTCGAAATGAGATTATCCAAGACCTGCCGAATCTTTCCCTTGTCGAAAACCCACGTAGCCGGGAGTCTCTCACTTTCAATACCGAACGTGATTTGCTTCCTTCTGGTTAGCATTCTGCAGTCCAGCTCGATGTCCTCAAGGAAATCAGACAGCAAAACCTCACGCAACTCTGTTTTTTCGAGCGGCGCTTTTAGGCGATTCATTTCATTTAAATCCCCAATGAGCTCAAACATAAAACCAGCATTTCGACTGAGAACTTGAAAAAACTTTTCGCTGTCTTGATCAAGACTCCTGAACCAAGGCTGCTCCCGGATGAGATCAATGAATCCTTGTATGACCGCCAGCGGAGCCTTTAAGTCGTGAAGTGCATTTCGGAAAAACTGCTCGTAATTTCTGTTTTGTTCGAAGAAGTCTCGTAGGCGACCGTATTGAACCAGAAGCGCGATCTCATCGACCACATATGAAAATAGCTCAGAGTGGCTTTCGTTATATGTATTGATTTCTCCGCTTGAGAAAAACATAAACCCAATCGGCTTTCCGTCGACATGTAGTGGCAACGTGAAGCTTGATAATATTCCATCTTTAATGGCAGCATAGGTTGATTTCGAATGTGGATTTGCCACAAGATATTCACACAGGTTATTGAGGATTCTCGGGCTCTTCGAATGCAGCAACTTCTCTAAGCTACTACCTTTCAGTTCGCCCACATAGCCAGGCACGATACTTTGACTGCGCATTCTGGATCGCATCCACTTTAAACTCACCGTTTGACCATTTGCATCAATAACGGCAATGCCCAGTCGATCATAAGGAAGATACGGAGAAAGCGACTCAAACAGCTCGTCAAGTATCTCCTGGTACGGTGCCCCACCATTTAGCTTTCTACGAATATCCAACATCATATTGGCAACGTCAGCGAATGGAATGGGCTTTGTTAGCTTTGTATCCAAGAAAGATTTCTCACATCGTTCTGCCATTTAAATGAATAACGGGAACAGCAATGCAATTGGAGGGCCAGAAATGGCGAAACTTTTGTTCAATAAAATCCGTATAAGTCGTATTGCACGGGCATCAAAAGAGCCTATTTGACTCGCATTTGTCGGATTTGCAGCTAGAATGCGCATATCAACGCAACCTTCCTTAAGCTTCCCGTAAGAATCTAAAATAGTGCCGCATGTCGGGATTAAGGAGCCTTTGATTGAGCCTTGCCAATTAAATCGCCTAAATCCTTTATACGATTCTTCTCTTCCTTCGGTAAATTCGTCCCAGAAGATCCCGAGTAGTCAAAATTAAGCTCAGCCTTTAGGGACTCAAAGGATTTTTTCGCCCACAAAGATGAAGGTTTTGTACGAATGGACTGCTCAAAATAGTGATCGTACTCACGTAGCCAACAAGACAAGGAGATAAACCCTTCCGTTCTTCCGAGATAATAATAAACTCGCGCAAGCTGCTCGGTGTCCAATTTGTTTGTATCTAGCATGGTGTGTAAAATATACGAAGCCGTGAGCAAGTAAATGATCCCCGCTTCGTCTTTTGGATAGGAATTGATGGCTCCGGCTTTACTTAGGAGCAGCTCAGCTGTCTCTATATTGATATTCTTTTCTATATTCATACTTTTTATATCGCTAATCGACTTTTGCCACTTTTGAGAAATCTCATAAATGTCCATTTTCTTGTCAAGTTTTGGCTGAATCTCTGCGAGAAGCACCCCGATTCTGTCGAGAGACATTTTGACTCGGATAGCGACTTTAAGATACTCAAAGAAACTTTGCGAATCCAAAAGTTTTGGATCTTTACGAAACTCGGCTTCATATAAACTCATGCCACTGTCAAAATTTCGTCCCATGATTTCGAAGTGGGCCAAATCGAAACCATTTAACTGCTGTTTATTGACCTCTGAAAAGTGGACTTGCAAGCCAGGTTGCTTCTCGTTCGGATGAAGACGAGTATGACATCCTACGCAGTTTTCAGTTAACGAATGAAGGACAAAACGAGCACGTTCATACTCCTTTTCGTTATACAGTTTATTGAGTTCCAAAATATCAATGGTCAAGTTAGCCGATGCAATTTTATTGTTGGCAGAACTTGTTTCGACGTGTTTGGACAACTGCGAAGCGTTTTGTTTAAGCTGCGTAATCGCCTTCTGAATAACCTTTCGATTTTTCGGATTTGAAAAATCATCAAGCTTCAAGCTTAATGGTAATAGTGTGTCCATCGATAGGAATACAGAATCCATGATTTTTTTGGTTTCTACATTCTTAATAGAGGCAGCCAATAAGGCAGCCGCCGAAAAAAGCAAAAATGTTACTTTAAAAACGCGCATAAATTCAACCCTCTAAATAACCAGTGACTATGTTTTTTCAGTTTCAATAAGTTGATATTTTTCCAAACGGTATCGCAGCGTGTGCCTTGAGACCTTTAACAAAGCCGCGGCTTTGCATTGATTGTAATGAGCCAATTGCATAGCTTGTTGGAGCATGTCTTTTTCCATTTTCTCAAGGGAATAACCAGTATCAGGTAATCTAAATGACGTCCCTATCACGCCTTTCACGGCGCTTTGCGAGTTAAGGGAATGATACGGATCGAAACTTCGAACTTCCTCATTTTCCAAAACCATATCCTCATCGATCACTAAGTGTTTGGCTTGTATTGTGGATGGCTGGTCAAAAATCACAGTTCGTTGCAAAACATTGCGTAACTCTCGGGCATTCCCTGGCCAAGAATGATTTTCCAACATTTTCTTAGCGTCCGCACTCAAGGCAGGAACCGGGATCTTCGCATCATGGCATATCTTGGCGAGGAAAAACTCTGCCAACTGAATGATGTCTTCTTTCTTCTCGCGTAGTGAAGGCAAAATAATAGGAACAACATTCAAACGATAATATAAATCAGCTCTGAAATTTTTCTGTTTCACTTCCTTGAGAAGGTTACGGTTTGTAGCAGCGACGATTTTCGCTTTAAAATCTATATCCACTACGCCGCCGACACGCTTGAATTTTCGATATTCAACTGCGCGCAAAAGCTTAGCTTGAAGCTTAAGGGGTAGCTCGCCAATCTCATCCAAAAATACGGTTCCTTCACCTGCAATCTCAAAGAGTCCGAGTTTCTTGGTTTTTGCGTCGGTAAAGGCGCCTTTTTCGTAACCGAAAAGCTCGCTTTCGATAAGTGACTCGGGGATGCTTGCGCAGTTGATCTCAATGTATGGCTTGCCTTTTGAGGCGAGGGACCATTCATGCACTGCACGAGCCACAAGTTCTTTGCCAGATCCTGTTTCGCCGCAAACCAAAACCGTATCGGCGTTGGCCGCTGCCACTCTTTCAATTTTGCGTCGCAACTCTCGCATAACCGCAGAATCACCGACAATACTGACGGCAGTGCTGGCTTTAATAGCTCCTTCAAAACGACTCACTTTTTTGCGAAGCTGCGAAACCTCGGCTGCACGCCCTACCGCAGCCATCAGACTATTCATCTGGAAAGGCTTTTGGAGATAATCAAACGCATTCAGTCGAACGGCATTTATGGCTGATTCCACCGCGCCATGTGCGGTGATAAGGATAAACGGCAAATTCGGGTGAGTATCTTTCCATAGCTTCAACAGATCCAAGCCACTGCCGTCAGGGAGCTTTAAGTCTGAAACCACCACATCCGGTTCGAACTCAGAAAAAGCTTCTATCGCTTCTTTTACGTTTTTAGCGCCGCGAGTTTCACAGCCTAATTTTTTGAGTTCGTTCATGATACTCCACGCCAAAATTTCTTCGTCATCAATGACTAGGACTTTGGTGTCTTGGAGAAACTCGATAGGTGGCGTCATGTGTGATCCTACTTTTCATAATAAAAATGCATGTGCCTTAGCTAAAAAGCAATTGTGGTGCCATGATTTAACCACCTATATTTATTGATAAAAAATAATTGCATGCTACAATTGAACCGCAGAATGGACTATATAGCTCAAAATGCGCCAAATATCACGCAATTTTTGCTTGCGAACATATCAGCTACAGATGCCCCTTAGCATTTGCACGAGCCGCTAACTGCGCTTTGATGTCATCAATCAATCGATCGACACAGTCGTAAATGTAGCGCCCTGATTGGACTACCTTAAATTTTCCGTTTATATTGCTGACGCTCGCCGCACACTCGATGATATTTTTTTCTTTGATTTTTATCGAAATTTCAATTTGCACCGGAAAAGGAATAAAAGCCTTTCTATCGTTCTTCATTTTCTGAGCAACGTAGGCCTCTAGACTTTCGGAGGTTTCAAAATCTTCGTATGTAAAAGCTAAATTCACGCTTCCCTCTCACCAGTAGGATTAACCTTAAGACAGGAAAGCAATTAGAGTGCCAAACACTTTTCCGACATAAGCCCCCAATACATCAAACGAATTAGCGCGCCACGGGAGCGACTCACTTCGACGATGAGTGTATTGGCGCAGAAAATGCGGTATATCTTTATCCGAAATCAAAGTATGGAAATTCACCAGCTTCTTAATTTCTTGAGGCAAATCACACGATGCAAATAGATGAAACCAGCAGTGAAGTCAAACTTGTTCAAGCGCTTAAGGATCTAAATGATCAAAAGTTTGCGTTAGATGCAGCATCGATAGTGGCGATCACTGATGCACGCGGTATCATCACGTATGTTAACGATAAATTCTTGAAGATCTCAAAATATTCCAGAAAAGAACTCATCGGCAAGTCCCACAAAATTATCAATTCTGGTTACCATCCTAAAGAATTTTTTAGCGAACTTTGGCGCGTCATACAAAGTGGTGAAGTTTGGCGAGGCGATATCAAAAACCGGGCTAAGGACGGAAGCCATTATTGGGTGCATACGACCATAGTGCCGTTTTTAAACGAACAAAATACTCCATACCAATATGTTGCCATCCGCACGGACATCACTGACAAAATAAACGCGCTCGAGCAGATTGAAATTGAACGAGCAAGAACCATCCACTCTGAGAAAATGGCGACTTTAGGGCAATTAGCTGCAGGCATGGCGCACGAACTCGGCAATCCTATTGGTTCCATCGTTTCGTGGCTCGAAGTCATCGGAAATGCCGCTAAGTCCAAGACTCTAGACTCCATTGATTTTGAACATACTATTGAATCCGTCAAAGAACGGGCGCAGTATATGCAAAAAATAATATCGGGGATGTTGACTTATTCTAGAGACGGCTCGAAAGATCCGTTCGCCGTCGTAAACCTGAACATCATTATGAGCAAAGTCTTCGGGTACTGCGGATATAAAATCAAAAAGCATGGCGTCGAAGTCATATTGCAATATGACGAAAAAGAATCCTTCTTTTGCCAAGGCAAAGAGTCGGAGCTGGCGCAAGTCTTCGGCAATTTGATTATCAATTCGTGCGATGCCATTTCTGATCTTTCACAAAAATGGATCAAGATCGATATTCAAAGAAAGGCTAAATGGCTCGAAGTCAGTGTCACCGATAGTGGAGCGGGCATACCCGAAGTCATACAAACTCGAATGATGGAGCCTTTTTTCACGACAAAACCAGCTGGAAAGGGCACGGGCCTAGGCCTAAGTATCTCGATGGCGGTTGTCAAAGAACATGGCGGCGAGCTTATTGTTGATAAAAATTCGCCACACACCAAATTTGTCGTAAGATTGCCGGTATAAGAGATGCCTGACAAATTCCCCGCAAATTTTTATCATGACCACAATCCCAAAGCTATTCACGACCGGCTCAAACAAGACGGTAATAGTTATTTGCGAGATTTTGTATACGGTGCCGTCGATGGCATTATCACGACCTTTGCGGTCGTAGCCGGCGTCATCGGCGCCCAACTGCAGACCAGCACAATTTTGATTTTGGGTATTGCTAATTTGGTGGCCGACGGTTTCTCGATGGCCGTGGGAAATTATCTAGGAACGAAAAGCGAACACGACGAGAAAAAGCTCGTCGAACGTTTTGAAGATAACCAAATAGTTAAAAATCCTTCGGGGGAAAAAGAAGAAGTTCGGCAGATATTAATCAACCAGGGTTTCGCCCCACCTCTTTTAGAGGACGTACTGAAGCACATCACCGCTGATCGTCAGCGCTGGGTGAAATACATGGTCGCGGAAGAGTATGGATTGGCCAATACTTTGCGATCACCGACGCGTGCGGCCGCAATGACATTTGTTGCCTTCGGTGTATTTGGGTTGATACCCTTGCTACCGTTCTTGTTCGGTGTACAGCGTGGATTTTTGTGGGCAAGTATATCAACTGGATTCGCGTTCTTTGTGGTGGGGTCACTGAAGAGTCGCTGGACTTCGGAACATCCTATGCGAGCCGGATTTATAACACTCGCAGTGGGAGCAAGTGCGGCCGGTCTCGCTTTTAGCATTGGAAAATTACTAAAAAATCTCGGCTAAGCTTCAACTTTGTTTGCCAAGGGTCGACCCTTACAAAAGTCATCGATATTTTTTAGAGTTGTGGTAGCAATGTTTCCAAGCGCTTCTGCGGTGAGAAAACCTTGATGGGAAGTGATGAGAACATTAGGGAAGGTCATGAGCCTGGCCAGGACGTCGTCATGCAAGATCTCTTCCGAATGATTTTCAAAAAAAACGGCACCCTCTTCTTCGTAAACATCCAAACCAGCGCTTCCTACTTTTCCTGTTTTTAAATTGCTAATCAATGCCTTGCTATCTATCAAACCACCCCGACTCGTGTTTATGAGCAAAACTCCTTTTTTCATGAGTCCAAAAGCATCTTCATTGATGAGATGCAAAGAACTTGGCGTCAGCGGCACATGCAAAGAGATAATATCCGAAGCACTATAAAGAGTTCTCAGATCCACATATGTTAAAACGCCTTTCGCCTTTAGCTCTGCGTCTTCCTCCAAATCAAATCCTAGAACCGTTGCGCCGAAACCATGCATGATTTGGGCAAACACTTTACCTATGCGCCCCACTCCAATGACCCCAACTTTTTTTCCTTTGATGTCGAAGCCGACCAACCCATTTAATGAGAAGTTTTGTTCCCGCACTCTTTGGTAGGCCCGATGAATTTTTCTATTCAGACATAAAATGAGACCCACGGCATGCTCTGCCACTGAATTCGGCGAGTATTCTGGCACACGCACAACCGGAATGCCAAATGCCTTCGCTGCTTCGATATCTATGTGATTGTACCCTGCCGAACGAGTGGCTATGAGTTTTACACCGTGGTCGCGAAGTTTTTCAATCACTTCACGATTAACTCTGTCATTTGCAAACGAACAAATTACGTCGCAACCTTTTGCTAGATCGACAGTCTGCTCATTCAAGCGCGGTTCAAAAAATTTCAAATCAAACTGGAACTCTTCATTGGCAACTTGCAAATATGGCTGCTCATAAGCGTGGGTTTGGAAAACACCGATCTTCATATCGCTTCCTTTCCATGACTTCAAAAAATACCCTCAGAGTTAAGCAATCAGTCAAACACCGGCGCGTCCTTTATCCCCACTCTGCCAACAAGTGGAAGTTTGAGCGCAGGCCGCCAAAAGTCAATTCCCAGATTCAGGCCAATAACATTTAACTCAATACCTTCTGCAAGGCCCAAACTCAATCCCAACAAGCCGAATAACGATAACTGAACGCCCGTTCCACTCTCCGTCCAATCGAAGGGCCTGCCGTTGTCGAGCCAGTCTTTGCCAATCGCGTGCGGAGGCAGCTCGACTCCGATTTCGGGTACGCGGCGAATGATGTGCGATATAAATGTATTGCTGTTCGGCCCAGGCCACGCTCGATAGGTTTTGTCATACGGGTAGGTTTTTGCTGCAGCTGCAATTTTGGCTATCGCCGATTCAGCTTTCGAACCTCTGATGTCGTGGATAATAAAAGGCTCTGCACCAAACCAGCGTCGGTCGGGAAGATCCTTTTCAATGACAACCGTTGAACCCGTCCTTTTCAATCGAAAACCAATGACATGGTAAGTGACATAATGGTCCGCATTCTTTTCCTTCGTTGCGATCCAACTGTGAACCGCAAACACACCCCGCCAATTGATCGCGCGTGCTGCATACACTTGGACGATGGCTTGGCTCTGCTCTGTCGGCAAAGGAGCAATGCCAGCACTGTCTCGGCTTGCTGTTCGCCAATCTCGGTGGGCGCAGGAAGCTGACAGACTCGCAAGAGAAAAAACTAATGGAAAACTTAAAAAGTGAATACGCGTAAGCATCGTCTGAATTTAGCACTTCCGAGTAATTTTGTCACAAGAGTTTCCTGTCACTCAACAAACGTTGAGCAAAATGATCTATGTCTCATCCACCAAATGTTTCATTCTAATCTCATGCTTTAACCGAGAAGGAGTCGCGATGATTTTGCCAAAAATTTTCTTGATAAGTTTACTAGTTCTGACAACAAACGTGCTGGGCTCTGCCATTAGCGCCGAACAAGCGCACGAAGCTGTCATAGCTGCGGTCGAGGACTGCCGAAAGAAGGGTTATGATGTCACTGCTGTGGTTGTCAACAACGAAGGTCTTATCATTGCCATGCTGCGAGACAACAAAGCTTCACCACTAACGCTAGACTCAGCGCGCATGAAAGCGTACACGGCGACTGCCCTCGGACAGATCAACAAACTAGAAAAAACATCGCAAATGGCAGAGAGAATCCTTGCGAACCCCGCTATTTCTCAGCTTGTGAAAGTTCCGAACATTCTTTTGGTGGGTGGTGGTCTCGTTGTCAAAAATGACCAAGACATCGTGGGCGCCATAGCTGTGGGAGGAGCTCCTGGTGGTCATCTCGATGAAGAATGCGCAGCCATAGGTCTTGAAAAAATCATAGCTAGTATGACGAACAAAAGTGGAAGCTAAGGCTTCGCCACACGGTGGGAACTCTACTGGGTGTCAGAAAATAATTGCAAATCGATTGAGTAGTCTAAGCTTGAATCTTTCAAAGACGCTATCGGGGTTATTGTAGGCCTCGGCCTCTTCATAGGTCAGCAAGGTACTTAAGCTCGGCACGATGTGGCCGTAGAATTCGGCCGCATATTGATTTGCCGACATGACATCGCTAAAGACCACGACTGATTCGGAGTTAAGGAGGCGGCTTCGGAGATCAAAATTATACGACCCAATCATAACAGTTTGGCGATCAACGACCATATACTTGCTGTGGTTCTGTCCGAACTCATTACTAAAGACGACAAATCCACCCCATTCATAGATTTCAACATTGCCGGCTGAGCCCGCCGAGTTTGCATCCAGAATCGCTTTGAATTTGCTGCGTCCGAGATCTACGAGGATAGGAATTTCGATGATATCGCGTGTGTTCGTCAATATTTTAACTTTCACACCTCTTTTAACGGCGTTGGCAAGCGCGTCTACAAGTGCTTTTTCGGGAACAAAATAAGCGTTGGCGATAAGGATCTCCGCCTTAGCGCTGTTGATTAACTTAACGACTTCCGGGAAAATTTTGTCTTCTTTGAATCTAGGCCGCGACTGAATAAACTGAACATTCACCGGCTGCCAATTCAAGTTTAGGGGTTTAGCAGCATATCCCGCCAGAGTATTAAGATAAGACTGATTCATGTCTGAAAGCGGAATGGGTCCATCTTGAATATCCAATATCAAATCCAAAAGTGGTTGCGCTCCATTGGGATCGGTGAGTCGACGTTGTGCAAACTCGTCTTTAGTTGCGTCAAATGCCTTCGTCAAATCCGCCACGACGGATCCTCTTACTGCGACGTCACGATCCACGAACCTGTTCATGGGATCGCCTTCCACAACGGCAAAATAATCGTTGGCCATATTGGCCCCACCAATAATGGCCTGGGCTTTTTGTGGCAGTTCACCGTCGATAATAAAAAGTTTCTCGTGATAACGCATATTTAGAGTCATAAACATATCTTGTAGAGTTCTGATTTGCAGAGCTTGATGGATCCATGCAGAGTAGAGTTTCTCATACCCCCAGAGACGAACGCCTTTGGAAACAAGTTCCAGGAAAAGTTTATGCTCTTTCACATTACGGTTAAAAACCGGGTCTATGATGATGTCGACTTCGACACCACGCTCCACGAGTGCGAGAAGTTTGTTTGAAATGAGTTTACTAGATTCGTCTGAATAAAAAATAAGTGATTGGATTCGAACCGACTTCGTAGCTTTATCAAGCATCTGCATGCGAGCGGCAAAAAAAGCTGGTTCGTCTTCCAGATACGCTACTTCAGATGTAAAGTTATGACTTGGAGCAGGCTGAATAGTTGGCGAGTCAGCAACTGAATCCGTACTGCTGGATAATGGCTTGCCGGTGAGATCACGACTTTCGACGGCGGAGCCGCAAGCCATGATGAAGCATGCAAACGGAAGAAGTATGGTCGAAAGTTTTAGGTGTCGTAATTGGATTGGTTTCATAGTCGGACGTTCCACTAAAGGTTCGCCAGACGTCTCGTCAAGTTACGCAGTATCTTTAGGTTTTTTACAAATAAGACTCACAACATCGGTAAAATTAGCTAGATAGCAGTTCGCTGGCTTGTTTGAAAGACGCTCAACTGACCCAGGCGAATTTTCTTTCCATCTATTTGAAGGGCCCTATTGGAATACGCCACTCTTCAAACAAAGGGTTTGGTGCTCACCCGTAAATGCCAATAAAACCGTATGATTTGCCCGCGAGTAAACCTCGAAGATGGGTAGTTTAAGTTCAAAAGACAAAAGTTTTTGGTTTTTTATCTTGGCTATCATCAAATATTCGGCAAGATCGCCACGATGGCGCTCACCGACTAAAGTCAAATTGTATCTGGTCGTAAACGTTTCCAGGCCGTTTTCGTTCCTATACCCTTTTTCGAAGTTCGGAAAAGTCCCGCCGTAGCTGGGAGAGAAGCCAATTCGCTCCGGCCAGTCCGTTGAAGATTTGACTTGGTAAATAGCCGTGCCCATAATTTTGAGGTCCCGATTTTCCCAGTTCAAATTAAAAATATCTAGCGTGAGGCCATCCGTCTCCGGGTCATATGCAGAAGCATCATCAAACATTGGCTCTTTATCAAACTTTGCCTTAGAAATAGAAAATGGGTAGGCAAGCTCATGTAAATTCGACTCGGGCAAATCAATTGGCTCATCTAAAGCGCAAGCAAAAGCTTGCGAACCAAACTGTGCAAATGCGAATAAGCAAATTCCGAAAACCTTCATACAAACTGAATTCATGGATAACCTTCACTTTCAAATTATGGTCATACTTCTATAATTTCACATGTAATTCTGTGGCAGACTATATCAGTGAATCTGCGAAATTCAACGGATATCCCAAAAATCGACATGGCCCCCCATTGGTAATATCCGGACTAATCAATGGCTTACACCAACTATTGCCAATAAGCCTAAAGATCTCTATCATTCAACCGATAAGATGAATGATAAGCGGGACGGGTTTGTGAGCAAAAAAAAAGAAGAACGACTTGATCAACTTTTTTTTGCCATTAGTGACCCGTCGCGAAGAAAGATCTTAGATCTCCTTCGCGAGGCCGGGGAGCTGCGCGTGACGGACCTAGCGCAGGCGTTTGACATGAGTCTCAACAGTGTTTCTAAACACGTGAAGATCCTGGAACGAGCCGGCGTGATCAAACGGACAGTGGAATGGCGCACCCATATGATCAGTCCCAACTGGGAGCGCCTGAATGCCGGGTTCGAGTACCTTAGTACCTACCATCATTTCTGGAATCAAAAATTAGATGCATTCGTGAAACACATAGAACTGAAGGGGGATGATGATGACTAAAGAACTGAGTGTAAATCTTTCGAGAACTGTCAAGGCCAGTGCAAAAACCTGTTTCGAAGCATGGCTCAAACCAGAATCACTCCAATCTTTTATGAGTGGCTGCAAAGGAATTTCTGTACCCAGAGTCGAAACCGAACCGAAAGCGGGTGGTTCTTTTCTCATTGTCATGCAAGTCGGCGAGACTGAGATTCCGCACACGGGCGAGTACAAAACAATTAGACCTTTCAACCAAATCGTCTTTACCTGGATGTCGCCGCATCAAACGCTAGAAACCAGCCTTGTAACGCTCAACTTTAAATCTATCGATGACAAAACAACAGAAATAACGCTTTCACATGAGGGTTTTGTTTCGGAAGCAGCACGTAAAAATCATGAAGGTGGGTGGACAAATATCATAGACTCGTATGTTGAATACTTTCTGTAAACTCGCAAATTGATGAACACCCGCCAAACCTAGGCGGGTGTTCATCAAACTCAATTACATCTTGGCGTTTCCGACCGTGCGTTCAGCCGTCGCTAACGTATTATATAAATCAACATACGCATCCGATACTACTGGTCTCAAATTTTTCCAGTTTTCACCGGTTGACTCATCAACAAGTTCTTTCACGGTTTCTAATCTCTCTTCGGCACCATTCACTTTGGCTAACCACTCGGCTTGTTCTGGTGTCACTGCCTTTTTGTCCTGAATGCGATCTTCAAACTTGTCGACTCGAGCTTCCAAAGCTTCTCGGCGATTCTTAATCGAAGCGAGATAAATATCCCGACGTTCTTCAGCTGCTTCGCGGCGAATTTCAGCAACTTCTTCCGATGCTTCCGCACGAATTTCATTACGTTCTTCCGCGGAGTCTTGTCGCACTTCCGCAATTTCATTTTGCGTTTGATTTTCCAGCTCCGAACGTCGTTCTTCGGGAGTCTTTGTGCATCCAATTAGCATAAAGCACATCAAACCAATTGGAACTACTAAACTACTTTTCATGATATTTCCCTTTTTATGGACAAACATACAAACAACAACTTCCGTTATTGTTTCCCACTTTCATTTGGTCTTAAGCATTTTGCATGCCAAATTTTGAATGATTCCAAAATAGGCGGCGAGAGGACATTAGTTAGATGTGAGGTTAGCGCGGCCATAAGTTGATCCCAGAGGTCAATGTATCGATGGAAATATTGGAGGCTGAGACCTACATGTCCTCCGGAGTTCCGGGAACACTAAGTCAAGGCCGAATTGTTCCGAAATCGATCAGGCAAATGGACCCAGTCGGGTGTCGTCAAAATAAAGAATATAGTAAACTTAAAGGTACTGACTTTTGGACTTTGAATTGTACGAGGATGTCATCCATACGACGAGCTGTTTTGTATCCAGAAATTTTCAACAAAAAGTCAGCCGGCTTTACTTTAGTGGAACTGATGATAGTCATTGGCATCATCGCCAGCTTGGCGGCGATTGCCATGCCACAATACAAAAACTATAAAAAAGCCGCCATGCAAGCGGAACCCGCGCTAATGCTCCGACACCTCATGACCGCACAAGAGGCGTACAAAGCAGAAAACGGTGAGTATGTTCGAGATAGGGGTCAACCTTGCAGCGATCCGATCAGTGAATGCACAAATAGACTAGGAATAACCAAAGGGGACATCTTATTTTACGAAGAGGGAGCCGGACCCAAAGATTGTATGTGGCCACCTAGCGATACACCCACCAATAACTTTTACTATCGCTCCAGGCTAGGTTTTGTCGTCACGGATTGTCGGAAGTTGCGTTATGGGTATTCGTCTAACGGTTACTATCATATTGGCCGAGAGCTTGGAACTACCACTAGCGATGACGATAGACGCGTTTTTCCTGGTTGCACGGATAAGTATGACACTTGGGTGCTACATGCCGAGACAAATGAATTGCGCCACCGCGGGACCGCAAATTCCGATCACAATGTTCAGACCACTACGCAAGGCTATGACGCAAATAGCCAGTGCTTATAAATCCGGGATCTGTGGACATCCACCCAGACTCGGATATGACTTAAGCTACAACTGAAAGCAATCCATGCAAAGAATTTTTGCAATGACAATTTTACTTTTTCAGGTCGGGTGTTTCGCGTTTTCAAGTGACGGCTATGACGGAGAAAAATCGAGTCACTTTGATGGTACAAAGTTTCTCAATCCATCACCCATTCCTGCGTTCTTTCCATAAGCTTTTGTCTGTTTTATTGCGGCCTGATGGGATGGATTTATCTTTGAATGTATTCATGGCGATGCCTTTTTTGTCGAGACCTGCTGTACGTAAACACCGTATCACGATTCATAATACTTGATTGAAATTGCCCCTAATAAGTAGGTAAATCGCAAATGTTATTAAAAATTCACATCATATCTAATTGATCACCCTTCAGTTTAAAAATGAATTTTTCGGTTTAAAATTGAAACCGTTTAAAAAGCTTCTAAATTCTTAGCTTGCTGAATTAGTTGAAAAATTGAAAAACGAAATTATGGCAAACTAATTGCATTCTTTAATTTCAGAAAAGTAAAATTTTGGGAAAAGGAGAGATTATGAAATTTATTTTGAAAGTAGCAAGTATGTCAATCGGGCTTGTTCTTTGCTTCACAAGCATTGCAAGGGCCGATCATATTGGTGAAGGACCACTGGATTGGCGGGAGGCAACGCACAAAGGTTTGCCGGTGGCTTTTTGCGTGGACCGGAATGGACCATTGTTTGACGAATCAAACTTTTGCTCTACACAGGCGGCACAATATGTTGCCATCAAGATGTGTAGAAATTGGGGATTTGAACCTGGATCTGACGTGAGTTTCACGGAAGTATTCATGGGGCAAGTCAAAGATGTTTACAAGCTAAGTTTTGTCGAAGGTCAGTATGTTTTCGTGAAGGGAAAGGCGGTGACAACCTTAGGGTTTATCGATTGCTTTACTCCACGGTTTTTCGATTAATTCTCATCGCATCGTCGCGAAGAAGTTTGCGACGATGCGTAAGACGAATGAGACTTGCCGGAGGCAAATTTTCAGGGCCAACCGATTGACCGCCTAACTAACTTGAAACCAAATAATAAATTGCCTGTGGTAGTAATAATATGGTGAAACCGGATTTTGGGCACATAACAGAACCGACAGCTGAGACTCCCAGTAGAGTCCATCCAAAAGAACGCGGCAATCCAATTCCCGCCATTTCGATTTCATAAATGGCAAGCCCGGCTAAAAACAATGTGGGACCAAAGATGACAAACCAAAAAGCCGCCATATTTCGGTCATTGGCGATGGATACGGACTTCCAGAGTCTCAATCGAGAAAATTCGCTCCACTCCTCTCCGTATATCTTAGGAAGAAGACCGAAGGCAGTGTGAAGCACTGCCGTCCCCATCAATAAAAGTCCGTGAATGCCTATCAAACTCGACCTCTATTTAGCCGGTTCAAATTTGCCAGAGAGAATACGCCCCAAATAAAGAATCTTCTTGGCGTCATTTTTATAAACGTACCCGTAGTCATCTTCTAAGACTTCACATTCCCCCGCAGGAGTATCGTCGGTGCTGTAAGTCAGTTTAACCAATGGCACTAAAACATATGCTACAGTCTCAGAGCGAGATTCACTTTTCTGAATGCTCTTCATCGCTAAGACTTTGTAGGAGACTTCATAGCTGACATCGCCAGCATCAAATCCCTCCATCGTCTTGCCTTCGTTTTCTTGACAACTAAGAACAGCATCATAAAAGTTCTCACCTTCGTCATACCGCTTGGTGATATCTTCTTCGTTAACCTTATTTTTTTCGATCATTTTATCTTTCCACTTTGGCCCTTTAGAATCGTAAAGGTCATGAGTGGGTTTCTCGCCGAAAAGCATCTCCTGGATATCGAGTTTTTGAGCCTGAGCAGTGACACTACCCATCAGCGTGAAGAATGTAGTGAAAATCAGAATATAAGACATAAATTGCTCCTTAAATAACTTTCCGGGCAGTTATCAATCCTAGACCTCAAAATCAACTAAAAAGACTGAAAACTACTTATCAAATTGGTCTTGTGCCTTCTCACCAGTAAGCCATGGTTAGCAATAGAGCTTAACCCCTCGATTTACCAGTACACTCTAAGACTTCAATGGCATCTCCCGGAAATATAGCAAAGTGCGGGTGCTCTAAAAACATTTGGGCGGCTTCCTCATGGGACTCCGCCTTTACTACCAAGAAGCTTCCCAACTGACTGGGCATTTCGTGGATGCCTTGAAGGTCAATAAGTTTTGTTTCTTCGCCAAGGGATCCACCTTCATATGCAAACTGATTCTTATACTTGGCTTTCCACTGGCTCAGAGCCTCCGCCCCTTTCAGCTCCCGCTCTTTCTGAATCTGGGGTTCCAACTCCATCCAGGCCTGGTGGTTCATACTATTTTCAGCACATTTAAAAATCGCCAGAAAAATTTTCATCAAAGCTCCTCGCTATCAAAGCGTCCTCTCGTTAAGTACCAAATCATACCGAATAAGTATCTGCATTTTCGACAAATCGGTTTGCATTATGGGTCCATACTATCTAACACTTCGGCGAGGTTGGGCATGCAGATGGAAAGACAAATGATAAGCACGCTTGAAATGATCAGTGCTGCTAGCATTCCAAAAGGAATGGCTTTGACAAGAAAGTCTTCCTGTTTCTTTCCGACGAATGCGGCTTTAAGGATGGGAAATATATAGAAAAAATTCAACAGGCTTCCTACCACTAGAAATCCAGCCGCTGCGTAATAATGCCTGTCGAATTCTTCCAATAGCATAATATCCTTGCTGTAGAATCCCGCAAGCAGCGGAAATCCCGCAATAGAAAGCCCACAGACCCCAACGACCACGGCAATCCATCGCATATGCGGGATGAGTTTCGCAATCTCACGCGCATCCACTGTCCCGTAAACGGAATTGAAGGTTCCCGCGACGTAAAACAAAGTCATCTTGGCGATGGAATGAGAAACGATATGAAGCACGGCCCCCAAGACAGCGAGTTGTGATCCAATCAATCCTGCTGTGATAACGTAAGAAAGCTGCCCAACGGTGGAATAGGAGAATCGCTTTTTCAAATCAGAGGTCAGATAGGCCTTGATGGCACTATAGAGTGCGGTGTAACCACATAAATAAATGATCCAACCCGCTTTCCAAAAATCCCCACTCAATACAGACATGTATTCGTAGCCGTATAGGTAGACAATAATTTTTAGAATCGCGAAGGTTCCTGTATGCACAGCTCCGACGGAGTGTACCAACCCACTGACGGGCGCGGGCGCTACTGAGGTCTTGGGAAGCCAACTAAAAAAAGGTGCAACACAATTTTTTGAGAACCCCACGATAAGGCAAGCCAGCAAAAACGAAGCCAACGTATCACTTTGCGTCACATCTTTGATCGAAATTTCTTGAAACGGGACAAGCCACTTGTTGATATACAATAAAGCCGGCATTGCTATAAAAATCGCCGGCAAAAACATGTATCTGAGATACGACTTTGCGGCTGCCCTCGATTCTTCAGACTCTCGGATCTTAATTAACGGATAAATCAGAGGTACGGTAAGCAAATAGAAGAAGAACAACGTGAACAAATTTTCCGAAAGTCCCGTAGCGGTCACAGCTGCAATCACGATGGAAAAATAGCGATAGAAAACGGAAGCTTTGTTTTGAAAATTGTATCGAACGAAGTCGATCGAGTACACAATCGTTACGACCCAACACACATTCATTAACAAGCAAAAAAGGTAAGAGTATTTATCCAAAGAGAAAAGAAAATAGCGGCCGACAGCTATCGGACTCACATCTATGCCCGACTTTAAGAGGAGGCATACATTGAGAATCGGAATAAGAAGTAGAAGGCTGAAGAAGCCTTTTCTATTTATTTTTTTTAGCGGAACAAGGAGTACGCCGATAAGGGGTGATAGGATGAGAAATTTGACAACTAAACTCAATGTTAGCCTTTCAATTCCGAGACACTTTAGGCAATGATCCTAAAACCATAAAATATGATTATTTCGGACCCTGTTGCGACGCAATCCACCATGTATTACCATCTTGATCTTTCACTCCGCAGCGTTTATCAGAGTCACCCTCTTTTTGAATGGGCTCTTGAACAGAAACGGCGCCCGCTTCGAGTGCGCGTTTATAAGATGTATCGACATCTTCCACATACAAGTGCATGTAATTTGAAACAGGTTCCCACTCGCCACCCGCCTGGCCGAGCATGACCAATGAGTCATCAACTCGGACTTCCGCGTGATTCACGGAGCCATCGGGCATATTAAACTGACGTGTGACGACACCGTCGAAAGCATTTTCCAAGAACGCTATGAGTCGCTTCGCATCAGAAGCAACTATGTAAGGTGATAGAGATGGATATTGATCTGGCTTCCACGAATGCGACATGAGATCTCCAACGATGAATATAGGTCTTTTGAAATAGTAGTTGATTCGGAAAACAAAGAACAGGAAAAGGTACGGACGCGCTTCCGGTCAGACGTCCCCACCTAAAGTAAGTCCGCGTCTTGAAGTCTATCTTTACAGTGGCCTCCTTCGCCCTGTTCCTGATAATGTCCGTGGTTAGAATGATGAGGAGAGTTTTATGGAGTTAGCCCAAGAAGTTGGATTCAAGAATAAATTAAAGCGCGTAGTCGAAAGCAGGTGGTTCGATCAGTCGATCACTGTCTTTATCATCTTGAACGCCATTGCTCTCGGCTTAGAGACCATTCCAACTTTGACTTCGACTCAACTCAATATTTTAGTCTCATTAGACAAAATTTTTCTAGCCATTTTTTGCATTGAAATATTGGCCAGAATGGTTGTTTATCGGCATCATTTTTTTTATGACCCTTGGCGAGTATTTGATTTCTTCGTTGTTGCGATCGCACTGTTACCCGCGACTGGTGCCTTCGCCGTTCTGCGAGCCTTGCGCGTTCTTCGAGTCTTGCGCATGATTAGCACCATCCCCTCACTTCGAAGAGTGGTTACGGGTTTATTGAAAGCTGTTCCCGGCCTTAGCGCTGTCATTGCTATTATGCTTCTGATTTTTTACGTTGGTGCCGTCATGGCAACGAAAATTTTTGGCGGCGACTTTCCGGACTGGTTTGGTTCCATCCCCGCTAGCGGCTATACGCTTTTTCAAGTTATGACTCTCGAAAGCTGGTCCATGGGAATCGTACGTCCCGTCATGGAGCGTTTTCCGTATGCATGGATGTTCTTTTTGCCATTTATTCTTGTCGCGACCTTTACGATGCTCAATCTCTTTATCGCCGTCATCGTCAACGCCATGCAATCCGAGACGGAAAAGGCCGCCGAAGAAAGAGCCGAACTGGGTCATGACGAGAGACTGATGATGTTGCAAGAAATCAAGGCACTGCGAAAAGACTTGCAGCAGTTACTTTCAAAGAATTCGTAAGATTGGCGAAAGGTGGAAATCATGAAGGGTACCGCAGACGAATCCGTAGGTGAAAAGTTTAGCGTGGACCAACTCCAGCGTGCACGTGATCGTACTCTTAAAGTCATCGAGTCGGTCGCTTCACAGATCGAACCAGGAATGAACGCGGCTCACATCAAAGATATTTTGCAGCAAACCCAGGAAAGTTTTGGTGCCGCCAAATCTTGGCACCCTCCCCAAATCAGACTAGGCGAAAATACATTGCTGCCCTTCGGGCAAAAAGGTACCGAAGATCTTCAGCTGAGTGAAAATGATATTTTCTTTTTGGATATCGGTCCCATCTTTGACGGCCATGAAGGAGATGTCGGCCGTACGTTCGCGGTTGGTAATGATCCTGACATGCAGAAGTGCAGCCGCGACGTCGAAATGATCTGGCAAGAAGTCCGCGACCACTGGAAGGAACATAAAGTTTCCGGCCCAAACCTTTACAAGTTCGCCCGTGAGTCCGCAGATAAACACGGCTGGATCCTCGCTCTCGATCAAGCGAACGGTCATCGTATCGCCGATTTTCCGCACGCGGTGCGTAACCGTGGTTCCATTGAAAGCTTCGAAGCCCATCCGGCGGCTGATCGTTGGATTTTGGAGATTCAGATTAGGCATCCCGAAAAGCCTTTTGGAGCTTTTTACGAGGATCTTTTGAATTGATACACAACCACCCAGCCTTAAAAAATTGATTTCCTAAACGAACACATGGTACAAAACAGCAAATCAACTTGAGATTTATTGTTGGGGACCATGTTTATGAAGTACTTTCTTGGTATATTATTTTTTTTGACTATCGCGACATCTTCTCACGCGAATCAATCGTGTCAGGTTTTTTCTCCGAATTACGGAAACACCGTGGCCTGTTCGGGACGAGGTTGTTCAACTTATTACGTGACGAACGGCACACAGCTCGGCTGTACTCTTCAGTCCTGCCAAGCCTACCCTGTTGCACCAGGCCAACAAATTGGTTGCTGGGCAAATGGATGTTCGGTTTTTGATGCGACCCGAAGAGGTCAAGTTTTGGGATGTACCTACAGAGGTTGTCATCAGTATCCCGTCATGAATGGCCAAACACTCGGTTGTTGGCAAAATGGTTGCAAAACTTTCTACGTGATGGCGGGACAACAGCTCGGATGTACAAAAACGTCATGCCAACTTTATCCGGTGATGCCTGGTCAGGTTCTCGGATGCACGGCCACACGATGCCAGGTTTATGGCAGACAAAATGGCGGAACACTACTTGGTTGCACGGCATCCCGTTGTGACTTTTATCAGGTGAATCGTTCGCAGGTTTTAGGTTGTCCGATTTTTCTTTTTTAGAACTGAAGCATTTCAGTTTGAACATAAAAAAGCAGATTACCCCCAAAGGTAATCTGCTTTTTCAGTTCTAGAAGCTTAGTTATTTGAAATCAGTTGACCCAGTTCATTGAGTTCGACAGTCACTCCGGCACCCACCAAGACTTCGGAGCCGTTGGAAGTCTCAAAAGTTGTCTCATCTCGCAAGGTACCTGACTTGAGTATGCCGTTAGTGTGAAAGCTAACTGGCTTGCCTTTATAATATTCGCCGTCTAAAGCGATTCGGCGGTCTCCGATATCAATCAGGACTTCGTTCCATAGCAGTGAAGATTTGACCCGGCCGTTTTCATGGAACTGAATGTTTTTCATAACAGGAATCTTGAGACCCCGACCACCAATAGGCGTCATTTGTCGACAAAGTAGTTCACCTTCTTTAACAGATCCATTTTCATAAAGATCCAATACCGCTTCTGACTGATACTGATCTGGTAACTTAACAGGTGTACAGTCGTGAGGATAAAACTTTTGAGAGGGTTTCTCAAACGAGTAAAGAAGGCCTTTAACTGCGAAATATAAAAAGTTTAGACTCTTGAGAGTTGAGACGTAAGTTTCTGAGTTGATCTCTTCAATTTGTGTCGAGAGAATCATGGCAGTAAAGTAGCGAGCAGCTTTCGAATTGTCATGATTAAGTCTCAAAACGTCGCGATAAATGATTTCGTGCAATATAAGGCCAGCCTTCGAAGTATTGTCCATAAGGTCCCACAACGGACGACTAATTACATATCGCTTGTCACCAGGAAGTTCTGGTTCACGCTGAATGGCGACTTGATCGATTCGGCACCCTTCTGGCACAACAATATGCTGACTATCCGGAATATCTACCAGACGCGCATCGACAAACTGTGCCTCTGCCATGAAGCCCGCAGCATAAAGTCTAAAATGCGCCACGCGCATTGGGTCTAGACGTTCCAGTTTTCTAAGTCTTTTTTCAATCTGAGCTTCGACCGTTACCGAAGAATCCTCGGGTATCTCAAAGTTCCAACCTCTCATTGTTCTGGCTTCGTAAATATCAAGTAACTCGACAGGCGTTGATTCACCGCAGTAGACTCCGTCCCCACCGTTTCCACTCCAACCGCCCATCGCCAAAGCTGGCGACGCAGATATGCCCAAAAATAACGCTGACGTCAAAAATAACTTCATAATGTCTCCTGATCTAAAATTTATGTAGCACCGTTAGGAGAGACACTAAATAAGAATTTCGGTCTTGAATATTAAAAGTAAATCAAATAAAAGGCAAAATGAACACTAATAGTAAACACTAGAAAGAATGAGACGAAGCTATGAAAACAGCTGACCTTACAACTTCGGTTGATATTTTTAGATTTGAAGACATTCGATCTTTGATCGTAAGCCTATGTGAGGCAATGGAACTTTCACAGCGGCAGCTAGCCACTCGCTCAAAAATCCATCCATCCTATTTTTCAAGGGTCATGCAAAACAAGGCCAGCTTTTCACAGGAACAAATCTTTCTTGTCGCTGAGCAATTCCAACTTAGCATGCAACAGTTGGAATTTATAAATCTCCTTGGCGACATCGACCGCTCTAATAACTTCAAACATCAGCAATTCTTGCTCAACAAAGTCCAAGAAGTGAGAAAGAAAAATCTCTCCCTCATTTCAAGGTTAAAATCACAAAACCCGATCTTTCATCAAAGTGAAGAATCATTGCGAACATATTACGAGGATGCATCGACGGCGTTAGTCCACATGGCGCTAATCATTCCTGGCCTACGCCAGAATCGTGAAATGCTCAAACAATATCTTGGAATTTCGCAAAAGATTTTGCATGTTGAACTGCAAAAATTAGCTTCGCTCGGTATTATCGCAATTGACGAACAAGGAACTCTTGAGGTCTTAAAAGAGTGGGTTCATCTTCCTGAAGACTCGCCCTACTCTCGCAAAAATCATTTAAATTGGCGCCTACGAACTGTTTCTAAGCTTATGGCTTCGGACTTTACTGAAGGCTATAACTTTTCCGCCGTTTTTTCTGTCAATGATTCTGCGAAAGAAAAGATTATTGAGTTGTTCAAGGATTTTTCTTTTAAAACCTCGCAAGTAGTCAAAAACTGCAAAAATGAAGATCGAGTTTGCCACATAGGATTTGATTTACATTGAATTTCCGCGAAGATGCGAACTAAATTAATTCAGCGTGCACACGATATATTGCAAGTATTTTGATGACCAAAAAAAAAGCCGGGAAA
Source organism: Oligoflexales bacterium (assembly GCA_041740975.1). GTDB lineage: Bacteria > Bdellovibrionota_B > Oligoflexia > Oligoflexales > JALZUQ01 > JBGSKV01. The sequence continues at coordinate 45,359 of JBGSKV010000110.1, read as the reverse complement.
AATCCCGGCCTTTTCGTTAAAGTTCACTAAGTCTTTTTAATCAAACGCGATACAGATCAATGACTGATCATTTGCATTGCAACCACTATCCCCTGAAAATATCCACATATCGGAAGATTCCCCAGAGTTACCAGACATGCCTACCCCTGAAGAACTTGTCCAGTTCGTACAATGATTTGTTGCCAAGGCACCCGTTTCATCGGAACCACTCCACCAGAAAAACGAGAAGCCATTAATAACACCTGCTTGAATTAAGGCATTATCGATATCACCGTCGAGAAGATCAGCCCAATCATCAGCGACAACTGTGCCCATGCTACTGCGAATGGATTGATTCGTAGGAACACTATAGTTGCCTGGCATATCGAGGATTTCATCGTCGTCATCCACCGAAAGAAATGCACTAACATGAGCGTGAGAAGATTCGATCGGTTGGGCTCCTTCGCAGAGGAGATCTGCTCCGGCACGTCCACCAAAATCGGCATCCGGCACTTCAACTTCAAACATCATGATACTTGGAGAACTAAAGTTAATAGCAAAGTCCTGCGTTGCTGAGCCATCGATAGGAGCGGCTCCACTCAAAAATGCCGCAGGTAACCAAGTTAAGGTCACACCCGAGACGCTGTCACCGGCAGCATGTGCCGCAGCATTTCCTGTAAACACCAAACGTGCTTGAGTTGAGCTTAAGAACTGCAGAATGGGAGTCAACCCTGCTGGAATCGCAGTTCCGGTAAGTGTGAAGTGGGTGGCTAATTCAAAAACCCCTTCAGTGATCGCAAACTCATCTCCGCTTAAAGTCATCGTCACAGAACTACTAATGCTTCCGTCGTTTGCTCCATCCTCTTCGAAAGTTGTCGCGGAGTAAACAAGCTCAGACTCGACGGCTCCAATAAAGTTGACCGCAAAATCTTGCGACTGCGAGCCATCGACTGGCGCATCATCATCTGTAAATGCAGCCTCTTCAAAAGTAAGAGTGATTCCCGATACGCTATCGGAAACTTCATGGGCCGCGGCCGTGCCAGTTAGTGAAATTGTGGCTTGCGTCGCCGAGTTCACGGTCACGACGGCTGCTAGTCCAGTCGGAATCGCATCTCCCGATAAAGTGTAGTGCTCTTCGTCGTCGAGTATTCCACTCGCCTGACTAAAAGTATTACCCGTCAATGTAATCGTAACGGTTTCAGTGATGGTTCCGTCATTCGCCACCGCTTCATTAAATTCCGTGGCCGAATATGCCAATGCCACCGAGTCGTAGAAAGTCATCGAAAGATCTTGAACCGCAGAATCATCGGTTGGGCCGTTGTCATCGGTAAAAGCGGCGTCAAGGAAAGTGAGAGTGATTCCCGACACGCTGTCACTGGCATCATTTGAAGATGCGGTACCGGTAAATGTTAGCGTTGCCTGAGTAGCTGAATTGACCGTCACGATCCCATTTAGACTTACAGGTACAGCTGTGCCTGTTAATGTAAAATGTTCGCCGACATTGAACATGCCGCTGGTTTGCGAAAAAGTATTACCAGTCAAAGTAATCACAACCGAACCGGCAAGACTACCGTCATCCGCAGGTGCTTCCGTGAAACCTTCAGCGGAATAGCTCAAAGAAATCCCATCCGCGAAATTCACCGCAAAGTTATGCGTCTGACTTCCACCTGTTGGCGCGGCGCCACCAGTAAAAGCTGCAGCGTTAAAGGTTAAGGTGATGCCGCTAACGCTATCGCCAACAGCATGCGAGGCGGCATTGCCGGTAAAAGAAAGAGTTGCTTGTGTGGCTGAATTTACCGTCACCACAGCAGTTAAGCCTGCTGGTACTGCCGTTCCCGAGAGAGTGTACTCAGTGCTTGCTGTAAATGTGCCGCTAGACTTCGTAAACGTATCGCCCGTTAAAGTGATCGTCACAGAACTACTTACACTTCCATCTCCAGCCAGCGCTTCCGCAAAAGCCGAAGCCGAGTATGCAAGAACTGGAGACGCAGCTGGTGGATTATCAATATCCACGACCGCTTGATCAAACTCAGCATCGTAGCCATCAATGACTTCCTGACTTGCGCCTGCTGCTTCGAGACGAATCTTGACGACACTCTTTACAGTGTTAGTAACAATTTCGTCTTCGTGCTTATTATAAGACTTCAATACTTCAACCATAGCTTTTGTATAGCTTTCACGATTTTCCAAGAGATCTTCAGCTGAGACCAAAGCTTCCAGTAGTTCACCCACATCAAATTCTGTCTGTTCTTCAAATTTACTTGGAGGTTCAGTTTTGGCGAGAGGAAATTTCATCATACTTCGTATGGTGATCTCAGAAACATAAGTTCGAGGGGTCAGTTTTGTCAGTTTTTTTATGATTTTAGAAACACTACTAATTGCTCCAATACTCTTTTTACTTCCAAGTTTTGATGCGACTGCATCCTTAAAATTTCGAATGATGTTCTTTTGGATTTTTACAGTGTCTTTGGGATCAACTGACCCTATAACATTAGCATTTGCCATTTGAAAGTTTGTCACTGGCGTCATAGTGGCTGCAACGTACAAGTTCTTTTTCGTATAGTTGACTATTGACTTCGCATCTTCCTTAGAGACACCCGCTTTAACCAACTCGGTATTCATTTCTGAAAAAGTGGCTTCATATGCGCCTTGACCTCGAGACGACTTTTTAGAGCTACAAGAAAAGAGGAAAAAACTAGAAACCACAAATAGCGAGACGAAAAATTTCATGGGACCCTCTCAAGGAATGGCAACAGTGCGTTTAAGAACTCGAAGAAAACTAATCACTTAAAATATTATGAATAAAATATTGTAGCTGGTTAGGGACTGTCGGCGCAATGGGGCCACGATTCTTTCACTCACATCTTTCGTAAGAATACGATAAGAGGGATTTTGACATCCCACTGTAACCGAATACAGGCAAGAACTTCACATAGGCTGGATGAATTGGTCTGCCCCAAGCCCGAAATCCGTCGATGCTCAATTGTTCATAATTGACTTTGAGTGGTTTGCTGGAATCACTCATTAAGTAAATAAAATAAAAACAAATCCAAAGGGGAAAATAGTTTTTGCCCCTATGAATTTAAATCCTAAGGCACTACTTTCCGCGCCGCGCCGCATCGATGGCAGCCACGTCGATTTTTTTCATGGACATCATAGCTTCGAATGCGCGCTTGGCTTCTTCTCCACCTTTGGCCATCGCTTCTGTGAGAGTCCGCGGAGTGATTTGCCAGTTTACGCCCCAACGGTCCCTACACCAGCCACACATGCTTTCTTCGCCGCCGTTTTCGACGATGGCGTTCCAGTATTTGTCGGTTTCTTTCTGATCGTCAGTCGCAACTTGAAAGGAAAACGCTTCGCTATGCGTAAAATGCGATCCGCCATTAACACCGGCGCAAGGGATTCCCATTACCGTAAACTCGACTACGAGTACATCGCCTTCCTTCCCGGATGGATAGTCACTGGGAGCTCGGTGAATGCGACCTACTGAACTATTGGGAAATGTTTCGGCGTAAAACTTCGCGGCTTGCTCCGCGCCTTTGTCGAGCATGAGGCAGATTGTGTTTTTTGGAGATTGCATTTCAGTGGCTCCCAATTTTTTGCATAGATAGTAAACGAATTCTCTACTTTACCAAAATCCGCTCATGAGATAAAACAAAATACGAAACTCTTACCGCTATGCGCCAAATTATCGAAAGCACGATATGAAGCCAAAATTCTTTAAGTCGCAGTCCGAACTAAGAAATTGGCTTGCTGCTAAACACAATACTGCTGACGAGATATGGATCGGATTTTATAGAAAGAGCTCCGGCAAAACTTCCGTATCCTATCCAGAGGCGGTTGATCAAGCTCTTTGCTTTGGATGGATTGACGGGATCCGTAAAAAAATTGACGATACAAGATATATGAACCGATTTACTCCGCGAAGAGCCAAAAGTAATTGGTCAAAAATCAATATCGCAAATGTGAAGCGCCTGAAAAAGGCAGGTGAAATGATGCCTGCTGGTTTGGAAGAAGTTAAGCGAGCCAAAGCGGATGGTCGGTGGGATGGCTGAGTTGACCTTAGCCTACGTCCATCTTCGCCTGAATCAGTAACTTTCTTTCAAAAATCACTAAACTCAAAATGATGGCCAACTCTAATAAAAAATAAGTCAATCCAAGACCCGTAAGACTGTCGAAAAAATAAATAACAGCTACTCCGGTCACAACACAATAAAATACGTTTGCAAATAGAATCGCTTTCAACCATCCCAAGCGAACTGGCTTCATGATATAAAAACAACTCAGCGAGTATGCTGCAAAGATCAAGGCCATCGTCGCCAAAAGATAGAGAATATGGATGGGCATACCTATCCAGACCTGAAAAGCTGGCAGCACTACTCCCAGAAGAATGGCACTGATGACCGCGCCGATGCCATCGATAAGAAATATGTTTGTTCGGTGAATCTTCATTCTTTCTATCGTACTTCATACGGTGAATCTTCGTAACTCCAGACTACAAGGATGATCATCCCGAGTGCCACCTGTATGGTACAATGGAGACATGCATATTCAATCTCCATTAAAAATTCTCCTAGCTTTGGTAACAGTTTTTTTCTCAACTGGCACTGTCGCCAATGCTTCGGATTGCACGAAACTCAAGGCAGCGTCCGAGCCTCTCATCCGGCCCAAAGAATCCTTTCCAGCGGCGTTTCGCAAAGATCCCGCAGGCACTTACACCAGAATTATTCAGCGTGCTCATCAAGAACTGCGATCGGGAAAAGCTACTTTTAGCTTGCCCGAAATTTTGCCAACGATGGAATTCATCGCTACCGACCTCACATCAATGGAAGCGAGTTCGCCCAATATGCGACTCCGGATAAGCCAAGCTCTGGCAAAATCGCAAGACGTCATCAGCAACGGCGTTCCTTACCGTAACGCCTTAGAAGTTACGGCGGACTTTATCGAAATCATTGATTCCATCACTCGGTCCATGCACCCAGAACTCGTCAGCAACTTTGTTCCGAAGGTTAGGGAAGAATTCGCTCACCTATTACGCTTAGCTCCCGCAGTCATTGTCTTTCCGTCTTTTTCGCCTTTGAGTGCAGGTTTCTTCTTGAGAACGCGTGGCACGCCCCTGTTTGCACTGGGGCTAGTGAAAAGCCCATTTTATGCGGATGGCAACTTGCTTTCACCAGCTGAGTATTTTTACCATGACGTGGATCATATAAGGTTTATGATCAGAGAAGATTTAATCTTTCTTGGCGTCAATGTGCCGGACGCTTACCGAATGATGGACCCTGACACACCGTCATCGACATTTAATGCGCTCACAGGAAAACATAATATCATTCTGGACTATGTTCATAATGGGGATTTTAAGAATCTTTTATATGGACCAGTGGAGAAGCGTACTGGTTTAGCTGCCAAACTTCTCAATGGCATTGATGCGATAAAAGACCAAAACCCAACTCTGGCAAAATCCGCCGAGTTACTGCTTTTTGAAATCATGCATGAGAAGGGTTATCCATGGGAGCTTACGGTTTTGTCCAAGCAACTTAGGGACCAAGTGCACATTCAAAAACTAAAATACAAGGTAGATTCTAATTTCTTCGGTCCAAGCTGGCCCATATCCCAAGAAACCGTTGCCAACCTGCCTGAGGCAGCTAAGTGGCTTTTGACTCAGATTGAGCCAAAAAGGCTGGCGAGCAACGGAAGGAGTCCTCCCGCTCACTGGTTCGCATGACCCGATTTTCGTGCAAGACTGAGGCTCGACGCTCGGTCCCAAGAAGTATCGAGCGTATACGCGTATTCCGATGTATTCTTACCACCAACATAATTAATACCATTAGTTAAGGCCTAGGCGATGCATTGAGACGTCTTCCAAGAATACACATGAATACGACATTTATCAGGTATTCCTCAGGAAAGGCATTAACCTTCCGATAAACAGCTCAAACCGGAGGCTACAAATGTTTAAATATATCTTCATTATTTTGGCTGTTGTTGCTTGTAGTGACGCATCCAAAAAGAAATCAAGCGGCGCCGACAGCCTGAAAGACGGAAGTATTGCCGACCAACTGGTTGTCCCAACGAAAAAATTAGCAATGTATCACCCAGCATGCGGTAGAGGTGATCCAATGGAGCGCACCTGCCAGGATGGTGAGATTTTAAATTGGGAAGATTCCCATGGAACTAAAAAATGTTCGGAGCTTGGCTTAAGTTTGAATAACCCTTGCGATGAAGATGGGCTCAAATGTATTGATAAGGCGGCCGTAAAATGTAAGGACGGTTCAGCAGCCAAAAGTTTTCTATACTTGCTATGTTTAAAAGAAAAACCATCTTCCGACATGGCCGGATGCCCTGTTTCGCGAGCGGAAACGAAAACTGAGATTTCTTACCTTTCAACTGATAAAAAGAATAAACTTGCCAGTGAAATTTTAAATGTGAAGTTAGCGACGTATGAGTACAAACCCGGCCAAGGTGATGGTCTAACAGGTCAGCAACTTGGATTTATCATCAACGATAATCCTGACAGTGTTATGGTCATGAATGGCCAGCGAGTGAACCTATATGCTTATATTTCTGCAGTTGTCGCTACGGTCCAAGCTCAACAAAAAAAAATTGAGGCTCTTGAAAAAGAATTACAATCTCTCAAAAAGAAATAGCAAAAAAATTCCTAGTCCTAAGTAGATAAAAAAAATCTGTCCGGCGGATTGGAGGTTGTTCTCCCTACACTCCCACCACAGTCTCGCCACGAAGGTTATTTTTTTGCGAGGCAAGGCGGACGAGAAATCCGCGAAGGAGTGGACATTCTGGTCCATGACTGAGCGGATTGTCGAAGTCCAACGCCGCATCGCGGAAAAAGAACCGAGTGGAGTGGAGGTGGTGGGAATTGAACCCACGTCCAAACACGCGAAAGAAGAAGGCGCTACATGCTTAGTTACGTGATTTATCTTATTGATCGAAGCGTCCGCGAACAAACTCTCCGACCCGTAGCTTGATTGTTTTTTCGCTAGATTCTACAAACGGAAAAATTTAGCGATGAGCCACAGAAATTGCGCCTTCCAAGAAGTCGTAGCCCCCTCTAGGTCGACGGCAGCCTAACTTAGGCTGCGAGTGCTAGTTCGTTGCCGAATAAGCGTTGGCCCGTTTTTATAACCGGGTTACGTTCCCACCCCGGACATGCTCCCAGTTCCATCGTTCGTGCCTGTCGAAGCCAGTACACCCCCATGGATTCCAATCTAATGCTTCGTTTGATGGAAGCAAGAGACAGAGAAGGAAAGTAGCATAGGGGCTGCGCAGTTGGTACGAAAATATGCCCGTTAATTCTCCCTTAAAGTCAGCTAGCTTGAAGCCCGCTCCCCACCGAGGTAGACTCCCCACAAGAAACTTAACGGAGGCGATACCATGCGCGATGTTTTAAATAGAGACGGTTACAGTAAAGAAGAAGAGTATTTCTATAAGCTCAACCAAGAGCTTATCGAAAAGAAACGCCAAGAGCTTGCCGCGGCAGCGAAAGCTCCGAAGCAGCATGCCCACTGGATGAAGTGTCCAAAGTGCGGTGATGATATGAAAGAAATCGATTTTGCCGGTATCAATCTCGACAAATGCACGCAGTGCAATGGGATTTACTTTGATAATGGCGAGCTAGAAATCCTTATGGAAAGCAAAGAACCGAAGGGCTTTCTAGGAGCATTGAAGCGACTTTTCTAAGAAGCGTCACTCGACCCTACCGTATCCACTTAAAATCACTAACAAATTCAGCCGATTAAGCTTTGCTTTTTCGGCTGGTTCTTTATTGATCATTCCGCTAATGTCGCGCCAATTCGGAAAGTTCTATTTCCGGTCTCATGACAAAACTACTTTCTATAAATGACTAAACGCATGACCCACTCAAAACTCATCCTTTTTTCTTTCATACTACTCTCGAACATCTCTACGTCCGCTTTCGCCTATAACTGCCGTGACGTATTCACTTCAACTTTAAACGGTACGCAAGAAAGCACCGGATCGGCGAGAAATTATTTTGTGAAGCATGAGGCCCAGATCATTCACCTCGCCGAAAATGCCGCCGACTTTCTAGTGACCGGCAAATCCAATCCCGACATTCAGTTTTTGCAAGAGATCGATACGCTCCGAGAAACTTTTAGCGACGAAGTCGCTAGAGACCGTGAAGAAGCCTACGGCAATCTTCCTGATGTCATTGACTCGGCGAAAAAATCAACGGATGCGACCAAACGTATGTTTGATGCCATCGAAGAAATGGATATGGACACAGCGGAAGAAGCAATGCAGGACCTTCGCGACGCTTCGCATGAAATGCGACTTCGCGAGCATTTGGATTACAACGCCAGGGGTTGGTCGGAGTTTGCAGATTTTTTCGAGCCTTTCGTGCAGCGTCTGGCGAGTTTGAAGTGGTCGCAGCTAAAACCAGTTCGACGAACTCCTGAACTTATCAATAAAATCTACGGCGAACGTTCCGACTATGAACTCGCTTTGGTACCTATTCTGAGCGCCGACGATCCGTTCGTCGGACAATTTTTAGAAGATGTGAAGTCGTCTTCTAGATTTGACGATGTGGCCATCGCTGGTTTCTCAGATGTCAGTCTATTGTATGAAGAAGATCTTGAACTTCCGGGGCATCACCCCGGTTATCAAGATATTTTGACAGAAGTTTTGATGGCACCTGGTCTTGAAACCCTTGGCCTTCCGATTAGTTCATCAAACGGAAACATTCGTTGGTTCGGCCTTCGCCCCTCTTCCATCGCCTATCAACTGGAAGATTTTATAACGAGTTGGGCGACGATTAATTCGTACCCGTTTGGTTTGGATTACGACTACGAGATTCCGCCACCTCCACCTTTGCATATTCGCCTAGATGCAAAGTACATTTACTTTGATGAAGCAGACCGCAAGAAATATGGCCTCAGCGGAAACAAAACTCGGTTAAGTGACCTCCTCAAAGATTCCCATCCCATTGATTTTCATATCGCCAACTTGCTGGCAAATTTCTCGCAAAAACAACCTTACTCAAGTGTTGTCCTAAAGGAAATGACCGTTCACCCCGGCATGAAAACCGGAACCGTCCACCTCAAAAAAGATGGCCTCGATATTTTTGTAACTTTGGATGCTCGTCCATAAATGTAATCAAGGAACTTTCGTATGCGTTTATTTTTGGTATCTTCGATTCTCTTTGTTTCCCTCCCTGCTTTTGCTTCTTCCCACCCGGGCATGATCCAAGTCCCTGCCGGTGAATTCGAAATGGGTTGCGGCGAAGAGTGTCCGATGGACGATGCTAAACCCGTACATAAAGTTCGGCTCAAAAGTTTTTGGATAGACCAAACTCCCGTTACAAACTCTGCATTCGCCAAATTTGTGGCCGCCACCAAATACAAAACCACTGCCGAAAAAACTCCACTCGCCAAAGACTACCCTGGTGTTCCCAAAGAAAAACTAAGAGCTGGGTCCGCTGTTTTTACGCCGCAAAACGTCGGCCTCACCAATCCATATGCTTGGTGGACATTCGTCGATGGTGCCAGTTGGCGCCATATTGAAGGCCCGAAATCCAAAGACTCGTCCGTGGCCCTACCAAATTATCCTGTTGTGCATGTTGCTTACGAAGACGCACTCGCTTACTGCAAGTGGGCGCAAAAAGATTTGCCGACAGAGGCGCAGTTTGAGTTTGCCGCTCGCGGCGGCATGGCCCGCAAGAAATTCTCTTGGGGTGATGAGCTGAAGCCCGGCGGAAAATGGATGGCCAATATCTGGCAAGGAAAATTTCCGAAAAAAAATGCCAAAGAAGACGGATTCGAAACTCTATCGCCTGTCGATGCCTTTCCGAAAAACGGCTATGGCTTGCATGATATGGGCGGAAACGTCTGGCAGTGGACGAAGGATTGGTACCGTCCCGATACTTACGCAAAACGCGCGACTGCAAAAGTCACACTCGATCCAGCCGGCCCAGCCGATAGCATCGATCCGAGTGAACCTGGCTCTCAAAAACGCGTGCAACGCGGTGGGTCTTTTTTATGCAGCGATCAGTATTGCGTGCGCTACCTTGTGGGTTCTAGAGGTAAAGGAACGCCCGATAGCACCTCATCCAATCTCGGTTTTCGCTGCGTCCGCTAAAACACTTAACTCCCCACTCGGCTCGTGATAAGTCTTAACCCCATTTTAAGAATCCGCTAAGCGAGGTCTAACGTGCAAAAATTCCAAATCATCATTAGCTCTTTTATTATTTTCGCTTTCTGGCAAAGCGCATCGTTCGCACAGGAAAGCATTCCTTTTCCTCCGAAGAAATCTGGCAGCATCGCACGCCGAACCATGCAAGAGTCCACGTACAGCCCCCTACCTGACAAAAGCCGACTTCCTAAAGACGCTCCGAACATCATTATCGTACTTATCGACGACGTTGGTCCGGGCCAACCCTCTACTTTTGGTGGCGAGATCAACACCCCAACACTTGATCGCATCGTTAAAGGCGGCGTGACTTACAATCGATTTCATACAACAGCGATGTGTTCCCCGACTCGTGCGGCTCTTTTAACAGGTCGCAATCATCACGCTGTCAAAGCTGGTCAAATTGCCGAGTTCGCTAATGACTGGGATGGCTACGCCGGGGTGCAACCGAAGTCTAGTGCGATGATCGCAGAAGTTTTGAAAGACTACGGTTATCATACGGGTGCTTGGGGCAAGTGGCATAACACGCCGGCGCGTGAAACAACCGCAGCGGGACCATTTGAGTTTTGGCCGAACGGATATGGCTTTGAATATTTTTATGGTTTTCTCGCCGGTGAAGCTTCCCAGTACGAACCGAACATGGTGCGAAACAACAGTGTCGTTCATCCGAACAAACCTAAAAACGGCAAACCTTATCACTTGAGTGAAGATATCGCCGACGATGCGATTGGTTGGCTAAGAGATCACAAGGCCTTCACGCCGGACAAACCTTTCTTTATGTACTGGGCAAGCGGCGCTTCGCACGGTCCTCACCAAGTCCCGCGTGAATGGGCTGACAAATACAAAGGAAAGTTTAACGATGGTTGGGACAAATACCGCGAACGCGTGTTTGTGCGCGCCAAAGAAAAAGGCTGGATTCCGCAAAATGCCCAGCTCACTCCTCGCCCAGAAACTCTGGCCTCTTGGGACTCTATTCCGGAAAATCAAAAACCATTTCAACGCCGACTGATGGAAGTATTTGCTGGTTTCACCGAACACGTCGATCATCAAGTGGGACGTTTGGTTGGTGAAGTTGAACGATTAGGTTACGGCGATAACACTCTGATTTTTTATATTTGGGGCGATAACGGCGCATCGGCGGAAGGTCAAAACGGCACGATTAGTGAACTTCTCGCACAAAACTCGATTCCTTCTACCGTTGAACAGCACATCAAAGCTTTGGACTCACTTGGTGGCCTCAAAGTTCTTGGCTCCGGTAAAACCGACAATATGTATCACGCCGGTTGGGCTTGGGCGGGCGGCACACCTTACCGCTCGACAAAACTCGTCGCCGCGCACTTTGGTGGAACCCGAAATCCCATGGCTATTCGTTGGCCGAAGAAAATTAAGCCGGATCCGAAGCCGCGCGAACAGTTTCATCATGTTATTGATATCGTTCCGACGATTTATCAGCTTACCGGCATCAAGCCGCCAAAATATGTCAATGGAATCAAACAAGATCCCATTGAAGGTACAAGTCTTGCGTATACATTCGATAAACCGCAGGCCAAAGGCACGCGAAAGACCCAATATTTTGAGATTATGGGAAGCCGCGGCATTTACCATGACGGCTGGTTTGCCGGAACATTTGGTCCGCGCACGCCATGGTTGCCGGGGATGCCCAAAGGATTTTTGGACGATAAGCGCCAACTCCAGTGGAATCCCGACAACGACAAATGGGAACTTTACAATATTGATGAAGACTGGACGCAAGCCAATGACCTAGCGGCCAAGAATCCGAAAAAACTTGCCGAGTTAAAACGTCTATTCGAAAAAGAATTTTCAAAAAACAAAGGCTTTCCTGTTGGTGGCGGCCTATGGACGATTCTCGTTCATCCAGAAGATAGAGTTGTGACGCCTTATACAGAATGGGACTTCTCAGGCGACATGACTCGTATGCCAGAGTTTACGGCTCCTGCACTTGGTAACAGAGAAAATACGGTTACTATTGATGCCGACATTCCGTCCCGGGCGAGTGGAGTTCTTTACGCACTGGGTGGCTTTTCTGGCGGTTTAAGCTTGTATTTAAAGAACGGCAAACTTTCCTATGAGTACAACCTCTTTGAAATTCATCGCACCCATATCCGTTCTTCAAGCTCACTACCGAAAGGCAAAGCCAAGATTGAGGTGACAACAACTTATATCGAGAAACGACCTGCTGGGCCTTTGCAGATTTCTATTAAAGTGAACGGTAAAGAAGTTGCGCAAGGCAAAGTTCCGATGTCCGCACCGGCACTTTTCACAGCGAACGATTGCTTAGATGTGGGAACTGATTTGGGCTCACCTGTGTCGGTGGATTATTATGACAATGCGCCTTATGCGTTTAACGGTTCTATATCTGCGATGAACGTGAAGTACTTAGAAAAGAAATAAAGTTCCCAATCATCGTGAAGTCAGAGGAGAAGTTGCCGATGCGCACTTCTCCTCTTTTTTATTCTCGTGATTTTTCTTAACTTTTCCGCAGGCTTCCCTCAGGAAAACTTATTTTAGTTCTTGAATCTTTGCATTCACACTCTGAAAGAGTTTCATGGTAGAATTTGGGAATAGCTAATGAAATTCTTATTCTCCTTCTGCTTTAATCACCTATAGATTTAGCAATAAAATTGCCACGAAGGCTCTCAACGGGCGTGCCATGGAACAGGTAAAACCGAATAATATCAGCCCGCTACCGAACGCGCCGCTCTTTGTCGAGTGCTCGGTGCCTATCGATCATAACGTCATGACTCTTACCCTTATGGGTTGGACGCGCCCTGAAAATACCGAACACGCACCTCTTTTGTTTCTGCATGACCTTGGAGAGGACGCAAACCAATATTTGGATATTTGCCAAGAACTCGCCAAAGCTGGCGTAAATGCCTATGTCTATAACCTCCGTAATCACGGCCCTTTAAAAACAAAAGAAGATGGGCCGCGGGTTCACGCTCGCATGAAGGCGCACGTTCGGGATTTGTTGCAGGTTTGTGCTTGGGTTCGCCACCAAGAAAACCTGCAAGCACCGACTCTGGTTGCGTGCGGATTGAGTACAGTCGTCGCGTCCGATTTTTGTCAGCGCTATAGCGCCATGGTCGGAAGAATGGTTTTAAGTGCTCCTACACTTCAGCTGCTCAAGCGGCCAAGTCGAATGAGTCAGTTTGTTTTGGATCTATGCGCTGAAATTTTTCCGACAAAGACGGTGCCTTATTCTGTTTACTCTGTGCTGGCGTCCGCGCAGAAGTCACCATCTCAGGAACCGAAACATAGCTTTCGTATGAACGCTGGGTTTGTAATGGAGCTCATGCATCTTATTCCGCGCTTAACGGCACGCCTGACTCAAACTAAAATTCCGACATTGGTTTTCTGTCCGGAGAATGATGACAGGAGTTCGTACGAGCACATTCTTCGATTAGCAAATAGCCCGCGCTACACGCATCTCACTGCTTTCGAATTTGCTGATTGTCCGCGGCAAGTTTTTAACCACGCGCCAGAACTTGCCGTCACAACGATCATGGAATGGCTAACGGCTTCGGACTCACAACCATTTTTCAAGAATGCCACGAGCATGCCTAGCGAACAGGAAAATATCTTAGACGTTCATCAAAGTTATGCTTGAGACATAAATCTTTGTGCTTATGCCTACAATATATACTGCGTAAACTGGCTGCATGGACGAATGCCTAAACATACATACTGAGTTGCCCAAACCCTTCGTACACAATGCTTTCCCGAATCTTCTGACAAGAATATAAATTTATCTTAAGTAATATCAAAACCTAAGCAAGGCGATCCCTCGTCACCGAATTGGCACGATTGGTGAAATGCACTGCGGTAAGGATGGCAACTTACTTGTCGTCCCACTGTGTTTTTTCAATCTACCAAGGAGAATCAAAATGATGAGAAACAAAATCCAATTTGTTTATTTAGGAGTACTGCAAGTAGCTGCATTAGCGCTATTAATCGGCTGTCATTCCGTCGGGGATCATGCGCCAGTGGAAGTTAAGCAAGCAGAGAAAGCAGTCAAAGCAGCCCGCGAAGCCAACATGGAAGATTATATGCCTTCTGCGATGGAAGCTGCAAATCGTAAACTAGACCAATCGGTTAGTTTTTTAGAAGAATCTACGGATTACACTAAGAAAGGAATCAGCACTCAAGCGCAAGGAGCTCAGGCCGAAGCCATCCGCGTCGCCAATGAAGCTAAACTTATCGCCGAAACAGGCAATAAACTCATAAAAGATATGAAGGCGTTTGATACCAACTCTGCGCAGTATATAACTTCTAATGAAAGAACCGCTCAATCAGATGCTTACCAAGCTCAAATGTCGACTTTGGAAAACAAGCTCAGCGACGCTAATACCGAAAATCAAAAATTGGCCAATCAACCGACTGAACAATCTATCCCTGCTGATTTTCGCATTGGCAAGCCGGTCGCTTATTTTACGACGGGAAGCACAATCGTCAGCGCAAAATATCGCGACGAGATTGAAGAACTCGCTACTTTGATTAAAAAGAACGAAGAGCTTCAAGTAAAGTTAGAGGGTTTCGCCGATCCACGTGGTTCTGCGAGTCTCAACAAAAAATTGGCCGATCAACGTTTGGCTGCTGTCGCTGAAGTCTTGAAACAAAACGGCGTTGAAGCCGAGCGAATCAAGTTAGTGTCTGTGGGAGCGACTGCGGATTCTTCAACTGTAACAGGTCAGCAAAGCGGCGCGTTACAACTTGATCGTAAAGTTACAGCAACGATGATGACTGGTAACAGTACAAATCAATAGTTAATTGCAAATTTTTAACCTGAAGGGTGACATATGATGAATAAGATTTTTTCAACTACCATTTTTACAGCATTTCTATTGACTTCAACGGCCAACGCCAACGAAATGATTAAAACTTCTGAAAGAAACCCACGCCTAAAGCCAATCACGGTCGAAGTTAAATTGCTCGACTCTTTAGCCTCCGCTGTTCCAGGACTTGCGTCAGGCGGTCTAAGTCTTGAGTATTATCTAGGCCAAAACTTCGCTTTGCAACTAGCTGGTTCTTATGCCGATGTTGATTTGCCCATGCGCTATGTCAACAAGGTCACAGAAGAGACGAACTCGCCAATGATCCAAGGTGGAAATGGTTACTCGGCTGGATTAGGGCTTCGTTACTATGATGCTCCCATCGGCGATAGTTTGTACGGCGGCCTCATCATTGATTATAGTGAAGCAAATAATAACTGGAAGTTTAACTCTGAAACCTACGACTCTGACGTCAAAGCCTTAACGACTTCTCTTTCAGCTGGATACCGATGGGTATGGGAGAATGGATTTTTGCTTCGCTTCGGCGCTGGCGCAGGAGTTCCGACCGTACTCGATGGCGAAGTGACGAGAACTTCGACTGGTCCAGCTTCGGATGAAGGTAAAAGAAAAATTGATGACCTTATTGATTCTAAAGTCGTCGCGAAGATTGACCTCGGTATTGGTATGATGTTCTAGATACAATGTCTCTATAGATTGAATTTGTTCATATCTATTCAAATGAGTCGGGAGAGAAACCATCTCCCGACTTTTTTATTTTTGAGATGATTTTTTTACGGTGAAACCAGTATAATGAATCATCGATAGTCGCTAAAAGTAAGCCGGGGTGATACATGTCTAGAAAACCAGTTGTACTCCTTGTGCTCATCCTCGGTTTTTCTGAGGTCACATTCGCTCAGTCTCGCAAAATAGAAGTTCATGGACACCGCGGGGCACGCGGCGTTAGGCCCGAGAATAGTATGGCGGCGTTCGACTACGCGCTATCCGTTGGGGTCGATGTCATTGAACTGGACTTGTTCGCCACCAAAGATGAAGTGCTGGTAGTGACGCACGATCCTTACCTCAATAAAGACTTGTGCACCGAAGGATCCTCCAAAAGAATCCTTACTCAAACCTCTGTTCGGTCTCTTTCTTTGAAGCAATTGCAAAGTTTTCAGTGCGGAATGTTTACAGACAGTCGTTTTCCTCGGCAGATTTTATCACCGCAAAAAATCCCGACTCTTGCCGAAGTCTTTGAAATGGTTCTCGCCTCGAAGCATCCGGCGGCCAAATCCGTCCGCTTTAATATCGAGATGAAAACCGTTCCTCCCCGCCCTGAACTCACTCCTTCTGCAGTCAAATATGCGACGCTACTTTTACAGGTTGCCGGCAAATACAAACTCACTGACCGAATCGTTGTTCAGTCGTTTGATTATCGAACGATCGCCGCCATAAAAAAACAGGATGCAAAAGTTAAGACAGCACAGCTAACATCGAGCTCATATTTAGATTTTCCGGCACTGGCCCAGAACGTAGGCGCCAACATCATGTCTCCGGAGTTTAAGTCCATCGACAAAGCAGCTGTTGATGCGCTACGCAATGTCCGTGTCAAGACGATCCCTTGGACTGCCAACGAGCCGCAGGAATGGGACTACCTAGTGAGTATAGGAGTGGACGGAATTATTACGGACTTTCCGAAAGAACTGATAGAGTACTTGAAGCAAAAAAGGCATCGCTAGAGGTTCTAAACTCGTGCAAGCTATCGACAAAACCTTACGTCAGTTGCACCGCATTCAAGCGACGACGCGTTTCACTTACTGGATCATTGTCCTATTCCGATCGTTATTAGCGGCGGGAATTTTGGCAAGTCTTTGGCTTGTCATAGATTCGTCACAAATATGGCCGGCAACTTATCTTGGACTGATGATTTTTTTCGTCTCCTTTTTGGCGACGATTGGGGCACATCGTAATACGCCGATTACCAAAAAAAATATGCTCTTTGCATTGGAGATCGACAACCCCAAGACGGAGTCGTCGGCTTTTGACCTTGCCGATCAAAAGGAGCTGTCCCCAGAGTGGCAGGTTGCCGTTCAAAAGTACGAGAAAGAATGCCGCAAGATTTATCGCCGACAAATCTCGGGGATCTTCAGCACCCTGCCTATTCCGCTTTTTCTAATGGCGCTCATTGCGTTTTTCCAGCCACAAGTGATTAGCCTCGGCGCCCAGCAACTCCTGAGTGCGGTGGACTACTTCAAGCGCGGCGCTGTCCTAACAATAGAAGAAGGCCGAGTTAGCGCTGATACCGTGGCTCCCATTGGACTGAACCGAGACAAGACTGCTGATGTTAGTCTTCTTGAAGAAAACCTCCTACATCTGGAGCTGCGTGGATTTGCTCGCCGGGATCAAGATCAAACGTCTCCCATCATTGAGCTAAGGGATGAAAAAACCGAAGAAATTTTTCAAACCTTTCAAACCAACGAAAGCAGCTCAGAAAATGACTCCTTCCGAACTTTCGAGCTCAAGTTTTCTGTGTCGAAAAATCTCCTCCTTTATATACCTTCGATATCTCCGAAAGCCCTCGCTAGATTCGAAGTCAAGAAACGTCCAATTCCTGAGGTGGAGCTCACGGCACTGGAAGAAATCACCAACCCTTGGCCCGATGATCAGCCGCTTAAACTTCAAATCAAAGTCCTAGCTAAGAATCCATTACAACTCATTCGTCTCGTCATAGTATCAGGCAAGCAACGCGCTGAAGAACTCGTCACCAAAGTTGTAGCTGACGACATGCTAGAGCTCGAAACAACCTACGATTTGCTATTGGAGTCCTATACGGATGGAGATCGTTCGGAAGTAGAGGTTTTCGCGGAGGCGATCGACCGCGCCCTTCCCACTCCCTTAATTGGACAAAGCTTGCCATTGAGGATTTCGACGGCCAGTGCCTATGGCCGCTACCGGCAAGTTCTCGAACATTTGCGAAAAGTGAAAACCTCTGTAGATCGCGCCATTGAAGAAAACTCACCCAAACTTTCGGAAGAGGCCTTGAAGGCTTCCGATGAAGCCGCGGAGCAAGCCCCCGATACGCCGTTTTTCGATGGATTGGACAGAAGTCGCATCAATGAACTTGATCGCCTCGTACAAGACAGCGTCAAAAAGAACGAACGCACAAATGTTCTTCGCCTTTCTGAGCAACTCAATAGTTTTCTTTTTGAGCATGAAACTCTTGACGACCGGGAACGAGATCGCGACTTTTTTGTGGCGACTCGAGGATTGTCGAGAGTGATTTCGCAAGACAAATCGCGCCGGCCCGTGAGTCTGGAAATCGTTTCGGAACGTATTCAAGAGTTTTTGAAAGAACGGCAGATGCGTTGGGGCCTTCGCGCGAATCGCGTCGAAAAATCTCGGCTCCCCGAAAACTGGCAACATATCTTAACGGACAAGCCCTTTGCGTCGAGCCTGAAAAAAATCACCCAACTGGCCGAAAGCGATAAGCGCGATAACGCTCTCAAAGAACTGTCCAATACCATAAATAAATACCGAACCTGGATCGAAGGGCTGGAAAAAGCCGAAGATGAGCAGCGAAAAACGGACGAACAAAAACGCGAAGAAGGTCTTACCAGTGCTCGCAATGAACTTAAGGAACTTCAAAAAGTTCAGGATCAAATCTCCACCATGCTTGATAAATCGGCGCAGCAATCTTCGGACGAACTTGCCGGAAACTGGCCAAAGGCACGCTCCCAACAAAACACAAACCTCACGGGTACCAAAAAACTTGAGGCCCAACTTCGCTCGCTTTCGCCAACGGCGAGTGAACGCATCAAAGCCGCTGTTGGTCAAATGGACTCTGTTCTTGAGAAAGGTAACGATGATGGTTTTTCACAAGCAGAATCGCATTCGGATTTTGCCAGTCGACTTCTGAGGCAGGCCGAAAGTGCGGCGCAGCAGTCCCAAAAACAAGAACGATCTCGCGGACGTCGCCGCCGTGTGTCGGGCGATAGCTACCACGGACAAAATATCATGGGCGGCGACGTCGAGATTCGCTATGACTATGAAGTGGACCGTCGCTACCGGGAAGACATCTTGGACGAGATTCAGGATGCGGACCAGAATCCGGAGGATGCGCGCCTCCTGGACAACTATTTACGCCGCGTTGTACGCTAAGACGCTCAAGTGAGTGAAGGTATGGATCTCAAAATCACTCAAGATAAACTCCTCGAACTCATCCGAGCCAATCACCTTTCGCTCATCGAGCATCGCCAGATTGCACAGCGACTTCGCGGCTTACAAGATTCACATCTCAAACAAACCAAACGAAAAATCCGCGCCAAAGGCGGCAGCGCCGAAGTGGAACGCCAAGCCCTCACTCATCCCGAATATCTTGATTTCCTCGAAAAGATCGCCGAGACCTCACATCAACAAATCAAAAGTCGCGTCGACTACGAAACCTACTTGATGCTTTTTAAAGCACGACAAAGCAGTGGCAAACAGGCTCGACGAAGATAGTCGCAATCAGGTATGCTTTTTTACTGAGTTGTAGAAAAGGTGTGCATTGATGTCGTTTGCAAATTTCATTTTCTTACTACTTTTCGTTGGTTCGCTTGGCTACTTCCTATATCGGTTCATTGGTATCTGGAATCTCATGCAACTTGGCAAAGGCGACGAAGATCGTCGAACAGACCAAATCCCCCGCCGAGTTAAAAATGTTTTTGTAACCGCGGTCCTTCAGCCGAAAATGTTTCGCGACATGGTGCCCGGTGTGATTCATGCGCTGATCTTTTGGGGATTTATACTCGTCTCTATAGGGACAGTCGAAACTATACTTAGCGGAATCTATTCGCCCTTTAACTTCAGAATGATTTTGGGTGAAGGCTGGCTCTACAAAACATATTTAACGTCACAAGATTGGGCCAACCCTTGGGTCGCACTGGCCGTAGTCGTTGCCGTATGGCGACGCAACTTTAAGACGCCAAAGCGCCTCGCCACCGTTCCTAAGGAGTCTAAAGTTGATGCGCATTTGGTTTTAGCGTTGATTTTTGGCCTAGTTTTTACAGCGTCACTAGACCTAGGCGCCAAAGTCCATGCAGGACTTCTTCCGGCGGGACCCCTGTGGTTTTCGGATAAACTAGCAGGGACTTTATCGATCTTGGGGCTCAGTTCACCTTCGGCTTGGCTACATTTTGGTGCGACCATTTGGTGGCTGCATGTCAGTATTTTATTTTCTTTTATGATTTTTTTGCCATCGTCCAAGCACCAGCACTTTATCTGGGCGGCACCGAACATTTTTTTTCGCAGCATAAAGAGTCGTGGTCGCTTGCGCCCGATGAACTTTGAAGATGAAACGGTCGAATCCTTTGGCGCCGGCAAGGCCCTTGATTTGAGTTGGAAACAAATCCTTGATGGATACACATGCGTAGAATGCGGACGATGCACGGAAGTTTGTCCGGCCAACATCACGGGCAAACCTTTAGATCCACGCAAGATTGTTCACGACATTAAGTACGCTCATAAAAGCGAACTAGAATCACCAGAAGGCCAAGCCAAGTCACTGATTGGCGACTTCATCACCACTGACGAACTCTGGGCCTGTACGAGCTGTGGCGCTTGCATGGAAGCATGTCCATTAAGTATTGAACACATTCCTTCCATCGTGGACATGCGTCGATATTTGACTCTTACGGCGGGTGAGTTTCCTAATGAACTTCAACAAACTTTCAGAAACTTAGAGACAAATTTTACACCATGGAGTGGTGTAAGCCATTCAACTCGTGGGGACTGGGCGAAGAACCATGACATCACAACGTATGCACAAAAAAAAGATGTCGAATATTGCTTCTGGGTCGGTTGCGCTGGATCTTACGATGAGCGTTACAAAAAAGTTTCGCGCTCTATCGCTAACATCATGAACAAAGCTGGCTTGTCGTTCTCTATTCTCGGCACGGAAGAGAAATGCAACGGCGATACGGCTCGCCGTCTAGGCAACGAGTATCTGGCGAACACAGCCATTCAAGAAAATATTGAAACGATGAAGAAATACGATATCAAAAAAATCGTCACGGGCTGCCCACACTGCTTCAATACCATTAAAAACGAGTACCCGGATTTTGGATTTAACGCCGAAGTCATCCATCACAGCCAGCTTATCGCCGATCTGCAAAAAACAGGCAAAATTAAGAGCGAGATCATCCCCGAAGACATTCAGAGCATGACTTACCACGATTCGTGTTACCTCGGTCGTCACAATGAAGAGTACGAAAGTCCACGCCAAAGTTTACAAAACCTTCAGAAAGTCGAACTCGTTGAAATGGAACGCACCAAGGAGAATGGATTCTGTTGCGGCGCAGGTGGCGGGCGCATGTGGATGGAAGAAACGATCGGCACACGCGTCAATGAAAATCGTGCTAAAGAAGCCATTGATACTGGCGCCGGTACCATTGCAACGGCATGCCCTTTCTGTATGACGATGATGAATGACGGGGTCAAAGCCCATCACAAACAAGACCAAGTAAATGTAAAAGATATCGCCGAAATTGTCTCAGACCGTTTGTAGAAAACCAAGGAGCGTTAATGAGAACTCTTGCATATCGTTTGTTAGGACCACTTTTACTTTTAGTGTCCTATACAGCGCCCGCTAAAAACCATGAAACTGTTAAAATGCCCAACGGCATGGAACTCATTATGATGGAGTCTCACAAAGTTCCGCTCGTGACATTGGTTTTGACAATCAAAGCCGGCGCGATGACAGAAGTCAATGAACTCAACGGTCTTACGCATCTATGGGAACACATGTTTTTTAAGGGCAACAAGCGTCTGCCAAGCCAAGAGCTTTTCAAAAAACGCGTTCAGAAGCTCGGCATCGTTTACAACGGTGATACCTCTGCTGAAATGGTCCGTTATTTTTTTACTCTACCTTCTGTATTTCTGGAGGAAGGCATTCAGTTTATGGCGGACGCAATCTCAACTCCGCTTCTCGATCAGGACGAACTGCAACGGGAGATTCAGGTTGTCTTAAACGAATACGACCATTATGCCTCGAAGCCGGGATTTGATTTTTCTAATCTCACGCAGCGAATCGTTTATGGAGAAACCAGTTTTTTACGAGATCCTCTGGGACATCGCCCGACGATTCAAGGAACAACACGCGAACAACTCTTTCGTATTCGCGATGAAGTAATGGTTCCGGCCAATAGCGCCTTGATTGTTGGCGGGGATTTTGATCCGGCCAAACTCAAAAGCATGGTGGAAAATCATTTTGGAGATTGGCAGAATCCAGAAAATTGGAAGGCGCCGATTCGGCCAAACTTTCCGCCCTTTCCAAAATCCATGGAATTTGTCATGACGCGACCGCAGGTCAAAACAGCTCATTTGGAGATGGATTTTGAAGGTCCGAAGGTAGGCGAAGATCCTCAAGCCACTTATGAAGCCGATATTTTGTCGGGACTTCTTGGCCACCGAAACGGCAAATTCTATAAAAAGTTTGTAGACTCCGGCGTGGCGTTCAGTGCCGGGCTTGGCTATCACACGCAGTCTAAAGCCGGGATGATCTCGGTAACGGCAAGTGCGAAGCCCGAAAATGTTGTCCAAACCAAGAAAATGCTAGCGGACGAAATCAAGCTTTGGGCAACTCCCAACTATTTTTCAGAGAATCAGTTAGCTGATGTGCATCGCCAACTGAAAATTCGTCACATTATGGAGCAAAGCTCTCCATCGGAATACACGAAGGGTTTGGCATTTTGGTGGGCCGTTACAGGTCTCGACTATTACAACACTTATATAGACAAAATGACAAAAATTACCTTGGCTGACGTGCAGGGATTTGTGAACAAGTGGCTTATCGGAAAACTAAATATCACTGGCATCTTATTGTCCCCGGAAGGTGCCGTCGTTGCCGGTCTAAAAGACACATCAGAAGAGTTAGCACGAAAGCATTTATCATCATATTATCCTGAAAAATACGGCGCAAAATAGATAAAGGATCTCCATGAAAACCCTACTGCTTCTGTCACTTTTCGTATTTTTTTCTTCCGCCTGCACGAAAAAACTCGTATCAGACGAGACCATACGCAACGAGAAAAAACTGACGCAAACTCTGCAACTCAAAAATGGTATCCCTATGATTGTTCGGGAGGTTAGCGACTCTCCCATAGTTGCCCTTGGCGTTACCTTTAATACCGGTATTCGACATGCTGGTTTTGGTAAGGACCGCCTGGCTAGCCGCGTCATGTGGACCATGATGGGCAGTGCGAGCAAGAATTTTCCGAAGGAAAAAGTGAATGAGTTTGTTGAAAAATATTCTCTGACTATCAGTTGCGGCGAAAGCTTAGAGCGATCCAGCTGTACCATGAATGTTATTGATGAGTATTTTGCTGATGCGCTTCCTCTTTTTGTCGATCTCATCGTCAATCCATCGTTTACGCAGGAAGATTTCAAATTGGCTACTTCACGCTTAGAGGCCGGTTTAAAGGCCACACCATCAGACCCGGCCAGCTACGTCAATGAAGTTGTGAACCGAATCTTCTACCCGAAAGATCATCCTTTCAGCCCAAATTACGAACAAGAGTTGAGTTGGCTTGCACAAGTCAAACTTTCCGATATCCGCAAACAACATGAGAATGCTCTCAATTCAAAAATTATGTCAATTGTGCAAGTCGGCGGTCGCGATCAACGTAAAATTCAAGAAGCTATTTCTCATTCTTTTTCAAAGATTGGTCCGAAACCCATCAAAAAGAATACGTTGGATGCTCCCCTTTACAACCCGAAGGCTTCGATTGCGTTTGAGCATAGAGATATTCCGACCGCTTATTTGCGATTTAAATTTAATGCGCCGGCGGCGGGCGATCCGGACTATGCGGCATCTAAGTTGATGTTCCATATTCTCAGCAAAGAACTCAGCGACGAAGTTCGAACGAAGCTTTCCTTATCTTATGCCGTCTATTCTTTTACAGCTCAGCTTTCTATAGGCTACGGGGTCATCGAAGCTTGGACCTCTAAACCCGAAGAAACTTTAGCTGCGATCAAAAGAGTAGTCGAAGGACTCAAAAACAAAGAACTCAGCAAAGATGAAATCGAAGAATTCAAGATTGTGTCGGCCACAAACTATTTCTTAGGCCTGGAGACAAACAGTTCTATAGGCAACGGCCTTTCCAATGCCCAATTCTATCTCAACGATGCCAAACGGTTTTATGACTACCCAAGAGACATGGAACGGGTACGCCCACAGGATGTTAAGCGAATTGCCAATAAAGTCTTGAAGGATTTTCGACTGGGTGTGGTCTACCATAAAGATAAGTTCAAAACAGAATGGTTTACAATGTAAGGTAGGCCTAACCTCACTTACATTTGTCGCGAAGGATCTCCCGCATGGAACAGCATTTGCCCTTGGTGCAGTCTGACGATATTGTCAGCACGCTGATACTCATTGTTACGCTTTTGATTTTGCAGTCCTTTCTTCGCCGCAAAATATTTAAGTGGAAGTTCGCCAATCCACAAGTCCGCGTCAAATGGCTAGCCCAGGTTCGCATTATCGTCGTGGCTTTGATGTTTTTTGGACTTTTGTTTATTTGGGGACCGCAGTTAAAGGAGTTTGCACTTTCCGTGACGGCTCTTGCGGCAGCGCTGGTCATTGCGACGAAGGAACTCATTCTTTGCTTAATGGGCGGACTTCTTAAAGCCAGCAATCATTTGTTTTCCATTGGCGATCGTATTTCCGTGAGTGATTATCACGGAGATGTGATTGACCACACATTTATGGCTACCCGCCTTAGAGAGATTGGTCCTGGCCAGCAGCTTCACCAATACACGGGAAGAGAAGTCGTGATCCCAAATTCATTATTTCTCACGCATGCTGTTTTTAATGAATCTGAACTTGGACCTTTTTCTTTGCATATCATTCAAGTTCCCCTCGACGATTTGGCTAAGCTCGATCATTACGAAGCTACGTTAATAGCCTGCGCCACCGAACTCACCCAACCCTACAAACAAGAGGCCAGCAACTCGCTTACTCGCATCAGCTTTCAAGAAGGCGTCGATACACCATCAGTCGAACCTCGTGTATCCATCCGACTGCTAGAGCACGGAAGAGCCGATCTATATCTGCGAGTTCCCGTTCCCACCAAGCGCAAAGGTCGCGTTGAACAGGATATACTGCATGCTTTCGTTAAGAAAATAACGGCTCAAGCGTCACTTTCCTGAGAGAGTGAGAAGGGTCGAAGAGTTATTTCTTGGCAAGGCCAATAAAAAATGCGTACTCGATCGCAATGTCCTGCAAAAAATTGAATCGCCCACTTTTTCCACTATGCCCCGCACTCATATCTGTTTTTAAGAGAATCAAATTCTTATTTCTGTTGTTTGCTCTAAGCTTTGCAATCCATTTTGCGGGTTCCCAATACTGAACTTGAGAATCATGAAATCCCGTCGTCACCAAAAGATTCGGATAATCTTTAACATCAACATTGTCATAAGGTGAATAGGACAGCATATAGTGATAATATTCTTTATTCTTCGGATTTCCCCATTCATCATATTCAAAAGTCGTGAGTGGGATAGACTCATCCAACATGGTCGTGACGACATCCACAAAGGGGACAGATGCTACGACGCCATGGAATAATTCTGGCCGCATATTCATCACGGCGCCAACTAAAAGACCGCCGGCGCTGCCACCCATTGCGTAGAGATTTTTGCTGGTGGTATAACGATGGGCGATGAGATAGTCCGCACAATCAATAAAATCAGTAAATGTGTTCATTTTCTTAAGGAGCTTGCCATCGTCGTACCATTGGCGTCCAAAGGTTTGGCCTCCACGAATATGGGCAAGCGCAAAGATAAACCCCCGATCGAGAAGCGATAGGCGGTTGGCCGAAAAATACGGCGGAATTGTATTCCCGTAAGAACCATAGCCATAGAGAAGGACGGGGTTTGTGCCATCGCGTTTGATGCCTTTTTTGTAAACCAAACTAATCGCCACGGCTTTGCCGTCTCTAGCTCGTGCGTATAGACGTTCGCTCTCATACTGCGTGGCGTCATATCCGCCCGCCACTTCTTGTTGCTTTACGAGTGTCTTTTCGCCAGTTTTTAAATTCACGTCGTAAATCGTTTCCGGCGTTTTCATCGAACTAAGCGACACACGCACGAGGTTCGAGTCCCACTCTTCATTTTGATCCAACGTATTGGAAAAAGCTTCTTCATCAAACTGAACGAAGCTCTCTTTAGCGGGATCTTTCTGCGGTATAATTCGAACTCGATTCAAACCATTTTGCCGCTCTTGCAAGACCAAGTAGTCCTTAAACAATTCAAAATCACTAAAGTAAACATTGTCCCGGTGAGGGATCAATTCTTTCCACTCTTTGCGATTTGTTTTCTTTTCCGTCGCTTGCATGAGTCGGTAATTCTGCGCGTCCCAGTTCGTGCGAATATAAAAGCGGTTGTCGGCATGTTCGACAGAATACTTGTGGTTTTTGACGCGAGGTGTAAATGGTTTAGGTCGGGCCTTCGGATCGTCGGCTCGTAAATAACTGACCTCTGTTGTTTCAGTGGAGTCAGAGGCGAAAAAAATATATTTCTCTGATTTTGATAAATAAGCATAAACGTAATAGGTTTCATCGTCTTCACGGTAAATGACCTTATCTTTCTTTATATCGGTCCCAAGTTTGTGAAGAAAAATCTCACCCTCTCGCAAGGTTTCCGGGTGAACTTTTGCGTAGACGAAGGATTCATCATCCGCAAACCAGGTCACATCACCCGCGGTCTCTTCGATCAGATCCTCGTAGTGTTTGCCAGTCTTTAAGTCTTTTATAGTGATTTTGTATTTGCGTCGGCCTTGGTCATCAAAACTATAAGCCAGCAATTTATTATTGTGAGATACACTAATATCACCGATGTCAAAAAAATCGTGGCCTTTTGCCAAGACATTCACGTCTAACATGATTTCTTCGGCTGCTTTCAGAGAACCTTTTTTTCGGCAATAGATCGGATACTCTTTTCCCTCTTCATAACGATGGTAGTAATAGAAACCCTTGTTCAGATATGGGGCTGAGCTGTCGTGTTCTTTAATCCGAGATTTAAGTTCTTTGAAAAGTTGCTTACGCAGGTTTTTCATAGGCGCCAAAACTGCGTCCGTGTAGGCATTCTCTTTTTCGAGGTACTTGATTACGGCCGGGTCTTCGCGATCACGCATCCAATAATAGTTGTCTTTTCTTTTATGGCCATGGGCGGTCAGAACTTTAGTGGCAACCTTAGCGACAGGTGGTTTCACGCTGGTGTCAAAATACTTCATGGGTTCGTCTGCCTTATGACACTGGACACTTGTTAACGCCAATCCTCCACAAACAAGGAAGTGGCGCATCAAATGATAATAATTGAGTGCTGAGTTTAAATGCATTACCCCACAGTTATAGCAAGATAAGCATTATGCGTCTAGGTAACGGAATATGAGCCCAAAAAAAACAAAGGAGGCACCCCCATGCCTCCTTCGCCAACCCTTGCGACTATTCTAAGAACAGCCCAAAAGTTAAACCACCATATGTAGACAGCTTCGACTATCGACGACATCCGCAAAATTACAAAAAAAATGAACCAACTTAAAAGGCATTGCTGTTTGTGAAGTTTGTCGTCTGTCCAAGGTATTTGGCACCAGCGCGGGCGTAAGAGCGAATAAGAAACCCCGTGCATGACGATTAACATCACATGCGTTACAGCGTCTCTATTCCACTATTCATTCCACTAAGGGGTATGTTTTGAACTATATAAATGCCATCGTCGATAGCCAAAAAAAATTAGCTTTTGATCGCAACTATTTGATATTTTTAAACTATTGGACTTGATATTCTTAGAGTTCAAAATCAAAGTAGCGAGTTTTTTGAATGTCCGCGGATTCTCAACTGAGCAGACAAAAAAGGGGAGAGAAGGTAGAATTAAAAAAACAATTAACCATTGCAGTCATTTTCCCAGTTGCCGTTTTGATCTTTTCCTTTCGAGTTACCTCAAAGAACAACTATGGCTTTCCTCAACATTCACGGCTTATGCGGGTTGCTTTGGAATGCCACCTCTCGCGGATACCTCATACATTTGTGCGTCGATATATATGGGAACTGGGGTTGGAAATAATTTCGTGACGTAGCAATTTTTCACAAGCAGGCAGTCTATGAGTTCAAATCGTTCGCGGATTGGTTATTTACCTGGTTTGAATGGCCTGAGGTTCATCGCCGCGCTCGTGGTGATGATCAGTCATCTAGAGGCGATGAAACCAACTTTTGGGATGGAATCAAACTTTTGGTTGCCGATTCCAGGAAAATTGGGCGTCGTGCTGTTTTTTGCCCTCAGCGGGTTCCTGATCACATGCCTGCTTTTTGCCGAGCGAGAAGAGACACAAACCGTGTCCTTAAAGAGTTTCTATAAGCGCCGGGTCATCAGAATATGGCCCCTATATCACCTGGTCACGATCTCGAGCATAATCTTCCTCATCCCACTGTCCAACCTTTTTGAAACTTCGCATACAATGCCTAAATTCAGCGGCGTAGATCTTGCTCTCATTTTAGCGCTGCTTCCCAATCTAGCCAATGTGAACTTTCCCTATTCAGAGCAGAACTGGTCCATTGGCATTGAAGAACAATTTTATCTTTTTCAGCCACTTGCGGTGAAATGGTTCTCATCGGTAATGATATTTGTGACGTTTGTGCTTATGATTTTCTCAAGCGAAATCTTTAATATCTTAAGCATTCAGTGGACTCTTTGCCGAGGAAACAGCTGTCGTTACCTACATCGTATCAGTGAGCAGTTGCCTTATTTTGGCTGCATTGCTATCGGATGCCTGACTTACTTTTCCTACTTCCGTTTCAAAGAACTTACAGAGAAAATTCTATTCTCGCGTACAACTCAGGTTCTTTCTGGTGCGTTACTTTTTTACTTTCTTTACACGGTCTATATTGAGCAGTCCGAAAAGTTAATCGAATCGCGGTCGTACGCTGCAATTTTTTCGATCTTTATTTTGAATGTCTCCTATAACCACAACTCCTTGGTCAAGCTGGAAAACCAATATCTTCGATTTTTAGGAGAGATCTCTTACGGGTTATACATGCTACACCCGATTTGCTTCGCATTCACCATTTTCCTGGTAAAGGCGATTGTCCCATCAGGCCACGAGACGCTTTCTAATATTTTGATTTATATATTTGGATTTCTCACTGTAGTCGGGATTTCGAAACTATCTTACGTTTACTTCGAAGGTTTCTTCAAACGATTTAGATAATTTACTTTAGCTCGAATCGGGCGTCTCAAGAATGTTAGAAATGGCTATTTCAGAACTTCAGCCTCTAGGATTTCGCCTGTGATCTTTGATCCAAGAAAACCAATCCCATCGATTTTGACTTTGATACGCACGAGAGTTCCAAACGGAAGATCTTTGAATTTTTCCGCGAGAGGCTGAAAAGCATTCACATCTCTCGTCGAGGTCATAAGTTCGAACTCTTCACCGCTAGCTAGATAATTTCCGCTCTTTATAGCCTCTTCACTTTCTAAGGTAACGGGAATAAATCGAAAGCTTTTCGAATTTGGCGAGCTTAGACTAAAATTACGCAAGTGCATGTCGAAGATGTAAACTTTTCCTTTGAGAGATTCCGAAATTTCCAAGTATTTAACTTGGTCAGACTTGGACACGTGATCGATTTTATTCATAAGTTCGATGTATTTTTTACCGTAATCACTCAGGTCAGCTTTTGAAGATTTGTACTTCTCGGCGTAGCCTGTGATATCGATAGGGTCCACCGGTTGTGTGTGATTTTGAATTTTGACCGAGATATCTAGATTGGCTGATTCTATTTTAACTTCACCAGTAAATCCTAAAGCACGGCCAACTTCCGTTGCAGAAAGGATAATTTCAAGACCAACTGAGTTGCTGCCATCGGCGGTTTGTTTGGCGATTTCGGCCTGGGTCAGCGCAGCTTCACCAGCGAAGTAAGTCTCCACCAGCGCTAGCCCATCATCAGAAACTTTTCCAAACTCGAGTTCGATTTCGTAGTCGCAAGATTTGAGGATAGTCGCAGATATTTTTGTATCGACGATTTTTGATATGTACGGCGTTTTGTGGTTACACTTTTCGTCTTTCGACGAGATCGTGAACCGATAGCCAGTGATCATGGCTTGGAGATTTTTTTCTGAAGTGAAAGCCTCCGCCTTCGGGATAGCAATATTGATTTCTTTAGTTGTCGATCCTGCGCCGTATTCTGATACGGGAAGCGATCCACAGGCACTAAATAAACTTATCGAGGCAACCGCAGCAACACGTAGGGACTTCAACATCACAACTTCTCCACAGGGCAAATTCAATTACAACAGCCTCTGAAGAGCAACTTTCGTTCCAAATTAATTCGCATAGGTTACAGGAGTTTACATAGTTAAGGTGTGCGTAAAATCGACGATTTTGCCAAGCACTGTCGTCATGCTGAGCGAAGCATCCGTTATCCTGAGCAAAGCGAAGCATCCGTTATCCTGAGCAAAGCGAAGGATCCCCCTGTCTCTGCCACTTACGCGAGGAGATCCTTCGCTTCGCTCTGGATGACGGCTAGTTACGAAGCCTTTTGCTTCTGCTTTTTTGGCCAAATTCTCGCGAGATCCGCCAGCGTCCGGGTAAAACCAAGCTTTTCAAACTGCATTTGACTAAGGACGGGATAGATCCGACTTTCTCCCATCGCTCGATAGTCTACTTTGCCGATCTGAATCAAGTCATCTTGCACTTGCATTCGCCCGTTTGCGTCCGGTTTCATCGTAAGCCATTCTTTCACAAACAGATTACAAAGGAATGTTGTGGATTTGGGAATCGTCTCCCATTCCGTGCTAAAACCGGCCGAAGGCTTTGCCAGCGAACCCCTCACCGTGAAACTGCGTGAACACACCGCCTTTGGATCATAGCCCAGTACAGGAACCAAATATTCCTTGGTTAAACACTCGAGAGCTCCCAAATATTGTTTGCGAATAGCCGAGTCTTGCGTCTCGAACGCAGGGTAGACATCATGACAAAGCCAGGTGAACATATCGACGATGATAGGCAAGTGCGAAACATTCGTCGCCAGATACGGCCCAAAGTTGACTAAGTTGCCGAGGGCCACGCCGATATAAGGCACCTTGATCATATCTTTGCCGATATTTTTATTAAGCTTCACAAGGCCCAGGTGAATAAGCCGCTGACCGTCGACGACTCCCAAGTCATAATTGTAAATTAAGCCGATCGGTTTACGATCTTGATACACCAAACACCAAATCGTTCGCTCCAAAAACGCTTTCCGCTCTTTATCCGAAATTTTCGGATCGAAAAACCCATAATCCAAAGGAGCACCAGCCAGATTCACTTCATGTACGTCGCGCATAAAGTAAGCCAACTCCGTTGCTCCCAAGCTTAGACTTGGATACCAAACCCACTTTAGAGAAAGGTCTTCGTAGTTAGCCTGCCAACTTGAAATGGTTAAGCCGGTGCTCATGCTCTTTTTCCTTTTTGGTTTCTGGGACTTCAATGTATTTGATTTCGTGATCATACTGATTGTAAAAAACACCCCAATGCGTCGCGAGGCGGCCTTGGTTTGTGAGGATTTTCATGGCTTCGTTTGCCATTAATGTTCCCGAGAGCCACACCACGGGGACAAGGCTCGGACGCGCGATCCTGCCGGCTAGGATTTCCTCGATAAGCGTTTTATCAATTATTTTTGTTGGACTAAACTGCGACAAAGTGAATTTGACTTCCCGGCGAAGGCACTCCTTCACATCCACTTCCGTAATCTCTTCAATCTGTTTCGCTTGCGTCGGGAAGTCCAGGAACTCTTCCCAGTGCAACCCCTTCGGAGTCATGACAAATACCGAAGCGTACGGTGTAATCCAAGCGTCCACGATCGTGATGTGAAGCTTGCGTGCCGCCCTCTCCAGGATGATGGATGCTTTGATATCGTCCATACCATTGATAACAATATCGCTGCCGCGAAGAATAGTGAGAGCATTTTCCACTGAGAGTTCGTGAAATTTGCGCACGTTTAAGCTTGGGTTTATGTCCAAAAGCCTTTCCACAACTACATCCACTTTAGGGCGACCTATAGATTTCTCTGTGCAGTGAATTTGCCGATTGATGTTCGAAATTTCGTAGGTGTCGTGATCGAGAACCGTAATGGTGCCTACGCCCATGCGTACCATGGCCTCGGCAGCGATCCCACCCATGCCACCGACCCCACTTACGACGACGTGGGATTTGGCGAGTTGGTTTTGTTGAGCAAGTGTCAACAAACCTAAGTTACGTGCAAACCGCATTGACAGCCTCTCTAAGGGAATACGTTCCTAACAACAGAAGCCAAATTCGGAAAATGCGGGTGCGAGTTTATGTGATCCATAAATACTTAATATTCTAAGACGTTAGCATTATCTTAAAACGCTTGACCGGGTTTAGATAATAATCTGCGACCTACGCCTTTCGGACAGGAGTCATCGGCACAGGGCTTGCAAGGCAAGACACGATTGAACAGTCAAATTCATGAAAGGCACACCCCCATGAGCCCTCAGAAGGTATCCTCGCGTTTTGGAATCTGGTTATCAAACCACGATTCTGACGTACAAGCCGAAACCAAATACATTCCGAACAAAGCCATCCGCAGCCTAACGTCTGCAGTCTTTTGGTTTATTTTAATGTTTATGGGCGTCTTCATGCTGCCGCAGGACTTGACCAAAATCTCGGAAAGTTCCATTCCTTTCTGGTTCGTTCCCCATATTGTATTGCGCATTTCAATAATATTTATGGCCCTGTGGTTTATTTACCGATCTGTTCATCGCAAAACCTCCATAGCCGACTTCTATTTCTTCATCATTTTGGGATTGATTTACGCTATGGAAGGATCTCTCTTCAATTCCGCATATTATTTGTCATTTATTCAGATCACTGTCGGCGTCGCCTGGTTTTCCACTCTACCCATGAGTCACCTTATTTTTATCTTGCCCATCACTGGCATGGTTTATTGCTTAAGCCTAGTCTTTGGCTTTGAGTTGGGTCTTTTTTCTTATCAAGAAATGAATGATATTTTCATTGCGACTGGCCTTGCCATTGTTGGCAGTTTAGTGGCGGGATTCTTTCGAGACTACTGGCAGTCGATCAGTGAAAAACTGCTGCAGAAGCAGGTCGAAACCAATCAACGTCTCATTGACCTTGGAAAGCACTTAGGCATGATCAGTCACGACATCAATAACCTCATTGGCCAACAGAAGATGGCGGTTGAGCTTCTTTCCAAGGTAGATATAGAAGACACTGATAAAGTCAAAAGTAAGGAAATCATGACCACGGTCGTACAGTGCCTGACGCGCTCAACTGATCATATTTTTACTTTGCAAAAATGCGTTCTTTCCATGAGCCGCAATGATCCGGAAGCGCTTGATTACGTCAATGGCAAAGACCTCAACGAAACCATCAGCATGCTGGTTCCGGACTTTTGCCCCGAAGCGAAACTTCACTTACAAATTGAAGTCGATCAAAACCAACTTTATTATTGCGCGCCTTACGCTTTGAGCTTTGCGCTTGCCAATGCAGTCAACAATAGCTTCGAAGCAGCAGAAAAGACACTCGCTAAGCAGAACAATTTCACGATTACTTTGCTTGTCCATAAAGACATCCACGGCAATATGATCGCGCAGGTCAAAGACAATGGGCCAGGTTTTCCGGCCAAAATTCTGGAGTCCGTTTTTTCGTCGCGCCAATCCATGGGTAAAGACGTAAAGTCTCACCTCGGTATGGGGCTTCACAATATTGCGCGGTATGTGAAATATCAGGGTGGAACAGTGAATGTTTTTAATGATGAAGGCGCTGTCGTATTTATCAAAATTCCATTTGCTAAGGCTTGATTTCGCCCCGGGCATTCTGAGCGACCTATCGCCCACTGGTTTCCATTGCTCACCTATCGACGATTCAAGAAATTACTGGTCAAACAGCCCGGTAACATATTGTGTTTAAAGGACTTTTCCCTTTTCTTATTTAACTTTAAGAAAATGCCTCGTTTTCCGAAAATCAAACTATGAATATTGTATCCATCCATTGCAAAGACACACGCGGCTTTTCGCTAGTTGAGCTCATGGTCGTTCTATCCATCATTTCGGTAGTGGTTGCTTTATCGGTGCCAAGTTTTGCGTTGATTCAAGTAAAGGCCGCACGAGCAGAAAATCAAACAACAAACAATCTGATATTTACTTATGCCGAGGCCTACAGCGCTGAGAATTCTGGTTACCCGCCTCAATTTGATTATGGTTTGCAGTACTTGAGTTTTGGTGGAGGTCTACATAACTTCTGCGTACCCAATGTCGTCGGATTTTCAGTCCCTGATTGCAGCAAAATGAGATATTGGTATCGATTTACTCCGTCTGGACAGTCATTTTTAGTGAGCTCTCAAAGCCTTTACCTTGTAAATACTTCGGGTGTTCCCACTATGATTTTTGGTCGGCAAGACGGGCCACCTACCCGACGATGCAAACCTTATGCCGGTTACAAACTTTATTTTAACGATCTGAACTATTACACTCAAAACAGAGAACACTCAACGCACTCCGACGCGACAAATATGCTGAAAGGCTGCTTCTAATTTCTCCGTTTAAAGTCAGTCTTTTAACGCCGCTGCTATCTTTTCGATTTCTTGCGCCGTCAAACGAATCGTTTGCATTTTCTTAACTTTTTCCAAAGCATCCCTGATCTGCGCCGCCGTTTTATTGCGTTTTTTCGATGTTTCTATCGGACCATGGCATTTTGCGCAGTTGGCGGCAAAAAGATTGGCGCCGTCATCGACCGAGGTGGCGTTGTTACTGGAGCAAGAGCTGCACTGCTGATCTTCGCTGCCACAACTTACGGAAATGAGAAACACTACAAGAATAAAAATTCTTTTCATGTGCAGGTCCTTTAGTCTAACTGTTGATGTCGTTAGAAAAATATAATGCGGCCAACAAAATTAGTCTTATAAGTAGTTATTATGGATATCATAAGCGCTGGTGATTCAATGTCGCAGTGCGTACACAGAAAAGAGTGGGGACGAAGAGACTTGAACTCTTACACCGTTAGGCACCGGATTCTAAGCCCGGCGTGTCTACCAATTCCACCACGTCCCCGTGTGAAGCGATCATATTAGTAGTCGAAGGGGTGTTGTTGTCAAGGCCTTCCGCTTCTAATTCGGGGACACATAACTAAATTGTGCAAAAAACCACCTCCGGCAATCACAATTGTCGGAGGTGGTTTTTTGCACAATTTAGTTATGTGTCCCCGAATTAGAAGTGGAATTAGGCAGCGTTAACCCAGGCCCGGATTTTGGTAAGGCCGACTTTGACGACGTCGGTTTTGCTGATTTGGTGAAGACCCTTCATTTTTTCGCCATTCAAAAAGCTTCCGTTAGTAGAGCCTTGGTCTTCAACGAAAATTTCATTGGAATCATTCAGTTTAATCATAAGGTGTTTACGCGAAATTTCCGGATCGGCGTCAAAGTCGCCAAAGCTAGAAGCGCGGCCGATATAGACGACCTTTTGCGGCAAGCTAAAATGTTCACTGCGGCCGTCGTGATAAGTTACGGAGAGTTCTATCGTTGGCTGCTTCTGACTGGCACCTAGCTCACTATCTATCAAGCTATCGACTAAGGTACTTTGCAAATCCGTCGTGCTTCGTTTCTTAAAAATAGTCGAAATGTGTCGGACTTTGGTTTCGTCTTCAAGCGCGAAACGAAAGTTCGTATCACCGATGGTAACGATATCTCCTGCACTCAGCTTTGATTTGATGACGCGTTCGTTATTCACAAACGTTCCGTTCGTGCTGTTCATGTCAAAGATATGATAGGACCCAGAAATATTTAAGATTTGGCAGTGACTTGAAGAACATTCTGTATCATCAATAAGTACGTCACCTTTTTCTCGACCCAAAATAGTTGCATCGCGTCGAAGCTTAATGGCCTCACGCGCGCTACCTTCTGCAGACACTCGATAGAGCACTGCCCTTTTTTTAGCTGACTCTTTACTTACCATGAGCAGGTCGGCCTACATTATTGTCAGACTACACAGGCTTTGGTATCGTCCTTTAACGGATGGGCCTTTAGAAAACACCAGCGGCCCGGATAATTTCTTAGCCTTATTAGTATGTTATACCTTATTTTGGCATGCGGAGACAACATGACAGATACAAATGACAATGACCTTGGACACCACACTGTTGATTTTACCGGTTTGATACTCGGATTCTCGTCCGCAGCACTTTATTATCTAGGCGAAGCTCCGATCGGCGACCAACCTGCTGGCGAAAAGAATTTGCCTTTAGCTAAGCAAAATATCGACATCATCGACCTACTTCGCACCAAATCCAAAGGCAACTTAGAACCGCAAGAGACCAAGCTTCTCGATCAAATTCTGACAGACCTGAAACTAAAATACGCAAGTCTGCAGAACGGTTAGTTGACAGCGTTTCGTACTAAAGCTTATACAATTAAGCACCTAGCAAATCGCGTTGGGGCGTCGTCAAGTGGTAAGACACCAGATTTTGATTCTGGCATTCGTAGGTTCGAATCCTACCGCCCCAGCCATTTCGCTCTGCTCAGGAATTCATGTCACACCAATCCAACCCAATCTCATTAATTGTTATCGCACGAAATGAAGCGGAAAATATCAAACGCTGTTTGGATAGCGTCACTTGTTGCAGCGAGAAAATCGTCATCGATAGTGGCAGCGACGACGGAACTCGTTCCATTGCTATTTCCTGCGGCGCGCGCGTGATCGAACATTCTTGGCTCGGATTTGGCCCGCAAAGAAACTTTGGCACGAAGCAATCCAACACTGATTGGATTTTGGTGTTAGACGCAGACGAAACTTTGACCCCAGCCGGCAACGACGAAATTACTCGCATCATCTCCCAGTCTCCAGAAGCAAACTCATTTCGTTTGCCGCGAGCGGCGATGTTTATGGGTAAGTCCATGCGTTGGTACCGGCCCATGGTTGGCGAAAAACTTATCCGCCTTTACAACAAATTACACTGCGAATGGACCAATGATCTTGTGCACGAAAAAATTGTGACGAAATCCAAGGTGGGAACTTTATCTCAAGTTTTCATGCATCATCATAGTCCCACGACCGTTCATAAACATTTAAAATTTATCCAGTATGCCGAACTCGGAGCTCTGGAAAAACACCGAGCGCAGAAATCCTCTTTAGTAGGACTTATTCCTTTTATTTATACGTATACGTTTCTCAAAGACTTCGTCTGGCGTTTAGGTATCGGAGACGGATGGCGTGGTTTTGCGGTGGCGCATGTTGCAGGCGTGTATGCCTGCTATAAGCGGTTGCGTTTGTATGAAATGAACGTAAACCCTGCATCCATCCCACTCGCCAAGAAGAAATTGTCTCAGACCCTAGGGTGGCAGAACACCGATGAAAAATAAGTACGTTCTTTACGGTTCCGAAGGTTACGCTGTCGCCATCATGCGGCCGCTGCAAGACGTTATTCGCCAACGTGGAGATGAGGTCGCCTGGTTTTTCGACGGACCTGGTGCGAAAAATCTCAACAAAAGCGAAGTTCTTCTGAAGTCAGTGGACGAAGTCACTGCTTTTAATCCAACGGCTATCTTTGCCCCTGGCAATGTTATCCCGCATTTCTTGCCAGGCCTTAAAGTTCAAGTCTTTCATGGTTTTGATGCCGGTAAACCCCGGCACCTCTACATCCGTGGATTTTTCGATATTTATTGTACGACTGGCCCCAAAGATACAGCAGCCTTTCAAGAACTCGCCAAACGTCACCGGCACTTTGCGGTATACGAAACCGGCTGGCCCAAACTCGATCCACTGTATCAAGGCAAATTGAAATCAGAAAAAAAATCCGACAAGCCGACTATTCTCTACCATTCGACTTTTTCACCGAGCTGGAGCGCCGCTCAAACTTTGTTTCCTACTTTGCAAAATCTTATGAAAGATCCGAAGTGGAATTGGTTAATTTCTTTTCATCCCAAGATGGCTCCCGAAACAATTGCCAAGTTTAAAAGTTTGGTGAGTCGCAATGTCGAGTTTTGTGAAGACGATAATATTTTGCAAATCCAACAGCGAGCCGACGTTATGGTTTCGGATACTTCGTCTGCGCTTCACGAGTTTCTGATGCAAGGCAAACCGGTTGTGACTTTCAACAATCGAGCCCCCGGACCATATTTAATAAACATCCGTGATCCCGCTCATCTCGAAGGCAGCATTGATCAGGCGCTAATAAAACCCGCTTCTCTGATGGCTGAAGTTGTGCGCTATGCGAACAACACCCATCCCACCACCGATGGTCGAGCCAGCGATAGGGTGCTGAAGGCGGTGGACGACTACCTCGCGAAAGATCTGAAAAAAAGCTTACGCGCCAAGCCATTAAATCTTTGGCGAAAAATAAAAGTTCGCGCTCGCTTCGGTCACTACCGGATTTGGTGATCGCTCCTTGCCCTCCGCAGCCAAAGCATGTTAACAGTATGCTTGATGTCGCACTGTCATCTACAACTCAAAAGTCTTTCCTCAAACAATCTAATTTATTTTTCTGTGACGCATGAACACTTCACAAAAATAAAAGGAGCCTAACGTATGGATATGGACATGGTCGTGTTTAGTGGAAACTCGAACCGACCCGTTGCGATCGATATCTGTCGTTACCTAGATCTCCCCCTTGGAAAAGCCGAAGTGAGTTGTTTTGCCGATGGCGAAACTCGTGTTGAACTTCACGATAACGTTCGCGGTAAAGACGTCTACATTGTTCAGTCCATCTGTAGCCCGGCCAATCACAATATTATGGAAGCTGTCATCATGGCGGATGCTTGCCGCCGATCTTCAGCCGGTCGAATCACCCTAGTAGCTCCCTATTTTGGCTACGCCAGACAAGAGCGCAAAAGCGCTCCCAGAACTCCTATTACGGCCAAACTCGTTGCAGACCTCATTGAGGCTTCTGGGTACGAGCGGTTGTTAACCTTGGAACTCCACACCTCAGCGATCCAAGGGTTTTTTAATATTCCCGTCGATCACCTGTTTGTGAAACCCGTTTTTGCACCGCACTTTCGAAACTTCGGAGATTCGGAACATGTGGTTGTAGTTTCACCTGATGCAGGTGGCGTCGAACGCGCGCGTGCCATGGCAAAATTATTTGAATGCCCACTCGCCATCATCGACAAACGTCGCGAACGTCCGAACGAAAGTTCTGTTCTTAACATTATCGGTAACGTCAAAGACAAACGTTGCTTAATCGTCGATGACATAGTCGATACCGCTGGCTCTTTGACAAAAGCCGCAACTGCGTTGATGGAAGCTGGCGCCAAAGATGTGACCGCAGCCGTAACGCATCCGGTTTTCAGTGGTCCGGCATTGGACCGCATCGAGCAAAGTGTGATTCGCGAAATCATCGTCACAAATTCGATTCCGCCGCGAGAAGGCCAGTCGGAAAAGACGAAAAAAGTAAAAGTGGTAAGCATTGCCGAATTTTTGGGCAAAGCTATGCGCCGAATACACAACGAAGACTCGGTAAGCTCTTTATTTATCTAGGTTTTTTAGGCTAGATGCCTCACCGCTCAGTTGGTGGCCGCGCATTGCCATTAAATCTCGCTATTTTCAATGTTTACCCGTATAAAATCACTTCAAAATTGAGTGATACTGGAGAAGATTCGGATGTCCAAGACAACAGAAAAATTAGTTTCTATTGAAGCAAAACTTCGTGAAGGCACAGGCAAAAGCTACACGCGCAAACTGCGCAAAGCCGGCTGGTTGCCAGCAAATCTACAGGCTTCTGGCAAGGCAACTTCGATTGAAATCAATCCAAGACAATTAGACAAAGCCTTCGCCAATAACAGAACCTTCAATCTTGCCCTCGATGGAAAAGAAACACTTGTGAAAGTAAGTGAAGTTCAAATTCATCCAGTGAAGCGCGTTCCCATTCATCTTGATTTGATTCCTGTTAAATAAGTGAAGTTACTTGTTGGATTAGGCAATCCTGGCCCGCGTTATGAGACGACACGTCACAACGCTGGCTTTTTAATGATTGATGAGCTTGCAGACAAATTCGGTATCGAAGTGCAATCTCAGAAATTTGATGGTGTTTTCGGCAAAGGAACTGCACTCGGTGAGCCTTGTGTACTCTTGAAACCGCAAACTTTTATGAATCTCAGTGGTCGTTCGGTTGGAGCTTTTATGAGGTTTTATAAACTTCAGGAAGCAGATCTCATTGTGATTCATGATGATGTAGATGTGCCGACAGGCAAGGTCAAAGCCCGACAGGGCGGCGGCGCCGGCGGGCATAACGGCATCAGAAGCATCCTGCAAGAAACTGGTTTTGTGGACTTTCACCGCCTAAAATTAGGTGTTGGTAAACCCGGACCAGATGATGTACCAAAGGATGTAGCAGATTGGGTTCTAGCACCCATGCGGGACGATGAGCTTCTGGCTTATCAAAAGTCCATGTTAGATGAAGTTTTGGTTCGGTTGCAAAATATTTTTCAAGCGACAAAGAACAAATAACTCTCTTGCTGAAGTCAATGTTGACCTCAGCTGACAAAAACCACAGGGGAGACCTAATGTTACGCGAGTATGAATTCACAGTTATTATCAAAGGCGAACTTTCTGACGCCGACCGTTTAAAGTCACTCGACAAATACGAGGCCATTCTTCTTCAAGATGGCGGACAAGTTATTCAAAAAAATGACTGGGGCGTTAAGAAAATGGCGTTCCCCATTAAACGTAGTTACAAAGGTCACTACGTAAATTACGATTTGACGACAACCTCAGCTCATTTGATTGAAGCAGAACGTTTGATGCGTATTGATGACAACATCCTTCGCTACCTCAGTGTCAAAATCGGTGAAGATGTAGACATCGAAGAACGCAAAGTGGAACTCGCTAAGATCGCAGCAAACGAAGCTCGCGAGTCTCGTCGGATGGATTGATAGATAACGAATCGTGCTGTGAAAGCGGCGTTTTTATTCATGGAGTTTTTTGATCATGCAATTGATATTAACACAAGATGTCGACAACTTAGGCGCCATGGGCAATATGGTGAACGTGAAGGATGGTTTCGCAAGAAATTACCTTATCCCACGCGGTTACGGCATTCTCGCAAATTCTAAAAACAAAGCGGTTCTTGAAAAGCAATTGAAAGAAATTGCTGTCAAGAAAGCCGCGTTGCACGCTACATACCAGCAAGTGGCCGCGAAACTCGAAGGTGTATCGGTTACGGTCAGCAAACAAGTTGGCGAAAATGAGAAGATTTTTGGTTCTGTGACGACAGCAGAAATTGCTGAGCTTCTCAAAGCTGAAGGCCTGGACATTCCTAAGAAGAGCATTACCATTGTAGACGATATTAAATCTGTCGGTGTATTCAATGCAGAGGCTAAGCTGAGTTCAGAAGTGACCGCTAAGTTCAAAGTTTGGGTCGTCGCTCAGTAGCGTTTCGTACGTGTTCGTGGCTCATTCCAACTCTAAAATATTATACACGAGACCATTGGGCACATGGATAGGGCCTTTAATTGACTAGGAGCTGTTAAGCCTTGGATCGTGATGTAGTCAACCTACTTCCGCACAACGTTGAAGCCGAAAAGGCTGTCCTCGGAGCTATCCTCCGTGATGGTGGTAGCATGCTGAGTGTGGCTGACCAACTCCAACCCGAGTTCTTCTTCAGCGATGCTCATCAAAAGATTTACTCAGCCCAAGCTGAACTGTACAAAAAAAATGAAGGTATCGATATTGTCACGGTCTCTTCGGCGCTAAGTGAAGGCGCCAGTGGCAAACATAATCAGATCGGCCCGACTTATCTCATTCAGCTCACAGAGGACTGCCCAGTCACTCAAAACATTGAGTACTACGCCGAAATCGTCCGTAAGCAATACTATCTGCGTCGGGTGATTTACACGTGTCAGGACACCATCAAGCGCGCCCAACAAAAGCAAGACACTGCCGATCATTTTATTGAAGAAGTTGAGAAGGAATTTCTCAAGATCTCTAGCCAGAACGATCGCAGCGGCATTGTCATGGCCGACAAAGTTATCGAATCGACAATTGCGCAAATCGAAAAGAATATCATGCGCGACGGCACGATGACGGGAGTGCCGACCGGATTTGCAGAACTAGATGAACTGACCGGTGGGTGGCAGTCCAGCGACCTTATGATTATTGCAGCTCGACCCGGTATGGGAAAAACAGCTTTTGCGTTGAACTGCGCGGCAAATGCCATGCAGCATGATCGCAAGGTTGTTATTTTCACACTCGAGATGTCCAAAGAACAGTTGATGTCGCGGGTTCTCTCTTCCGAAGCACGCGTCGACTCCGCCCGACTACGTCGTGGAGATTTGACAGAAGACGAGACTGATCGATTGATGGAAGGGGCGCGGAAAGTTTATTCGTATTACCAAAATCTTGGCATCGATGAGACGCCATCTATTTCGGTTATGGAATTACGTTCTCGATGTCGTCGATTTCAAAAAGAAAAAGGCCTTGATATGGTGATCGTCGACTACCTCCAGCTTATGGGCGCAGGAGGCGCCAGTCGCGGACAACAAAGTCGAGAACGAGAAATCTCTGAGATCTCAATGGGTCTGAAAGGTCTCGCCAAAGAACTCAATATTCCGGTGATTGCACTTTCGCAGTTGAACCGTGGTCCTGACGCACGACCCGACAAACGACCTAAGATGAGCGACCTTCGTGAGTCTGGCTCAATCGAGCAGGACGCGGATATGGTTTTCTTTATTTATAGGGACGAAGTCTACAACCCCAGCTCTGAACGCACGGGTATAGCTGAATTGATTATTGGTAAGAACAGACATGGTGCGACCAAAA
The DNA here is from genome assembly GCA_041740975.1 of Oligoflexales bacterium. Lineage (GTDB taxonomy): Bacteria > Bdellovibrionota_B > Oligoflexia > Oligoflexales > JALZUQ01 > JBGSKV01. The sequence continues at coordinate 2,637 of JBGSKV010000110.1, read as the reverse complement.
CGATTGATCTTGCCTTCCAGCCAAACTTCGTTTCATTCCAAAATTTAATGCGTCAGTAAAATTTAATCATTAACGATGTTCTGAGCAAAGAAATGACGTCAGCGTGGGCGCCTCTTCGTCACCATTCACTTTCGTTAATTCTGCAACTAAATGCTCAGTTGCTTCCGAAGTTTCAAACTCCATCTTCCAAATCTTCAAAAACTGATCTGGCATACCGTCTGGCTTGCAAGACACCGCGGAAACCTCACCTTGATGTTCACAATTGATGAACGCGCCCAATTTTCTAAAATTTGAAAATACTTCTGCAACGATTTTACCTTCGATTTCTGACACTACGATTCGTTTTTTAGTTTTGGCCATGGTGATTTGCGTGCACGAGTAAAGTTCGCCTGCTTGAACTGCTGAAAACGACCAACATGCGAGAGTCAAAAATAGAATTTTTTTCATAAAAATATCCTCCGATTATAAAGGTACTGGTAGCCGGGCAGATCATTCGTGTCAAGCGAACAGGGAGCAAGGTACATTCAGAGACTCAACCTCCCCATATATCAACCAATGAGCTGAGAACAATCATGAATTTACTATGATTTACCTGACATTTCGAAGCACAAACCTTCAACACTATTGGACATTCTGACCATTCGATCTTTGCCTAAAGTCACTAAGAACATCCCCCGATCGTGGTCTAGTTACGAGGTAATAAAAAGGCGAAGAGACTTCATGCTTCTAAGGATTGCCATTGTCGCGACAACTTTAACGACTGTCTTCGGTTGTTCCGAACCTCTTACTGAGCGCAATTCAAGTGACGATACTGTTGTACCGCCCGTAGGTATCACTGGAGGTTATTTAGCAGATTACAATAATGCTCGCCTACGCTGCAAGTATGCCAATCCAGCACATTCAGCGCTGTATGAAATCACATGTAATGTAACCATTCAGGTCGATGGTCGAGAAATCATCGCCAATAAGATAGATGCAAATACAACAATAAGTTGGCAGTCTCCTATTGTCAAATTTGGTGGCTCGTCGGAATTGAACTGCGAGGTAGATTCCACAAAACTTCTGCAAACCTGTAAACTTGAAACAAAATCCAGCACGGTCAAACTCGAATTCTCATTCAATATATCATCTGGCAAACAAAACCGAAAAGAGAGCATAGAAGTCTTGCTTCCTTATTCAGTTGAGGTTGCGGCTGAATATGTACCTAACCTAGGCTACTATCTTGGCAAAGGACCGAACAGCGAAAAGAAAGACGTTGAGAGTCCCGAATTTTTAGGATTTCAAACTCCAGAAATAAACCAAAACAGCCTTAAGTTAAACATAGGCAAAAGCACTTCATGCATCTCACCCCATGGATTCTATTTCTCAGACGGCACAAGAAGCATTTATAAATTTAACAATGGAATAGTAAAACACTTTGCAGGTAGCGCGTTCGACTTAGGCGTAATTGACCCTACTCACGCTTTGCGAATAAGATTTAAACAAATTCGTCCGCAAGTTGCATGCACAGACGAAGGTATTTATGTTCATGATTTGGACAAAATTTATTTCATTGATAAAAAAGGAAATATAGCTTTCGCAGTCAACTCATCTACTTTCGGCGAAACTTCGTTTTCAATGAAAAACTTCTCCTCGCTACCAAGCGGCGAACTATTTTTTCAGATAAAATATGATCTTCTCAAATTCAACCCGACTGTCAAAAAAACTGAGATTATCATCCAGAATTTCAATGTTTCGGACATGCCTGAGGCCTTTAACAAACCTTATTTGTATCCAAATCGCGGCATAGATTTTTTTGCCAGTTCGAACGGCGACTATTTTTACCGAACACATGTCAGAATAAACAATACAACGACTTCTATATATGCATTGATTCGTCAGCGGGGTGATGCAAAAACGATTGTTTCAAGCACTCTCACAAACCAATCCCCTAATTATTATGAGTATCCAGTTGAAACCTTCGGCGCGCCACTTAATTCCGGAAGTGATTTCGCGATAAGCCCAAAAGGTGAAGTTTTCTATTTTCAACTCAATAATTCGAAGTTTGACTTAAAAAAAGTCGGCTTGGATTCAAAGGTCCATCATGTTTCGACAGTTCCTTTTGGACTAGAATTTATTTTAGAAGGCTCTTCTGGCATTAGAATTCTGCACGCAGATGAAGACGATAATGTATATGCTTTAGGTGTCCTGAAAGGACAAATTGTGAAGTTTAATCACAAAGGAGTCCTAACTCCTTTTGATTTGACTGACAATCCAGAAGACTCGATGGCTATCAAAACTGCGATTTCTCCGACGGATGTTTCCTTTTTAGACGGCAATTCATTTGCTTTTTTCAACGAAAAGAATCGCAAACTCATGCGGTATGATGATGGTAAGTTATCTGTCGTGCCGCTAGACCAAGAATGCGCAGGAGTTGTAAGCTCAAGTATTGATAAAAGTGGAAAAATGTCCGTCGCTTGCCAACGCAAAATCTACTCACAAACGTCGACTGGACCCTGACCTTGCTACAATTTCATGGACAACAAGTTAAGCAACTTTCGTCAAACGCTCATACTCTTCCGGGCTGCAATTTCCAAGCGTAGAATGCAGTCGCTCTCGATTATAAAAACATTCGATCCATTCGAACACGCTTCTTCG
>JBGSKV010000109.1:0-9347 GCA_041740975.1 Oligoflexales bacterium | reverse complement strand
TGCCATGCTCTGAGCGGCTTACCGTCGATCGACAATCCTAACAGACTCATCAACATCAAAAAGTTTTGGCTGTAGCCGCTCGGCTCCACGAAGAAGGGCGCACTGATCACATTCGTCAATACATCTAGGTTTGACGTGCCTAGCGGATCGACCTGGGTTTTTTTGGCCCTAAAAAAACTATCATGAAAGTAGGTATAGGAGTTACAGGAGTTGTCATAAATAATTTGGTATTTTTTGGTTCGACGCAGCGCACTCGCCGATCCGTACAATCGGTTGATATCAAAGTAGTAGCCGTCACGCGAATGACCGGAATAGATAAAAATATCTGCCTTTCGCAATGCATCCTTTACATAGTCATCAAATTCTTTTGAATCCGAGTCCATGATCGATAAACGGACCTGCGCATGGTAGCGGTCAGTCGCCAGTTTCCAGCGTCTTTGCGGAGGGTTTTCCGAACTCGCCATGGTTTCCCAACCGAGTTCATCGAGTCGGTCGGCATCCCACTGATAACTCAAAAGACCGACATCATCTGGCTTAGAAGGAATTTCATCGTAGCCATGAATAATATCTATTCGCAAAGGATGTTTGGCAGTTTTAGCTTTATAAAGTCGATCGTATTCCGGATAGGTCTTTCGTGTTTCCGCAAGCGTTCGAAAGGTCGCGTCGACCAGATGGATTTGCGACTTCAAAAACCGCTTAGGACAAGCTCTATCCCAGTCAAAATTCCAGTAGTAGTAGAAAGCTTTATCCGAGTTATCATACTTGCTTGTACATGGATTGATTTTATTGCCATCCGCATCGTGTAGATCCGTTCGCTCCATCAACTTGTGGTACAAATGCACCGGATCGTTTGGCATATAGAACTGAATTTTCTTCTCCGCGACTTTACCGAAAGCGTCCCGAGAAAATGAACCCTCCGCGAAAAAATCGTAACTGATAACGAAAACTTCAAGTTCGTCATTATAAGTCATAGCGCGAATTTCGTTTCTAAATGTATCCTTTATGGACCCTGAATAGTTGAAAAAATCAAATGGCTCCGTGTGATGATTAAAAACACCATGCGCATGCATAGCGTGTGCACGCATTCGTTCCGCAATTAATTTTTGCTGATGTTTGGACAGATTGAGCAAACTTGGCGACTTGTGGTCGGGTGCCTTTTCAAAATCTTTTAAGGGTATGTGAAAGTGCGTTAAGAATTCGATTTCTACGGGGACGGTATCGGTACCGTGCACATTCAATTGACTTGGAATTTGACCGACGCCACCACACGACGAAACTGCGAGTGAAGTCATCAACAGACTTGTTAGAAACAAAATATTATAAACGAATCTTCTCACCATCAACGCCTGAACCCCTGTTCTTAGCTTATGCAAAGGAAGCTTTCAAAAAAACGATGATGAAAATCGTTCCACTTTGCACGTCAATTCGGTCGTAAGTAATCTTGTGTTCTCATTACCATGATGTTATCCATTCAAACAAATAGTTCTTTCTGAATAGGCGGTATTCATTGCACTTTTATCCACTTTATACACTAAATCGTGGCCCGATTGCTGAAATCACAGTCTATGGATACTCGGTGATTGCCGAGCCAGAGCGTTTGATCTTGGGTCGACATGAAAATATGGAAGACCCTATCATTTTGCGATCTTTGGGTAAGCCCTGGCAGTTTCTAAATCTCGATATAGACAATCATAGTGACTTTATGACGCTAGGGTTTGCTTCCCATTCTGGACAATCCATACATCAACAAAAACTGGCTGAGTTTCAAAAGCACTACGAAATTTCGGCAGATCTGTTGCAATGCCCGGCGGTTTGGCCAATGGATATCAAAGCCAAAATGGCGGCCAAGAGTTTGAACGATGAGCCCAAAACAATCTTCCACCCTTGTTCTGGAAAACATTTGGCGCACCTTGCCAAATGTAAGATCGACGCAATTGACACGAAAACCTATTTGCAGCCGACGCATCCCCTTCAAAAAAAGCTCCTCTCGCTCATCCAGAAAAGTAGCGAAGTTGAGGTCATGCACCTTACGGACAGTTGCGGACTGCCCACCTTCGGTATGCCACTCAAAGGTGCCCTAAGAATGTCGCAAAAGCTAGTGAAAGACGACAGCGATGCGGCTCGCCGCTTGTTCGAACTGTGGAAGCAATTCCCCCGACTGATGGGCGGCATCAACCGATTGGATTCGGATATCAGCGAAGATCTTTGCGGATTTTTCGTTGCGAAAGAAGCCGCCGACGGCTTGTTCTTGGTTCAGTCGTTGGTCCCCGATCAGCCCATCACAATCATCACAAAACTGGCTGGCGGATATCATCCCGCAAGTACTACGTTAGCGCTGTGGGCTGCACTCGAGCAAAACAAGTCGCCTCACAAAATTCTGCAAATGTTAAAGGAATATATCGCTTTGAAAGTTCGCGAAATTCTGCCCGAAGATCAGACCTTTCATAGCTGCCCTGTAGCCTGAACACAATAAAAAGGCCCCATATCTGGGGCCTCTCAGCGCATTCTGCGAAGCAGAATTAAAGATCTCTTAGTTTCCATCCACCCGTTAACAAGTCACTAGCTCCATCCCAGTCCGTCACAGCATTGACTGGCGGGTTTACCGGTGGATTGACTATGGTAGGAGTCACAGGCGTTGATGGATTCAAGACTGGCAAATTCGGATTAACACCAACATTCGTGGTTCCATTATTCGGGTTTGTCGGTGTTGTCGGAGTTGTCGGTACTTTTGGTTCAAGATTGATATTCACGTCACCGTTACCGCCGCCGCCAACGTTACCACCTGGGTTCAAAGGTGTCGCACCACCACCGCCTGCTGGAGGAGGGGTGAAATCTACAGTGTCCGTCGATTTCTTCGGTAACTCGATTTGACGTTTGGTATTGTCCACACAACCTACGGCAAGTGAACTAACACTCACCAGTAATATCGCGCGAGCGACGAGTTGAAGACATTTTTGACGTTGCGTTTTCATCGAGTATTCTCCTAGAAATCCGTGATGACTTATTTAAATCTGCTAACCTACATCTCTATTCAATAACTGGGCCATTTCGGAGTCGCGCATTCTCTATACTTTTCAGGTATTTGCGACCAACCCACCGTCCTGAAGACTGTCGAAATCATGGCCGGTGTCAGCTACAGTATCGATTATTTCGACAACTCAACTGTGCGGAAACTCTTCGCGCCGCTATCGAGTGTCGCGATGAAAGTAAAAACTTTCGCAGCCAAACTTAACTGACCAGAGTTGGTTTGCGCCGCGAAAACACGACGTGGACCGGCTAAAACCGATTGCGCGTAATCTTTAACAATGTTTGCAGAGGCGCTTTGACACGTTAGCGTATCACCCTGACAAATTTGTATTCGACTGGCACCTTCTGCAGCCAAGCTCATTTGGACCACATCGGACGCATCGCCTACGACGCGAACTTTGATATTGCCGCTTAAAGCAAGTGGTTCTAAACTCGGTTGGTAATTTTTATTGAAAGACTTGATCATATCTTCGAAATAAGCCGCGTGTTTCTCCACTTTGGCATCATTCATATTTGAACTGCCTTCATATACAAAAGCCGCCGCTTTATATTTGTCGTAGAAATAATCCCCAGAGACGCCCGGTGCGGTATATCCGACGATTGTGGCTGCTTTTCCTGCACTTGTTGCCGGCAAATAGTCTTTTACCATCGCCGAATACTCACTGAATTTCGCAGCGACATCGGCCGCAAGTTTCTTAACTTGATCCATGTAAGGCCAAAGTAAGCCACCACTGTTGAGGCAGCAATGAAAGTTGTACGTGAGTTCCAGTTTTGGTTCCTGTCCAACGGCAAGTTCACTATCGACCAGATCCATAAGCCACTGAGTCTCTTGCTGAACGGGTTTTGGATCTTGCGAACCAGTCGTCGGGAACGTTCGGTTCAAATCGATTTTGTTAGCATTCATGCGGCCCCAAGTGTTGCCGCCATCAGGACCACTTTTATCGGAACCAGGAGTATTGACGACTTTGCGGTGATATTCAAAGCCATCGGCATTGACAACGGGAACAATAACGATGGATCCACCGCTACGAAAATAATGTTGCATCGTTTCAGACTGACTATTGTCGACAAACCATTTTGGTAAATGGGACTCGAAACCAAGGTATTCGTTTCCATGGATAGCAGCATCGATATAGATAACAGGGCGTTTCATCGTCGCGACTTTTGCTGCTGGATATCCCAAGCGAACTGCCAAAAGTGGTAAGCCTTTCATGGACGTACCATTCTCCAAAACACTAACAAAGCTTGGGTTTGCCGCCGCGAGGTTGCGCATACGACCCAAAATTTGCTCGTAAGATTCGTCATACTTGGCCTTGGAATCGCTACGCAAATCGCTGACTTCTGGCTCCATTGGGCCACAAGAACTAGCCAAAATAGCAATCAACACAAGCGAAAGTTTAGAGAGCATCCACATTGAGCCACATCCTAGGTCAGTATTAAATTGAATCTCAGCATAAGTGATGTAGCAATGCCCATGCCAAGCCTAACTCACCAAAATGACTTGATTTAGCCAGTTCAAGCCTGTACTCATATTGGACGCTCTATAAAAGGATTAGGCGGATTCGATCATGCAAAAGCTTTTAGAAACTCTTCCCTTACAACTTCATCAATATCAAAAATATTGGGCCGAAATGGATTTTCCAACGGAGTTTAATTCCTTGGAAAGCATGGTGAAACTCGACGAGCAAAGTCCCAAGTCTTATTTTCGCGACCATTTTTTACCAGGGCATTTCACTGGCTCTGCACTTGTTGTCGATCCGAGTATGACGCAGGTGTTGCTGACACTGCATTCCAAACTTAATATGTGGATCCAATTAGGCGGACATGCGGACGGCGATACGGACTTGTATGAAGTCGCATTTCGAGAGGCTTGCGAAGAATCCGGACTTTATAGCATTACACCTTACCGAAATGCCGCATTCAATACTCTCGGGCAAGACTTTATGATGCCTTTTGATATCGATATCCACACGATTCCGGCCCACAAAGATGAACCCGAACATCAGCACTTTGATGTCCGTTTTTTGTTTACAGCTGATCCGTTTGAGACCTTAACGATTACCAATGAATCCAAGGCCCTTAAGTGGTTGACGCTTAGTGAGGCAAAAAAATTGACCTCTGAAATGGGTATGTTACGCCAGTTTGCGAAAGTCGATCATCTCCGCCGCTTGACATTACACTGACTGGCCTTATCTTTAGGGTCATTGTAGACGCATTCATTGCGAAGGATATCCCCGTTGTCAGATTATTACAAAACACTTGGAATCGAAAAAGGCGCTAACGAAGCCGCTATCAAAAAGGCTTATCGTAAGTTAGCGATGAAATATCACCCAGACCGGAACAAGGGTGATAAAAAAGCCGAAGACCAATTCAAGAAGGTTAACGAAGCTTACGCCGTCTTATCCGACGATAAAAAACGTAAACAGTACGATACGTTTGGCGATCAAAAATTTCATCAGCAGTATAGCCAAGAGGATATTTTCCGCGGCACGGACTTCTCCAGTATTTTTCAAGAAATGGGTTTTGGAGGGGCAGCCGGCGGCGCGGGCGCCGATATTTTTAGCCAATTATTTGGTGGTATGGGTGGCGGCGGTGGTGGTTTTCGCGGGCGTTCCGCCGGAGCCACCCGACAACAAGCACCCGCCAAAGGTCAAGACATTGAGTATCCGCTGACGATCAGCTTCGATGATGCCTTTCACGGGGAAAAACGCCAAATTCAGTTTAGTTTGACCGACGGCACGCACCGCGAATTGAGCGTAACGATTCCGGCGGGCGTCAAATCCGGAACAAAACTACGCCTCAAAGGCCGGGGCGCTACGTCCCCTTATGGCGGCGAAAACGGAGACCTTTTCGTTATCGTCAATGTCGGTGGCCATCCGCAGTATACCCGGGTTGATAATGATATTCACGTCCATTACGAAATCAAGTTAAGCGAAGCTTTGCAGGGGGCGAGCATCGAAGTTCAAACTTACGACGGCAAAAAGCGACTGAAGGTCCCTCAACTTGTGAAACCGGGTACCAAAATTCGACTAAAAGGACTTGGTTTTCCAGACGGCGCCAGCCGCGGTGACTTCTACGTTATTGTAGATTTCAAAATACCAAGCCAATTGACTGCAGATCAACTTGAAGTCGTTACCAAAATGGAAAATGTCGGCCTCTAATTTTACACTCCTAAAGCGTCAGGACTTTCGACAATTCGACTTCCATAGTCGAAAAAATGTTCAATCCTCTTGATAATATTTAAATCAAATCAGCAGTTTAAATTTGGTGCGGATCTTGCTCTATAACCTTTGAATGAGTTCGTCTTTAGAGGTTTTATCATGAAGTTTTACGTGCAAATAATCATGCTCGCGTTAGTGGCCCTGGCCACTGCATGCGGTAGCAATATGATTTCCTCGACGTACAGTTCATCCATAGCTGCTGTGAACGTCAGAATTAGCGAAAAACTAGCGGATGGCTCTTACACCATCATGCTTGGCGCCGCTTCGACCGTAAACCAGGTTTCTTTTTGCTACGGCGACGCTGCGGGAACAGCATGTGCTGGCGAAAAAGTTTTAGCTACGAACGTTTCCGTTATCGGCGAACGCAAAGTCTTTCAAATGGCTAGTAATATCATGATTCCTGAAGATGGTAGCAAACCTACCCTCCTCCTTCTCATTGATGACGTCATCAGCCGTAAAGTTCAGTTCGAAAAAAGCTCAGTTTCTGGCGCTCTCGGTTGGAAAATCGTCTTAATGGCATCAGATCAGTCTAATCAAAACGAATGGATCAATGCTTTTGATAATGCCCGCATCAAACTCAAAGAGATGTTTATGAGTTCAGGCGTTCCAGAGTCCAACATACAAGAACTTTCTTTACGCCCAGAAAAACAGATTGGCAAAGTCAAGCCGGTTACAAATTTGAACTTTCGCGAATCTGTCGAATCTATGAAACCAGGACCAAATGAGGCTTGCCTCATTCATATGACCTCGCATGGATCTTCCGGCTCTCAAAACGGCGGGTTTAACATGGGTCGCGCTCGACTCAATCCAGTCAGCTTTGATAATATGGTGACGCTCGGTTGCGGGGATCGTCCTACGGTCGTCATGATTTCGGCCTGCTTTTCGGGAATGTATTTGCAAGATCAGTTCAATCTCAAAAAACCAAACCGCATTATTCTTTCGGCCGCTGCGGCTGACAAAACTTCTTTTGGCTGCTCTTCTGAAGCAACTTATGTTTTCTGGGACGGTTGCTTAATTGAAAACTTGCCAACTTCAAAAACTTTCAAAGATCTAGCGTCAAATATTACGAAGTGTATCGAGAGAAAAGAAAGCAACGGCGACTTTATTCCGTCTGATCCGCAAACTTTTATTGGTGACCAAGTTCAAGACCTTCCCCTTCCAGGCAGTTCTGGCATTTGATGAGTTGTTGAAATGAAGTTGTTGAAGTCATCCAAACTCATTATTTTGATTCTTGTCGGCTGCGGGCCTGTCACGACCGAATCTGATATTAAACAACTGACTCAAAAACCATTTAAGTGTCACGACTTTACACCAGCCGAAGAAGCCGCAGCATTAGCCGATATGCCAGAAAGTTTTATTAGGACGAGCGGATTCTCGGAAGTCGAAATGGAACGTTTACGTAATGGTCTGACCAGTGTTCCTCGTGAACATTTGGACTTTTTCTACGAAGCACACGATGCGAATGGTTTTGCTGTTTCAGAGCGCGAAATCGTGTACCAAGGCAAAACAGGCTACATTGGTTTAACGGGCTATAATTCGGAATACCCAACTTACCTTTACATTTCACCGAAAGAAAACTCTGCCGATAACTGCTTCGTACACGAGCTCGGCCATGCCTTTGATGTGAAGGTTCGACGTGAGAACCGTAGTGCGGATTTTAACTTTGCACGTGAAATAGATCGCCTTTATCAAGGTGAAGGCATGCGGGCCGCAGCCAACAAGTCCGATGGACTAGCAGCTATGCGTGCCTACGCTACCAACACCGTCAAAGAATACTTCGCGGAAAGTTATCAAAACTTTTATTGTGGCCCGGAAGCACATAATTACCTCAAAGCCAAGTTACCAACCACTTACGAGCTACTTTCGAAAGTCCTCAAAGCTCCGACTTGGATGTCTTCAACTTTAGGCGGCCAAGACATCAAAATCGCCTTACAACAAATCAATGGCCAGTATTATATCAAATTAGCGTTACCCGTAAATTCATACACTTTACGTGTATGCAGTACGAAAGACGCGGCTTCTTGTCAGAACGAAAACGCCATCACTATGGTCAGCGAAACCTCTCTAAGCGGAAAATGGAAATTCTTCCGAACGAAAGATCCGGTCGCACTCGTCAATGGAGCAACATTCCCTCTGACTATTCAAGGTTGGAAAGAAGGCAACGCCAGCGCCAAGCACGACCACCAACGCATCATCGAACTTTATAACTAAATAGGGTCCACCCGACCATTTCCGATTTAAATAAGAAAGCTCGCTGATATTGGTCAGCGAGCTTTCTTATTTAAATCGGAAATGGTCGGGTGGACCCTATTTAGTTAGAAACGGAACCAAGGAAATCGTTTTTGACTTGTTCAACGTTAGCGATGACTTCGCTCACAGCTTGCTCGATGATATCTTGTTCCCACTTATCGCCTTTCAAATTATTCAGAATGGAATTCAGCCAGGTATCCAGTTCTTCCAAAAAAGCGCTCGGATCATCTTCTGCTATCGCATCGTGGTAGTACCCGACTAAATAATCTAACCATTGTTGTGGGGACTTGCCGATAAGGTTTACCAAACCATTGATTCGTTTGGTCTGATCTTCATCTTGCCAGCCGCCAGAGACCTGAAAAGGAAACCAGTGACGTTCGTTTTTGTGTAGCCATAAAAAGGATTTGCTTCGCAACTCGACGACTTTAAAGTCTTCGGGTCGAGCTCCTTGAAATCCATCTGGTCGTCGCCATATGACAAACATGGGCGCAAAGGCCTCCGTTAATGCGTCCTCAGGGTAGCATTAGAGGCTATTATAGCCAAACGAAAACTCAGAAGGTTAACAATGCAAGTTATTTAAGCAGAGCGATCGACAGTCGAACTTTGATCTCGATAGCGACTTAAGAAGGCCTCCAGGGTACGGCGGTCCTCGGCTGAGAAGTTACGGAACTGCACACCCATGCCGGGGGTGACCTGCTTCATCTCGGGCATGGCCGGTTGAAGCCACATGACTTGGCCTTTGGCGCGTAGTGTTTGTTTGCTATCGGGAAGTGTAAAGACCAAATCCAATTCACTGCCTTTCGGAAGTGGTTTTTCTGTTTGAATGAAAACACCACCGGATCCGAGGTT
>JBGSKV010000108.1:0-12183 GCA_041740975.1 Oligoflexales bacterium | reverse complement strand
GACCAGGTAAGCGGGCTTTTCTGGACTGCCGTGCCTCACGATTTTTTTGCCTTTGATGAGTTTTGAGACGGATTCAAAAAAAATCTCCTCAACAAAACCATCCACGGTTCCGCCCATCCACTTCCACTGAACCTTAGATTTTATTTCGAATTTTGCGGTCATAATCTAACCCTCTTGATTAATAAATTTCTTGGAGATCCTTCGCATCAAGTGCGCAGCACGCCGATCGCTATGGATGACAAAAGCTTTGCTGTTTACGCAAAGTTATACAAGATTTTTAATAGGCTAGGACTCATTGAAAATCCAGTCCCTCTAGACGTTTGCTTGTTGGTTCGCTGCCCGCCATTTGTGAGTGCTCTCCAAATTTTTGCCAGCAGGTTCGCCAAACGCGCAGTGCCTGAAGTTCCCATTCCGTAGCATTGTCAATGGCCTCTTTTGTGGGATATTTTAGCGACGCATCTATTCTTTGAATTTCTTTTAATTGTTCAGCAAAAGGTTGGCTTGCGGCATTTATAGGGTTGATTCTAGCAATAGGGCATTTAAACTCAGCGTACGGAAGATAGGGGGCTAGCTGTGCAAAAGCTAATTCCGTAAGATAGACTTGCCTCGTAGCAATCATCCAATTAAAAAAGTTTGAAAAACCAATGCCATTACTATCAGGGTAGCCCGTAAAATCGATGATTTTTTCACGGTAAAAAGGATGACCCCATCCGGTTGGATGAATCACTCGGATTTTTTTCTCAGGAACATTACGATCTAAAGAATAAATCATTCCATAATAATCAAAATCTGACGAAGTCATGAGAATGGTGTTAGCTGGGATTATATGGGTAATATTATAAATATAATCGTCGATTAGATGATGTTTACGTCGATTGCTTTGCTCGACATGAAGCAGAAAAGATGTCGTCACAATAACAATCAAAGAAATGATTCGGAAAGCGCGCGAGTTAAAAAAAGAGAACCACATTTCCAGAATAAATGCATAGACAGGCAAAAGAGTAATCAAACTAAGCGCAAAAAATCTTTGCAAAACAATGGAGTCAGGGCCGTCCACAACATCGCCGAGCTTTAACGTGAACAAAATGTTGGTAAAAAATACATTGCAAAGAACAAGAATCAATGTTTGCTTGGACCATGTCTTCCTTAATAAGCCTGGACAGTTTCGCCTGACAAGGCAAGGGATGACTCCCGCTAAAAAGCAGAATCCAAGATAGAACGGCAACATAGAGAGGTAATACCAAAGCGGTTTCCAATGAAAAATGCCGCTTACGCTTGATGAAAGTGTAAAAGTTCCATAGTCACGACGCAGCATATGGTGAACCAGTTGGGGCCAAAATTGCGACCAATTGCCCCAACTATATAAGTTATTGCTGTCGGCTACTAAAAAATAGGAAATAGGTAATAAGCCTAATAAAAAACCAGCAGAAAATAAACCTACAGTCTTAACAAAGTTGTTGCGTGCAGACTGGTTACAAAAGTACGCGATAAGTGTTCCGGGCGCCAACAGAACCAAAATATGATGATTGCAAAAGCCCCATCCAAAGAGTAAGCCCAAAAAAAGAAACGGCTGCCACAACTTGGGTGCTGAGACATTCTGTCTGAGAATTCTAACCTGAAAGTAAATTACGGCACTACAAAGTAAAAGGTTAAGCGCGAAAGGTTCTGTGGACGTAGCAATTTGCCAAATTGGTGGCGATAATCCGGCTACCAAGCAAGCGACGAAAAGACCCATTCCCGAAATGATGCCCTGCCAGGTTATAAATTGCAGACCAATTGCAGCAGCTACGCAGAGACCTGAAAAAAGAGTATGAATGAAAAGAGAGTGAGTTACGTAGCCTAGACCAACGAGAATATATGAATACAAGGGATATCCGGGTGGATGGGCGATCGTTCTGTTCAACGCAAGGTAAGCAAACTCGCCGGAATCTCCGTCCGCTAAATAATTGGCTGAAGTAAAATAGTAAACTACGAAAAGCAAAGAAGCGGCAGTTGCCCCGGCGCTTTTTGTGCTCAAAAATGTTTTCATGGCTTCCCAGCAATATGATTGAATGCGACGGTTAACAAAATATCAGCAACTATTTCATCAATTTTACTAACAGAAATGAAATCAGACTAGCAAAATTAAACGACATGACTATCCCAGGTCACCTTTCTACTGTCATAAAAGCCGCGATCGGCCGCCCACCAATAAACGTACTCAATATTTTTAACTAAGGGACAGTCGTGCGTCCCTTAATTATCTTAATTAGAGTTTTTTGCGCAGGTAAGGTTTGATCGACATATAGGGTTCTTTTTCGATCGGCAACAATTCCAATAGCATATGATTTGGATATTGTTTTTGAAGTTTTTCGACGACCCCATCATGGAAACGAACGAATAGTATCTGCTCACTCATTTCAGGACTTGGCATCGGCCAATCATACACAAACGACCCCGTATCAGAATTTTCCTGTTTGACCACCCATAGATTCAGGTATTTGGGAGCAACGACAATTGCGGGAACATCCTTGGGAAGGTCTAGTCTTTTTAATATATCTTGGTGCTGTTCAGTTATGAAATCAAATATGCCCTTGTGCATGATGGCTTGTTTTTCTAGGCTCTTCCAATATTTTCCCGTGAATGACGTAAGGCCGATACTGAGAAACAGACATATAATAGCTACGAAAGTGCCGCGAAAATTGGCTTGATCTGGTAATAATTCCCAAATTCGTTTTAAGCCGTTGACGCATATAACTACCAACAACAATACGCATTCTGAATAATGAATAGGACCTACCGAATGTATACCGTGATCATCATGCAGTAGACCCAAGGAGATAACACTAAGAATCGCATAAGCACAAACTTTAGAAAACCAGTCCGTCTTCACTCCAAAAACAAAACTGATAGTACCTATGAACCCGAGAAACCAAACATTCAAAAGAAAAATATTATTGATGACATTAAGGCCAAATCTTTCCCAGAGTTTGTATATCGACCAGTCTTCGTTGTGCATACCGCGAGCGAATCGCGGCGGATACCAAAAATCACCAGTAATCGCCTGGTAGTAAAACGCCTGAATCAAAAGCGGCAAGAATGCGCCCGCTACAATCGCCCAAAAGGCATTTTTGAAATGAGCTTCATTTTTGTAGCATTGATAAAGTGTGTAAATTGCAAATGGCAAGGCAATAAAAACACCTTCAAATAAACGAAAACCCATCATCGTCGCGCCAAAAAACCCAGCGGCGAACCAATACCAAAACTTACCGCGTGTAGCGCCGAGAAAGTAAAATAACAACGCACAAGCCAGTGGAAGTTTCGAAAGTACGTGCGCATGAGATGTTATGCTCAAAGTGATATGCATTGG
Organism: Oligoflexales bacterium; assembly: GCA_041740975.1. Lineage (GTDB taxonomy): Bacteria > Bdellovibrionota_B > Oligoflexia > Oligoflexales > JALZUQ01 > JBGSKV01. The sequence continues at coordinate 8,834 of JBGSKV010000108.1, read as the reverse complement.
CGAAAACAGCATTAACCCGGCACCAACTAAAGCCCACCCCGCCGAAAGCTGGAGATTCAGTAAAAGCACCATGACAATTGTCGTGAGCCCCGCCGCAATAGCCCAAAGTACCGTATCGGTATTGGTTAACTTTGCGACCGCCCAAGTTGCCAAAATGCCAGGAAAGTCGAAACTCGTAATCTTACCGTCGCGCTTATAAAGAAAGGGATGATCAAAAGTGCCAGTTGGTTGAAAATCGGGAATCATTAAATTTCCCGAAGCGAGTACATCGCCGCCAAATTTGGTTCCCCACTCGTCATCCGTAATAGGGTAACCATGCAAAACATTTGTATTGCCGTAGCGTGCCAAACCAAAGCTAATCGTAAAAATTACAATCAAACCCAGAATTCGTTGTCGCGAGGTGGTTTTTGATAAGAGATTAGAAATCTGCTCCGGCAAAGAATAAAAGTATTTTCTAAAAGCATACCCCAAAAAACAACACGCCGGAAAAAGAAGGAGACTCGTCATGACCCATATGCGCAGTTCACCAACCGAATTTTCGGTCCAGTTCGTAAAGTGAACGTCATATCCGCCTTTTATTTGACCGATACTAAAAAAGCCACAAATCAAAGAGAGACCGACCAGGATAAAAATCAGATTACTTTTCTCAAGTTTCGATTTTTGCATACTTTTTCTCTGTGAGTTCAACCATATGTTAGCATTTTTTCGATCCTTGGCCATTATTATTGCATCTGGTATCCATATGTCACAAAGTTGATGAACAATGACAAACCTAAATTCGGCTTGGCCCGAATACATGGAATGACAAACTTTCCAGCGCGTTTGTGGTTTTCCAAGGTTCACTCGCCTGGCTTTTGCACGACTCCTTACTTCGAGTTACCAAAGATAACGAGCCCAGAAATTTGTCCCCGGTTTTTGCACCAGAAATCACTCAGGGATAAGGCTCACTCTACAAACTTACACCCTAGATTGTGGGAAGGGACCCGCTAGACTTTGTACGGTTGGCAAAATGGTTTCTCGAATTTTCAGGTGAAGTAGAATTCAATTGTTGTTGTCCATCGCCTACGGTTTTTGGCAATGTAGCTGCTAGTTCTCTTCTATCTGAATCTGAAAAATTCCGAATTTTTATTGCCACCATTGTGCGCGAAATGGGTCCCCATCATTTATCTGTTAAAATGCGTACGGGAATATTTGAATCGAACGAACTCATGAGACCACGCGAAACGAGGCAGCCCTCGTGATTTCAAGTGGTTAACGTTTTTATTTTTTTTTATTCTTTGGACTCGGACCTAGGATGAAATATGGCAAGTTCGAGTCCCAGCTCGCGACTAAAGCCAGCTGAAGTTTTTTTTTCCGGAGACAAGGAAAACAAAAAAACCGCGAGGGAGTGGACATTCAGGTCCATGACCGAGCGGTTTTTGCAGTTTGACGACGTATCCGGGAAAAAGAAACGAAGATGGCGGGAGCGACGGGACTCGAACCCGCGGCCTCCAGCGTGACAGGCTGGCGTTATAACCAACTTAACTACGCCCCCGCAGATAAGTGTGAACGAGGAATATAGAAACCCCTCGACAAAAAGTCAACGAAACTATTGCGGTACTTATGATTTGCGTGATGAAGGAATACTCTGACTCTGTTCATTGCGTGCCCAGACAAAGAAGCATGCGGTCATAGCGACAAACCACACAAATCCGCCTGGAACCCACATAATCAGGCCGCCAAGCGCCTGATCTTGTACGTAACCCCACACCCACCATTCGGGTTGCGGAATGCCTTCATATCCGTAAAGAGGGCGATCGGCAAAAGTCAGAATCGAACTTAAAATAATATCGGAGGCGGTGATCAGTGCCAAATAAAGAATCCGACTGGGATAAGATAGTACGGCGCGCATCGGATAAGGGTCAATGATGTTTCGCCATAAAAGCATCGCGGTCAGCGCCATGCAGGCATGTTCGAGCATGTGCCACACGTCATTGAACAACGCCAGATTATAATAAAGCGGAATGTGCCAAAAAATAAAATTGGCTTCAAACAATATGAGCGCCACGAGCGGCTTGGAAACAAACTTCAAAACTTTTTGAAAAGGTCGATTTCGCAACAATGGAAAATAAACGTAGCTGCGAAACCACATCGGCATCCCGCGTAAAATCACAAAATACGGAACACCAAAAATCAGCAGCGGCACCCCGACTTGAACGATCAATAAATGCTGCACCATGTGCATAAAGAACAGTCGGTCCGCCAATGGATCGATGGGCGGCACCAGTGCGGCGATAAGAACGAAAAGGCCGGTGAAAAAGCACCAAATCTGCCACGTTCGGACGGGTTTTCGGTTTTTGAAACGCCTGAGTCCGCGGATGTAAAAATATCCGACAAGCACGAAGAAAATAAGAGTGGGATCCCAGTCTAACTTTAGCTGAAAGAGACCTTCCGGCAATGGCTCATAAAGTTCGTGCCCGTAGGCGACTGAGGAAAACAAAGATTGACCTTAAAGTGAAAGCTTCTAAGAGAGAAGCACTCCCAAGGCGAAAACGGTGGCACCAGATAGGAAGATCGCCGAGAGGTAGTACTTTATTAACATGGGATGGTCGTAGCGCAAGTGCATATACCAGCCGCAAACCAAAATAAACTTTACAATCGACATGATCACGAGCGCCGGTATCATAAACATCGCATTGCCGCGTAAATGTTCCAACTGGAAAACCGCCCATTCCGCAGCCGTAATGAGGCAGAGCACAACGCAAATGATCCAATATAATTTTACTGTTGCATGCTTTTCTGACACGGCTACCTTGACCTCATCAACGTTTAAATGACGTAAACTAGTAAATAAACAACTGTAAAAATAATAATCCAGATAACATCGACAAAGTGCCAATAAAGTCCTGTGACTTCGACCACAATCGAATCAAACCACTTCGGATTCATAAACGAACGGATCAGCACCGAGCTCATAATCATGACGCCCACGGCAACGTGCGCACCGTGACATCCAGTCAAAAGATAAAAACTGGAGCCAAAATTATTCGTCGAGAGTCCTAAACCCAAATGATAAAAATGTTGAAACTCGTAAACCTGGCAGCCTAAAAACATCGCGCCAAAAAGTACGACCACGAAAGTCCAAAGGCGGAACTTGTTGAGTTCTTTCTTCCCGCAAGCGTCCAACGCCAAAACCATGGCAACCGAACTCATCAAAAGAATAAAAGTACTGATCGTCGTCAAATCGATGTTGTAGATATTCTGTGGCGTGAGTTTGTCAGTACCTTTGCCGGAGTTGATAACATAGTTGATAATGAGAGCACCGAAAAGAAAGCACTCTGAACCAATCAAGGTCCACATCGCGAACTTACGATTGTCGACTCCTGTCACCGTATAGTGATGACCTGCGCCATGATCATCATGCCCGTGATCGGCATGTCCTGATGCTGCTATGTCATGTGCTGCTGCGTTATGTCCTGAATCGCTCACGGCAAAAGCCCTCTTAAACTGCTAAGTTTTCTCAAAAGCCCAGCCGTAGCTTGAGCCAATCATCAACACGACGCCCACTAAACTAACGTAAAGGCCACCTGGCGTGACAAAAAATCCCACTGCTCCTAGAAGTATACCAAACGCCAGCAAGATCGGAAAATAAGAAGGGCCAGGTAGATGAATCGTCGCCGGATCGACATGCGCCTCAATTTCTACGCCAGGGCGGCGTTTGCCGTTTTCGTCATATTTCAAATGCCACCACTCGTCCAAGTGCGAAACGGTTGGCTCAACTGCAAAGTTATAAATCGGCGGCGGAGAAGAGATCGCCCACTCCAAAGTCCGGCCGTTCCAATCGTCACCCACAGCTTTTTTGCCGCGGAACAATCCGTACAGAACGTTTACTGCGAAAACAATTCCACCGACAGCGGTCATGTAGGCACCCATCGTGCAAACGAGGTTCCATAAGTTCCAACCTTGATCCGCGGCGTAAGTGAAGTTACGTCGTGGCATACCCTGCACACCCAGAAAGTGCATCGGAAAGAAAGTCAGGTTGAAGCCGATCATATAAAGCCAGAACTGAATTTTCCCGAGGGTTTCATTCATGTATCGACCGCTGATTTTGGGGAACCAATAATAAATCCCACCAAACAAAGCCATGATCGATCCACCGTAAAGAACATAATGAAAATGCGCTACGACGAAGTACGAGTCTTGATGTTGTGAGTCAATAGGTGGGGACGAGTGCATGATGCCCGAAAGGCCACCCATCGTGAACATCGCAATAAAACTAATCGCAAAAAGGTTTGCTGTCGTGAAACGAATATGTCCGCCCCAAAGAGTCATAATCCAGTTAAAGATTTTGACACCCGTCGGAACCGCAATCAACATGGTTGCCGCCGAGAAAATCGCGTTGGCCCAAGGACCCATACCAACCGTAAACATATGATGCGCCCACACGGCAAAGCCTAAGAAGCCAATGGCGCAGGACGAATAAACCATAACGCTGTAACCGAAGAGCGGCTTTTTCGAGAATGTCGCAAGAATCTCAGAAACGATGCCCATGCCCGGAAGAATCAAAATATAAACTTCGGGATGGCCAAAAACCCAGAACAAATGCTGCCACATCAAAACATCGCCACCCTGGCCCGGATTGAAAAAACCCGTACCAAACTTGCGGTCAAACGTGATCATGACAAGAGCAATGGTGATGACCGGCAAGGCGAAAATCAAAAGAACCTGCGTGACCAGAGTCGTCCAAATGAAAATTGGCATTTTCAGGAGAGTCATCCCCGGCGCGCGCATGTTGAGGATCGTCACAAAGAAGTTAATGGCGGCGATCAAGGAAGCCAAACCTAAAACCTGAAGTCCCATCGCCCAAAAGTCTACCGACGCATCAGCCGTGTACTGACATGAGGTCAAATTTGCGTAACCGAACCACCCAGAGTTTGGGATTTGGTTAACGATAAAACTGCAATGCATCAACAAACCACCGAACAAGAAAATCCAGTAGCTCAGTGCGTTTAGTCTCGGGAAGGCAACGTCACGCGCGCCAATCATAAGAGGAGTCAAGTAGTTAAAGAAAGCGGCGCTAAGAGGCATGATCACGAGGAAGATCATGGTGGTGCCGTGCATGGTGACCATGCCGTTATAAATTTTTGCCGATAAGAATTCATTGTTTGGCATCAAAAGCTGAGTTCGCATCAATAGGGCTTCGGTCCCACCGATCACCATAAAAAGAAGCGCCGAAAGGCCGTATAGGATACCGACCCGCTTATGATCGACGGTCGTGATCCAACTCCACATATCTCTGCGAGTACAAACTGCCAAAATTCCAAATGCGATTACGAAAACAATCGCAAGGGGCTTCATCATTTCGAGAAAGGTAAATCCACCGCATTCCATTTAGTACACCTTCACCGTAGAATTACGAATATATGCGTTTACTGCTCTGACCGACTCATCATCCAAACCAAGATTTCCCATCAGAGAACCTGGCTTGACGGAAGTCGAGTCTTTGACCCATTTAAATAAATTCTCTTGATTGTTCTCAAGAGTCCCCGCCCCCAAAGTGCGGCGGTTTCCGAAGTTCGAAAGGTCCGGACCAATTTTTGGTCCAGGGATTTGCGCCGAAGCTGTGCCACTAATCGCATGACAGGCCTGACAAATCGTATGAAAGATCTGATCGCCTTTTTTCTCAAGCGACGTTACGACTTTTGGTGGCTCGTTGTAAGTTTTTGCCCAACGATCAAATTCGTCTTTCTTGTGGATGACCGCTTGAAAGCGCATCAAAGCATGGGATAGACCGCAAAGCTCCACACACTGACCTTGATAATAATCCCCACCCGGCGTGTCTGACGCAGTTGGAGTCACCCAATACATGGGATTGTTGTGACCTGGAACCGTATCGACTTTGCCCCCAAAACGCGGCACCCAAAAACTATGGATGACGTCTGCGGACGTGAGATCAAGAGTGATGTTTGTATTTTCGGGAAGGTGTAGTTCGTTAGCCGTGACAATGCCGAGTTCAGGGTAGCGGAACTCCCACCACCACTGATGACCAATCACTTCAACTTTAAGCGACTGACCTTCGGGGAATGGTTTGGCTTGCTTGAAAATAACTTGCCAAGTGGGGATAGCGATTATGAGAAGTAAAACGACTGGAATCACAGTCCAAAGGAATTCTAGGAACGCATTTCCGTGAACCTGTTCCGGAATCGACTCGTCACCCGGTTTTTCACGAAAGCGATAAAGTGCGATACATATAGGTATCGAAACCGCGAAAAAAATCGCAACGCTGATCCACGTTGTGATTTTATAGACTGTCATAATGTCGGCGCCCTCTTGGGTCACCGGATGAACCGTGGTCATAGGGACGACATCAAAGCACCCTGACAACAACGCTCCCAATCCAACCGAAACAATACCGACTAGGTACTTCACAAGCTTTGCGTTCATTAGGCCTCTACCTGGAGAAAGTCACTTCAAATCAATACAAGTACTTCTAACTCTTCAACTAACCCAACATGAATAAGGGAAACCATATTTTTTTACAATTTCGACATACTACTAAAAATTCTTAAAATAACAAATGAAGAACAAGCTTATATATTAATCAATAAGCCACATAATTTTCAGTTAGCGTATAGACTTTGCCTTTTTTATCCGCAAGATTCACAAGTATGACCCAGCGGCCAGGCATATGAAGCTTGATTCCGGAAATCTCGTAGGCATTTTTCGGAAGTTTCTTGACGACTGCCTTCGTGAGCATGCCATGCTTATGTTCTGGCATCACTGCATCGAATGATGTCAAACTTAGCTCTTCGTTGCTTTTCACCGTGGCCTTGAGTGCGACCAATTTGTTCATGGGAATGCGAGTTTCCGCTTTCTTGTCATAAACGATCACCACTTCTGTGGCAGGATTGGCATACTTGAGACTAAGTACCTGGTCCGCTAAGACTGGCGAAGCCGTAAAAACCGCAGCTATGAGTGGTAAAAATCGTAAAGCGAATATATTTTGCATTATGGCAGCCTCCAAATTGACTGATTCTAGAGGGATTTAGCCTATCATGGATCGTAGAGCCAGCACAAAAAGAAACCTAATCCTGCGAAGCCTCGCGATGTTGCTTCTTGCCGGCTCTGCTTTTTGGTTTTTCTTTCCACTTTCTAAGAAACCAACACAGCGAGTGATCAATACAAGAGAAATAAGAAACCTCGCCATGACGTTCGGCTTTTCGGAAGGAGAACACGCGGCGGCACATCTGCCTTTGCAAAAAGACATGGCGATGTGGGGACGCCAATTGTTCTTTGATCCGCGCCTGTCCAAAAACTCGCAGGTTTCTTGTGCGACATGCCATGTTCCTGAGTTGCATTTTACCGATGGCAAACCAATTTCGATCGGCCTGGGCTTGGTTACGAAGAACGCTCAATCCATTGTGAATAGTCGGTTTCAGAATTGGTTTTTCTGGAACGGTCGTGCCGATTCTTTGGCCTCCCAAACGCTTGGCCCTTTCACACATCCTATGGAACAGGGGCTGAGTTTTTCAGGAATTGCCCGCCAAATACGCGAAAACTACAGCAAAGAATACGAAACTTTTTTTGGCTCATGGCCAGAAGACTTAACAGCAGAAGTTTTGAAGCAAGATGCTACGCCACCTGCCACTCCCCTTCTTATCTCGCCAGAAGTAGCCGCATATGTGCTTTCCACGGTCGAGTATCAAACGCTACGCCAGCTTCTGGAGGCTGCGCAAGCTGAACAAAAGAAGCCAACGGAAATGGCGGCTGAAAAATTAAGTACTGCTTTGATCGATGTTCCGAATGAATGGACGCAAAATTTTGTGATGCTTCCTGAGTCTGTCCAGTCCGCATTGAAGAGGGTCGTTGCCAACGTTGGCGTTGCTATTGCCAACTACGAAAAAAATATTATTGCCATCGACTCGCCCTTTGATGGGTTTGTCAGAAATCTTCGCAAAACGAATTTCCCACACGAAGCTTTTGTCGATGGTTTCGGCCCCGAGGAATACTCAGGACTTGAAGTCTTTTTGAAAAGTAACTGTGACCTTTGCCACAACGGCAGTCGACTGACGGATGATCAGTTCCATAATATTGGTTTGCCGCTTTTTAAAGGCCAAAAACTTCCCGAACTTGGCCGAGCGGAAGGCGTTCTTTTGGCCCTACGAGATCCATTTAACTGCGTGGGCGAGTACCTAGCCATATCTGACTCTGAAAAACAAAGGAGCGAAGCCTGCCAGGAGCTAGACTTCTTGAACTCGGAAGCTTTCGAGTTGGTCGGCGCCTTCAAAACTCCTAGCTTGCGCAACGTCGCCAAAACCGCACCCTACTTACACGATGGCCGCGCCCAAACTCTTGACGAGGTCCTGGATCACTATCAGCACCTTAAGGATACACCGGCGATCGGCCACCGAGAGGAAAGTTTGCAACCCCTAAATCTCAGTGTTAAACAAAGGGAGCAACTGAAGGCGTTCCTCGAGTCGCTTTCTTCGGAGGTTACGGATCTAAGTTTATGACGGATGAACAGTCTCAGGCAAAAGTGACGATTCGCAATCTTTCGACGCAAAGCTCGGAAGATTTTTCGGTGCGTCGCGGTATGGGTTTTCAAGCGCTGTGCACAAAGCACCAAACCTCGATCGAGTTCGATTGTCGTGAAGCGGATTGTGGAATCTGCATGTTTCGAGTCGTCAGCGGTATGGAAAACCTCAGCAAACCCACCGCCGGGGAGAAGGATTTCCTGAATGCGATGAAAGCCGCTCCCAATGAGCGCCTGGCTTGCCAGACACGTATTTTCGGGGACTTAGAGATTGAGCTCGACGACTACTCTGTCCCGGGCCTCTAACGCAAATCACTTTAAT
>JBGSKV010000107.1:0-10276 GCA_041740975.1 Oligoflexales bacterium | reverse complement strand
AAAACTGAATAATAATGCAACAACGGTCTATATAAAAAGGGGTTATTGATGGGTGGAAAGTCCAGCGGAAAGAGAGATCTACACTCGTTTTTAATGGCATTTATTTGGGGCTATTTGGGGCAAAAAAAAACCACTTTCAATCCTTAAAAAGATTCGAAAGTGGCTTTAGAAAAAAAACGTAGTTAGTTAATGCGGTAGTAAGGCATCAATCCTTGATTATATTCGATCGCCACAGATTCGGCGAAGTCGAACATGTCTTCAACGGATTTAGCTTCGTAAGTTTTGATTTGGTCTTGATAAATTTGGTAGGCAGCTTCTTCAGCTTGGGTAGCTGAGGCGCCGGTTGCGAGTTTGCCTTTAACATAAGTTTGATTCGTTTCTAAACGCTCAAGGCCTTTCGCGCGTTCGACTTCGATGTCCGCCGCAAGCTTTTTGGCTTCAGTGGATTGTTCTTCTGATTTTTCGTTGTTTTTGGAAGTTTCGTTTTCGGATTGTGAGGCATCAGCGTCAGGAACGGATCGGGCGTCTTGGGTAGGACTACCGCAGGCGATAAATACGCCGGCTAGAAACGCTACGGTCACACTTGCAATTGACTTTTGATTTCGGGAAAAGAGCATCGACAGTCTCCACGGCAGGGGTTAACAGGGGGAACGGGGATAGGGGCATGGCCCTGACTTATTTCTATGCAATTTTATTATAAAAGTCAAGGTATTTTAATAGAATCATAGAATAGATGATGCGAGGATGGCTGTTTTAGGTTGAAAGATTTTGGTCTCAACAGAGCATGGCTTGGATATTGCAGTTACTTTTTGGAAGTCTGCGAAAGGAGTTCATGTTTATGAGCACAATAAAAAGTAAAAGAGACAAAGTATCTCGAGCGGATCTAAAAGAACGCTCCAGCAAAGAAAAAATGGGAAAAGAGCCTTATCGTCCTTCTTATACCGGCGATTATCGATCAGGGCTAAAAGGCTCCAACGCGCCTGATGCCTTTGAAGCGAAAGAGGAAGCGGATCGTCTCGAGAAGAAAGATAAAAAGAAAAATAGAAACTACGACGACGCGGTGCGCAAGCAAGGTGACAAGGCGTACGGCGGAGTTCCTTTTAGCCGACAGAGTCTTGATGATGGAAAAACAAAGACTGGTAAGGATTTGGCGGCCGATGCCAGTAACGATAGCTTCGACGATGATGATAGGTATCTTGATAAAACATACGGCGAAGATTGGTATGACGAAGAAGCCGAACTAAAACCTACGCCCGCCTACGATCGCGGTGCGGATAAGCCTGAAAAAAAAAGTAGTACCTCATGAACTCGGTAAGAGAACTGAGGATTTGAATGATTTTATTTTTGATATGTATGTCCAAACCTTCAAAACCGATTCCGATCGAACAGCCTCCCGAACCGAGTCCTAAAGTGATTCCGCCTCCTGAGCGTCCGAATCCAGTGCCCATATCGCCCCCCGAGCCAGAACCTGTTCCGATCAAACCCCCAACCTCAACTCCTCCCGGAGTCGTGGATCCGTCGTCCACCTGAGAAGTCCATTCGTATAAAACTCCGCTTAAGTATAAGATGAAACCTAAATTTGGTCACAAATTTAGATATGGGTATGTATATCCATTGAAAGGGACCGTCTTCTGAAATATGCCGAATCGAATGACGTCGAACTGATGCGTCTCTACAAAGATGAAGATAACTATCAGGCCTTTGAAGAAATTTATCGGCGCTATAGCGGTAAACTATTGGGTTATATAAACCATCGTGTGTACGACGGGCAGATTGCCACAGAAGTCTTTCAAGAAATTTTCTTAAAATTCCATCGCAATCGCAAGCGTTTTGATGAGTCTATTCCTTTGTCTGCTTGGATTTTTGTCATCGCCCGCAGCGTGATGATAGACGGTTTGCGCAAACAGAAAAAATTCTCCACTCAAATAGAATATAGTGACGAGTCTCACTCTGGTGAATCAGACGTAACGCTTGATTTAGACTTAGGATTTTTGAACCCATCGGAAAGAGAACTTATTGAGAAACGGTTCTTTGAAGGCCAGGAATATGCCGAGATGGCAGCGAGCCTGTCACAAAGCGAGGTCTCCATGCGTAAAAGGGTTAGTCGAGTACTGAGCAAGATTAGAAAACAGTTTCAGGGCAAGTAAAAATGAAAGAAGTGGATAAAGAGTTTTTGGTATTTATGACCTCTTCCGCAGAGGCGGCACCAAATAGTCCCGTGCTGAGTAAAATAGTCAGCATGCTGGCTCCTTCCGGTTTGCACGTGTTCTTAGTGCATGCGAGTCTTTTATTTTTCGCCGGTTTACTAACTCTTATCATTTGTCCGCAGTTTGGCATGGGCGGCATTGTTTTGGGTCATCACTTTATTCATATGCTTGCTTCAGGGGGGCAGATACTATGTGCGGCCTTCTGTGCCAGCCTGTATTTTGGATTTGTGATGGCGCTTAGCCATGTCTTTTTGCCGGTGTCTTACAAACGTAAAGTTCAGGCCCACTCCGGAGTTTTTGCAGCTGCTATCCCGGCACTTTTGATGGGACTTATGATGCTTGGCTCCTTAGCGTTGGGACAGTTTGCCGTTATGGGTCTTTTATATTGCGTGACTTGGTATTTAGTCAGCATGTTGATCCACATCAGTTTTACTGTTCAGTGGAGAGTCTATGCACTCAGTTAAGATAATGAAGTTCGCTTTCATCTTGGGCCTTTTCACGAGTCCCGCAGCTCACGCGACTCCGGTCATTTATAAAGGTGGCGTTATGCTATCGACGATGTTGCACGCAGATTACAGTTCACTGCATGCGGCCTATAGCTTTTCGTCGCGATATGCATTGGGCGTGACGTACGAAGAATTTCGCGAAGACGGTGAAGGCGATCGATATTATTATTTGCAGAACAATTTTCTTTTGAAAAGATTCTTTCAAGACAGCTCGCAAGGCAATATTTATGTAAAGCTTGGGGCTGGGCATCGCCAGCTAGACGATAATGTCGCCTATTATGGTGGACTGCAGGGCGATTGGGAGACAAGGACATTTTACTCCGCCGTCTCATCAGATATGCTGGCCACTAAAGACAATGTCCACGAACTAATGACTAGCTTGAGTGTCGGAGTTTCGCCTTACGAGGCGAGATATGACGAGATGCAGGCATGGCTTCTGATGCAGGTTGAACATCGCATCAATACAGATACCCCTTTTAGTTTTACACCCATGCTACGCGTCTTTCATAAGTCGGCCAAGTTCGAAATAGGTTCGGATTTAGATGGCCATTGGAAAATGCATTTTATGGTTCACCTGTAAGGAGGATTTATGAATAAGCTATTTTTGTCGGTTTTTATGGTGTCACTGTTTGGAGTGGCCGGAGTTGCACAGGCCAAAGAAATCATCAAAGCCAAAATCAGTGGTATGGTTTGTCCGATGTGCGCGCAGAATATTGAAAAGTCTTTCAAAGCATTTATTAAAGACAAAACAATTGTGAAGTTTGATGTAGACCTTGATAGCAAACTCGTTACCTTTGACATCGCCGAAGGAAAAACGTTAAGTGACGAGGCGGTTGGCAAGGGGATCAAAGACGCCGGCTACTTGCTGAAGTCTCTTGAAAGAACTAGCAAATGACCAGTCTGAATGGCGTGGTGGCAAAAGAAAAACTCCAGCCGATCCTAAATTACTTGGTGTTGTTTAGCTCTGGCTCGACGTTGATCTGCTGTGCGTTACCGAGTCTCTTTGTGCTCTTGGGTGCTGGTGCTGCCTTTGCATCATTTTTGGAAGTGTTTCCTTTCATGATCACCATCTCCGAGTACAAAGTTGCTATCTTTGTGACGGCTTTTGTTATGTTGGTTTTGTCAGGTTTCCTGCAGTGGTACGCCCGTGACGAGTCGTGCCCAGTCGATAAGAATCTGGCGGAAGCTTGTGCGAGGACTAAGCGCTGGTCATGGTATGTGTATGTTTTCTCATGGGTTTGTTTTGTCGCGGGGATTTCTGTTACATATGTTTTGCCACGGTTTTTGTAGGTGCAATTTAATCTTGAGAGGTTTGTATGTCCTTTGAAATTACTGTCAATCAATCAAACGAGAATATACTTGTTAAGTACTGGCCACTGTTTGCTCTTGTCCTTTACGCGGCCTTAAGTGCAGCGGCCTTGGGCTTTGCTAAAGGCGGCACAGCTGAGTTTGTGATGCATGCTTTTATGGGGATATTTTTCCTGATTTTTTCACTTCTGAAAGTTTTTAACCTAAAGCATTTTGCAGATGGCTTTCAGATGTACGATTTGCTTGGTAAAAGGTGGCGCGGTTACTGCTACGTTTACCCATTTTTAGAATTAGCTCTGGCGTTACTTTATCTTTCAGAGGCCTGGTTGCTCCCCACTTATATTTTTACGGTTGTACTCATGGGATTTTCGACCCTTGGCGTTTTGGCGGCGTTGAAGCGCGGACTCAAAATCCTATGCCCTTGCATGGGCACGGTCTTAAAAGCCCCGCTCAGTACGGTGACATTGACCGAAGACTTAGTCATGGGTTTGATGGCTGCGGGGATGTTGTTTTTTTCTTGAAGGGATTGAGTCGATTCGATGACATGCTTTAATAGAAGTCTTAGGGATGGCTAACTGGATCCATGCTGGTGCCAGGGACAACGGGCGGCACTCGGTTGCGAACGTAACGCGACAGCACATCGACAAGAACGTTTTTTACGATTGGTTTCGTCAGGTAATCATTGCATCCCGACTCAAAGCACTTATCACGTTCTTCGCGCATAGCATGCGCGGTCAACGCAATAATTGGTTTCGAATATCCTTGACTGCGCAAACTCCTCACTGCCGTGTGGCCATCCATGATTGGCATTTGAATATCCATAAGAGTTACATCGGGCAAATTCTTTAAGGCTATTTCGACACCTTTTTCGCCATCAACTGCCGTTTCAATGATGGCTCCAGTATCGCGAAGATAGGTGGAGATTAGTATTCGGTTATCCAGCGAATCTTCGACTAGTAAAACCTTAAGACCTTCCAAAAATCCTTCGTGTTGTATCTTCGATAGCAGATTTAGATTCTTCGGAATGACATCATCTTTACTTATCATTCGTGTTCCGACCGCCGTTTCGACAACAGTCCGAATGACGAAGGTACTGCCTTTGTTGACTTTGCTACGTAGTAGGTAGACATCACCGCCGAGTGCTTGACTGAGGCGCTTTGATAAGGCGAGGCCAAGGCCGGTTCCGCCAAATTTTCTCGTCATCGATGGATCGGCCTGACTAAACGCATGAAACAAGAATCGCTGGTTCTTGAGAGGGATTCCTGGTCCCGTATCTTCGACGGAAGCCTCAAATAAAGACTCGGTGCAAGAGACGTGGACTGTCACCTTGCCGCTGCTGGTGAACTTCACCGCGTTACCAATCACATTAATGAGTATCTGTCGGAGACGGAGCTGATCGGTGCAAATCTTTTCGGGAATTAGTCCGTCAATCTCTAACGAAAAGGCAATGCCTTTTTCAGCCGCTTTCAGGGAAAGAATGGACGAAACATCCTTCAGCAAATCCGACAATGAAAACTCGGATTTATCGAGCGTAAACTTGCCCGACTCGACTTTCGACAGATCAAGAATATCATCAATAAGACGCAGCAATGTCTGCGAGTTTCTTTCGATGATGTCCATGAAAGTTTCTCTATCGACTTCGGAACTTGGCGCGTTTTTCAGAAGCTGCGTGAAGCCCATGATTGCGCCAATAGGCGTACGAATTTCGTGGCTCATATTAGCAAGAAATTGAGTCTTGGCCTTGTTGGCTTTTTCGGCAATGTCTTTGCTTTCGACTAGCTCGCGTTCGTTACGTTGCTTTTCATGTATATCCGTATTGGTCCCGAACCAAAATGTGATTTCGCCATGATCGTTTCGGATTGGCAAAGCTCGTGATAGAAACCAACGCGACTCGCCTGACTTGCTTCTGATGGGAAAGGTATCTTCCCACGGCTCGCCGCTCTCTAGTGCTTTCTTCCATGAGGCAGTCATGCGCTCTCCATCGGCGGGGTCGAGCACTTTCTGCCATCCCCAACCTTCCATTTCTGGGAGGGTGGTCCCCGTATAGTCGTACCACTTTTCATTAAGCCAAAAGACCCAACCATCTTTGTTAGCCATCCAGGCCAACTGCGGAATAGAATTGGCCATCATCCGAAACTGACGCTCGCTGTCGGCTAGCGCTTGTTCCGTGATTTTTAGCTCGGTGATGTCGTTACTGACAACCGCGACGCCGGTGATTTGGCCAGATGAATTAAACACTGGCGAATAATTGGAATTGTACATCCGACCAAGCATGGAGAGTTCATTTGTAAAGGTTTCTCCACCAAGAGCCCGTCTCACCATTGCCGCGGCTTGAGGGAATTCGTCTCCAAAAAGCGTAAAGAAGTTTTGTCCCACTAAGGATTGAGTTTCAAAGCCAATAAAGCTGAGAGCTTTGCCCGATGAGTACTCGATATTTCCTAACCTATCTAACGTCCAGGTAATGACAGACGAGTTGTCGAGAACAGACATAAGTTTCTTTTGAACATCACGCTCGTTGTCGGTCATCGCCCGTTCGCGTGCGTCCATTTGATCAAGACGATTGGAAATAAAGGTTATAACAACGATAAAAACAAGGATAATCGCAATGACAAAAAGCGAAATGCCAAGTTCTCTGTCAACAACGTCGGACCTTCTCGCATGCAACCACAGATATCCAAAGAAAACCGGAGCGATGGCCACAACCGGAAACAAGCGCCTGGCGATCATCCCGCCGAGGCCATCTCGTGCTAACACATAGATGGACCGGCTACGCTGTCGTGCCGCCAAAATCCCAGTTGTTAGGAGAAGACAGCAAGTTGTCGTTTGCCAAGCGATGCGAATGAAGGGACCGATTTGGTAGAAACTTCGTTCTTCATAGACATATCCAAGTAGAGAAAAAGTACAAATAAGAAATACCGGAAAGATAAAAAGCGACGTGGGATGTATCCAACGATTTCCGGGCCGGTTAATAAAAAACAGTGCCGCACCAATGAAAATAAAGCATATGCAGGCGATGGGTGACATTCTGCCTGGAAAAAGTATGCTTTCATCATTTCGAAAATCACTAACAAAAAGCTCATCGATGTGGAGGTTGATTTTGAAAATGTACTGACTAAAAGAAGAAAGACCAATCAACAGCGTCAAAAGCGCCAAGCCCTGACCACATTTGGACTGCCAAGAACGAGGATTGCCTTCATCAGCCAGAAGCCACAATGATAAACTGGCGGTAAATAGTGCAAGCGCGGTGTTGAGCTTCATACTCAAAGCAGAAAATTCTTTAAGTGAAGGTACAAATATCCAAATACAAATCAATACTATGGAAATGGCGGCTGTTGTCAGTGCGATCAGCTTGGGGATGATTTTGATTCTGTTTTCGAAAGGCTGCAGAACGATAACCTTTTTATGATGGGAAATTTGACGCGAAATTTTGCCAGGCGCGAGACCCATAATAGGCCGATATTACATAGCAAAAAGCAATGCCGGTGACGAGAGAAATTTGCAAGGAAACTTGCTAAACGAAACCAGTACCTTCGAAGCTTTCTTATCGTTTACTTAGTGAAGTCAGTCTTCAAACTCATAAAGAATATCGTCCCACCAGTAGTACATCCGTCCATGCCCAAATGTCCTCATATCCTCAATGGCTTCGTCCGCGGACCAGCCGTCTTTGACAATATGGTAGGCGCCAACGACAATTCCGGTGCGGTCGCTGCCGTGATAGCAATGAACGAGAACCGGCTGTCGGGCGGGATCGAGCATAACGTCAAGTGCTGCTTGAATGTCTTCGATGTCGGGGCGATGGGTAGGTAGTGGGCTCATCGGGACGCGCACCACTTTGATGCCGACCATGTTGGCGGCGTATTCTTCTTCATCACCAAACTCTGGATGAGCAAAATAAGTTTCTAAAGTCAAAATCGTTTTGATGCCAAGCTCTGCAAATTGTTTCATATCGCTAAGCTCTGGTCGCCCGCTGCGGTAAAGATCTTCATCGACTTTATGAAAGTTATCGACGAAAGCAAGATCATTACTCTTAGCCACTTCACCGAAGCTAAGGGTCATAGAAAAAATGAAAAGCGGCGCAAACGAGGCCAAAGATAAACGTGTCACGTCGTGGATCTCCTCAGAAAAGGAACTTGGGAATTCTTGGGGGGAGGATACACGGAAATGGGGGAGGTCCAAATCCCATTCTAAGACAATTGGCAGGCTTTAAACCTAACCGACTTTACGCTCTGCGCTGAGAATCTTCATTGCTACCGAGTCATATGATCGTTGCTTCATCTAAGCCGTGTCTCGTAAAGGCTGATGTTACGCGAGCGACATGCACTTTTGGCGCGTTTATTGACTTAACTTGCTCACCAACATAGGTTCGCTCCACCTGGTTAATTTTTAATCAAAAGGAGAGAACGTATGAAAACGAAATTATTGGCAATCATTGTAGGGTCCGGTGTACTAGCCTGCGGCACCCAACAAGCTGATCAAGAGCTCGTCGATAACAACAAGGTCAAGGTTGAGCCTTTTCCGGCAGATGAGGCGGCAAGCCTGCCTGGCGTTATCACCATGCTCGAAGTGGATGACAGTGGAAATGTCGTAAGAAAAGAATCTCGCCAGCTTGCTGAGCAAGGCATGAGCTTCGGAGATTATGACGCGGCTGAGATGGCATTTACACAGGCGCAGACCAACTCGGTCAACGAAGACACCTCTGCCGACAGCTACTACGGCTATCCGAACACTTACGGGAACTATCAAAGCAACTGGAACAACTCCCGTCACAGCTCACATCACAACTCAAGGCACAATTCGTTCCAGAATCAGCACTCTGGCTATAATGTCCGAGGCTGCCAAAACGGCGGCTTTAACAGTCGTCAGTGTCAGAACTTAGCGTATCAAGCTTGGCCGACTTATTATCGTCCGCAGTATCAGCAAAATCAGTTCAGAAATACGCGACCGAATTACTCTCACGGCTACCGTTATCCGTCGTGCAACACCTACCAAAGATCTTTGGGAGTGGGTGTTGGTCGTACTCGTTTTTACTTAAACTGGTGATAGCGAATTAGTAATTGCAAGGAACACATAAATTTATTGTGCGAGAACCGTACGAGGGTTTTATGTGTCCCAATCCTAGATAAGGGGACAGTCCCCTGACTGTCCCTAGGTTTTAAGGCACGAAATGACGCTGTGATTGTAATAAAGTATCTTCTGACCAGATTTTTTCTTCGAAAGCAGGCCTGCTTTGTGAAGAATCCCCAAATGCTTACTTGCCGTCTGATAGGTGATGTCTAAGTGTTTCGCCATAAATGTTGGATAGGTCACCGGATACGAAAATAGGTGATTTAGTAGATCAGGACTATAAATAGACGCGAATTCTTTTTTCAAAGTCTCTTTCATTTGATCTCGTTCAGATCTAATCCTAAAAATTACCTCTGTAGTAACCTTTGCCTGTTCGCAGATGGCTTTTAATATGAATTTAATCATATCTATCCAGGCACCGGTTTTCGTAACTTCTTGTAAGTGAGTATAGTACTCGCTTTTGTTTTTATATAGGTAACCGCTTAAATAAAGAATTGGAGTATCCAAAAGTTTGTACATGGTGATTTGCATAACCATTAAAATGCGTCCAGTTCGGCCGTTGCCATCCGGGAAGGGGTGGATGGCTTCAAACTGATAATGGCTGATAGCAACTTTTATTAGCGGATCGAGCGCACTATCTGCATGAACATAGTTTTCCCAGTTTGCGATTAATTTTGAAACCTCCTGTGGTGGCGGAGGTGTGTAAATAACTTGGTTACCGTTTGCGATTTTATTTTGATGCTCTTTATATCGACCGCCATCTGCAGGAAGCAATTCTTTATGAATCGCTAGGATTGTACGTGAAGATAGGGAATATTCTTTTAGCGAGTTGTAGCCTGTTCGAATGGCTTCCCTGTATCGCAAAGCCTCCTTAGAGGCAGGGTCTTGTTCATTGCTTGCTTTCACTTGATTCTCTAGGGCAGTTTCGATGGTCGTATAAATTCCTTCGATTTCCGAACTCGCGACCGACTCTTGAAGCATTGGGATGTTCAAAAGAATTTTGGGATTTTCAATTGCCCGGCAGGTTCCATTTAGTTCTGCTAAAGCTGAGTGTGCTTGAATCAGAAGATGGACAAATTCCTGCTCTAGAAAATCCTCAGGTTTAATTGCTGGAGGTAGTTTTTTGAGGTCAAAGGGTTGTTTGGGGTCGTAAGTCATCTGGTTACCATATATTAAATTATTGAACATTTC
>JBGSKV010000106.1:0-17144 GCA_041740975.1 Oligoflexales bacterium | reverse complement strand
GGCAAAACTTCCCAGCACTGTCTCCAGAGGGGGTTGTGAGCGCAGGACGCGCGAACACCAGCGAAGCCTGGGCAGGAGCTCTGTTACAAATAAAAATCCCCGTGGTTATACAGGCAAGCGTACCCTCTGGAGACAGTGCTGGGAAGTTTTGCCCAACTCTTCGCAAAAAACAAAAGCTCCGCCTGTGATAGGCGGAGCTTAATTTAAACAATCCTCACTCGCGAAGCGAGTGTTCAATAATCTATAGGATTTTCATCTCAGCCTTTTGATAACTCAGCATGCTGCGTTTCGCTTCAAAGAGATTTTTATAAGACTCGTAACGGATGCGGAGGCGTTCGGATTTACCGCGTGCGTCCGATAGTTTTTCGATAAAGTCGGTGTATTCGACGTCCGTTTCTGTAAGCCGACGAAGCTTCGCTTCCGTGAGCTCCCCATCATCAATACGAATGGCCACACGAGCGCGTACGCTGGTGCGCAGAAGCTCTAAACGTTCAGCTTCATGCTTAGCGTCGGCGAATTCTAGGCCCACTCGGTTCGCGATTTTGACAATCTGCTCGAGGGTTAGTTCAGGGATTTTGTCGGATGTAGTCTTATCAGCCATGGCCTCTAAACTATCGTATATGTGGTTTAACTCCAAATAATTGTTATGATGGGACTAGCTAGCATAACCATCCAAATTCATTGGTAAAATCAACCTGTGAAACGCCCGAAAATCTCAAGAAACCTAAAGAATTTAAAGTGCTTAGCCGATATCAACTGTAAGGCCCCATCATTTGACTGGTTAGCCAGTTAGCGTGATACTTTGGATATAAGGGCCGTGAATCACGTTGGAGAACTCCATGAGTGACGATCGCTTAAACCTCTTCATCAAGCCGCAAGAATACTTCCGAGAGAAGCTGCTGACGGCCCAAGGCCAGATGCAGACCAATCTCGACGAAGAACTTTCTTTCTACATTGTCAATCTTCTCGTCGAATACATAACTCCGCCACAAATCACCGAAGACGGAACGGACAACACCGCCAACATCATGGATTATCCATTGGCGATCTTATTGAAGCACGCCCTCGAAGCTCCGCCTCGCAAACGTTATCAAATTTTCAAACATCTCGGAGACACCAGTCTTTATATGTCTGGGTTTTTTCAAGACTATTTTAATCGCAAAACATTCGACATTGGCTACTACATGACGATGGGGCGAACCGCCTACCATCAAGTTTCCAGTTTGGCGCAAGAGGTCGATCGTGACTCGGCGAAATCGGGCGTCTACAGGAACTTGTCGCAGAATTTCAACGTCTGCGTTGAGCTTTTGTCATGTGTTTCGGATGTGCCGGGACTACGGCAAAACAAGGATATTCTGGGTGTATACGAGCGCTGGCACAAGACTCATTCGCGACGACTATATCAGATATTGGTAGAAGCGGGAATCACTCCGATTCAGACCGAAAATAAGTCGGCCTCTTAATAAGATTGAGGTCCCTATGTCCTTAAAAGATATTATTCACCAATGCGAGCAAATGATTGCCAAGTACTATGGCTTCGAAATCTCGACGCCATTTATAGATTTTATCGTCTCCGAAAACGACATCGCTTATTCCACAAACGAAACAAAAAGCAATTTAAAATCTGGCGTTTTTGTCATTGAAAATAAGACCGAAGATGAAGTTTTTATCGGCGCGTGCTTGGACGAAAAAATAACTGAGAATCTCGCAGCGATGAATCCCCTCGTTGTCCTGAACAAAGAAAACCTCAATGCTTTCTGTGTGCTCGTCGAAGAGATCAGTCACTTCCACCTTTTAGTCAATAGAGCCAAGGCAGGTTTGGGGGTGACTAAAGTTGAACTGGAATGGCAGGCCGAAATTGACAAGCTATTATTTAGTGCCGAGATATTGCGATTTCAAAGTGGAAAAACCCATATCGTACCGCTTTTGAAGCTGATTTTTGATCAGTGTGAAATCATCGAATCCCCAGACAAACCACTTTACATCCAAGCCAATAAACTCGCGGCAACATTTTGGTACAAGGCCGTCAGCGAATATAAAGAACCAACGACCGTGCGAGACTTTCGCTCGACATTGCAAAAACTCTACCGCGTGGATTGGGATGAGAAGCGGGCTTATTGCGCTCGTTAATGTTTATTCGGGCTGAGTGTGAGTCAACAATCTTTCCAACTGCCAAGTCACCATGCCACGATCACGAAGCTGTTGAGCAAGTATGATCAGTTTCTGATGATATTCGGCATTACCCGCGGGCAGTCGGAATTCATTTAAGGCTTCATTGGTTTTGCCACTCAGAAACAATAAACGGCCGCGCTGATATAGAAACTCCAAATTATCGGGATCAATCTTCAGTGCCTCCGTAAAGTAACTGTAGGCTTCTGAGCCATAACGTTGTTGATTGCGACCTGAGTCGAAAGCTTTGAGTGATTTCTCCGCCTGGCTACCGAGACGATACAATACAAAACGAGGGCTCGTCGCCACACCCATAGCGGCGGCCAAAACAATTGCCGAGACAATCATGATGCGCCTCGCAATCACCGGGTTGAACTCTCGCAGCTGATTGGGGCGCATAAAAGTCATGGTGTAGGTTGTCAAAATACCTCCTAGGAGGCCACCAAGATGAGCAGCGTTATCGATGCCAGGCACCAAAATGCCAAACATAATATTTACAATCACCATACTGCTATAAACACCGGTTCGTGGCTTCGTTCCCGTCGATTCTGCTATTCTTTGTCCGATGACGCGTTCGAAATAAAATCCGCAGCCCAATAATCCAAAAAGCGCCCCCGAAGCGCCAGCGCTCATAGAGACATTGAATAGTGCGCTAGATACATTTCCAACGACTCCAGCAATCAGATAGACCGCTAGAAACCATCTCCACCCAAGCAAGCGCTCTAAAGGAAAGCCTATGTAATAAAGCCCAAGATTATTGACGACATAATGTAACAAACCAATGTGAACAAAAACGGGTGTAAAAAATCGCCAATAGTCACCTTGCGCAAGACTTACCGAGTCTTTAGCGCCGAACCTTAAAAGAAGTTCAGTATCGGGTGTAAACCAACCCCCTTTAAATCCCATGGCCAAATATACAATGGTATTGATGACAATGATGCGGCCAGTCCATGTCATAAAAAGATAGCGTAAGCCTGTGGGCTGGGGACTCTCGGAATGATGACTTTCAAATTCCATAAACGGAATGCCCTCTTAAAGTACTGAGAAATCACTGCTTGGCGCGTGAAGTTTCATAAGAGGTGTTGTGGATAAGTCTAATGCACTAGCATGACGAGAAAGTTGCCAAAAAGGTGTCATACCAGAGGGTGTGTTTACGAAGAACAATGCTTGTGCGAGTTCGGACTGTTTCGGAGACTTTTTAAAAACGGTTCCGATCACTCTGAGCTTTAGACCAACTACCAAACGCGGGTGAACATAGTGCGTTTCCAAAAGCAAATGAGGCTGGTCTTTTTTCTCCGGGTGCATTTGTATGGCATAAAAGTCAGACGCCTTGCCACTAATCGCAGAAATAGTGTAGATCCCTTCGACTTTCTCTTTCTTATCATTTGAAGGAGAAGACGCTATAAGGACTGAGGAAGTCAGAAGCAATGTAAAACTCACTAGAAATATTTTCACAATCATGCTCCTGCTACTATTCGCAACTTTCTTATTGTAAACTGTCGATACAATGTTTGTCATTGCAACAAAAGCCCAGAATCAGCCAAAGCACTGTCCACCCCGCGATCCAAGATCCATTTTGCAGTCTCTTCGATATCGACGGAAAGAGAGCGGTCCGCGTCCATATGGGATGATAACTGTCGTATTGCTTTGTGCAAGCTTTGCAAATGTTTGGAAGGTTTTAATGGCAAATGAATGTCCAAGCCCTGGCTTGCACCCAATGCTTCGATGGCAAGTATGTAAGCGACGTTTTCCGTTGCGGTCAGTGCCTTCATGGCTCCAATCGGACCCATGCTTACGTGATCCTCCTTGTCGGCTGAAGTGGGAATGCTATCCACTGATGCCGGATGGGCATGAATTTTGTTCTCCGAAACAAGTGCCGCGGCAACAACATGCGGAATCATAAACCCTGAGTTCAGACCTTCTTTTTTTGTCAAGAAAGCGGGTAAGCCGCTCATATGTGGATTCGTCATTTTTTCAATTCGACGCTCACTAATGCTGCCAATTTCACACAGAGCCAATGTAATGATATCAAGTGCAAAGGCCACAGGCTGGCCATGAAAATTGCCGCCACTCAGTATTTCACCATTTTCAAAGACAAGCGGATTGTCCGTGGCACTATTGAGTTCATTGTCGAAAGTCTTTTCGACGAACTCTAATAAATCCCGACAAGCGCCGTGCACTTGCGGAATACAACGTAAACTGTAGGGATCTTGGACTTTGCCACAGTCAATATGGCTATCCATGATCTCATCTTTACCTTCAAAAATTTTGGCAAAGTTAGCCGCAACAGTTCTTTGGCCTGGCTGATGCCTCACTTGGTGAATACGCGCATCAAAGGCGCCAAGACTTCCTTTCAGCGCATCCAGCGTCAGTGCGGATATAGCATCTGCCGCTCTCGCTAAAGTACGAACGCGGTCAGCGATGAGAGCGCCTAAACTCGTCATGTACTGAGTGCCATTTGCCAGTGCTAAGCCTTCTTTGGCTTGTAAGACAACAGGCTTGACACCAACCTCTCGCAAAACTTCTGCGGTTGGACGCCTTTTGCCTAGATAGGTCACATCTCCTTCACCCATAAGGCCCAATGCCAAATGCGACAGAGGGGCAAGATCGCCAGACGCGCCGACACTTCCCTTTGAAGGTATGATTGGCAAAATATCTTTTTCAATAAACGTCAACATGGTCTCGACACAGGTCCGTGTTACGCCGCTATGACCTTGTAAAAAATTATGAGTTTTTAAGATTAAAAGAGCGCGAACTTGTTCCGGCGGCAATATTGCGCCGACGCCGCAGGCATGCGAGCGAATCAAATTCACTTGTAGCTGCTCAGTTTCTTCTACCGGAATTTTTACATTCGCAAGAAATCCAAAGCCTGTATTGATTCCGTAGACCTGTTTCTCGCCCTTAGCAGCTTTGTCGATAAAGGCTCTATATTTTTCTAATTTTTCCCAAGTTGCAGGATCGACCCAAATCGCAGGCGATGGTTGCGAGGCAAGTTTTGCCAGCAAATGTGTTGTTAAATGGATTTTTCCAAGCTCAATGGCTTCACCCTTCACTGACAAACTCCTATTGCCGCAAACTATTTACAGCGGTTTTGCGGTCTTTGGCTTGATAAATATAGGAACCCGCTACGATCATTGTAGCGCCGGCATGGATCACTTCGGATATGTTTTCTTTAGTTATGCCGCCGTCGATTTCAATGACGACTTTATTGCTGAGGCCTTTAGCTTTTAACATTTTGGCGAGATCGGCAATTTTTTTCGTAGAAGACGGAATATATTTCTGCCCCCCAAACCCGGGGAAGACGGACATGATAAGAACTTGGTCCACATGTTCCAAAACATTTTCCAGAGCGCTGAGCGGTGTATCCGGATTCAGAGAGATCCCGGCTTTCGCGCCGTTTTTGCGGATATCCTTACAAATTTCGATAGGATCGTTCGCCGCTTCAATATGGAAAGTTAAAATATCTGCGCCAGCTTTCACGTAATCCAATGCCACCTTGTCTGGATTACTTACCATGATGTGGACATCCAAAGGAATTTTGCAAAATCCTTTGAGAGCCTTCACCATTGGTGGTCCGTAAGTGAGATTCGGCACAAAATGTCCATCCATAACATCAACGTGATGAAGGTCTGCCCCGGCTTTTTCGATATCTAAAAGTTCTTCGCCCATTTTCATGGGATCAGCAGACAGTAAAGAAGGAGATATTTTGATGGGATGCGTAGAACTAGTCGTCTTCACTAAAACGACCTCGCTTAGATAATTTCTTCTTGACCATACTGGACTTCAATCGACTCATGCGATTAATGAAAACGATTCCATCCAAGTGATCAATCTCATGCTGTAAACAGACAGAAAAAAGTCCATGCGCATGAACCGAAAACTCTTTACCGTTTTCGTCAAAAGCTGTCACCCAAACCTGGGCGCTGCGGTCAACGTTCTCAAAAATCTCAGGAAAGCTTAGACACCCTTCTTGAAAAGTGATCTTGCCTTCGCGCTTTGTAATGACAGGGTTGATAAAAGTGAATTTTTGGTTATGCCAAGGCTCCTGCTTCGCGCCTTCTTGATCGCTGTAGCGGCTCTCCTCGAACGGGATAAATATCGTCAATACTCTTTGAAGCGATCCCACTTGATTGGCGGCGAGGCCAATACCATTGGCATCAATCATTGTTTCGTGCAGATTGTTGACAAAATTTCTCAAATCATCATCAAACGACTCCACGTCGGATGCTTTCGTTTCAAGAACTTTTTCAGGATATTCGAATACTTTTAAAATGGCCATGACATCCCCTGCAAAGTGGCGCGGCTCTTCTTGGCGCTACTCATTAGGGGTTATATCACACTCGATCTCGATGAGGAAAGGGGCCTAAAAAGGCTATTGTGACACGTCTTTCGGAGCGGGGCGGCCGCCGAGCCATGTATCCACTGCATCAATCATGTCGTCGTTAACTTCATGGATTTTTCTAAAAATAGTCTTGTTTGGTTCTACCTTCATGGAAAAAAACACGAACCAGAAAAAACCAAAAAGAAGGGCTCTAACCAGAAACCGACCCATAATGCCTCCAACTTAACTAACTCGCTAAGTCTGTGTCTTTTGGTGCTCTGACGCCACCACGAATATGGGTTACGCCTTCTTCAGCACTAAACAAAATGTCGAAGACTTCATCATAGTGACTGACGAAATGACATTCAATTCCTTTTTTCGCGTTTTGAGGAAGATCATCCCAAGATCCGCGGTTTTCTTCTGGAAGAATGACAAGTGTCATCGTTTGTCGGATGGCAGCGAGAATTTTTTCTTTAACGCCTCCGATTGGCAAAACTTTTCCAAGCAACGTGATTTCCCCAGTCATCGCAGTCAAAGGTCGAGGTGCAATGTTTGTAAACGCGGAAATCATGGCCGATGCGAGAGCTACACCCGCGCTTGGACCATCCTTTGGAGTGGCGCCTGCAGGGATATGAATATGAATCTCATTCTCTTCTATACGTTTACGGGCAATGCCAAGAGATTCGGCTCTGGATTTGACGTAACTGAAAGCAGCTTGTGCTGATTCTTTCATGACATCCCCCAGCTGCCCTGTGAGCACGAGTCCGGCTTTGGAAGACGGAATCAGATTTGCTTCAATCGCGAGAACCTTGCCGCCGTAGGTTGTATAGGCAAGACCCAATGCAACACCTGGTGTTGGCTCAAGGTGATAAAAGTCATGACCATATTTTTTGGAGCGAAGATGCTTCTGAATGGTAGCCGGAGTTTGCTTGTAGTCCTTCGGCAATTCCTTGCCCTCAGTCTCTTGTGTTTCGGCATGGCCTCGCGCAAGTTTTCGACATACAGAAGCGATTTGCTTCTCAAGTCCGCGTAAGCCGCTTTCTTGAGTGTAGTTGTTAATAAGCGTCGTGACCGCGGTGCGACTAAAGCTCACGCCAGCTTCCGCGAGACCAGATTCCTTAATTTGCTTTGGAATAAGGTACTGGTTAGCAATGATCACTTTTTCTTCTTCGGCGTATCCGCTCAACTCGATGACTTCCATACGATCCAACAGGGGAGCTGGAATGGTCGAAAGCGTATTGGCATTGGCGATGAACATGACATCGGATAAGTCAAAAGGCACACCAAGATAATGATCCTTGAAGTCTTTATTCTGTTCAGGATCAAGGACCTCGAGCAACGCGGAAGAGGGATCGCCACGATGGTCACTGGTTAGCTTGTCGATCTCGTCTAGCATAATAATCGGATTCGACGATTTACAGTTCTTAACCGCTTGAACAATGCGACCCGGGAAGGCACCGACATAGGTACGGCGATGACCACGGATATCGGCTTCGTCTTTGACGCCGCCTAAGGAAATTCTTTCAAATTCGCGATTCATGGAGCGAGCGATCGACCGACCAAGACTTGTCTTGCCTACACCGGGAGGCCCTACGAAACAAATGATGGGGCTCTTAGCAGTTTTGTTAAGTTTCTTCACTGCAAGAAATTCAATGATGCGGTCCTTGATGTCTTCAAGTCCGTAATGGTCTTCGTCCAAAACTTTTTGCACGTTTTTCATGCTTAGATTTTCAGTTGTTTTCACGCCCCAAGGAAGTGAGAGAACCGTTTCAATATAAGTACGAGTTAAAGAAGCTTCGCTGGTGTCTTGGTGCATACGTTCTAGGCGGCGGATTTGACGAGATATTTCTTCTTTAGTTTCAGTGGGCATGGGTTTGTCTTCGATCTGAGTCCAAAAACCTTCCGTATCGTCTTTTTCCGTTTCACCCAGCTCGGTTTTGATGGCGCGAATTTGTTCGCGAAGATAATGCTCGCGTTGCATTCTGTTGATTTCGTTTTTTGCTTGGTTCTGAATTTGCATTTGCATTTGATAGACTTCAATTTCACGCGCGAGAAAGCCATGTACCTTATTGAGACGAGCAATGCTACTATTCAGCGCCAGAATGCTTTGCGCTTCATGGACCTTTAAGCCCAGATTTGCGGCGATGAGGTCTGACAAACGACCTGGTTCGTTGACGTCTTCAAGAATCATAACAATATCTGGAGAGAGGACTTTCCCGAGCCCGACTACTTTTTCAAGGTTCTCACGAACCGAACGCACAATAGCTTCGACAGCTGCAGTTTCCGCATCTAAGTCCATATCGTCAATTTTACGAACCCGCACAGCTGGATACCCAGTGCTAGAATCAAGTCCGACAACCTCGGCTTTATTAACACCTTGCACCAGAACTTTGATGCGTCCATCAGAAAGTTTGCGGGTACGCATAATCGTACAAACCGTTCCCACATCGTAAACATCAAAAGGTGGTTCAAGAGAAGCTTTCAAATCACCTTCTTTATCGGAAGGATTCTTAAATGCCGAAAGGAAAATCTTACGATTTCCTGATAGTGCGCTTTCAACGGCATTGATGCAAAGTTCTTCGTTTATAAAAACAGGAACAATCATATGCGGAAAGACGACGATGTCTTTAAGGGGGAGTAAGGGAAGAACATGAGTTTCTTCGGCTGCATTGTGATTGGCTGGGGTGAGAGATTTCTTACTCATGCGTTCTCCTTGGCTAGATTCTAGTCTGAGCTACCTTGCTCGTTCAATTGTGTGCCTTGATTTTTTTGCATCTCGTTGCTGAGATACGGACTGCAGAGGAAAGATTCACTATGTTCATCGATGGTTCGTCATCGATTTTTCGAACACGTGACAGAAACTTTTAAATTTTTTTGATTATTCGCTTTTGGGGCTTATAAATATATTCTGCCATGTTTGAAAAAAAATGTCACAGAAAACTCCAACTGCACAATTCTTATCAAACACCTTTAATCCCTAACTAAAATTGCAATGTCACGCGAAACCGAAAAAATCACTGCTGCTTTGATTTGCTGGGCAATCATTGCCTAGGCCTTGTCAGTATGGGTTTTCGAGTGGAAGCTAAACAACAACTCTGAAAAAGCTAGCTAAGGGGCTATCTCAGCGCGCAGCGTCTGTCCGTACCGCAGTAGGTATTCGGTTCTTTACAGGCGCTATTGTTACCCGGCGCGGTACAAAGGCTTCCGACTCCACCAAGGTCGCAGGTGTTGGTGGCGGTATTTAGCCATCGCATGGATTGGCAATATAAAACTTTGCAGAATGAATCGGTAATAATTTGTTCGCCACGCGCATCGCAGCGTTGAGTGCGCCTCGCCATGTGTGCGCCCACTACAGAGCTTGTGCAATCCTCACCTGCGCCGACGATGGCATTGGCAGGACAAATCACTGGTCTCGACAAAACTTGAACGGATATGGGAGTGCAAGTCATGGCGAACGTTATGCCGAAGCCATTTCCTGCAAAGTTCATGGTTTGCGGAGTGCTGGAAGCCGTAAATTCTCTTTTTGGATCAGAAAGTAAAATTGACCCATTGTTAATTGTGGCTGAAGTAATATTTTGATGTGTCATCGTTACAAAAAACTTGTCGTTTACATATACAGTGCTTGGTGCTGATAGGGAACATGTTGGCGTCCGATCAGTGACCGTAACCGTTTTCGTACAAGTTCCCGTGGTACCGTTACCCGATGCAATGCCATTGTAAGTCGTCGTAACGAGTGGACTCAAAGTTACCGAGTAGTTTGGTACGGTAACATTCGCCGCATTGAGCGTAGCCGAAGTTGCATTTGTTGAGTCCATGGAGATATGAACAGACTGACCCTTGTCTATCGATGTCGATGACGCAGTGATTGAACAAGTCGGGCGCGGTAGCACTGTTACCACGACACTACAATCAGGGGCTGAATCCCCGTCCACTTCTCCCACGTATGTTGTCGTCGTGGTTGGTGAGTAAGATCTGGTGACCGTACCTGTCGCCACGGTCAAGCCTTGTAACTTCGCGCTGGATGTGTTTTTAGAAATCAAAGTAATGCTGACGTTAGTGCCAGATAAAACCGAAGGTGCACTTGCCGAGATCGTACAACTTGGTACAACAGGAGGAGGTGGGTCGACCACGGTGACCGCTAGAGAACAAGTTCCATTGCCGCCATCCCCTAAGACCGTTGCATTAAATGTTTTATTGGCATTAAGCGCATAATGTTTTGTTGTCGTCCCTACTGCGATGGGCTCACCTTCCAAAGTTGCGGATGTTGCGTTGGTGGTCTTGAGACTAATAGCTAATGAACTCGACCTATCGACTGGGTTGGAAGATGCCGTCAGAGTACAAGTCGCGGCTGTCGGCTTCGGTTTAGGAATGACTTTAACAGCAACACTGCAGGAGTTCGTTCCACCTAAACCACTTACTTTTCCCTCATAGGTAGTGGATAAAGCCGGAGTAAACTCTTTAAATCCAGATGGCCCCGCTAAGGTCGTGTCGTGCAATATGACAGATGTCGCATCAGTGGAGGTCATATTAATGCGTACCGTGTCGCCTTCATTGACTTCGGCTTTACTCGCTGAAACCGTGCAAAGGGGTAATGGATTGGGTTGTGTCACCGGATCGACAACTTCGACTTCGGTTTCGCAAGTTGCCTTGTGATTGTCTTTATTGAGGATGACAGCTTCATATTTCGTCGTTTGGGTTGGTGTAAAAAATATCGCCTTTCCAGCAAGGTCGCTAACGACAGAGTTATTGATCGTTGCGGATGAAATCTCGCCATCGGTAGCAATGAAAATTCTGACGGACTGACCTTTTGTAATTTTAGAAGAGGCCGCCACGAGTGAGCATACATATTTGGAATCTTGAACAACAATGGTTCCGTTGCATTTTTCTTCAGAACCATCACATTGCTGGCTATTCAAGGACGAATTTTCAATTGTAATCGGATTGAATTTTCCACAAGACAAAATAGTCCATAGAAACAAGGCAGACAAAATGTGGTTTCGCATTCTCATGTGGTTTCGAGTCACTTTTTCGAGTGAATGGTTAGTCAAATTATCGGTAAATTTGAGCTAATTACTGATTCAAATATCTAAGCTTCTGAAATCATTGAGACTTAGGGCCGTCATCAGGTAGTTTGGCATCCTTTGAAACCTTAGAAAAT
The DNA here is from genome assembly GCA_041740975.1 of Oligoflexales bacterium. GTDB lineage: Bacteria > Bdellovibrionota_B > Oligoflexia > Oligoflexales > JALZUQ01 > JBGSKV01. Next base: position 5,496 of record JBGSKV010000106.1, on the reverse strand, counting down.
CGGCTGGAATACTGGAATCTGGCTTCTCGACTGGCAGTCTAGCGAATGCAAGTGCCGTTCATCGTGTGTGTAGTTTTCAGAAATGTGGTTATTCGAAGGGCTTTGAAAACCATGAGTCCTGTTCTCAAAAGTAATCGCCGCGCCCTCTGCAAGAGAAAGGTCACCGTGTAGGCCGATCAAACGTGATGGTTCGTCCGATTCAATTTTTGTATCTACACACGTAGCATCATTGATGCGAAAGGCTTTTTGCATCGCTCGCACGTCTAGGTTCAAAAAAGTATAATTCGTTGCAGCGCTTTGTCTGCCCTGCGCACTATCGGCTAGAAATACGCCATTATTACAAACGTCATGGATTTTGATATTTTCAAAATGATTCTGCGTCGATTCACGCGCGAAAACTCCGTTATCTCTGTTATGAGAAAAATCGCTGTTGGTGAATTGATTAAAACTAAAATCTAGATCAATAGACACTCCGGATGCAAAGTTATGGTGAAGGTAAAGCCCTATAAAGTGACTTAATTTCGTTTCATATCCGGCAAAACCATCAAATAAATTGTTAAAGGATTCAAATCCCACCACCTTTAGGTTCTCGCAGTGTTTTTCGGTGACAAGTCCTCCGGAAAGGTTGTTTTTGGACACGATATTTTGCAGTAAGATATTTTCGGCGCCCCGAATCGTGATTCCATTGTTGCGGATCACCGATCGAGGTTCGTGGGCAAGATCACATCCTTTACCGCCCCAGCACTCGGCTTGTCTTTGGCGTGAAAGGAAAGAAGCGGTTTCATAGGTGAGGCCATTGGACTCTTGGTAAAAATCTTGCGAACTCTTCTCGATTTGCTCCATGCGATTGCCATCGAGTTCGAGATTCGCGACGGTGATATTTCTAACTCGGTGGCTTACCTCGCCAATGTGTCGGCCGGGTTTGGCGGAACCAACGATCAGCAGGGGTGAAAGACTGGTGGCGGCCAATCGAATCTTAATTCTGCTCGGCCCTTCACCAATGAGCGATGTGTCACTACGATCTATGACTATTGGAGAGGAGCATTCATACACCCCGTCAGTCGGTTCCTCTGAGATTCGAATATCCGTCTCACCATTTTGAATGGCGTCTCTAATGAACTGACACTCATCCGGACTAAGTTCCGCTTTGTAATTGGCGAAGGCGTTCGGAGAAATAGTCAGGTACACACTTGAGAATAAAAACACCAACCAAAATGACTGCTTCAAAATAACTCCAAGCGCGGCACCAATTTTTTAATTAAGATACCGTTCTCGTATAGTTTTTTGATTGGGATTGCACGCCGATTTCATCTTCTTGCAGAAATAATTTTGCAAAACGAAATACGAAGGCTTGTTGGTGCTGTTAACTTAACCAAGTCAGTCATCCGAGCGGGAAGTCTAATGTCTAATTTTTATCTGTCGGCGTTTTAACGCTAACCATCGCAGGGCGTACCAAACGGCCATTTAAAGTATATCCAGCTGCAAACTCATCAGAGACTGTCTCAGTCTCTGCTTCATCGTCGTCAATCTTATGGATAGCCTGATGAACATTGGGATCAAACGGTTGGCCTTTTGCGGAAATACGCACAAGCCCATGTCTTTCGAGTGCAGATTTTAGCTGATCGAAAACAAGTCGCATGCCTTCTTGTAAAGATTTCGTGGTGTCGTTTGCTTCTTCCTGAGGCGCTAAGGCTTTTTCAAAGCTATCGAGAACAGGAAGGAGATCCTGCAGTATTTTTTCGTTACCGTAACGAAGTAAATCCATTTTTTCTTTTTCGAGGCGACGACGCAAATTGTCAGCATCCGCCACAGCTCTAAGGTACTTATTGTTTAGTTCTTTCACCGAGTCTTCAAGCTGCGCGATTTTTTCTTCTGCTTCTGAATTCGGTTGTTTCATCTCGATGACTTTGTCGTCATCGACCGTATCAGATTCTCTTTCGTCGATATTTTCGTCGTCTGTATGATTGATCATTGGTTTGAATCATCCTCCGTACTGCATATTTCGCCCATTTTGCAGTATTTGTTAAGAGCTAAACACTACCATCTATTACTTCCTACCAGTGTTTTCTGCCGAAAAATTTCAAAAAGTGTCTATCGATAGTGCGGGAACGCGATCGAAACTTGCCGTTTTGACACTGCTATCGGTCTTAGCTCTAGCTGACAAATCAGCTGTTATTTTAAGATGTTACAAATATTTTCACGGAAGCTGAGTGAAATGTTGACACCCCGATATAGCCTTGTTAGTAAAGAGCCTCGGCCGATTGGGATACAAATAAGCAGATTCCACAATGGGTCTGAGTGGGTTTAAGTCGGTATTAATTATTTTGGAGTGGGGGCTCTGTGGAAACGATTTCTTCTAAAACAAACACAACTAGTCAAGCAAACGTAGAATTACCAGAGTCGATCAAAGGCTCAGACAAGATCGAAGATCAAGAGCTTGCTGCAAAGCTTGACGCTTACTCGCTTGAAGCCGTCGTAGACTCAAAGCTATCAAGATTCTTAGATCAAATTGGTACGTTCTATCCGGAAAATCTTCACCAATTGATTATCAAAAAAGTTGAGAAGCCGTTGTTAGCTCAAATCTTACGCAGAACTGGTAGTAACCAAGTTCACGCTGCGCGTATCTTGGGTATCAACAGAAACACTCTTCGTAAAAAAATGAAAATGTACGGTCTATAATCAGTTATTGATCGATCTACAGATTGAAAAGCCCCGCATAAGCGGGGCTTTTTTTTAAGTAAAAGTTAAGTAAAGTTAATTAAAGTTAAGTAGAATTCGAACCGTAATCTCTCCTTCGAGGTGCCCATCTCGTGAACCCTATGTTTGAAAAACTACCTGTGCTGATGGTTCCCGGTTGGCAGGATTCGGGCAAAGATCATTGGCAGACTTTGTGGCAGAAAGAGTTTAACTGGGGTCGTGTTGTTCAAGATGACTGGCTTAAACCACGATGTACAGATTGGGTCGATCGATTCGTTACTACTATCAAGGCACAGTCTGGTCCTGTGGTGTTGGTCACGCATAGCTTAGGGTGTTCGACTTTGGCGCATGCCTGGGCTATGGACCAGACCCTGCCGATACGTGCAGCCTTCATTATTGCACCACCCGATCTCGAACAACCAGACACTCCTCAAGATATTAAAAATTTTTCACCGGTTCCCGAAGTTCAGTTTTCCTTTCCATCCATCGTCATCGCAAGCCAGAACGATCCCTACTGCGCGGTTCGACGCGCTCAAAGGATGGCAAAGTCCTGGGGAGGTCAGTTTATGAATGTGGGCGACCGTCATCACCTAGGGGATTCTGCAAACCTAGGAGATTGGAAAGAAGGGCTAATATTGTTGGCGGAATTTCTTGGCTAATTGGGTAGAGGTTTATTTTTTACAAGGTCGGCGGATATGCACGACGTTGCCATAGTTGCCTGAAAAATTCTGTCCGATTAGAATTTCAACAGATCCGTTTTCTTCATGGCAGTTATCGCGAGTTTTCAAACTGGTGATCCCGCCCTGGCAAATCACGCTTAAACTTGTGTTAAAGGCTGACTCAAAATTAACTTCGCTCGCTTTACCATTGGCTTTGCCCGATCCGCACTCTACATTCTGAGTGCCGCCAAAAAAATTGCTTACCATTGGAGTTGAGACACCATTAATATCTACCCACTCAATTTTTCTAACTTGTGTACCTTTGACGATAGATGCAAGACCACCGTAACCAACCTGAGAAAGGCTTTGTGCGCAGTAAGGTTCGTTGTCAACAAAGTAGAGCACGCCGTCTCCTGTCATCGAGATATCCGTCGGACACTTCAATCTAAAATCTTTCGCAGGAACGGATGTCCCAACGGGAATTTCAGTAATCTGTGTCCCTCCCGCGATGATTTCGGCCTTTTTATAGATACCGCCTTCAAGATTAGAAATTTTTCTAATTTTTCCATTCCCAGTGTCGGCAATATAAAGCGAATCGTCGGACCCAATCGAAAGTCCATGCGGACCGTCCATTTTCATGCGCTTTGGATCCGAATGATCTAAAAACTCACCGTACCATCCGTACAAATCGTCAAGCACGGGGTTTCCCGCAACTGTGGTTACAACATCACCCTCAATCTTCCGAATACGTTGCATATCTGCGATGAAAAGAGTGCCGTTTTTATGGAAGGCCATAGCATTTGGCCGAAATATGTTTACATCTAATCTGTGACCTTCTAATTCATTCCAGCCTTCCGAATAGGCGAAATTTTTACCAGCAAAATGAACGGGTAACCTTCATCAATTTCTTGGACTCCAAGTTAAGCGTGGTATAACGATGTTTCTTGGAGGTTCAGATGGAGTTAGTTCGAAGGAAATTCGACAAGGAATTCAAACTAGAAGCGGTGAAAATGGTCCGCGGCGGAATGAGCAAAGCTGAAGTGGGGCGACGGTTGGGCATCACCGACGGTGTGATTCATAAATGGGTTCGTGCGCTCGAATCTGATGGAGCCGTGGCGTTCCCTGGCAACGGAAAATTGAAACCAGAAGACGAGGAGCTCCGGAAGGCCCAAAAACGAATCCGAGAGCTCGAAGAAGAAAACTCATTTCTAAAAAAAACTTCAAGTTACTTTGCAAGTCTAAAGAAGTGAAATTCTCGGTTATTGACGAATTTCGTGAGCAATTTATGCTGCATGTGATGTGCCGCGCATTCGGTGTTTCGCCGAGTGGGTATCATATGTGGCGGACGAGAGAGATGAGCGGTCGCCGTAGGGATGAGGCAAGACTAGTGAGCGCTATTGAAAAAATTCACGCTGGTAGCCGCGGCACCTACGGCAGTCCTCGTGTTCACGCTGTGCTTACTGGCCTCGGCGAAGAATGCAGCAAACCGCGAGTGGCTCGGTTGATGCGTAAGCATGAGATTCGCGCCAAAACTAAGCGGAAATTTAAAGCGACCACTAATTCAAAACACAAATTGCCAGTAGCCGAAAACATTCTCAACCGCGACTTTGACCCCAAAAGTCCAAATCAGTCTTGGGCCGGAGATATCACCTATCTTTGGACTCAGGAGGGCTGGCTCTACTTAGCCGTCGTAATCGATTTGTTTTCGCGCAAAGTAGTCGGTTGGGCAATGGAGCCAACTCTTGGTCGAGAAATTGTTTTGAAGGCCCTCAAAATGGCTATAAATGCGCGGCAACCCGGTGCTGGATTGCTAGCGCACTCAGATCGCGGCTGTCAGTATGCAAGCGATGATTACCAGAGTCTTTTGAATCTTTACGGCATGACTTGTAGCATGAGTCGCAAAGGGAATTGCTGGGACAACAGTGTCGTAGAAAGTTTTTTTGGAACATTAAAGCAAGAACACGTGTTTTTCTGTGACTTTATGACTCGTGAAGAGGCGCGAAGAAGCGTGTTCGAATGGATCGAATGTTTTTATAATCGAGAGCGACTGCATTCTACGCTTGGAAATTGCAGCCCGGAAGAGTATGAGCGTTTGACGAAAGTTGCTTAACTTGTTGTCCATGAAATTGTAGCAAGGTCA
>JBGSKV010000105.1:0-81812 GCA_041740975.1 Oligoflexales bacterium | reverse complement strand
TTTCTCAAAGCGGTCTTCAGAGGGGGTTGTGAGCGCTGGACGCGCGAACACCAGCGCAGCCTGGGCCGGAGCTCTGGTACAAACAAAAATCCCGGTGGCCTGGCAGGCAAGCGTACCCTCTGAAGACCGCTTTGAGAAATTTCGACCACCACTTCGTAAAAAACAAAAGCTCCGCCTGTGAAAGGCGGAGCAAATTTAGATACCCGGCCGCGAAGCGGCCGTTCATTTATCTATGGTTTGGGATGGTCAGCCTTCGCGGAAATGGCACTAGACTTTGGCGGCCAAAAGAAAGCCAATGGACTCTTCAAGAATTCTTTGCCAACTTTCCTTGCCAGCAACAGCAAAAGTCCTCGACGGACATTCTGTGCGCGACTCGCGACGAAGAGAGCGAGAAAAAAGCTTACACCGAAGTTCATCAAACCGATGGTAAGAACCCCGAGACTTGCCGAAATAACCATGGATTGAGTGATGGGATCTTGCAAACTAACGAAAGAAAGACCCAACGTTCCGGTCGAAAATGTCACATGGCGGACGTCGAAAGGAATGCCAGTAATTCGGCCAAGAAATGGCGTGAATGCCAGAAAGAAGCCAAGAAACACACTACCGCTAAAAGCTGCAGCATTTTTCTTAAAGCCTTCCGATAGATACTTTATTTTTTTTGCACTCATAAAATATTTGAGTTTGCGATGCGTCACTATCCGTTCAGAGATTTTGTGGAGTGATATCCAGTTTTCAAATGCACCAGATAAAACACTTGCAAGCCATAAAAAGAATCCCGTTAAAATGGCAAAAGGAATCGTTAAAGAGTGGAAGGGATCAAGACTTTGAATACTTTTTAAGGCATAGTTTTCGTCGAAAATATAACGACCTGTAAAGTAGTGGTATAACCAAGCGAAGGCTATGGAAGTAGGTAGGGCCAAAAAAACGTTGCCGACACCCGCAATAAACTGCGAGCGAAAGGCGTCTCTCACCGTAAACACAATGTTCTGACTACCGCTCGACGTCGCGAAATTTGCCATACGCTTGGCAAGTGTTGATGCCGTCATGGATGGCTGTTTTGTCGCCAGTGTAAATCGGCAGAGCTGCATGAAGACAAAGCCGCCAGAGTAATTTGTCCAGTTCACGAGGCCTTCGATTAATGATGGAAGGTGCAGAACATGCACCAAACCCTTCATAACAATGCATCCTACGGTGACGATACCTCCACCAGCCGCCGAAAAAAACATTCGCCAATATCCTGCGCGGTCATAGGTTATGTAGTGATCGCCAGAATGACTGGCATGATCAACGATCCGGCGAGAAAGAAGACGAATCTCCCCGCTGAATAGTCGGCGAAGACTGTGTCCGTCCAGACTTGATCGAATGAGCTCGGCAAGTAGGCGGCTGACTTTTCGGTTTGCCTGGCCTTGGATGGCGGCATTGAGAAATGAAGTCATGAAGGTAAGGCGTTTCAATAGAAGTGCAATTCGCTCGAATCGAAACACCAAATTGATACTCACGCCATGAATCTCAATATGTGCCAAGGCCTGTGCGACTAACTCTTGGCAGTCAGAAATGGCATTAAGAAAATCCTCAAGATCTTTAGCCGGAATATTTGCAAAGCTAGATTCTGCGACGAGTTTCTGATGTAATAGACGCGCCATTTCAAGCAGGCGAATAAAAGCGGAGGTCGAAAAATCTGTTTTTGTGAGACGTTCTCGCATGGACCTGTCGGCGCCTGCGCCCGCAACCTGCGAAGCTATGATGAGCATGGCGTCGGCGAACGAATGATGGAGTTCACTCCATGGATCCGCACCGCCCGAATGCTCGACTAAAGAGATAATTTCTTGAACAAGGTCAGGGGCCAAGATGTCGACCCAATCCGAGTCGCTTTCCGTGGGGAAAAGAACATTGATCAAATGGCCGAATTCCTCGCTGCTGCCGGATGTCGGTAAGAGCTTCTCAATTAAAATAGAATTAATTTGCAACAAAAGACCTGGGTCGCCAAAGATGCCAGCATCACAGAATAATTCGGTTGCCGACGTCTCCAGGAAAATGTGCTTTAGATTTGAAGACACAGCCAGGCGCAGGTCCGGTTGTTTATGTAAGATAAGAAGTAGGTAGCGTATGCGAACGGCCTGATGAGAGTTAGATATAGTGTCTGACGGAGGAAGTTCGCCCAGATGGTTTCTAAGTTCTTTAGGCCTCGAGTATGGTTCTATAACGCGGCTAGAGATGGGGACATCGGATCTTACCCAGGCCATCAAATCTTCAAGCCAACGAATCCGCTCCGACTTCGACTGAAGCGTGCGCGCGCGCTGAAGGATGAAGTCTACATCCCGTTTTGATGATCGAAATTTCAATTGTGGAAAAATAGACATCCGTGAGCGACTTCAAAATATTTTTGTTGATGTTTATGAATGCTTGGCAAGCCTAAATTTTAGCGCGCGTAGAGTTATGCCGCAACGAGGCATTTTCAAACCGGCTTTCCGCAAGAAAACTCACCTAAGACTGCGTGTTTTTTATGCTTGTTTTTTGGTGAGGGTGATCCATACAAAAATTTGATCCAGACTCGACTGGCTGTGCACAATCCGCAAAATGGGCCCTATAATCGGAATTTTTTGAAGGTAGGCAAAAGTTTCTTGTCCACTTTCTTGCGAATTAGTGTCGAGGGCTCCGATGAACTGTTTTTGATTGAGGATGAGTTTAGAGCGACTTTTCAATTGATGTCGAATGAGCTGAGACTTATTGGTTGACGCAGCACTCATTTGAAAATCATAGTCGAGAGTCGCCTCCTTCTCAGAGAAGTCATTCAGCCATGCTTTGAGCTTGAGACCGTAACCTTTCCAGCCCTCCAGTCGCTCGGACTGATCTGGTGTCTGGTACTGGGTCTTGAACTCCCCACCACTTTGTAAAACAAGTTCCTGCCTCGGAAAAATGTCCGCTTGAGGATGGGCAACGACGCGCTGGTTTTGTAGTTCATGCAGCGATTCTAACTTCATTGGAAGTTGCATGTGTGGGGGTATTCCCAATCGAAGGAGATCCTTCTTGCTTACCAGCTCAACGTCTAAGACGATGCGAAATGCTTGTTGGGGATTTGGATAGGAACCTTTTACGGCGGTTTTATTAGGCCTTTCGTGAGTTGGCTTAATCTCGAAAAAGACTCGGAAGTCTTCCGTGCTGGACTCGCCGGGCGAGACCATAACCGCTCCACTTCGTAGTCCTGTGACTTTCCATTTTCTATCTCCCAAATAGAAGAAGTCGAGATGCCCTCGCCTCGAAACATTAATGTGTTGTGACTCTGACATAGTCACTTCGATAGTGTCACCAACTTTAAGCTGATGTTTTTCGAAATTTCCTCCAAAAGCCAATCTGGCATGGAACAAAAAACTAATGAGAGTGAGCCACACCATATTGAATCCTCGGTTTGTGAAAACAATTGGGAAGAGAAAGGTCTTGAGAGTCTGCTATGCGAAACTTACCAGTGCGCACCACCGAAATAATGTGTGCGAGTTGTTCTGGTCGGTTCTTAGTCGTCATTCGAATTTCGAGTAATAATTGTTTGCCAAAAGTGAGTATTTCCATGCTCCAGTCTTCATATATGCATTTTGATTCAGGCAAAGAATTGTTTACGATCGTAAGACTTGATGAGATGGGGATCCCTTTCAGATCTTTTACCGAAATAAGTATTTTTCCAGCATTTATCGGATCGGGTTTGGGTTCCATGCTGAGGGACATGGCTAAAATACCTAAGAGAAAGCAGCTGAAGTGCGAAGCTAGCGGTGGCCAATGAGAGATGGCTAATGTCTGGAAGTCGAAATTTTGTAGATTTCTTTTCCAATCTGAAAAAAACTTCAGGGGCATAGCATTCTTTCTTTCGTATAAGTGTTCTGAATTAGTCTGCATACGGCGGGAGAGTGTAGCGAAGATCGCGAACTGCCGTGATCAAGCCGCTCGGGAAAATTTTTTACAAGCCGATGAGGGTGGGCAAGTCGTTTTAACTTATTCTGCAGAGTTTGATTGGATATCGTGCGAAATTGAACGCATACCTGCATACTGTTCGCGAAGACGATGATAGTAAAAAATATCATGTTTCATCCCCATGACGCGCTGTGAAACCATAGTGCCAGTTTGGCCATTGTGGCGGAATCGAAGGATTGAGTTGTCGATAGAGGAAGGTTTGCAGGCTAGGTAAATCCGTGTGACGGCATGAGCCCGATGAGTCAGAGGTTACTTTAAAACGTTCTGGTAATGCTTGCGCTTCCATTTCGTCTTGAAAATTTTTTTCAACTTCAGAACGCAAATGAGGAAGAGTCTTTTGAGCCCAAGTATAGGCTTGCTTTAGGTTTGCTTTGTTCGCTTCTAGCTGAGCACACCAGTGCAATTCAACCTCCGCTTGGAGCTGTCTTGTGAATAGTCCTTGGGCTCTCGTCGCGGACGTTAAATAGGCAAAGGTCTGGCCAACCAGACATACAAGCGTGAAAAGTGACAATGTGAGCTCGAACTGTACCATATCATTGTCTTAATGGATTTTCTGACGGTCGGAAGCTGACCTTTGGCAAAGAGTGGCCCCTTAGGCGATTTTTAGCTAGAGTGGCGTCAAAGGGGGCTGAATATCATGATGCAGAAAATTCCATTTATTCTTGCCGTGCTGTCAATTGTGGGTGGTGTGTTTATTTCGATATTGTTTGGCGTAAACGAAGATATTTTTAAGAATAAAATTAAAGCTGGCCTGGAACGTAATCAGAAAATTCAATCTCTAACAGACGAAGCTGAAAAAGCTACGCAGTTGAAAGGTGAGGCGGATAAAAACTGGCGGTACTACCAGCGCTTTCACTTTCACGCTACAGGGATAGGCGCAATGATGATGGGTTTGGTTCTATTCTTGTATTTTTTACAGGCGCCAAAAGTACTGATCACCGTCTCTTCGTACTTGATTGCTGTGGGTGGTTTCTTATATCCATTTGTGTGGTTGTTTGCCGGGATTTACGGACCAGAAATGGGTCGAACGGAAGCAAAAGAGGCGTTTGCTGTGTTTGGTTACATGGGCGGATTGTTTTTAGTCGGTGGGCTTATGACCCTTGCTTTGGCGGTCAAATATCCACTTAAGACATTTGGTTCAGACTCGGTTTGATTGTTGTTGCGACGGAATTCTGCACATAGCGACTCACCTTGAAGGGAAGTTTCGCATTAAACAGCGATCTAAAGAATCCTGGTTCATGAGAATCGCCAACCAGCGATCGAAACCAATGGCGTTTCCACACGATGGGGGGAGTTTGGCGCTCCAGCGCCTGACGTCATCGTCCGTTGCCAGGGGAGAAGGCTTACTCATTTTTTTTCGAAATGCTTCCGTTGCGCGAAGGCGCTGCAAGTTTTCCGGATACCCCGTTAACTCTTCGAAGGCGTTACAAAGTTCGACACCGTGAATGTAAACTTCAAAACGTTTGGCCCAGCCGTTCTCCACTCTAGCTAGTGCGGCCTGTGAGGGAGGAAAGTCGTATAACACCACGGCCCCAAGCTTTTTGAGCTCGGGCTCGACTTTGTCGATCAGAATTTTAAAGTAAGCGGTTTCGAAGTCATCGGACTCATTGACCGAAATGTAGTTCAAACTGCGAGCTTTTGCCGCGAGGTTCATATCTCCATCCACCAAAAGAATTCCGGCAAACTCTTTAAACGCCTCGGCAACGGTCAGAAGTCGCCATTGCTTCTTAAGTTTCTTATAGTCAAAACGCACTCCGACTTTTGATAACCTGTAAGACGTCTCTTCAAAAAAATCTTGTGTCAGGCGAATAAAATCTGAAAAGCTAATGCCGGTTTGATAGTACTCCAGCATAGTAAACTCGGGATTATGCCAATCTCCCAGTTCCATTCCATTCCGAAAACATCGTGCGATTTCATAAATACGAGGGAGTTCGGGTGAAAGGATTTCTTTTAGACTCAGCTCTGGGCTTGAGCGCAGGTACCGTGTCTGGTGCTGAGCATGGAAATCCCAATCCGATGAAAAATAGTGTAAGTGAGCTTCGGTACCAGGTACGTTCACCATGATCGGTGAGTCTATTTCGATATAGTTATGCGAAGCGAAAAATTTTTGAATTGCTGCCTTAAGATGCGCGCGCTCTCGCCAAAATATCTTGTGCATATTAAGGTTGCCTTATTTTGAAGGCTTTTTCTTATTTTTGATTGGCCGTGGCGGCATTTTCTTCGGCTTAGGTGGAACTTTAGTTAGTTTCACATTGGCCCCAGTTTTATCCACCGTTAGATGCTTGTCGGCTTTTTCTTCAAGTTCATTCAACTTCTTCTCAATAATAGCTAAAGCTGAGTTTGGTTTAAATTTCTTTTCATAAACTGAGCTTGCACCCAGCGCAACTCCCGTTGCAATTTCGAAAACTTCCGAAAAGTTTACAACTGGAAAAATTTGCAAGTGACCTGACTTCACAGCGTCGCGAGTTTCTTTATGAAGCATGAGATTAGGGACGTTCTGATGTGGAATGATGATTTTGTAAGTGCCACCCTTTTTGCCGAGTAATTGACTGGTCTTATAAAAACCTTCAATTTTTTCGTTTAGTCCACCTACTGGTTGAACTTGTCCAAACTGGTCCACGCTTCCCGTCATAGCCAAATTCTGAAAAACAGGAATTTCGGCCATGGAGCTTAGAACAGCAGTGAGTTCGGTGACGGACGCACTGTCACCGTCGATCATGCCGTAGGATTGCTCAAAACAAATACTAGCAGAAAGACCCATGGACCGCGTTTTTGCTAACATTGCATTGATAAATCCAGTTAAAATGTAAATTCCTTTGTCATGGATGTTTCCTGACAAACGACTGGCTCGTTCAATATTAAAAATCCCATCTTCCGAAATAGAAGTTGTGGCCGTGACGCGCGCAACTCGTCCGAAAGAATAATCACCCATGTCGAGAACTGTCAGACCATTGACCTGACCAATGCAGCTGCCTTCGAGATCTAAAATAATATCGTCATTGCGAAGAAGATCGAGCATATGATCTTCGTAAAGATTGTGGCGATAGTGCTTGTGATCAATTGCGTTCTGAACATGCTCTTGCTTCACAGACGTTTCACCTAGTGAACGTGCAATATAGTCCGCTTCTATTGTAAGATCTTTAAGATCACCGAACTGAGTAGAAAGAGATTTTTGATCTTCTACCAGACGCGAACCATATTCAATTATCTGGCACACCGCGCTTGGCTCGTATGGCAGAAGATTCTCATTACGGCAGCGCGTCGCAATAAAATCGACGTAAGAGTTCATGTTGCGGCGATTACGCGGCATTTTGTAGTCAAAATCAGCTTTAATTTTGAAGATTTTGGGAAAGTCGTCATCGTGGTCGTAAAGGGTATGGTAAATATCGTCACTACCAATCACTACGACTTTAACATCCAATGGAATCGGTTCTGGACGTAAGCCTGAAGTAGGCAACAAGGAATACTGCTCGCCCATATCTTCAATAAAACCCTGACGAGTCCTTAGCGTGCGCTTTAACATGTCCCAGATGGCTTGATTGTGAAAAATTTCTTCAGCCTTTAATACAAGATAACCACCGTTGGCTTTATGAATGGAGCCGGCTTTGATCATCGTAAAGTCCGTGAGGTACATGCCGTTTTCGACATTCTTCTCTATTTTGCCGAACAGATTGTAATAAGTGGGATTGTTCTCGATGACAATCGGCGCGCCCTTCGTGGTGCTGTTGTCAATAAAGAGGTTTACGCGAAAGTTTTTGAAGCGGTCAACACGTTCGTCATATCGCATCATCTGGGGAGCCGCTTCACCCTCGGAGTGTTGATATCGGTCGTCATCAGCATGCATAAAATCAGCTAGGTTTTCGATGACGGCAGTCTTAAAGCTATTTAAATGCTGTAAAACTTCCGCGATGTCCTTATATCGATTCATGATGGGAGTCATAGCTTCTTCAATCACTTCCATACTGATCTTGTTACGATACAAGTCAACATATTCGTTCGATTCAAAGTCTATGTTTCGCACTTGGCGTGCAAACTCTAAAACATGGGGTTGTAATTTTGTTCGACGTGTTTCAATGTCATCACGAACATTTGAACTAAGCTTGCCATATTCTTTGTCGGAAATGACTTCGCCGCTAACCATGGGCGTTGTTTCAATGCCTTGTCCGGTCATTTTAATTTCAAATTCCATGGCCTTGCCAAGGTTTTCAAGTTCGTTGAAGAGTTTTGTTTTGCGATCGTTGGTCGAAGACAAATATGTATTTACAAAATTCTCGGCATCTTCCGACTGCAGAGCCGCAGGGATTTTGTCCCGTAAAGACTTGACGAGTTGATCAATAGTTTTTTTGAATTTACGACCTTCACCTGTGGGTAGTTGGATAGCCTTTGGCGATTCTTGCATTTCGAAGTCGTATACGTAAATCCAGTCAGACGGCTTCTGAGCCTTGCCTGCCCATTTTTCCAAGAACGTTCGCATAACACTGGTGCGTCCTGTTCCAAGTATCCCTGCGACGTAAATATTGTAACCAGGCTTGCGGATTCCGAGGCCCATATTGATCGCATGCACGGCGCGCTGCTGCGAAATGATTTCGTTTGTGGTTTTGAGTTCTGTCGTTGTCTTGAATTTTTTTAGTTCTTTAGCGAAACACTCAGCATAGACTTGGGCGGCAGACAGTGCTTTGATTTTGACGGAGTTTGAGTTTTTTTCGGCTTGACTTGAACTGGTTCTTTTACGTTTTTCAGTCATGGGATGGTACCGCTTCCACTACGTTAAGTTGTAAATTGAGAATTGGGATTATTGTAATGGCAAAACCGACGAATGACAAATGAACAAAAGATGCCTCATAGATATGAAAGCTCGATCGCAGTCTCCTATGAGGCATCAGTTTATAAGCACTGATTTTTACTTTTTACTTCTTAACTCACGTCTTTTGCGACGCATACGTCGTTTTTTGCGACCAATTTTACGTCTACCCTTAGCGTGTTTTCTTCTGTGTCGAGAACCGTTCAATGTCAATCTCCTGAGCTTTTACATAAGTTTGGGCAAAATAAATTATGCCTCTAATCTCAAACTAGGAGGGTACTTTATTACAGCGCCACCTTTTCGACAAGACGCTCTGAGGGTCGGAAGGAGCAAAAAAACATCAATTATGATAAGATGTTATGGTTTAAGGGGTTATGGATTGAGCAGAGTGACCGAAACCACGTGTGACTAAAGGACGAATTCGTCATGACAAAAGACAGCAAAAGAGCCCGCCGAAACTGGCGATCGACCGTCATAGAGCCCTTCAAGCAGCTGCGCTTGGGACTTTACGCGATTGGGATTTCTGTTGTTTTTGTTTTGATAAGCGCAGGGTTATTTGTTCTCGCATTCTACGAACAGTATCAAAACGTCATGGATATTTTTGGGGTTACGGATCCGAATGTTCGTTGGGAAATTGTCGTGGACGATGTCTTCAAAAGAAATGCTTGGCGCCTGGGGCTAGTGTTTTTAGTTTATTTGGCGACATTGTGTACGGTTGTTTTTTTTATGACTCATAAAGTCTATGGACCACTGGTTTCCATTGAGAGATTTGTGGACCAAATTCAAAAGGGTGATTATCACCGTCGCGCTCGTATTCGTGAAAAAGATGATCTTCAACGGCTAGTTGCCAAACTTAATGCAATGGCCGAAAAGCTTGAAGAGCGACATGGCACTCCCAAAAAAACATCTAAAAAATCCTAATTAATTCAAATTCGATTTGTCAACGAGCTGCCCACAAGCAGCATTGATATCTTGACCTTTACTATAGCGAACTAAGCTACGTACGCGACCTTTGTGTAGGACATCTCTAAACGCTTGGATAGTTTCTGCCTCTGGACAACTAAACTGACTTGGTTCGACAGTATTGAATGGAATGAGATTTACTTTAATATCTTTGCCGGCAAAAAATTCGACAAGTTTTTCCGCATCCTCAATTTTGTCATTGACGCCTTTGATCATCGTATACTGAATCAGTGGATTTTTATGTTTTTTCGTGGAAACAAGTTCGTCTATATAAGTAAGAATTTCCTGCAATGGCCAGTCTCGAGTGATGGGCATGAGCTGGCGTCGCACACGTTCATTAGTGGCGTGCAAACTGATGGCGATAGGAATTTGCGGAAAGATGGCGCGAAGCTTGCGAAGTCCTTCCAAATGGCCCGAAGTGGAAACGGAAATCTTGCGAGGTCCCATATTGAGACCATTGGGATGCATCAGTATCTCAATAGATTTGATGAGAGAATCAAAGTTATCGAGTGGCTCACCCATGCCCATAAATACAATATTGGTTACTCTCTTTTGAGTGTAAGGGCGCTGTACCAGCCACTGGGAGTTTTCGAGCATCCACCTGTTGGCAACGACAACCTGACCGACAATCTCAGAGGCGCTCAAATTTCGCTTTAGACCCATCCGGCCTGTATGACAGAAACTGCAGGCTCGCTTACAACCAACTTGTGAAGATACGCAAAGGGTTATACGAGCCGTCTCAGGCATCAGAACGGACTCGATGAACTGACCGTCGTGAAGTTTGAGAACAAGCTTGACCGAATCATCGTATCTCGAAATATGGGCCGCGTGAATTTCGGGTAGAGCAAACTGAACATTTTGCAAAAGATGTTTGCGAAGTGCATTGGGAAGAAGTCCTTTGCCAGTTTGGCTAGGAGCCTCACCTTGTTTGTAGATTCCGCGTATCAGTGTATTGACATGAACGGTAGATATCGACAAAGTTCGACAGAGCACTTCCAATTCTCGTGCGTTCAAATCATAGAAATTTTGTGTGGCTAAAACGGACACGTAACCCCATCCTGATGCCTGGATCATAGGATAGGTATACTAACTTATAGGTAGTAACGCAACTCGCCTTCGTGCTTATGCGTGCGAACGTAATCTTCTAATCTCTTTTTAAATTCGGCGTTTAAGTCCGTAAACTGAATGGCGATGCGTTCAGGGCCAGATGCGTCCGCGGCAATTTTGCGTACAACCACCCCCGTCAATTTCATAGGTTTCTTTTGCCCTGGTAGTGTGACATTGAACTGGACAACTTCATTCAAGGCGATGCTCATTCCGACAAGAATTCCCGTCGGGGAAATATCCATGACGTCAATATGAATAGGTCTATCACCTTTTATTAATTCTACGCGACCCGCGAAATCAACCCGATCATTAGACCGTACGCTATGTTCAAGCAAACCTTTTATTTTTTCAATAAAGTAAGGCCTTGGAATGGGTTGCTCAATGAAAAGATCGACCCCATGTTCTAATGCGTCTTTTCTTAGTTTCGCGGACGCTCGCACGCTTGTCCCTATTATTGGAAGCGCTTTCGTTTCGGCGTTTTCTTTGAAATAACGGCATGTTTGTAGAGTGTTGAAATGAGCGCAGTCTAAGTTGACAGATATGATATCAACCTTATTTTTTTTCATAATGCTTGTCGCTTCCGAGAAGTTATCAGCGGAGAGGACTTGTACACCCATTTTTTTATAACCTGCGCGATCGAGTTCGGAGGTGACGGCGCGGTCGCCAATGGACAACATGCAGATCGGTTTCATGAAGGACTCCTGTAAAGGCATTGGCCTTGTCGTACAGACCATGCATCGGAGGTCGGATCGCGAAATTTAGCTGTTTCTCAAAACTTTTTTAAACCACTGAATTTACGGTTCTTTATGATGTATCAACGAGGTCGCTGCAGGAAGGGCCCGCCATTCAGAAAACTGAACTTCGCAATGTGGGCATCTACACAATCCAAAAAAATCAAATGATAACTTTTTTCTCGTTTTGTTTATATGCAGATGAAAGATAATAAACTTTCTGCATGGATTAAAGCCTGAGAGAACTGAATTTTCTTACATTACATGTATGAGGTTAGACGGCAGGATTTCGTAAGAAATAGTTGCGCGGCTGGAAATCCGAATGTGGGCTAAGCTCAATACCAAAACAACGCGCCCGCACCCACTTTTGGAAAATGAAAATAAGCGGCAAAACCCTCATAAAACCCGAGCCTTAAGAACTGACCATGATCAAGTTTTTCAACGCTTCGACGATATTTCTGGAGTATGGGGTATCCAGCGATGGTCGCTGGGTTATTGGGATATTCTTGCATGGCCCTTAAAAAACAAAATCTCGGATCGGGCAATTGGGATTGGCTAAGCGCTCTCGGCTTTAGCATGTCCGAGGCGCGTCCAGGTATTTGGGAATATCATGAACCACAAGAAGAAAACAAAAATAATGTAAATAACTCTTGGCAATTTCGCCATCTAAGTATGGATACCAACTTAGACGATCCTCAATTACTTGAATGTGAAATGTATCTATCGTTTGATGCAATCGCGCGACGTTTGAAGCAGCGTATTTCTTCCGAAATGGAAACGAATATTGTCTGTGATATTGTCAAATGTAAAGACGGCGATGTGCTCGTTAGCGTAAACGCTCCCATATCAGTCAAGGGCAAAGGGTGTCCACAATCCTATCTGGGATTCAAATTTCATGTCAGTCAGAATCGTGGTGACATTTGTGTGTATTTCTACGATTACTTGGCGATTCAGTATCCGCCGGTGGGATTATTGTTAGGGTTATCCGCGTTCACTCAAGAGTTTTTTGGAAACGCTGCCACAGAGGCGTTCGACTTCATTAAATCAACCAGCCGCCTTTCAAAATTCTTTTCGCAGGTTTTCCAGGCTTGTTTCCAAAGTTCAAGTGAAGCAGAAGCATTGGCAAACTTGGGTGGTTTGCTTTTCGGCGACACCGGCGATAGCATAGCGGTTGAGATTTCTGATAAAGGCATCAAGCTATCTTATGTCGTTCAGAATGAAACCGGACTTCGGCCCAATGAAATGGGATTGCCTGTCAATGCACTTGAGATCGTGGAGCTGCATTCAGAATATGCACAGGCTGTTGCCGACATTTCGATGGGTGAAAGTGGCAAAACTTTCGCTGCTATCGGTTCGGAAGAAAGTAAGCACTGTTCTAAGCTTGGACTTGATTTGCTGGGTTTCTCTGGTCTCTCGGGTGCCAATGAAAAAGAGATATACGAGTATGTCACGGGAGGGGCCTATCGTGATTCTATAACTGCGTGGAGTTTCGTAGTCACGTACCTTTTGGGTATCAAAGAAAAAGAAAAGGCCTTAGACGAACTCAGTCACTTTGCAGCTGAACTTCTAAAGATTGCCCCCGAGTCTTTGGAGTCGCATGGGTTTGTACTTGCGGAACTTCTTGGTGACCTGTGGGCGCAAAAAGATCCTGCCGTTGCCCATCGGTTTTACAGGAATGTCCTCAAAAAATATGGCGACATCCCTAGAATTCTCAACAAAATTGTTTCCATTTCGAGTAAGGCTGTAACTGCGGATGAAGAGATTTCGCTACTTAAGAAATCACTCAAAATTGAAGAAGCAGAAACAAACTATCTGGCTCGCATCTCTGACCTGTATGCAGGTCAAGGCAAGATAGACGAAGCTATTCATTTTGGCGTGAAGGCCCTTCACGGTGGTTACGTCACTGCTGAACTAGTCCTTGCTGTTACGCAATTGTATTTGCGACAAAACCAACCTAGGCAGGCCCTACAACACTTAGATGAATACGCCAATGGTGAACATGGATTTACCACTGAACATTTGGCAGAAATGCATACGCTTGCAGGCGATTTGTGGCTTGATCAACTCAATAAACCAAAGCTGGCTCTTCGTCGCTTTATCATGGCCATCGAGCTTTGTCCTCAATATGCACCCGTGTACGAGCGACTAGAGCGAGTGTATGACAAGAATGGCGAGTTTGATCAATTGGTGTCGCTCTTTGAGAAAAAGATTGAAGTGCTTCCAGCCGACGATAAAAAAGCTATCAATTACTACCTGCGAATCTGTCAAATCGACAACGAACAGAAAGTTGGCTCGGAGCAAAAATGGCGTTCATTTAAAACACTAGTTCAGCGTAACTTGCTCAATGATGCCAATATCGAACGTTCTCTAGATGAAGACCTTGATAGCCGAGCCGACTGGGCTTCGATCGTCAACAGTATTGAACAGCAACTATTGACGGATCCGACGCTTGAGCAGGAAGAAGCAAAGGCGAAACGATTAGGTTTAATTGCACGTATTCACGATGAGCGCTTGAAACAGCCTGCCGTGTCGGCTAACTTTCTACAAAAAGCGAATAAGTTCTCAAAAATCAACACCGAGGTTTTTCAGCGTCTTGTCCAGCAAGCCGAATCTTCTGATTCGCACCTGGATCCAGGTGAGGTTTTGAATGATCGAATGAAGCATTTGGACACTAACGCCAAAAGCACGATGTTGCGAAATATGACGGACACGAAAGATATGGCCCTTTCCGATTTGAGGCCTTTAGCTGTACAACAGTTCCTTCTCAATAGTGGCCAAAACGATCTATTTATGCAGGCATTTGGCAAACTGATGGCGGACGGCAATTCTGAAAAGTTCGCGGCCTTCTTGTTGAGTTCCCTGGGCGACGTCGAAAACATTGAAATGAAGAACGAATTCATTCTCATGACTTTGGACTTTCTCAAAGATAAGACGGATGCGATTGTTTCGCGAGTTTCGTGTTTTCTTTTCGATGAGTTCGTGAAGGTTTCGCATGATCACGAAGAGCGTGCGCGCGCGCTAGCGAAGCATTTGATGACACATGGCGACCATGAGTATGCACCATATCTGAAAGAGGCGATTGAGCATGGCCATGCAAGTTTGTTTGCGGAAGCTAGGGTTCTCGAAGTCCTCGGTTCGGATCCAAAATATTTAGTCAATTACCTCGTGACAAATCCACTTCTAGGAGACTCGACAGAAAAGAGATTCGCTGCCGCTAAGCATGCATTGTCTTATGCCAAGCAAATCGAGGAAGAGCCCAATGTTAGTTTAATGACTTGCTACTCCATCATGGCTACAAGCGGCCTAATGTCAATTGAGGAAATTGAGGAGTATCGGCTCATCTGCATGTCAGGGTCAACGATTGAACCCTATATTCAATGCTTAGAATTTCAAATGCAGCAAATCGAACATGCCAAACACCGTCTCGAGTGGTGTTTGGCGATTGGTGAAATTTGTGAGTCCGCCTTTCAGGACTCTGAACGAGCACTTCAGTACTTCGAAGCGGCCACGATGCTGGATCCAACTCACTTAATTGGGCAGCGACATGTGATTCGCTTGCTAGCTAAGCTGGGCAAAAATGAAGAAGAAAAATCTGCTTGGCAGCGTTATGTTGGCTTATCTGATTTCCCGAACGCCGAGGAACTCAAGGCATTCATTACTAGAGGCGGTGAGTTGTTTACGTCTCATGAGCTTGAACGCTTGCTTATTGATCGAGTGCAGGGCTTCATTGGTGATGCAAAATTTGACGAGGCGCATTCTTTTCTAAATCACGTTACCAGCTGCGGAATCAAGACTTACGATCTCCTCATGCTGAAGGCCGGGATCAGTGACAATGCTGAGAGTTGCGTTTCATCTATTGTGGAAGCGACGGCGTTGATAGATGACATCGGACTTTGGTATGATCATATCGCTTCGGCTGAGACAATGTATATTAAGTATGAAAAGACTATAGAAGATCTGTATAGAGCTCTAGTTTTGGCTGCAGAGACTGTCAGTTTTTCACCAAGAATCATGCAGGAAATTTTTGTTTTTCTCGCAAATTGGTTGGTGGCGAATACCGATAACAAAGCCGATGCCTTTTTATTCTATGGCCAGGCTTACTCATTGGATAAGGAAGATCTCAGGGTATGGTTACCTTACTACTATTTAATCAAAGAAATCGGTAGTCCGGAACTCCTCATTGAATATTTGGATTTCTTAATTCCAGAGCTTGAACTCAATCAGGACTTGCTTGAGAGTCACGACGTTACTTTGCAGTCGCTCAATATGGAGTTGGATAAAGTTAAGTCTGGTTTATTTGGGCCTCCGCCGGAGCCCGAAGCTGCGAAAAGTGAACATCCTGAAGGATCCCCTGAGTTTAATGAAGAACGTACCTTCCTCAATCAACTTCCTGGCACTGAGCCCATTGAGCGCCGGGAGCCTCGAGAATCGGCTGCATCGACGGCAATAGGCTTCGCTAGTCCGACTCTCGAAGAGGAAATGTTCAAAGAAGAAGGAGAAGAAACCAGACTCCTCAAACAGAACCAACTTCTATCAGGAAGCGGAAGTGGCAAACGCGTCGAAGTCGGTGTCATTAACTTCGAAGACTTAAATTCGAACGAAAGCCGAAATAAATTGATGAATGAGGAGCCTTTTGGCGACTTAAATTTGTCAGTCGAGTTCAGTTTAAGCAACATGGTTCCCCATACAGACAATGCTGAAGATACAGCGGTCATGCCTTCAAACCCATCGGCAATGAGCGGCACTCCTATCGCCACTTCACCGGATGAAGAAGGTTTAGAGTTAGACTTCGAAGCTCCCGTTGTTTTTGACGTGCCAGTCGAAGTTGAAAGTGCTGTGGAAGAGGAATCGGGCGAGATACCCGTTGAACAAGAAGGCGAGTTTGATCAGGATCCTATGGAGATGTTTGAAGGGCCGAGTGAAGAGATCTCCGAAGAATTCAGCGGAGATTCCGTTGAAAAAAACGAATCAGAATCTAAACCATTAGAAGAAGTCGCTTTCGAAATTAGCTTTGGTGAAGGTGACGAAGCGATGGCCTATGCCGAGTCTAGTCCAGTCGATGCATCAGAATACACTGATCAATCAACTCCGAGCATTCAGTACTCCGATGATGCTGCTGAACCTGTGCCAGAGGTCGACCCGACTTATGATGTAGATTTTAATGTGGAAGAGCAGCACGCTGAAGAAACCTCTGACGAAGTTGTGCCGACAGAGACTGAATCAGAGGCGACTGAAGTAGAGGCTGAAGATAGCGCGGAAGATGCCGAAGACGAAGTCGAAGTGGCTTCACAAGAAGACGCTCTTGAAGATTCGCATGAAGAAATGGAAGAAGAACAAGAGCCTGACATAGCTGATTCAGAAGAGTCAGGATATGTCTCTTCCATTGAAAATGATCCGATTTTTGGCTCATCATCAATGGAGCCCACCGGAGCTGAATATGCTTCTTCTAATTTAGATACGAAGCAACTCGAGCTCATGTCTCTTTCGACGGGCATGAACAACAATAGTTTGCTTTCTGGTCGAGTTTATAATTGGCGTGAAATAGTTGAGGCCCAGACCGTGGACCCCGGCATAGCGGAAGCGCTTATGCGTACTCCTTTTGAGAAGGAGCTTGAAAAACATGTGGCTATCCAGGCCGTTAGTCTCTTAAGTGGAAGTCTTCAACCTATCAGCAACTGGCATATGAAAGTCTGGCGAGATATCAATGCATGGACTTATTCGACTGATTCACGCGATCGAATAGCCGATGATATGTTTAGTGAGAACCTCTACAACGAGTTTTTTCGATTTTTAGTTTATTTGACACCAGTGCTTGTGCAAATGTTCGATTCGAAGTTCACCTTTGAAGGATTTGTCCGTCAACTTGGTGCCGATCCTGAGAAGATTGTTACAGCATGTGAACCGCGGTCTTGGGATAAAGGCTATCTAGCGGAAGTAGGTCTCAACAAATATGGCCCACGTTTTGAGAAAACTCAGTATCAAGCCTTTCACCTGCCGGGACTTGGGAGTCAGATCTTTTACGATGGAAAGCGACGGGCCGTATTTTTCGATGAAGCATATTATCGCGCTAAGCCAGTGAGTTTCTTTTTGTTTGGCATTTTGAATGAGATATGGGGTGTTCGTCTAGGCTATCACGTCTGCTTAAACTTGAAGGCTCGCGAAGAGATATTCCCAGTGCTTAGTAGCATTTTGGCGTACCATAAGATGACAGCGGTCCAAAAAGTGAAGCTAAAACTGACGCAGCGTAATAATCCATTGATCCTTTTCCTCGCCCAAATTTCTCCACAGAAACTGGCTTCATTTGCTTCGGTTATCGCCAACACGGAAGCTCGGGATATCGCGAAAATGCAATTTTCCATGAGAGATCACCTATATAAAATCCTATTGGCTGAGTCCTTGAACCTCATCGGAATTGTTGAATTCATTACACAACTGGACCTCGTCGATGGAAGAGATGAATTCTCTTACAACGATATGGCAAGCAATTCTCCTCATATCGAGTCCCTTCTGAATTTTGTGGCTAAATTAAAGCTCTGACGATATGCTCCGCCGGGTTTATCCTTGGAGGATTTCGTAGTGGCGCAGCGATTTGAGACAAAGCTTGGAGTTATTGGTGGGTCGGGTCTCTATAGCATTTCCGATGCCAAAGTGATCGATGAACACACGGTGGAAACACCGTTTGGTGATCCAAGTGATAAGATCCGAGAGATTGAGATGGATAGCAGGCGAGTATTCTTCATCGCACGACATGGACGGACGCATCATCTTTTGCCTCACGAAGTGAATTATCGCGCCAATATTTGCGCTTTAAAAATGTTAGGTGTCACGCATGTCGCTGCTATAAGTGCAGTGGGAAGTTTGCGGTCCAATATTCGTCCCGGCCATTTCCATTTGCCTGACCAGATCATTGATCATACCAGCAAGTCCCGGCTTGGAACTTTTATGGGCCAAGGCGTCGTTGGACACTTTAGTAGCGCTCACCCGTTTTGTGAGGAAATGCGAGACTTAATCCGTAAAAGTGCAGCGCCAGAATCCACTTTGCACATCAATGGGACTTATATTTGTATGGAAGGTCCGCAGTTTTCGACCAAAGCGGAGTCTGAATACTATCGACGCGCAATGGAAGGTTCTGTGATTGGTATGACCTCAGTACCGGAAGCGAAGTTAGCCCAAGAGGCGGAAATGTCTTATGCGCTGTTGGCGATGGTGACGGATTTTGATTGCTGGAACGATGCAGAAGGCCATGTATCTGTGGAAGCTGTTTTAGATATTATGCGTAAGAATGGTCACATTGCGCAAAAGATTGTTCGCAATTTGTCAAAGCTGCTTCCGCAGTACTCTGAGGCGCAGTCTTTGAATTCCGCGAAGACTTCTGTTTTGACTCCATTTGATCAAATGACAGAAGACCAAAAACGGCGGCTAAATTGCTTGTATGCGCGGTATTTTTGATTATCCAGCTTTGGGAATCGTATCGTGGGCAAAGGTAAAATAAACATCTTCAATAGCATCAAATTCTAATTCGGATGTACATTTTGGGCAGTTAAATTTTGGAGCTTCTGAATTAGCAAGCTGTTCTTGTTTATCTTGAAAGTAAATGAGCTTATCAACATTGCCAATGTCGCAGCGGTTGCAATAGTAGGGAGCGAAAAAAGATTCGATAGTCGCATTGCCAAGTGTGTTTGGGATCATATTGATCTGATCCATCATCGTCACTGAACAGCGACGGAATACTATTTGACCACCTTTTTGAGTGTCTTGCATAGCATTCAAAAAATATATCCATTCGCGAATACCGCAAGAATTGAAATTGTATATCTCTTTCAAATCAAAAATAATCATTTCTGATTTGATGCGTGGTACATCAGCTTGATTGAAATGTTCGTCAACTTCACCTTGAAAATGATAAGTCACCTGATGCGGTTCTTTCTCGATCTTCAGATTGAGTTTGCCGAATTGTAAGATTTCGTTCATGCCGATCGCTCGTAATGAGTGGTGCGCTGTCTTGTAGTCGCCTTTAGGGCGGCACTTCCGTCTCAAAGGTTCTCGGCTGATTTTAGAAAATCTTGAGGGGCGAGGAGGAGTCGGCTAATGACATAACTACCTAAAATACCAGCTGTTTCTATGCTTTCTAAGGAAATATTTTGGACCGTGTCACCATCTCGATGCCAGGTGTCTAAGTGGGTAAAGTCGATAATGTTCAGTGCAGGTATCCCGGCTTTCACAAAGGGAATATGGTCATCCTCAATATTCGTCCAGTGAGGAGTGAGACGATCGTCTAACCCTAAAGTCTTTGCCGCATCGCCTAACTCCTTTGACAATGCCGATGTCGATTCCAAGTCTAGGCTAAAAACAATGTCGCGACTTCCCACTAAATCAAAAAGCACAAGTCCAACGACTGGAATTTTTTTGTCTCCCAAAGCTAAGCATTTCATTGGAGTTTGATGCCAACTACATGCTGAAAGTTCACTTACAAAATGTCGACTGCCATAGGTGTTATCTTTTATCCTGGCTGGGTGTGATAGTTCACCGTCCATCCAACCCTCGAGCTGCGATTCTTCACCATCAAACCACACGGATACAATCCCACACGCTTCACTCTGCTGGGAAACGGGAAGAGACGCGGTCATTTTGTTGAGGTAGGGCAATAACTGCATAAGAAGTACGGAAGAGGATCCCCCATCATTTGCGCCAACATAAGACATTCCAGGGACGATTTTTGTATCATAGTGCGAACCAACAAGGACAACGCACGGTTTTTGTAAAATCGAAGTGTCGTAGGCAAGGACATTCTCGCCTTTTAGAGATTTTGTCAGGGGGCTCATGGAGTGTTCTTGTGGAACAGGTACGTCCGCTTCAAAGCTTTGGAGTGCCACCTCAAATCCGATCGCGCGCATGCGCTGTAAGAAGTATTGCGCAACGGTCTTTTGATATTCGGAACCAAAGGGGTGCGGAAATTTCGTAAAAACAGCAAGATCATCTTTCGCTTGCAATTCGTCTAACTGAAATGGTTTCTTTGCCAAGTCAGCTTGAGACGAATCAGAACCATAAAAAGACCTAGCCATTAGAATCAACGCGGTGAAAAAGACGACAGCTAAAATAATGCGCGCCTTAATGCTTAAACTTATAGAACGCATGGGCGCCCAAATCCTCTTCAATGCGAAGAAGTTGATTATATTTGCAAACCCGATCCGTTCTACACAGTGAACCCGTTTTGATTTGTCCTAAGCCGGCCGCGACTGCGAGGTCAGCGATGCTTGTGTCTTCTGTTTCACCCGAGCGATGGGACACAACGGCGGCAAAGCCATGCTCTCTGGCCATGTCCAATGCTTCGATTGTTTCCGTAACTGTGCCTATCTGATTGAGCTTAATCAAAATTGCATTTGCTGCTTTTTCTTCGATGCCACGCTTCAATAGCTTAGGATTGGTTACGAAGAGGTCATCTCCTACAATTTGGACTTTTCCGCCGATTGCGGCCGTTAATTTCTTAAAACCAGCCCAATCATGCTCGTCTAAACCATCCTCAATGGAAACAATGGGAAATTTCTTGGTGAGTTCTATGAGCCAAGAGACCATCTCGTCAGAATTTAGTGTTTTACCTTCGCCTTCGAGAATATATTTACCATCTTTACAGAAGGAAGAGGCTGCCACGTCTAGGGCTAATTTGATTTGGTCGGTTGTGTATCCGGCTTGATTTACGGCCTCAAGGACAAGTTTGATGGCATCTTCATTGGACTTCAGATCAGGTGCGAAGCCACCTTCATCGCCAACTCCGGTGGCAAGTTTGTTTTTGAGTAGGACTTTTTTGAGCGTGTGAAAAACTTCAGATCCCCAGCGAAGTGCTTCGCGGAAACTAGGCGCTCCCACTGGCATAATCATAATCTCCTGGAAATCGACGTTGTTGTCAGCATGAGCGCCACCATTTAAAATATTCATCATTGGAATGGGGATCTTTGGTGTGTGGTCTTGACCAAGGTACCGATAGAGAGGAAGTTTAGCGGATGCAGCGGCGGCTTTCGCGCACGCCAAAGAAACTCCTAAGATAGCGTTCGCGCCTAAATTGGATTTATTATCAGTCCCATCTAACTGGATCATTAACTGGTCAATTTTTTCTTGTTGAGTGACATCGACACCTTTTAGCTTAGGTGCAATGATCGTGTTTACATTTTTGACGGCATTCATGGTGCCCTTACCCAAGTAACGCGCACCACCATCTCGAAGTTCGCAGGCTTCAAACTCTCCGGTTGATGCTCCAGAGGGAACAGCCGCTCGCCCCATCACTCCGGTATCAGTTTTGACCTCGACCTCAACGGTTGGAAAACCACGAGAATCTAAAATTTCTCGCGCATGAATATGGGCAATGGCAGTCACGGCAGCTCCTCCTAAAAGTCGACTTGATGTCAGGTAATATGGCTCGGTCGGATACTTAAGGCAAGGCGCATTTGCCTATGATTTGAATCGTTTTTATTGCGTCAATCCCGCGCCTTTGCCAAAACTTAATCTTGCTCTCTGACTAAAAAAATGTCATTCACTTTGCATGGATAAATATATCGATCGCGAATTAAGCTGGCTTGCATTCAACGAACGTGTCCTGGAAGAAGCTCGTCGTGACGATACGCCCACCCTTGAGAAAGTAAAATTTCTATCTATATTTTCTTCGAACTTAGACGAATTCTTCATGGTGCGAGTGGCAGGCCTACAGCACATGATAGCCGAGGAGCTAACGTCAGTAGAATATCCTGACATCGAAGCGGCGCGCAAATCGTATGAACAAATCGCAAAAACCGTAAAACGTCTCACTCCAAAACAATATGAGTTCTATCACGACATCATCTTGCCTGCCATGAAGGCGAAAAATATTGAGATCGTCGAGTTTGGATCTCTCGAGGATAAATATAAATCTGAAATAGAAAAGCACTTTCATGAAAATATAAAGCCAGTTTTGACTCCGATGGCCATTGACCCTGGCCACCCCGCACCTTTTCTTTCGAATTTGGAAATTTATTTGGTTTCCAAATTTAAGACGCAAACGGCCCGCAAAGATTTGCTTCCTTTGCTGGGTATCGTGCAGATTCCAAAAATTCTGCCTAGATTTTACCAAATCAAAACTGGTTCAAAGGCCGACCTAAAGTTTATTAGCATTGAAAATATCATTGCCAATCATATTGAAAGTCTCTTTCTGGGCTTCAAGTGTGAGTCCACGGCTGTGATGCGAGTGATACGAAATCTAGACTACGAACTATTGGAGAATGAAGTTGTAGACTTGCTCGCTGCTGTCAAAAAAGAGATGACAGAAAGTCGTCAAAAAGAAATAGTTCGCTTGGAGATCACACAACAAGTTGAGCCTGACGTCTTAGCTAAAGTTTGCTCGACTTGGAAGGTGGATTTAGAAACCGTTTTTAAGATGCCGGGGATGATTGGACTTAGTTCGCTGAGTTTTTTTCACAATCTCCCATTACCTGACAAGTTCAAGCCTTTCAATCCGCGGCTACCTGCGGCTTTCAGTAGTAGTGAGTCGATTTTTTCATTGATCCGTAAGCAGGACATTTTACTTCATCACCCTTACGATAGTTTTTATCCTATCGTCGAGTTTCTGAATGCTGCGGCCGATGATCCAGAAGTCATTGCCATAAAACAAACGCTTTATCGTACTTCAGGCGACTCACCGATCATGAACTCACTTATCAACGCGGCTGAGAAGGGTAAGCAAGTTACGGCGGTGGTCGAGTTGAAAGCCCGCTTCGATGAGTCTAATAATATCGAATGGGCTCAACAGCTGGAAAGAGCCGGCGTACATGTTGTTTTTGGATTTGTTGGGCTTAAAACCCACGTCAAATCGACGTTGATCATTAAGCGCGAACGTAAACAGCTCAAGATGTACGCGCATCTCTCCACAGGCAATTACAACACTTCGACGGCGCGACTCTACACAGACATAGGTATTCTAACTTCTGACCAACAGATTTGCGAAGATGTGGCCAACTTATTTAATTTTCTGACCGGATTTAATATTTTAGGTGGTGAGATAGCAAAGCTTAAAGAGTCTATGGTACCGACTTTCAAGAAGTTGATCATTTCTCCTTTGGGAATGCGAAAAGGAATTTTGGATCTCATTCATCAAGAGATTGATTTTCACAAAAAATCTGGCGATGGACTTATCATGGCCAAGATGAATTCATTGGTTGATGAAGAAGTTATCGACGCGCTGTACGCTGCTTCCTCTGCTGGCGTTACAATCAAATTGATCATCCGAGGGATCTGTCGACTGCGCCCTGGGGTGAAAGATCTCAGCGAAAATATATCTGTCGTTTCTATTATTGATCGTTTTCTCGAACATTCCCGGGTCTTCTACTTCCATAGTGGGGGATCGAAACGTGTTTATTTGTCCAGTGCTGACTGGATGCCGCGCAATTTCGATCGTCGCGTCGAGGCGATGACTCCTATTCAGTCTGAAGCTTTAAAGTCGGGTCTCGTAGACGAGGTCTTGGGTTCCGGTCTCAAAGACAACGTGAGGGCCTGGGTCATGGAGCCCAACGGAGAGTACAGACAAAAAGAGCGTGAGGGCGAAGCGTTTCGATCTCAAGAATATCTCATTCAAGTCGCGCGAACTCGCGGCGTTAAATCCCTTCCTTACGACGAAGCTTTGAAAATTACGAAGCATCAAGGGCGAACCAGCAAACGACCTGTGGCCGCAAAAAAAACTTAAATAAATTTGCTGGATGGCATATCATCAGACGAACTTCTTCAAACTGAGGGCTGCCATGGGTACACCTACTGTTGCCGCAATCGATGTCGGAACTAATTCCGTCCATCTCCTCGTCGCAACTTTGGATCATGACAGACACCTTTCACCTCTTTTCCGTATGAAACGTACAATCCGCCTGGGTGATTCCATTGATCAAAAAGGTGATTTGACTCGGGCAGCTCAAGTACGTTTAATGAATACGTTACGCGAAATGAAAAAAGAAAGTCGGAGCTTTGATCCGGTTTACGTTGGCGCAGCAACTTTCGCTTTTCGACTGGCGCACAATGGTAGAACTTTTATCAAGAGTGTCAACAAACTCTTAAATATGGACATCAAAGTGATATCGCCAAAGCAAGAAGCCAAACTTGTCTTTGCGGGCATTCAAACGATGTTCAACTGTTCAAAAAAACCGACGGTCTGTATTGATATTGGGGGTGGTTCGACTGAACTGATCCTGTCAGGCGCCAACGGAAGGCCAAGTTTTGAGTCGTTGCCAATTGGTTGTGTCATTTTGACGAAAAAATTCGCTCGTGACCGTCTGTTTCGCTCCAACGATTTGCGTAAAATGCAGGACTGTGTTGCGGATTATCTGGACAGTTTGCCGAAAGCGTTCCGAAAAGCAAAAATCAAACAAGCAATTGTTTCCTCGGGAACGGGCCGGGCATTAGCCAAAATATCAAAATATTTGAATGATGAAGAGAAAGTTCCTTTGCACAAATATGAAGTATCGCTGGTGGATCTTCATGAAATATTTGAAGATCTTGTCCGCCTGAAATCCCCCGAAAAGATTCGAAAAGCCTTTCATATCTCAGCAAAGCGGTCAGAAGTGATCATTGCCGGTGCGTTGATTCTGATCGAAATCATGGAAGAGTTTGAAATCTCATCCTTCAAAGCCTCAAAAGTCGGATTGCGCGATGGTTTGGCACTGTCTTACCTTCGAAAGAAGAGTCTTTAACCAATCCCGGCCAGGTCACCATCCCTCATGGACATCATGTCGTTCAATCAGTTATAACTATGCGTTGATGATTATTTTGATTGAGGAGCACCGAAGATGACGCATAAATTGACGCTAGACCATTGGAAGAAATTATTACCAGTTGGATACCAATGGTATAGCAAGGATTTGGACCTGCAATTCGCGACAAGCGCTTCTTCATCCTGCGAACTCAATGTCATTGGCGTACGAATAGGAAAAGACGGAGACTCAAACAGTGACGATTCGACCGTCCAAGTGTTTTGTCATGATGCCAACTCTTCTGAGATCAAAACACTTGTTGAGAATTCCCATTGGGACGGCAAGAGTGCAAGTCTGCATTTAACGGTCAATTTTAAACATTATTTGATTACGCCGCTTGTAAAAGGTTCGTCATCGGCAAAACAGCTCGCAAGACAGTGGGGGATCGAAGTTGGTAAGCGCCTGACGTCTTATAAGCTCGACGATATTGCCATCCATGTGCCGCAAGATTACGAAGCATTGAGTGTTTTTGAGGGCTACGCGAGTGGGAACTACGACACGAACGCTTTTCGTGCGCCGTCCAAAAAAGCCCCCAAATTGCCGCCGAAGAAAGTGACCATGGTTTCTTTGGAAACGATTTCGGACGAAAAGAAAGATCAGACTTTGGCGTTGGGTAAAGCGACATTATTGACGCGATTTCTGCAAGATGCGCCCGCCAACTGGATGGATACGGAGCAATTTGCGTTGATTGCCAGTGAACTTGGCAAAGATTATGGGTTTAAATGTAAAATTTACGATGAAGCGGCGCTTCTCAAAGAAAATATGCATTTATTTTTAAGTGTTTCTCGCGGCTCGAAAGTTCCAGCGCGTATGATCGTTATGGAAATTGACGGCAAAGATAATTCACAAACTTGTGCTTTGATCGGCAAGGGTCTGACGTTCGACGCAGGTGGCATTAGCTTGAAGCCATCCCAGTCTATGGGCGAAATGAAATACGATATGTCAGGTGGCGCGGCTGTCCTGGGTGCAATGTGTTATTTGTCCCAACTCAATCCACCTACAAAAGTGGTGGGCATAATTGGTTGTGCCGAAAACATGCCTTCGGGGGAAGCGACGAAGCCAGGGGACGTCATTGCGGCGCGCAATGGTAAAACAGTCATGATTGACAATACGGATGCGGAAGGTCGTTTGGTACTAGCAGATGTTTTAAACTTCGCCGCGACCACTTATAAACCTGCCTTAATGATCAACGCCGCAACTTTGACGGGCGCTGTACTACAAGCTCTCGGTCATAATGGCGGTGCGGTCATGAGTAATGACGACGAATCGGCGGAATATGTTTGTAAGATTGCCAAAGATATTGGCGAGCCTTTCTGGCAACTGCCTTTATGGCCAGACATGGAAAAAGATATTAAGGGTGATTGTTCTGATCTCGTAAATATTGCAAAACCAGGTGTGATGGCAGGAACTATTATCGGTGGAATATTCTTACGGGAGTTCGTTGAGAACACGAAGTGGGTGCATTTGGATATAGCGGGAGTGGCTTGGCAATGCAAAGCAGTGGGATACCCGTCACCAGGTGGATCGGGATTTGCTTTGAAGACGATGGCGGAAGCATGTCTTCGCTATGAAAAACGTAGTTAAGACCAGAATCTAATTCTTCGGCCGCTGCGCGGCCGGAGATCTAAATTTACTCCGCCTTTCACAGGCGGAGTTTTTATTTTTCACGAAGTGTTGGTTGAAATCTCCCAGCACTGCATCCAGAGGGTACGCTTGCCCGCTTAGCCACCGGGTTTTTTATTTGAACCAGAGCTCCTGCTCGGGCTGCACTGGTGTTCGCGCGTCCTGCGCTCACAACCCCCTCGGGATGCAGTGCTGGGAGATTTAAACCAACACTTCGCAAAGTTCAAAATCTCCAACAATGAGGCTCCGCCAAACTTGTTACCTCCATCGCGCCTCGGCGAGCTTCGCTCTTGAGGGCTCTGGATCGTGTCTGCCGACGTGTTTTTCCGAGCTGGCGAGGAAAGAGCGAGGGAGAGGTGTAACTCTCGATGAAGTCATTTTTGCCCTAAAATCAAGAGTCGACTCTGAAAGATGAAGAGCCGGTAGGTGCTATATCTGCGGTTTTGGTAAGGTTTATTCATATAATCCCTTAAAATCTAAAGAATTTTAGGCAGCTATCCAATCGCCGCTAAAGTCCGGTGCATTTCTCCCCGAGGAACCAAGGAGATAGGAGCCGATGCTCCCACTTTTAGAGGAAAACCCCATGATGTCGCGATCAAAATTCATAAGTAGCCTATTCATCAGTGCCTCTTTAACCGCTTGCGGCTCAGGCTCCGAAGCACAGTTTTCTGGAGATACTGGTGACGTTGTCACTAAGAAGCAACTTGTAGATAGTTTTGTTGGTGGAGTCACCGACGGATACCGTCCAGTCGATATATCATTTGTGGTTGATACCAGCGGCAGCATGTATGAAGAGATGGAAAAGCTAGAAGCCAATATGGAATCGTTTGTGAACGCGTTCGTACCTTTGAGCTCCAAACTGGATTTCCAAGTTTTCTTTATAGGTACAAATTTTGATTTTCCTGCGAGTGTAAGCTCCAATCCAAAGTTTTCTCATGTGAAACAAAATGTCCAAAGCTTCGACGGCCTAAAACGTTCGGTTGATTTTTTGAGCCACAAATACGATTCAACTTTACAGCCGCGTAAAGAAGCGATTCAACACCTTATTTTTATAACTGACGATGACAGCTTGGATATGACTTCAGATAGTTTCAAAGATGACGCTAAATCGCTTGGCTACAGTCAAATTCATGTCAATGGATTCGTAGGTTTGACTAAAGGTGAAAACAGCGAAAGTTGTATCATTGAAAACGTTGGATCGGTTTACCAAGACTTATCCAAGGACTCTGAGCATTCGGGCCTCATTCAAGACCTTTGCACGGATGATTGGAATGCCATGTTAGATGCATTGGCAAAGTCTATCTTAAGTGAAGTCGCCTTGAGCTCGTTCCGTCTTTCAAAACAGGCTGTCGATAAAGATGGTTTTCGTGTTTTGGTCGATGGCAAGTTGGTTCCCGATTATGGCTACACTTACCATGCTTCTTCCAACTCAATCGTATTTAAAGATGGATACGAGCCAAAAAGTGGAAGTTCTATTAAAATTTACTATTTTGCTGGCCGCTAAATTTAAGCACAGCAGCTTCCATAAAAATTCGTAATAACAGCAGCCTAAGACTTCAGGCATGGCCTCGTTTGTGAGCTTGTCTTTTCGTCAGGGGGCCCCTAAAATGCGTTCTTTAACGAATACTTTGGGGTTGCCTTCTGAAAAACGTAAACGAACCAATCGCTGTCAAATTAGTTGATTATCGCAAACCTGATTTTCGAGTCCAAAGTCTGAATCTTAATTTTGACATTCAGGAAAAGCAGACAATTGTAACTGCGATTCTGGATCTCGAAAATGAAAATCCTGAAGCAAAAGAATTGAGTTTAGTTGGAAAAAATCTGTCTCTCGAATCCATAAGTGTCGATGGAAAAACTTTGGCCGACAGTAAATTTAAAGCAACTCCCGCTGAGCTCATCATAAACGATCCACCGAAGCGATTTATCCTAAAGACAATTGTTCAGATTTATCCTCAAAAAAACACCGAACTTTCAGGTCTATACAAATCAGGGAATTTATATTGCACTCAGTGTGAGGCGGAAGGTTTTCGTGCCATCACTTATTTTTTAGATCGCCCTGATGTATTAACGACTTACACAGTTACCATTCATGCCGATAAAACGAAGTGCCCTGTTCTATTGTCAAATGGAAACCTTGTGGCGAAAGGGGATTCACCCGACGGTAGGCATTGGGTCAAGTGGGTAGATCCCTTCAAAAAACCTTGTTATCTTTTCGCACTCGTCGCCGGCGACCTCAAACACATCAGCGACAGTTTCCAAACACAATCCGGTCGCAAAGTCTCTCTTGAACTCTATTCGGAAGCGGAGAATGTCTCTAAATGTGATTTTGCAATGCAGTCATTGAAAAATGCTATGGCCTGGGATGAAAAAGTTTATGGCCGGGAGTACGATTTAGATATTTATATGATTGTCGCCGTCAATGATTTCAATGCCGGCGCCATGGAAAATAAAGGCCTCAACATCTTTAATACTAAGTATATTTTGGCGCGTCCGGATACGGCAGTGGACCAAAACTACGCGGATATAGAATCAGTTGTTGGTCATGAATATTTTCACAATTGGTCAGGAAATCGCGTCACATGTCGAGATTGGTTTCAACTAAGCTTGAAAGAGGGATTCACAGTTTTTCGAGACCAGCAATTCAGCGCCGATATGGGTTCGGCGGGTGTCGGACGGATTGATGATGTCGACATGTTGCGAAACCATCAATTTGCCGAAGATGATGGACCTCTGGCACACCCTGTTCGACCAGATTCCTACATGGAAATCAACAACTTCTACACCACCACGATTTATAACAAAGGTGCGGAAGTTATCCGAATGTTGCATACGCTGTTGGGACCTGAGACTTTCCGAAAAGCATGTGATGAATACTTTGCTCGCTATGATGGTCAGGCCGTAACCTGTGATGATTTTGTGGCTGTCATGTCTGAAGTGAGCGGAGTTGACTTGACTCAGTTTAAGCTATGGTATTCACTTGCCGGCACGCCGCACGTAAAAGTAGAGTCCTATTACGATGAAAAAACAAAAAACTTAAAAGTTAAACTTTATCAAACCAATCCTGATACGCCGGGTCAGACGAAAAAACCTCCGATGTACATACCATTGGCTGTAGGACTCGTTTATCCCGATAGCAATAGCCCTTACATGTTTGAAAGCGGCAAAACTACAGAGGTCTTGAGTTTTACTCAAAGGGAGCAAGAATTTAATTTTCCAGATTTAAAAGGAAAGCCTGTTCTATCGCTTTTAAGATCATTTTCTGCTCCGATCAAAGTCGACTATTCTTATTCGAATTCGGAGTTAGCCAGTCTAGTAAGATATGACACTGATCCCTTCTCTCGCTGGGAAGCTGCTCAAATCCTCTACCGAAGAAGTATCAAAGAACTTTGTGCTGATTTGAAATCTAAACGCCCATTGACTACAGAAGCTGATCTTCTTTCGAGTTTTAGCTCCACAGTGAGCCAGGACAACAATGATCCTGAACTCTTATCTCGCCTTTTGAGAGTTCCTTCGCAAGCTTATCTTTTGGATCAACTTGACGTTTACGATGTCGAAGGTGTTTATCAAGCCCATCAGCACCTAAGGCGAACGTTGGCAGAACATAATCAAAAAACAATGATGGCTCAGTATGAAAAGCTTAAAACAAACCGACCCTATGAATATGAGACCGCCGCAGTTGGGGCGAGAGCATTGAAGAACTGCTACTTATCGTATTTGGCCACGCTCGGAAAAACCTATGCTAACGTCGTTGAAGAGCAGTTTCAAAAAGCTAACAATATGACCGACAAGCTCGCCGCATTGGAAGCGCTTGTCAATAATCGCTCGAAGCGAAAGTCTGAATTTTTGGAGGCCTTTTTTGAGCAATGGAAGCAAGAGCCATTGGTCGTTGATAAGTGGTTTGCGCTGCAAGCAGCGGCAGACTCTCCTACGGTTCTTAGTGAAATCAAAGGTTTAGTCACGCATCCAGCCTTTAAACTCACCAATCCTAACAACGTTTATTCTTTGATAGGAACGTTCTTTAGAGCAAACCCTTACTACTTCCATGCTGCGGATGGTTCAGGATATCAATTTTTGGCGGATCAAGTTATAGAGCTAGACGCAAAGAATCCCCAAGTAGGGGCTCGAATGGTGACCGGACTACTGCGCTGGAAGAAGTTAGATGACTTCAGGCAGGATTTGGCTCGAGCTCAGTTGGAGCGCATACTGGCGGTCAAGAATTTGTCCAAGAATGTCTACGAACTCGCGTACAAAAGTTTGCAGAGTTAAAAATTTATAGATTTTACTTTTTTGAAGGATGAGAGATGAGCGAAAAGATAATTTTTTCTATGGTTGGCGTGGGTAAAACAGTCGCGCAGAAGAAAATCATGAAGGATATTTATTTATCATTTTTCTTCGGCGCCAAGATAGGCGTTTTAGGTCTTAATGGATCCGGTAAAAGTACACTTCTGCGCATCATGGCAGGTGTAGATAAAGAGTTCCTTGGGGAAGTGCATTTGTCAGACGGTTACACGGTCGGTTTTCTACCTCAGGAACCGTACTTGGAATCTGGAAAAACCGTTCGAGAAATTGTGCGTGAAGGAGCAGGTGAAGTTGCCGTCCTTCTCAAAGAATTCGACGAAATCAACGCAAGCTTCGCGGAACCTATGTCTGACGACCAGATGGAAAAAGTTTTGAAACGCCAGGCGGACGTACAAGAAAGATTAGATGCATTGGATGCTTGGACTTTGGACGATCGATTGAACTATGCGATGGAGGCCTTGACTTGTCCGCCTGCCGATCAACTTGTCGATAATCTTTCCGGTGGTGAGCGTCGGCGCGTGGCTCTCTGTAAATTGCTTTTGCAAGAACCTGATATTTTGCTTTTGGACGAACCTACCAACCATTTGGATGCGGAGTCCGTCCACTGGCTTGAACGCCATTTGCAGCAATATAAAGGAACAGTTATCGCGGTGACGCATGATCGCTACTTTCTGGATAATGTCGCGCGCTGGATTTTGGAGTTGGATCGTGGGCATGGCGTGCCATGGAAGGGTAACTACTCATCTTGGCTTGATCAAAAGCAAAAACGCCTTTCCGATGAAAGCAATGCCGAAGATAAACGCGGTAAAACCCTTCAGAAAGAGCTGGAATGGATTCAGATGTCGCCTCGCGCTCGCCAAGCCAAAAATAAGGCGCGCATTTCTGCTTACGAGAGCATGTTGAAAGAAGAACATGAAAAGGTTGCAGAAGATCTGCATATTTATATTCCTTCGGGCCCCAGACTTGGGAAAGTCGTGATTGAAGCGAAAGATCTCAGTAAATCTTACGGTGATAAAGTTCTCTTCGATAAGTTGAATTTTAATTTGCCGCCAGGCGGCATCATCGGCGTTGTCGGTCCGAATGGTATGGGTAAAACCACGCTTTTTAGGTTGATGGCCGGAGAGGATAAGCCTGATTCGGGAGAGCTAACTGTCGGTGAGACGGTAAAACTCGGCTACATGGAACAATCGCGCTTGAGCTTGGATGGCAACAAAACCGTGTGGGAAGCGATCACCGATGGGCAAGAGACTATAAAGCTAGGTAAACGAGAAGTGAATTCACGTGCCTATGTTGGTCGATTTAATTTTTCCGGAAATGATCAGCAGAAAAAAGTAGAAATCCTTTCGGGTGGCGAACGCAATCGATTGCAGTTAGCAAATCTTCTGAAAGAACAGGCTAATCTTATTTTGCTGGATGAGCCTACCAATGATTTGGATGTCAATACTTTACGCGCACTTGAAGAAGCGTTGATTAATTATGCTGGCTGCGTTGTGGTGATCAGCCATGATCGTTGGTTTTTGGACCGCGTTGCTACACATATTTTGGCGTTTGAAGGTGATGGCAAGATATCTTGGTTTGAGGGTAACTTCTCTGATTACGAGGAAGACAAGATCAAACGTTTAACCGAATCAGGCGCTATTCAGAAAAATAGGCGCTACATGAACTTGAAAAGAGTTTAAATGCCGGTGCCATTCAAAGTTTTTCATAATCCGCGCTGCAGCAAGAGCCGCGAACTGGTCTCCTTACTCGTAGCTAAAGGCGTGAAATTTGAATTGGTGGAATACTTGAAAAATCCTCTTTCAACAGCTGAACTTAACCAAATTGTTGAAGCCCTGGATGGTGATGTAAGTGAACTGATCCGGACCAACGAGGCAGCATACAAGACGCTTAAAGTTAAACCTAACTCTGCGAAGCTGATTGTCCAAGCGATTCATACACACCCTGAGCTTATGCAGCGACCCATCGTTTTGCGTGGCAAGAGAGCGGTGATTGCACGTCCAGCTAATAACGTACTAGAGCTTATCTAATGTCCGAGATTTCCATCGGCCTTGCACCGATGCACGGTGTTACGACCTTTCCTGCAAGGATTTGGTTTAGCTTGGCTTCGCCATTTGATTTCTGCAGCACTCCCTTTTTGCGAGTCACGCGCGGTTTTCCCGCCAAAAGAATATCTCCTCTATTTATTCCGGAAATATTCGAACTCAAATCTTTGACACCCTACCGAGCGACTCCCCAGATTATGGCGAGTTCACCTCAAGATTTCGTAGATATCGCTAAGTATTTTTTGCAGTATACGGAAGAGGTTGAGTTGAACTGTGGATGTCCTTCACCAACTGTTTTTGGCAATGGCGCGGGGAGTTCCTTATTGGCTGAAACTGAGAAGTTTCGCAGATTTGTCGAGGCAATTGTCGGTGAAATTGGCCCGGAGAAACTGTCCGTGAAAATGCGCACGGGGGTTGAAGATCCTAGTCGATTTTCGCAGTTGACGAGTTCTTTGAAAGATATCGCTTGTAAGCGGGTAGTGGTCCACGGCCGCACGAGAAAAGATGGATACACAGGATTGGCGGATTGGAATCTCATAAATTTTGCCAGTGATGAATTGCCTTTTCCAGTGCGCGGTTCGGGAGATATCAATAGTTGGCAGCAGTTCGCATCACAACATCAAGGCTGGAAGTGCGAAAGTGTCATAGTTGGACGTGGTGCCCTTCGGAATCCCTGGATTTTTTCAGAAATTAAGGCAAGCAAGTCGCTAGATCTTTCACATCAGACGTTATATTGGTCCTTAGCTGTTTGGTTACTTCTGCATGACAGCGTAACGAGGGCTGTCGACACTGGCTGCCCAGAGGCTTTTATTGATATGGCGGCAGAGGCCATGGAGGCGGGTTGTTGTGGAGCGGACGTCGAAAAGTGGCAGACTTTGTACGAAAAACTGTCTGTTCGAGCGAACGGAATATGCCAGAGCTTGCTCACAGTTGAAGCTTCACCGCAGGCAATGGGTCATTTGAAAATGTTTTGGAATTATTTGCGGAGTGGTTTGCCACAAGAGTACTTTATGCTTCCTGTACTGCGGGCTCGCACGCCGGCGGTTTTTTTTGGAGTGTTGGGAGAGAAGGCGAAAGTGTCTACGTCGTTTTCGGTACGGCACCAATCTCAGCACGACTGGATTTACGCTGGGCGCGGACGCCCGAACTAAAAAAGCCCCTCTGTGTAGGAGGGGCCGCTAAGATTAATGGGCTAAAAAAACTAAGAGGCCTTGCGCAGCTTGCTGGCAGTCTCTTCGTACTTCATAATGTCTTCGGCATCGATGGCATTGTCTTCCGGTATAAAAAACTGCCGACTATCATTGTGTCTTTGTCGATAGTGATTCTGATGATCCTTAAGAAGAGTTTTACGTTTAGATGCCTGTACGCCTATTTTGTGAAGTAATTGATCGATACCAGCCCAGACGTCCTTTGCGGTGATATTGGTATGAGTTGAGAAACCGTGTTCAGACGAAATAGAACAACTTAGCCGAAAATCATGTTTATTTTTATCAATGACAAGTTCGACCAGCGATATCTCATCAGTGTATTTTCCGATTTTTTGTTCGAGTCTTTCCTCGAAGTGCTCTAAGATCTTGGGATGGCCATTCATGTTCTTGAACGCATACTGAAGTCTCATAAAAAAGTTCCTCCTATAGTCTTTCTCTCTTGCTTCCTACCTTCGTTCGGCAAATGACATAGGTGAACTTTAAATTACAGGCAGCTCCCACGACGAAAAAGAATTTGGGGCTAAATTAGAGAGAAATATCAAATGGTTACAATTTTTCTAAAGTCGCTTGTGCCCACTTGAGCCTTAGGTTTTAATGCCATTTACTCATTCCCCTGGTCAGTTCTTAAGGAGAGCCCTGTATTGTCGTTAGGTCCTGCCATAGATGAGATTAAGGCCGAACTGCAAAGGGTCACCTATCGCAATGAAGAGAACGGCTGGTCTGTTCTTAAGATGCGGGCATTGGAAGGCGGGGTTGACATATCAGCCGTGGGAATATTGCCGGACACACAAGTTGGTTTGAACTATCAGCTTTTCGGCAAATGGAAACGCCACCCAACTTTCGGAAAGCAGTTTGAGATTATCCGAAGTGTGGCGATGGAGCCGGATTCTATCCTGGGAATCAAACGCTTCCTCGCATCCGGAATGTTCAAGGGAATCGGCGACAAGACTGCCGATAAAATCTTGGAAGTCTTTGGCAAAGAAACCCTCAAAATACTGGACAATGAACCCCATAAGCTGCATCAAGTTGAGGGCCTCGGTCGGAAGAAAATAAAAGTTATTATCGAAGCGTGGCGAGAAAAAGCAGCGATAAAAGAAGTCCTTTTATTTCTCAACACCTATCAAATTTCGCCAGCTTATTCGAAGCGAATAATTGACCTTTATGGCGCTGAAGCCATTCAAATCATCAGTCGTAATCCTTATCAATTGGCATTCGATGTGCGTGGTATAGGCTTTTTAAAAGCCGATAAAATAGCTCAATCCATTGGAATTGAGCCGGACTCACCAGAACGAGTCAAGGCCGCCATAGTCTATGTTATGCAGCTCGCATCTGAACGAGGCCATTGTTACCAAACGGTTGAACAAGTTGAAAATGCATTACACGAACTTCTTGGGTTGAATCATGCTGATGTCAATGCGCGCATGGAAACTTGTCTAGAGCAGTTGGAAGCCATGCTTACAATTGTCGTGACCAAGCATTTGTCGGATGAGGGGCGAATAGTCTATTTAACCGAGCTTCTAGAGGCCGAAGTGGAAGTCGCTAAACAAGTGACGAAGCTTTGCCAGACCCCATTGCGAGCGGATTTGACGCGGGTACAGGATTGGTTGGACCGATACACCAATGCCGCCAAAATCGAGCTCAGTAAGCAACAAA
Source organism: Oligoflexales bacterium (assembly GCA_041740975.1). Lineage (GTDB taxonomy): Bacteria > Bdellovibrionota_B > Oligoflexia > Oligoflexales > JALZUQ01 > JBGSKV01. The sequence goes on along the minus strand of JBGSKV010000105.1, from coordinate 45,668 downwards.
TGCAAGCTATCGAGCTTTCTGCCGCAGCAAAATTTTTCGTGCTGACGGGTGGCCCTGGTGTTGGGAAAACAACGACCGTCAATGCCGTCATTCGCTTAGCGAAAGCGATGGGGCGTTCCGTTGTTTTGGCCGCTCCCACTGGACGGGCCGCACAGCGCATGAGTGAAGTAACGGGTGGCGAGCAGGCGCAAACCATCCATAGATTGTTAGAGTGGGGGCCAGAAGGTTTTGGCAAGAACGCTGATAATCCTATCGTGGCAGATACGCTGATTATTGATGAAGCTTCCATGCTGGACATAAAATTATCGGCGGCACTTTTGGGAGCGCTGTCCGCGCATACGCAAGTCATTTTGGTAGGCGATGTAGATCAGCTTCCGGCGGTATCGGCTGGAAACGTTCTGCAGGATTTGATCGAATCCACTTGTATTGAATATTTGAAATTAACGGAAGTTTTTCGCCAAGCCAAAGGCTCTTATATTATTTCGGGGGCTCACAGCGTCAATCAAGGTGAAATGCCTGAGTTTGCAAACCTTCCCGACCAGTTGCAGATCGAAGGGAAAGTGGATTTACAATTTTTGGAGTGCCCGAATTCCAATGAAGTCATCCAGAAGTTGGAGAGTATTCTTAGCGGGGCCCTAAAAGATATGGGATTTAATCCCGTTCGCGATGTGCAGGTGATTGTGCCTATGAACAGGGGTGATTTGGGAACTAAGCGCATCAATCAAGTTCTCCAAAGTATGTTCAATCCACCACGTAAAGATGTACCGCAGTTGATCCGGGGAGAGATAACGTTTCGTGCAGGCGATAAAGTCATTCAATGTTCGAACAATTATGATCTCGGCGTTTTCAATGGCGATATCGGTTTTATTCAAAATGTTGGTGTCGATGGTGGAAAGTTGGTCGTGACGTTTGGCGATAGGGTTGTTTACTATAGTTCACAAGATGTGAATGATCTTCAACTTGCCTATGCTATCACCATACATAAAAGTCAGGGCAGTGAGTTCAAAGTTGTCATCATTCCCTTCACGATGCAGCATTATGTCATGCTCCAAAGAAATTTGGCATACACCGGACTGACGCGGGGCAGAGAGCTGGCCGTATTTATTGGCGAGAAGAGGGCACTTCGAAAAGCCGTGCAAACCAAAGATAGTTTGATGCGGCAGACGCATCTTTCTGAACGTCTTCGAATGTTAAAAAATTATTAGAATTACTGACAAAAATTGCATTTGTTTCGTAAAATGAGGGGTATTTTCGGCGGGTTGCGGTTGAATAAGTTCGCAAAATAAGTATGATAGGGTCCTAATCTCAACCATGGACCAATCTCGGAGATCTTCGTGAATATTCTCAGTAATCTTCGAAAAGACATACCTGCGGGTTTTGTTGTCTTCCTGGTCGCCTTGCCATTGTGTTTAGGAATTAGCTTAGCATCCAATGCTCCTATCTCCTCAGGCCTCATCGCCGGAATTATTGGCGGCACAGTCGTAGCTTTTTTATCGGGATCACAGCTCAGTATTTCAGGTCCCGCTGCCGGATTGACAGCTATCGTCATCGCAGCAATAGCCGACTTAGGTAGTTGGCAAACTTTTCTCGCGGCCGTCGTCTTGTCAGGCCTTATTCAGATTATTTTTAGTTTTTTCGGAGCAGGGCGCTTTTCTGGATTTTTTCCCAACAGTGTCGTGAAGGGACTTTTGGCGGCGATAGGTATTATCATTGTCTTAAAGCAGATTCCGCACGCGCTCGGACGAGACTTTGACTATGAAGGCGATATGGCTTTCTTTCAAGTGACCAATAAAGAAAACACGATTTCCGAGATTTTATTAAGTATTAAAACTTTTTCAGGACCCATTGTATTCATCACTATTGTTTCCTTATTCTTAATGATCTTCTGGCCAAAACTTCAGAAAAAATTCAAAGCCGTGCCTTTGTTGCAATTGATTCCGGCACCACTCGTTGCGGTTGTCGGCGGTACGATGATTAGCGAATCGCTCAACTCCTTTTTTCCAAACTTCATAATGGACCCCATGCACCTCGTGCAAATTCCGGCGACCGGAATGGCTCTTCTTGGCGATGGTTTCCAGTTTCCAGGCTGGGAAACTTTAACCAACGTAAAAGTTCTTGGAGTAGCGTTCACAATTGCAGTTATAGGTAGTTTAGAAACTTTGCTGAGTGTGGAGGCGGCCGACAGAATGGACCCTCAGCGCCGCATCTCAGACACGAACAGAGAATTATTTGCGCAAGGCATTGGAAACAGTATTAGCGGTCTATTAGGTGGACTTCCTATAACATCTGTCATTGTTCGCACCTCGGCCAATGTTTATGCGGGAGCAACATCTCGACTGGCGTCTGTCGTACATGGCGTCTTGCTTTTGGTTTCACTGTTTTTGCTGGTACCCTATCTCAATAAGATTCCCCTAGCGGCTTTGGCAGCGGTTCTTTTCGCGATTGGCTACAAATTGATTCAACCCCAAATGTTTGCGGCATATTTTCGCAAAGGGATGGATCAGTTTTTGCCTTTTCTAGTCACTGTGGTTGGAGTGGTATTTTCTGATATTTTGATTGGGGTGTCTTTGGGTATAGTTGTAGGCTTAGCGATGATCGCCAAAACAAACTACCACGGTGCCATCACCGTCGTGACGGATAGATCGGACTATCTCATCAAGTTCACGAAAGATGTGTCATTCGCTAACAAGGTTTTTCTGCGAAGATTATTGAATTCGATTCCTGTTGGAGCGTCTGTGACCATAGACGCTAGTCGCGCCATGTATATTGATCGTGATATTTACGATGCAATCCAAGAGTTCCAAGAAGTGGCCAGTTTCAAAGAAATTCGTTTGGAAACGAAAGATCTTGAAGGAAAACAACCTAATTTTCGCTTACGCGTGAAACGGACAGCTCGTGAATCGACTTAAACACATCATCATGAGCAATCAGGCCTGGGTCAAAGAAAAGACTGAGAAGAATCCCAATTTCTTTTCACAGATGCGTAGTGGGCAACAGCCTACGGTGCTTTGGATCGGTTGCTCCGATAGTCGGGTGCCTGCGGAAGATATCACTGGCTCCCAGCCAGGTGAATTGTTTGTCCATCGCAATGTTGCCAATATTTTTACGCCTCAAGATGAAAGCGCAATGAGCGTTTTAGAGTACGCCGTAGCCGTTTTGAAGGTCAAAATTATCGTTATGTGCGGACATACTGGCTGTGGTGGTTTACAGGCGGCCATTACAGGTTGCTCGATCCCGCATACCGAAGTTTGGTTGCAGACGGCTAGGAAAACACGTGACTTTTATCAGGCGAAGTTGGACGAATTTGAAAGTTTGGAAAACAAAGTCAAAGCATTAGCGCGTTACAATGTTATGTCCGGCGCCAAACGCATTGCGCAGACTGAAATTGTCAAACAAGCATGGAAAGAAGGCGATTCGCCACTAGTGACAGGGTGGGTATACGACACGTTTTCAGGGATTCTGGAACAAGTTGTTCAGATTGATTCCGTGATGGGCGCATCAATAGAAAACCTATTGAACCCAGAGGATATCACAGTCGCTAGAAATTAATCCGGGGACACCCGACTGATTACGAATTAAAAAAGCCTGCTGACTGACTTCAGCAGGCTTTTTTAATTTGTAATCAGTCGGGTGTCCCCGGATTGTTAAGCGGCACCGCGATATATATCCTGTGGAGCAGCAACCGTTGTCTGACGGACGAGCCCGCGATCCTGCAAATACTGCTTAATCGCGTACCGGGCAAATCGAATATTATAAAATTTGAGAATTTGATAGCAGGCCAACATCATTTGCTCTGAGCTGTTCATGCGCTTTCTAGGGTTAGGATGGAGAGCCGATTTCAACATGGTGCGCAGCGCCTTTTCCATTTTTTTATCTGAACAGCGTATCAAACCGAAGGGGATGCGCTTCATATAGTGCAAAACTTTTTTGGTGTTGGCAGAAGGTGGAACTGCCTTGCGACCAGTGATGAGCTCAAATAAAATAAGCCCCGCACAGTAAATATCTGTGGCCGGTGTTAGTGGATTGTTCGTGATGTGTTCGGGCGAGTAATACCCTGGTGTACCGACCATGAAGTTCTTATAATCTTCGATGTTTTCTTCGGCTGCTAATCCAAAGTCTGTCACCAGAACGCGACCGGTCTTTTCTATAAGAAAGTTGGCGGCAGATAAGTCCGAATGTACTGTTTCGTGAAGATGGAGATAATCAATGCCTTGCATCATATCGATCACTATACTAAGTGCGACAAGGGGTGGAACTTTTTTGACGATCTTTAAGAAGGAATGTCCCGACCATCCATCAATAAATCGGGATACGATGAAGCAGAATGGTGGATCGAAATGGGCATCGACGAACTCAACGATATGTTTATGCTGAAGACGTGATCCAATCAGTAGCTCGCGATGAAAAATCCCCAGGAGCTTGCGGTTATTGGCAAACTTCTCATGCAGAAATTTTATCGCAACGGTTTGACCAGTGCGTTGGTCAATTGCTTTGTAAACGCGACCCAAACCACCGGAGCCAATCTTCTCCATGATCTGATACGGGCCTAATTTTGCAGGTATATCCACGAAACGATCCTAAGTCCTAAAAGAACACAGAAAATCTTAATATTCCCATCGGTTAGAACTTAAAAAGGCCAAATCAGCATAGACGTAAACAGCTGAAACCAAAGGATAAAATACTTTAGTAGCCAAATTTGCAGGTGGGGCGGGGCAGTCTAACAGAGGGAGTCGCGAATGACGTTTCGAGATAGTTTGGAATAGTGCAATGCGATTTCATCAAAAATAGTATCAGCATAATAACCGAGAATTCCTAACGCACGACAAAATTGCTGGTAATCAAAATTGTGACGAAAGACTTCCATAGAAATTTCGATATCGCCACCACGCTCCATGGATATTTTTACGAGTCGAGTGGAGACGTTTAGTTGCAAAAGAAAGCGGGCGAGTTCAGCATAAGGTTTGCCGCGAAACTCAAGATGAATGAGCGGACTCACACGAAGCTGGATCCAGGTTTCATTAATATTAATTTCGAGTGGAAAGCGGCCGTTCTTGCCCTGCCACCCCGTCAACAAGCTTTGATCGTTTACCGGTTGGAATGTCCAACCATAATCACGCAAGTACTGCTGAATGTTCGTGACCATGCTTGCTTGCATGTCTTCCTTCTCTTCGGTCTAATGGCTAAAAGTACATTGTGTTATGAAAATGCTAGGGCTATTCTTGCTAAAGGTCAATTGATTGCATAAGAGGCAGGCGTAAGGTTGCGAACTCCAAGGTATAAGAAAACTTTTTTTGCTTGGTTGAGAAACCGAACATTTTCCGTTGACAGGCATGTCTACAAACGCTCTCGCCAGACCGGCGAGGTCGAGGCGCATTATATTGGTAAACCTTCCGAGAATCGTCCCGTTATTTTCTTTTTGCATGGTTTCGGTAGCGATGCGTTTTACCCATACGTTCATATGTTTCGTCGGTGGCTGGATGCCGGATTCAATATCTTCACTTTTGATCTTGATGGTCATGGGCGAAACAGTTCGTCTACGTTGGACAGTGAAACCATCGCGGAGTGCATGGCCGATGCGTTTTCAGAATTTATCAAACGCTATCAAGCTCCCCATATTTTTGTCGTCGGCCATAGCTTCGGTGGAGCAATAGTAATTCAGAATTTAAATTATTTGTTAACCTATGGAGTCAAAGCGACGGCGATCATTTCGACGCCGACACATGCGAAAGTCATTTGGCCCTTGGTGGGGCGCGAACTGACTTTGAGTGCAATGGACGCACGCGTTAGGCAATGGTTCGATCAATATGATTGGTGGGATTTTGTTCCGCCATTTGGGCCGTTCAAGCGAGGGGAAATGCCCGTTCGACTAAAGAAAAAGGCCCCTGGTTTTAAAATGTATGCTTTTGTCGACCAAATGCTATCGGATTTGACTTCGGTAAGTGGACCTTGCCCAGTTCCGACACTATTAATTTATGGCTCGGAGGATCGAGTTGCGAGCAAAGAGTGTTACGAGGGTTTGTTACGTCGTTTACCAGGCACACAAGGTGCCGTTGTACAAAATGCAACTCATTTGACATTACCGTTTTATACCGAGGTCAGTGATCTCGTGTCAGAGTATTTTTTGCAGCAAGTTAACGCATTGAAGAGTTAATTTCGAAAACGACATCTTCATGTGGTGTGGTGTTGCGCAAATCGGTCAAAAATAATTTTTTATGCGCAGTCATGTCGTGTTTCGCGTCTTCAACATAAGCTATCTGTAACCACTCAGGCGTGCGCGCGAGAAGAGCCGCTAAATATCGACGATTTCTTGTAAATTGCGATTCAAGGACGCCCGCTGCCATTTCCGAAAGGGATTGGTTTCGAGCCACGGCAAAAACAAAAATCTGCTGAAATTTTGGATTATGAATGGATGGAGGAGATTTTTGCATATGCATGAGGATAATTTGGCAAGTGGTAACATTGACGCTGCTAATCGTAAGTTGGCGGAGCTCTTCCGTTGGGGCTAGATTGAGGTACTCCAAAAAATCTTCGGAAGCTTGACTTGGGTTTAAATGAATCATGGCTTCTGCAAACTGCTCGATACCTGTTTGCATGAGACTTTGGCGCATGATGCTGTAGGCGCTGCGTAAATTATTCTGACTGACTGCCATAGCCATCATCGGCTCATGCAGTCGCGACGAGTTGCTATTCGTTAAAATTGTGGATAATGCATTATCTAAGACTAAGGCAATTTTGGGGGATGGTTTTGAAGCGGCTATATACCAGCCAAGTTTATTCATAAATGAATCGGAACTGGCCAAAAGATTTTGCACAAAGGACGTATTCGCTTCGCCTGGGCCAGATTGGTAAAGCATCGCCAAATTGAAAAGTTCGACTTGCGAGTATTTTCTATTTTTTTCGATCCGGTTCACAATAGTTGGATAGACTTGCGGCCATGCTTTGCGCTTTGTAATCAGCTGGCTTACATATTGAATGCTTTCCGTACCGCGCTCGGAGGCGACGTCGATGGCAAGTTGCGTTGGCGTCTGTCCGTCAAGCTTGACGTTTTTGAACTTTTCAAGGGAAGCTACTTTCGATGTCGTTTGGCAGCTTATGACTGTAAAAAGTGTGCAAAATAAAATCAGCATTCTCATCATAATGGACCTCTGAATATTCGAGCGTGGGGGCTATCCTAATTTTATCTCTGCCTGTGGACCAAGGGAAGCTTTAAGTTTATCTAAGTTTAACTTAGAGACTTCATTATTGTTTCTAAACTCTACTTGGACGAGCATGTGATCAGCATGAGAACTGCAGATCACCTTCTGGATGCCGAGTTGGAGATGGGCTCGAATCCACGGTGAGGCGTCTATCCTGGAGATCTCAGACTTGGTGATTGAGGTCTGATCCATAGGGATGTCGAAAGCGCGACAAAACTGCTTTAGAAAAAGTTGAGGTTCCTGGGCGAGCTGCTTTTTTGCAGTTGGGTCGATGGCGACATTTAAATACTCGTTCACCAGTCTGTGTCTTTTGCGGCTGACCAAATACAAATAAATAATGACCACAAAGCCAACGCCAGAAAAGAGATGCACGACAAAATTTATACTTTCCATATCAAGACTCTAATCCGGTACAGGCAGAAGTTCAAGTCCTCGTCGGATCAGTTCTCGGTTCGTCGTGTTGTGATCGGTATTGGCGAGGACAACATTCTGAATATCTTTGAGTATAGGCGTGTCACTCGGGTGTTTGCCGAAAAACTGTTGAGCGGCTTCGATGATTTCTAAACCCAACAACCACTCGGTAGGGAACTCTTCTAAAACCGTCTTGCACTTGATTTCGAGAGTTGAAAATTTGCTATTCACGTTTTCACGCGTACTGCGAACTGACTGATAAATGTCTCCCAGCCAATGATCGCGATCACTCAACGAAGTCGGTCCAGGATTAGTCGAAGCCTTACCCATGTCATAATCGCCAAAGCTATCGCGGCTGCTGGCGCCGCCGTAAACAGATGTCGCTTTTTCGCCGAAGGCGACGCGATAATTTCTGACAATATCAAGTTCCGTCCCTTGCGGAGTCATGCATTTGGCCTGTGAAATATCGAGAAACATCAGGTGATCATGATGCCAGTGCATTCGTTCTAATTTTCCGACAACTCGATAGCCGCTCACGTACATCAAGTCGACTGCATCGCCGACGTTCCCGAGTCCCAAAGTCTGGGTGTGATGTTTTTGAATCAAGGCGCTTTCTTGCCCGTGCAACCGTCCCAGTGGTGATGAGGCTCCTGCGCGAGACGTGCCGGGATCTCGTCGTGCGATTTCTTCCCCCTCGCAGCTAAGTTGCGTGGCGCCGTCATATTCAATGAAGGTGAGATGCCCGTTTTGATCGAGTTCGTATGATTTTAGATAACCACTGATTTCTACACCCGTATCCAGTACGACCGTGTTCACCGTCTCGGCTCTAATAGCCATATCAAGACCGTATTTTCCTCCAATCGTAAAACTAAGCGTATTGGAGAACTCTTGCAATACTGCAGAAAGATGTTCCCATGACTGCGCCACAAAGAGCTGAGGTTGAGGTTTGGTGATATCGTAACCGACATTCACGCAATCCAGGCTCATGGGAACTTTTTTGATTTGGGAAGATAAGCAAAACTGACTTTCACCAACAGAAGATAAAAGTCCAGCACCGAAAATTTTCAATTCCTCTGCCGTCTGGATCAGACCATATTCAACCGTCCACCATGCCATGCGACCGACCTTCGTCGCTTCGCTAGTGAAGCTGAGGTTGCTGTAGGCCTTGTCGAGTTCGATATTTGCTTGGTCGATTTCGGCTTGCGATGTCGCGGGGTTTTCTTTGATATCGGACAGCCTTCGAATCGCTTCGTAAACCTCCAAATCTTCACGCGACATAATCGTCTTTTGAGCAACAGCAGCGTAGTTGGCGAGGTATTGGCGATAATGTTTATCAGCGATGATGGGCGCATGCCCTGCGGCTTCATGCACAATATCGGGTGCAGGCGTGTAAGCGATATTTTCGACACGCCGCATTTGCGTCGCGATCGGAAGAATTCTACGGGCTTGGAAATCCAAGAAAGCGGAAGGTGGAATAAATCCTGACACGGGAACGGCACCCCAACCAAACTCACCGAGACAGGTGTCCATGTCCGAGATTCGGGGGATGCGGTTGATGGGGATTCCGGTTTTCTTCAGGCCTTCTAAGTAAATGTGTACGGCATGCTTCTGAAAAAAAGCTCGATTCTGTCGCATGATATATCGCCATGCGGCGTGGTCGCGTGGCGTGTATAGGCTATAGTCCTGTTCGGAACAGTAGACTTGAAGGTATTTTGGTAATGAAGAGGCGCTGCTTTCCACCGTCATCTTATTTGACCGCCTTTCAAAGGGCATTTCTGAGTCTGATAGTATTCCATAAGTGGTCCAAACTCAAACGGCTACAGGTCCCGGTGCCTAACAAAAAACTGTATTATTAAATGGTTATGCCTAAAAAACCAGCCAGGAAAAACATACTCGACCTGCTTAAGGTGGCGCAGACCCTCCCGATAACAAAACTACTGCAGCTTTTGTCAAAAGGGTGTAGCTAAACTGAATGCCGAATTGAGAGATCACATTGCGATATCAAGGAAAAGTATTCGTCATTTCAGCTCCCTCAGGTACGGGTAAAACCACCCTGAACAGACGCCTTGTGCAAGAAAATCCCAGCCTAGAGTTTACAGTGAGTTATACCGCCCGCAAACGCCGTGATGGCGAACAAGACGGCGTTGATTATCATTTTATTTCGGAAGAAGAATTTCGAAATCGTGTAAAAAGAAACGAAATGTTGGAATGGGCTGAAGTGTTTGGCGACCTCAAAGGCACCGGCGTGGACGAACTCAAAAGAATTCAAAATAAAGGCCGCGTTCCCATCCTTGAAATAGATGTTCAGGGTTGGACGAATGCTCGGATATACCTCGACAATGCGGTTTCTATTTTTATTTTACCGCCGACGGCCCAGTCACTTTGGAATCGTTTAGAGAAGCGCGGGACAGACACCTTGGATAAACGCTGGCGCCGGATTAATACTGCGAAGAAAGAGATTGAGTCAGCACTGCATTATCATGAATTTATTATCAACAATGATCTGGAAACAGCATATAAAGAACTTCGCGGCATTGTCATTGATGGTGACAAGAGTCAGATGAGTTCTGAAGATGCCAAGCAACATTGTCAAAAACTTCTGCAAGAGTTTGACACCGCCAGTTGGTTCCATCAGCTAAAAGCAAATATGGTCCAACTTTAAGTGGAGAAGGTGCTTGTCGGAGAAACCGCCTAAAGTTGCAAAAAGATCCGCTGATCCGATTGACTTCGATGATCCAGAGGAAGCATGGCGACATTTGGATGCAAATCTAAAAAAATATATGCCGCCAGAAGATATCGCAGTTGTACAGCGGGCCTATGAATTTGGCGCTGTCGCCCATCGTAACCAAACCAGACAAACCGGCGCACCTTACATTACGCATCCACTTACTGTCGCGAATATTCTGACGGGACTTCGCATTGATCGCGCGTCCATCGTTGCGGCGATTCTGCACGACGTCGTCGAAGACACGGAAGTGACACTTGCCGAGGTCAAAGAGAGTTTTGGTGAAGAAGTTTCGGAGCTCGTTGATGGACTTACGAAAATATCGAAGATCCGCTTTAGTTCCACGCAGGAAAGACTAGCGGAAAACTTCCGCAAAATGATCGTGGCTATGGCTAAAGACCTACGCGTGATTTTGATCAAACTGTCTGATCGCCTTCATAATATGAGAACGCTAGATCACTTGCCGACGACAAAACGCCAACGAGTTGCCTTGGAGACCGTTGAAATCTACGCGCCACTTGCGGGACGTCTGGGTATTTACGGAATCAAAAGTGAACTCGAAGACTTATGTTTGCGACAGCTGAAGCCTGAAGTTTACGCCGAAATTAAAAAGAACGTGGCTAAGAAGCGAGAGGCCCGTCAATCTTACATTGACGAAGTCATTGATATCTTGAAAGAGAATTTGGCTAAGTATGGCCTGACGGATTTTGAAGTCTATGGCCGGCCAAAACATTTCTTTTCGATTTATAAAAAAATGTCCGAAAAGCAAATGGACTTTGAAGATATCTTCGATTTGTTCGCGTTTCGTATCATCGTGAATTCTGTGAAAGAGTGTTACGAGGCGTTGGGCGTGGTGCACTCCGTGTGGCGCCCGATGCCGGGCCGTTTTAAAGACTATATTGCCATGCCGAAGCCGAACCTTTACCAGTCGCTTCATACTACCGTCGTTCGGCCTGAGGGCGATCCGGCCGAAATTCAGATCCGGACACGAGGTATGCATGAAGTTAGCGAGCTTGGTATCGCGGCGCACTGGGCTTACAAACAAAAAGGCCACGCGCAATACAATAAAGCCGATTTGCAGAAATTCTCCTGGCTACGCCAGATGATGCAGTGGCAGACCGAACTGCAAGATCCAAATGAGTTTTTGGAAGCGGTAAAGGTTGATCTTTTTGATGAAGAAATTTTTGTATTTACTCCCAGAGGTGATGTCATTGCCTTACCTATGAAAGCCAGTTGTCTAGACTTTGCTTTTAATGTGCACACGGATCTAGGTTCGAAAACGATTGGTGCAAAAATCAATGGTCGCATGGTGCCGATTAAGACGTTGCTGAAGTCCGGTAACATTGTCGAAATCATTACATCGAAGAATCAGAAGCCTAGCAAAGACTGGATGAACTACGTTTATACTTCAAAGGCCAAGAACAAAATCAGGGCTTTTTTAAGGATTGAGCAACGCGAACGCGGTCGTGAGATGGGCAAGCAGTTACTTTCGCAGCAACTCAGTCTGATTGGTAAGAGTTTCGATTCTATTGAAAATACTCCGAAAGAAAAAGATCATTTAGTGTCAACGGCTCGTGAAGGCAACTTTGAAGATTTCTTAGTCGAAATAGGTTATGGCAAAATTGACATTGATGGCTTACTGCGTCGTGCATATCCGACATCCTTTAAGCCGATAGATGACAAAAAAATTGTGTCCACAACTCAGGCGAAGTTCAAAGGTAAGTCGAAGAAAATACAATCCGGCGTTTCTGTTTCCGGAATTGACAACATTTTGGTGCACTACGCACGATGTTGCAATCCGCTTCCGGGCGAAGAAATGGTCGGTTTTATCACCCGTGGGCGCGGAGTCACCGTGCATCGCGGCAATTGCGCGCGATCTTTAGACTTAGATCCGCAAAGGAAAGTCCCTGTGAATTGGCGTAGCGTTGAGTCCACCGAGCTCGGCCACGCCGCAATCATCCGCGTGATGGTGCAGGACAAGCCGGGTATTTTGGGCGAGATTTCGACAGCGATATCTATGGCGGGGGCGAACATAAACCGCGCCCAGATTGAGGTTGGCTCAGATATGACAGGTCGACTCGATTTTGAGATAATGGTTCACGGTTTGGGACAGCTGCAAACGGTCATTGGCAAAGTCGAAATGATGCCATTTGTTATCAGTGTTCAGCGGATCAACGAATATAAAAATTCAAAATAGGGAGATGGGCATGCGTATTCTACTTTTGGCGGTGTGTATGTTGGGGTTTGGCTTCAAGGGTACGAAGATGCATTCTACTTTGGCTCCGACAGTTAAAGTGAATGGCGATAGCATTGATGTCAAAGTGAAAGTCATTCCTAATAAAGATCTTGTCATGAACTATGAAGGTCCATGGAATCTGAAAGTGGTCAATGCGGGTGGCCTCAAGGGTGCGCCGGAGAGACTCACTTTAAAAGACTTTGATCGCACCAACCAAGAATTTAAGTTTACGGCAAAAACAGGTGGCCTCAAAAAGGGTGAAATGAAATTACAAGTGGCTGTCTTTGTTTGTGTGGAAGATAAGAAAACCAAGGAAAAAACAGAATGCTTCCGCGATGTCCACGACCAAACGGTGAAGTGGGGCGCTTAATTTAATATAGATAAATGAACGGCCGCTTCGCGAGTGAGGATTGTTTTAAATAAGCTCCGCCTTTCACAGGCGGAGCTTTTGTTTTTTGCGAAGAGTTGGGCAAAACTTCCCAGCACTGTCTCCAGAGGGTACGCTTGCCTGTCTCACCACCGGGATTTTTATTTGTAACAAAGCTCCTGCCCAGGCTGCGCTGGTGTTCGCGCGTCCTGCGCTCACAACCCCCTCTGGAGACAGTGCTGGGAAGTTTTGTCCAACTCTTCACAAAGTTCAGAATCTCCAACAGTGAGGCTCCGCCAAACTGGTTACCTCATTCGAGCATCTGTTGCGGATGCAACCCGTGCGGGGCGCACTCGTGTGCGGAGCTTCGCCGTCACAGTTTTAATCCGATGGTTGGCTGGGACGGTTGAGCCGACTTGAATTTGGCTGGGCATTGAGGCTGCATCAGCCGAGACCGCCCGGACAAATTTAAGTCGGGAGAACCGGACCAATCAACCAAAGAATTGAAAACTGTGAGTGTGAAAGGCGGAGCAGGAGATTCTTCGCTTCGCTCTGAATGACAATTTCGCGAAGCGAGTGTTCAAAAATCTATATTTAAAAAAAGATCGATGCGCATCTTACCAAAGCCACTCGAAGGCCCACTCGGGAGACCCCTAAAAAACTGCGCCGATTTTTTCCGACTAATTTGTCGACTTCCATATCTAGGGTTCGGTATTTAGGATTGGTAACTAAGCCCTGCCAGCCTACTTTAATATATTCTTCAAGTCTGAGCGGCAAATAACGACTCGACCGGGAAAGCGCCGTTTCAAAAAGTCTATTTTCGTCCCCCATTTCATTAGTCAATCTTGCGAGAATGGGATCATAAACAAGGCGTACATTCGGTGATAGAGCCTTGAGTTTCAAGTCGACTGAGTTACTGTCGCTCGCTTTAAATAAATGGAAATGCAGTTTTACGTCCAATCTGTTCTCCGTCCCATCATTCAATAAACTTGTCATAAAGTGTTCCATCGACATGCCAAATTCGAGCACGCGGACGAAAACAACTTCTCTACCATTTCTAACGGAATCAGGTGGTAGGACTTTCCGCACAAACTGGTCAAACTGATTTCTTCCTAGTTCGTCTAGATTAGAGTTACTGAGGCCCTGGATGGGTAAATCTCGGAAATAATAATTCTGATCGGCTTCGTCTGGGAAGATCGCTCGGAAGGCAGCTGAAATTGAGGTCGTGGAAAGGCCCAGGTTGATAATGAAAAACTTTTCGGGGGGGTAAAAGTCGATAATTTCTTTAGCCCGAGTGTGTGACTCGACAAGAATGTCCTCCTGTTGGGAAGGCAGCTTAGCAAGAGCGGTTGAGCTCAATGTGAGAATCAAAGCAAAAATGAAAAAGAAAAGCCTTCTCATGAAAGAAACATCCCTTATTATAATCTAAAGTTAGGTTGCGCCGTTTCGACTAAAACTTCATGTAATTCATTGTATCACCTCTCGTCAACCCGGGAAGATGAAAATTCTTCCCAGGCCTCAACAGTGAAGTTCTCATAGGCAAAAAAAAAGGGACCAAGTGGTCCCTTTTCGTGCTGCGTAAACACTCTTATTTTTGGATGTATCCGCGAAGGTTCAAGATAACCTTTGTCAATTTACCCGAATCTCTTTGCGCATGATCTTGGATTTTGATCTGCCACTTGCCTTGAATTGGTTTGCCTTTTAGAGCTGCTAATCCTTCGACCGCAGTACCATCTAATCCGTAAGTTTGATCAAGGCTAGTGCCAAAATCGCGTGTACGACCTTGGATCATGACGGTGGTTCCGTCAGGGTGAACAATGCTGACATCCATATCATTCATATAACTATGCTCAAGAGCAACGTTGATACCAATGTCTGTCAAATAGCCCAGATTCGAAATGTCCATGTCAAAGGTTGTCATTCCATTATCAACGATGACGACATCAAGATTCTCGTGAGAACTGAGCATTTGCGAAACCTTACCAGTGTAAAAATGCACCGTGCTTTCTAGCGGCAAGCTTCCAAATGAACTTTCGTAGCTTCCCACGAGTTTGACTTGAGCCGTTTCGCCAGCGAGGCAAGAGTTGTTCAAGGTCACTTGAAGTGGAGCTTCCACTCGAATGGTTTGGCCTGCAGCCAGAGAAGCAATCGTGAGTTCACCAGTGACGCTGGAAACGCAATGTCCGGCTTCGGCTGTAAGTGTAGCATTCGTGATCGCCAGACTGCCTGAGTTTTTGATAGTCACGAAAACTTCGCCAGTGCCACCGATATCGATTCCACCTTCGCCATTTTCCCAATCTGTACCAAAATCAGATTGATCAAAACTCATTTGTCCACGTTGAACAACCGTCGCAAGAGTTTTGGTAAATTCTTGACCTTCGCCAGTTTTGATTTTCAGTTCGAGAACGACTTTCTCGCCGTTGGCAGCATTTGCGTCAATTTTAAAGCCAATAGCATTCTCGACTGAAACTGAATCGCCTGCTTCGATAGCTTCTACTGTGTAATTAGACCTTGTGACAGTGACCGGTCCAGAAACTTTTGAAAGAGTCAGTTCGGCCGCGTCTGAAGTAGCGCCGCCTACATTAGCGAGTTGAAACCTCACATCGACGTTTTCAAGACTGCCAACGAACGCCGGAGCGTGATCGTTGAAAGTCAAGTCTTTCGCAGCTAAGAAAGCAGTATCGGGAGCGAAGACAGAAACTTCGTGCGTTTCTAACGCTAGGTTTTCACCAGTGATGACTAGCGATAAAGTTTGTGGTGCTGTAATCAAAGTTTCAACGTTAGTAAAAAGAATATCACCAGTTTCGTTTGTGTAAGCCACTTGTAGAGTTTCGCCGTCTTCGTTAATGAGGGCTACACGTGCATTCGCGACAGCTTGCGAGTTTGTATTCGTAATGTTGTAGCTTGCTTCGCCCGAGCCAATCATAAATGGTTGGGTTGGGTTGACGTTAACATTTTGAACTAAAGCTGTGCGAAGATTGATGGAAGGATCACCGAAAATCACATAAGTTTCCCAGTAATACTTGCTTTTGCCAGCGCCGCCGTAAAACTTCCACACTTCAGACAACGAAAAACTCGTAATATCATGAAAGTTTTGGAGATGGTTGCCGTAGATACCATCATACATTCTGCGTTCCATAATATCGTCTTCATCCCAGTAGCTGCTGTCCATAGATCCCCAGAACATAATGGCGCCGTTTGGGTGACGTTGCCAAGTTTCACCAAAAGACTCACGAACTCGGAAGTCACCTGTGATACAGGCATTTGAAATAACGAATGGTAATGCGTTTGGATCCGTAATGTTACGAACATCTTCTTGAGAAACACTTGGAGAATCCCAAAGAGTTGTACCACCATGACCAGAGTAATTAATAATAGTGCGACCAGCTTGAAGAACGCGCTGAGTGTCCGTGTCAGAGGCGTCATACGTTATGGCATAAACTTTGTCGCCACCGGCTTGATTGGCTTCTGGAAAGAATCCGACATAACCCGCAGCAGCCGTATGGGTACTGATGGCGTAGTTATGCGAGCCTTCTGCGACTGTGTAGCGGTCGTTTGTTGCGAGGAAAGCTGCGCCATTTAGCCAGGTTTGATCACTAAAAGTACCTTTTTGGTAGCGTATGTATTTTTGGATAACATCATTCAGTTGATCTTCATTAGCGACAGCAATACGGCCAATGCCAATGTCTGGTCCGTTGATATCGTCTTCGTAACGATCTGTGTCAATGGCGCGGTAATAGTGATCGGTAACGCCGGAAATGTGGTTTGAATCATAGCCTGGAACGTCGGCAGCATCGCCAATGATGAGCGCATGCTTCAAGGCGCCTTGTGAAGTCGTGTAGATTCCCTTGATCGTAGATCGAATGGACTCTGGTGTTGAATTGGAATCAACTGGGATTGTCTGAACGTTGTAGCCCATTTTTTTCTTGAAATCTACATAGGTCTGGAGGGCAGCACTTTCTTTAAATTGTTTACCAACAATAAATGCAAAGACTTCTTTGTTTGTATCCGCTGCAATTTTGGTTTTCTTAGCTACAACTTTGAAGCGTTTGATAAGTTTGTATTCGTTCGTAGCCGGATTGTATTGGAAAGGGAAAAGTGTCAATAGTTTCTGCGTTTGACCGCGGATTTTGCCGGCATTTTGCATCTCGTAAGGTTTGCCCGGTAGGAAAGAAGCATTCGCGTAGGCCTGCTGGTTCATCATGAACTCTGGGCGTTTTGCATTTTTAATTTTGGCCAATGACGGTTGGCTTGGCAAAAGTTTCGCAGGAGTTTTTTTGACGCTCATAATGCTGGCGTTTGCAGCTTGATCAAATTGCACATCAACATCGCCAGTGACATAGAGGCGAATGACGGGTAGTTCCGGATGCCCGACTTGATACTGGACTCCATGGTAGCCATTCACACCGACAAGCTGTGCTTTACCAAATCCTTTGAATTCGGTTTTTTCAAAAGTCACATTGTCGATATCAAATTGATAAATATCGGCTTGACTAGTTTGTGACACCGTCACTTTGGCACTGACAGGTGCTGCACCAAAGCAAAGCCCTACCAATAACCAAATCATCGTAACAACATACATCCCTGATGTTCTCATCGAGCAACTCCTCATCCTTGAGTGTTAAGCGAACTTTAATGTTTCGTGTTTTCTACAACAAGATTACCAATTTCCGGCTGTTGCGACCATAAATAATTGGCTGAGCGACCAATTATCTAAGCTTTGGTATGCAAGCGATAGCCGGCAGATGTGATTTTCATTTTGACCAAAATGAAGAGAGGATCAGAACTTATTTTGGGATCTTAGGTAGAGGCCGCACAACTTGTACAACAAGCGAGCCCCAACGTTTTCATCCCACTGACTTCCATCGCGGGAGGGAGATACTTCGGAAAGATCAAACCCAACCACAGTTTTTCCGGAACTATCGATGGCTTCGATAAGGTAAATCATCTGATCGTACGAAAGGCCCCCTGGAACCGGTGTGCCGGTAGAAGGGCAAAAAGCCGGATCAAGTCCGTCCACATCAAGGGATACATAAACATTCTGGGGAAGTGCGGCGACGATTTCAGAGCAAAGAGTTTTCCAACTTTCTCCTGCAAAAAGACGGTTCGCGATGTGAGGTCCTAGCCAACTTTTGGCTTTGGTTTGAGTCGCAAAGTCATACTCTTCTTGGCAAAAATCGCGGATGCCGACATGAGCAAAGCCTTTTACAGAAGGCAGTTGACTTAGGTTTCGCATGATCGAAGCGTGCGAATGGGTAAATCCTTCGTAAGAATCGCGATAGTCATAGTGGGCATCTATATGCAATATCCCGAACTCAGAATTTTGTTTGCTTAACGCTTTCACGTAACCGAAGGGGGACGCATGATCACCTCCGACTAATGCCACGAGCTTGCCCCGCTGCAGCCAGTATTCAGTTCGCTTTTCGACGAGATCATTTATTTCCTGGCTGAGCATGTTGACCTCGGCTCGTGCGGACTCGGCCTTTCTGCCGCCAGCGCGAACATCTTCAGATGCTTTGCGACCTGGCTCGTTCAATTCCCATGTTTGCGAAATCAGTTCGGCATCCAAATAAATGCCGCGATCTATATAATGTCCCCACTGCCAGTCAAAAAAATCGAGCTGATGAGAAGCGGCAGCAATAGCGGCTGGACCGCCTGCTGTTCCTGCGTGATAAGACGTAGTCGCATCCCAGCAGACAGGTAGAAGAACAATCGTCGCCTCTTTCGGTTCGATTTGTCGTTCGAAAATTCCCTTGCTGGCTAAGGCTAAATCAGTATGTTGCATGGAGTCCTCGTGTTGTGCTGAAATCTCATACCATGGCATCGACTGTTAATCAATTGTGCACAACCAAAGGGGGTTTGTGCTAGGTTCTGACTTCGACTAGTCTTTTAGATCGAACCAAGTAGTAGAGTTCTATATGCCCTCGAACAAACCGTATCCAACGAAATCCAAGCGCACTCGATCCAAGAAGGCGGAACGACGCGAAGTCAAAGTTTATGGGGTGCATGCCGTTCGAGCCATTTGGAAGCATCGTCCTGAGTCTATTATTCGGGCCTACGCGGTCAAAGAGCGCCTAAAGGAATTCGCAGAATTGCTCAAATGGTGTGCCAAAGAAAAAAAGGCTTATCACGTTGTTACGAACCAAGAATTAGAGAATATTGCCGAAGGTGTCCATCATCAAGGAATCTGTCTTTTGGTGGTGGAGAGACCACGATTGGATTTCTCCAAATGGTGTCGTGAGTTCGAACGAGCAAGACCAGAAAATTCTGCCGTACTCTTTTTGGATGGCGTAGAAAATCCCCATAACATTGGCTCCATTCTCAGGGTGTGTTCGCACTTTGGTATTCGCTTTATATTTGGAACCAAATTGTCCCTACCCCAGATGTCGCCATCGGCGATGCGAGTGGCAGAAGGTGGAGCGGAGTTTGTCGAGTTTGTGGAAGTTGCGACAGCCGCAACCTGTTTGAAAAAGTTGAGCGACCTTGGCTTTCAAATAGTGGGAACATCCGGTTATGCCAAGACGTCATTGTACCAGTGCGAATTTGCCTCACGAACTGCGATCATACTCGGTAGCGAAGTCACGGGCGTCCATAAGGATATTTTGAAAAACAACTGCGACGAGGTGATTTCCATTCCTGGTACCGGCCAAATCGAAAGTTTAAATGTCGCCATCGCCTGTGGTGTTATATTTGGTGAATATTTGCGTCAAAGAAATTATGGGAAGCATGGCCGATAAGAAGACGAATGCCGGAACGATTTCGACGGCGTATTTGGCGATGCCGGACTACCTTCCGCTCGTCAAAGCAGAACTGAAAGCCGCCCATATTGCTATCGATCAAGCTCATGGACCTCTTCTTTTCACCAAACATCCACCCATCAAAAGTGTTTGGTCTCAAAACATCTGGTTTGACGTAAAAATAGAAACCATCGCCTCCGTTGGCGATGCTGTCAAAAAGCTAAAAGCAGTTCAGCGCAATTGGGCGCTTTACCCGCTGCAACTTCATCGCCGATGTGCGCTTATTCAGGATCAGCTTCCCAAATATCTCAATAAGCCAATAAAATTTATGCAGCCACTCCATCAATCCAGCCTAGGTTCGTGGACTTTATTGAAGCAGGATTTGATCGCTTACGCAGGCCATTGCCGCGCGACTTTACCAAATGGTGAGCCGATGTTTGACGAAGATCGTGTGAATCCGCCCAGTCGAGCTTATTTGAAACTTTGGGAACTCTTCACGATGCTTGGCAAAGCTCCGAACGCGGACGATCATTGTTTGGATCTCGGTGCATGTCCAGGCGGTTGGACTTGGGTATTAGGACAGGTTGCTGGAAAAGTTACCGCTATCGATCGATCGCCTTTGGCAGAAAATGTTAGCCGCATGCCAAGTGTGGAGTTTCGCCAAGGCAATGCGTTTACGATCAAGCCTGCAGATTTGCCTGATTTGACGTGGTTATGTTCTGATCTCATTTGCTATCCTGATAAGCTTTACGAGTTTTTGCAACCTTGGTTAGACACGCCATCCGTCAAAAATTTTGTATGTACGATCAAATTTCAAGGCGATGAACACTACGATATGATCGCTAAGTTTGCGTCCATTGCAGGTAGCGAGATTTATCATCTTAGCTACAACAAACATGAACTCACATGGACTTTATTCCGATAATTGTCGCGACAAATCATCTTCTGACCAAATCGGGATATTGTTGTCGCGTGCGTTTTTTAATTTTGAAGACTTGCCGTTTGGATCGGCGGCGATGACTGCAAACGTATTTTTACTGACACTGCTCGTCGGCTTCGCGCCAACAGCTTGCAAGGCCGCTTCGACTTGACTACGAGGCTGCGTTAACGTCCCCGTAATGGCAATGAGTTTACCAGACAGAGGATGATCACTGCGGATGGCGCTCACATCCCTTTCTTTGGGGACAACTCCAACTTTCAATAGTTGTTTCGTAATGGGTTTCGTTTTTTTGAGGCCTTCGACAACCTGGCTTGCGGTTCTTTCGGCGAAACCATCTATCGCAACTAAATCATCTTCTGAAATTGCCCAAAGTGATTCAAAATTAGGATGGTGCTCCAGTATCTTAAGCCAGCTCGTGGTGCCCATCCCCGCAATACCAAGGCCACTTAAGAAATTCTCCATGGGAAGATTTCGACTTGCCTGAATATTCGTATGCAGTTTTTTCGCGAGTTTTTCTTTGGTCTGGGGTAGAGTCAAAAGTTTTTCAACCGTAAGCTCATACAAATCGGGAATGCTTTCCACAAGTCCCATATCCATCATTTGCAGAAGTCTTTTTTCACTCAGATCATCTATGCCAGCACAACGAATCCAATTGAGAATAGATCCCGCCTTTTGCGCCGGACATTCACTTGTATTCGGACAGAGAAGCCTGACATCATCGAAAACAAGTTCGCTTTGACAGGAAGAACATGCTTTCGGGAGAAGTGATAAACCGTCTGCAGACGTAATCACGCGCAAAAACTTAGGTATAACTTCACCAGAGCGAATAAGCTCGATCATATCTCCTGGCTTCAAATTAAAATTCGTCACATAGGCAGCATTGTGTAAGCTGATATTCGTGATTTCAGCGCCACTCAAATAAACCGGTTTGATGACGGCAACCGGAGTGACGATGCCCAATCTAGAGGTCGCCCATTTGATATCTTCAATTAGAGACTCGGCAGTTTCGCCGGCCCATTTGAAAACCATTTTAAAGCGAGGATGGTGCGAAGTATGGCCGAGCTCTTTTTGGTAAGAGACGTCATTATAGGAAAAGACGACGCCATCCATCCCGGACTCGTTGTTTTCGGCTTCGTGTCGTGCTTGCTCAATGTAGGCATGCAGTTCTTCGTCTGTTTTGACTAGTGTCGGGGAAGGAGTGTGGAATCCCAACTTGTTCAGTAGTTTGAACTTATCTACTTCTGTCGAAAGACTTAGCTTCTGTTTGGGCCCATTCTCGGCAACGTCAAAAGCAAAAAAACTAAAATATCTTGTTAGATCGCCGTATAGTTTGCGACCAAGAACTCCTGCGACAATATTACGAGGGTTAGTGGGTTTCTCTAATCCTTGCTTGACCATCGTTTCGCTCAACGCAAAAAACCGTGACGTCTGGCAGTGCAATTCTCCCCGAATTTCAATATTTATTTTTTCATTTAGTTGTCGAGGAACTTCCGGGCACCACAAAACTTTAGAGGTTACATTCTCTCCAATTTTTCCGTTGCCGCGTGTCTTCGCCAGAACAAGTGCGCCATCCTCGTAAGTGAGGCTCATGCTGACGCCATCTATTTTGAAAGTCGCCATGAGATCTTGATCTTTTTTCCAAGAGAGCAAGTCTTCCGTATCGTAAGTTTTTTGAAGTGAAAGCATGGGGGTACCATGCGCTATTTTCTCAAACGTACTTTCTTCTCCTGCACCAACCATAGCGAGTACTGGGTGGTTAGGTGACAGTTTTGAAAGTTCTTCCTCTAACTTATCGTAGGATTGATCCGAAATTTCCGGCTGACCGCCATAGTACGCGCGCTTATGTCGAACGATTTGTTCAACGAGTTCCGAAACTCTTGAATCGTTTTTGCGAGTGGTCATCGACGCATCCATAGGCTGAGGCTTTCGCCCAATATAATCTGATCAGGTTTCTTTTTCTCATATGCGTAATCTTCAGCAAACAACAAATCAAAATCCTTTCGAAGAAGCCCGCTAAGATCGAGTAAGGTCAGAGGCCATGGGGGACCCCCTTCTCTATCGATATCTGCAAAAGAAATGATCGCAAAAACTCCGCCTTTTTTCAGCATACCTGTGACAGCTTGAATGTATTTTGTTCGCATGTCGGGCGGTAAGGCGCACAGCATGGCGCGATCATAAACAACGTCAAACGTCTCTGGTGGAAAAGGTGCGGCGAAAATATCGGCCAATTGAATTCTGAGTTGAGGAATTTTCGCGTAAGTCTCTCGCGCCAATGAAATAGCCGATGGGGCGATATCAATCGCATCCGTATCATATCCTTGCTCGGCCCAGTAAGCTGCGCAATGGGCGTGTCCAGCACCTGGGACTAAGACTCGACCTAAATTTCCTTCGGGAACCACGGCGACGATTTGGCATAGCCTTGCCATTAGTTTGTGCAACAAAGGATGCGGTTTTCCAATGTTCCAAGCAGTTTCAGCCTGCTGATAGCGTTGCTCCCAAAACTCTTTTTGACCCGCGTTAGGCAGTGATACCAATGCTTATACCCTCAGATTCACTTGCTTATAGCAAATTATCCACAGTGCCGTCCACATGCCGATGCGGGGAGTGACTTCTGAATGTTGAAAATTCAAGAAATTGGCGATAGGCTCAACAAAATTTCCGATAGACGTTTTAAACAATGTAGCAAGTGGGCTAAGTCGCATCTTTATGACGATTAGTTTCTCTGAAAGCCAAATAAACCAGGCATTGCGTAACCAATACGAAGCGTTTTCGGCGTCGCGTTTCTCACTGCGTTCTATCATCAAATGGCAAGATGGGTACAAGTCGTCTTCGCATTTTGCCGCTCGACTTTATGAAGATCTGACAGGTAGTATTCATGCGATTCACCGCGAAAAACCATTCCGCGAAAAACCAAAAGTTTTGTTGGCCGGATGTGGCGAGTTGCAGCCTTTCGTTGTTCGAAAACTAGAAAATCCAGGTCACAAACTCTATTGCGTTGATGTGTCGAGAACAAGTTTATACCGGGCTCGCTTTCGTCTCGCGCCAGGATTTGGTAAGACGACTTTTATTCGATCCGATATCAATGAGTATCTGGGACACTGCAATCAAGAATTCGACCACATTGATATTAGCGGATTGCTTCCCTACTTAGTGAATCCCGCCCATACGATTCGACTTATGGCGCAGCGAGTCAAACCAGGCGGTACCATTCGTCTTCGCGTGCATAACACCGAGAGTCGCAACTGGATTCATCAAATTCGCCGAGTGTTTCATCTTATGGAACTTACGCCGTTTGTGAAGCGGGATTTGCTTCTAGCGAAAAGCATTTTGAAGACTTTTCTAGGATTTTCCCCGCACCTCAATGAAAGACTGGATGCCATGCAGCCAAGCCCTCTTTCGTCTGATGCGCGATTCGTGAATACTTTCTTCACGGTTTATGAAAGCCGCTTGGATTTTGAGTGGTGGTATCAACAGTTTTCGGATGCGGGACTTCGGGTCTATGCTTTAAACGATCAATTCGGTGAACTTGATCACTTGCCGAATCCAATGTGGCTGCCGCCTTCCGTCGAGCAACTTTCGGCGCTTTCTCAAAACGGACTATTCAGTGGCGATCTCGATTTATACCTTTGCCATTTGAACTGCGAGCAGTCTCCTGCCGTGGATCATAAACGAAGTAAGAGTCTTTGGCCGATTCCTCCCATGGCATGGCGTAGTGCTCCAAGCGAGTGGGCGGACTTTTTAGAAACGGGTCACTTGCCGAGCATCACCAGATCCTTCCTATGGTTCAAGTATCTGACACATGTCTACCAGCGCAAAGAAGCCTCAATACAAGGGATTTTTGCGCGCATGTCACGGCCTTGCTTGCAGAGACTGGCGCGAGTCGGTGCAATCTTGCCGAAGCAGTTACAAAACTCACAAATGCGTCGAATTCTGAGCCAACCGATGGCGTCCTGTTCGACGCCCATTACGGACATCCAGACTCAGGATATTTGGGAAAGCCCTTTGGCCGATCGCATCGAACAGATTCTGGCCGAGAAGGGTTTACTTGAAGATCGGCGTTACAATGTCATTATGAAACGGCTCGAAGCCGCTCATCATATCTGATTTTGAAGAAGCTCACTGTCCCGTTATTTAAAACGCCGCTTCCCATTCACCACTAAATACGTAGTCGCATTTTTTATGATTCTTACCGCGCAATATTTGCATGCGGGCATTGAGTTTTTTGGCTTCCGATTCGAGTGCCTTCAACCGTTCGGCTAAACCAGATGTATCCACTTCCGGAATGCCCGAGTTGCCTTGTTCGTATGCTAGTTCTGCTGCCTTACCAATCTCATGGAAAGTCGCGATAAAATGCTCCATAAAAAACTGATAACGTTTGTGAAGTGCAGTTTGCTCTTCACCCATAGAACTTGCCGCCAGCAGCATAATATTGGCACTGTAATTGGTGAGAATGTGGTGCATGCGACCAGCCAGCTCGGTGATGGGTAGATAAACTGCACGTGGTAGTGATGTCGTGCGTAAACTGCCTTCGATTTGTGTCAGCAACTTTACGAGAACACCGAAACCCTTTGCATGCATCTGGGCGATGTACATTCGCTCCCCAGTACTACGCTCAGGATCAAAAATCCTATCCAAATCCGAGTGCAGATCCACCGTGGCCGCGCGCAATTCCATTTCTTCTTTTTCCAAGTCGGTCTCAGAATAAAGAATGGAAGCAAAAAATCCACCGTCGGCGACAGCCGTTGCCATAACGTCGTGTTCATCCACTTCCATATTGCGTCGGTAGACGGTCAGGTTGGTATCGCGAAAGATGACATCTGCCCCCCCACCAAACAAAATAAATCGCATTTGCCAAAACATCGTTTTCTGCGCGAGACGAAGTCTCTCTAAAATGCCCATACCCGTGCCACCGTTGGTAGCGAGTTTAATGAATCGTTCGAACGGTAAGGTTGCCCCTAACAAGGCTGCGTTAAAAACAGTGCAAGCAACATGAAGCCCTGGCACACCTAAGAGCGTGGTGATGACTGTTTCAAGAGATTCCCATGCCGCTTGCGATACAACAATGACAAGGAATAAAGACGGATCGTATGACCGCATATTTCTACGCACAAAAGCTTCCAGGGTTTTGGCGAGAGAGACGGAGTTGACGATAGGGTGGGCAGCCACATTTAGCATAGCCGACGGCCCGCTTGTTGGTATGCGAGCCAAAAACTTCATGGTCTTTACGTACCAAGGCGTTTTTTCGAAACAGCCATGGCAATGAGGCTCCTCGGAAAGTGCGGCACCCTCTACGGCTATTTGCATAATTTCGTTCATCGCACTTTGGTTAAAGGAGGCGCGCGCATTGCCAAAACCTACGCGAATATTGGGTGTACTGGGTACGAAATTGGAGTTTTGCATTTCAAGGCGCGATTGAAATAAATGCACGAGTTCTCTATAGGCCTTAAGAAGTTCGTCCGCTTCAGCATGAGTGTGATCGCCGTGGGCGTAGGCTTGACCAGAGTAAGACAAAACCATGAACAATAAGCACAACTTTTTCAAGAGCTTAACTCCATTTCCTAATGAGAATCATTATCAAGAAGCGGCAAATTAGCGCCGGCTACCGACAATGTCAATAGAGATCATTTTTTCTTGGTTTGGGATTGGCGCCACTGCGCAATCTTAGCGTGATCACCACTTAAAAGGACGGAAGGGACGTCTAATCCGTCGAAATTTTCAGGTCGGGTGTATTGAGGGTATTCCAGTCCACCGCCCAAATCAGAGCTAAAACTGTCGATGAGGGAGGCTTTATCGAGGGTTTGTAAGCGAATCATACTTTCCGCCATGACAAGAGCCGCAAGTTCACCGCCCGATATAATAAACGAACCAAGCGAGAACACGTGGTCGACGTATTGGTCTACGAACCTTTGATCTATTCCTTCGAATCGCCCGCAAATAAAAATAAGTGAATGTTCCGATGCCGCAAAATTTTCGGCCTGATCTTGCTTCCAAATGAAGCCTTTAGGATCGGGCAGGATCACCACAGCATTTTTATCTTTGGCTTTTATCATTTGCACAGCTTGTGCCAATGGCTCTGGTCGCATGACCATGCCGGCTCCGCCACCGTAAGGTTTATCGTCTACACTTCCGTGCTTGTCGACTGCAAAATCTCGCAGAAAAATCGTCTCAATTTTTATTTTTTGTTCGCTCGCAGCGCGTTTAAATACACCGGCGGCACAATAGGAGTTCACGACATCTGGATAAAGGGTAACGAAATAATAAGTCTTCATGGGATTATGGCTTCCCACAAATCACCAAGGTCACTAGGACTTTTCAATAAACTCACAACTCCGGTCTCATAGAGATTCTTAAACTCGAAATATTCGTCAACGATGGGAAGATCAATCGTGCCTTCTTTGCCCTTGATGGTGGCGACATAACTTGCGCCGTAATGCGAAATTTCGAGGATTCGTCCAGCGACTTCCTGACTATGAACATAGACTACGCTTTTACCCACCAGCTCGGTGACATGGATTTCATCAGGACTGGCGAGTTTTAAAGTTGATTTCTCCACCCATATGGATTGACGATAAAATTGACTGACATCTTCGGGAGAGAGCAAGCTATTGAGTTTGATTTCAATGGACTCATCCTCCATGACACTCAAGTTGAGAATATGCGCAGGAACACCAGCAGCAGGTTCCTCGCCAATGCGAGCCTCGGACGTTTGCGGCAAAATAGCTGGATTGAGAAGAGGGGTGCGGTGCAAAAGAAAACGGCCATCAAGTCCTTTTGCAGAACTTATCTGGCCGATCTTAATCCAATGATTCTTATTTTTTGGTATTTTTAGAGCGCTCAATAGCAACATTATTTTTTTTCAAAAGTTTTTTTACAGTCGGAGACAATTGCGCGCCGAGGCTGTACCAATGTTGAATTCGATCTTCTTTGTATTTGAAAAGAGAAGGCTCTGAAGCAGGGTCATAATAACCAATCTTTTCAATAAATTTTCCATCGCGTGCGTTACGAGTGTCGGTTGCGACTAAATCATAAAATGGGCGATGCTTATTACCGTGGCGTGAAAATCTTAGGATAACCGACATAGAAAAATTCCCCTCGTTACTCTGAATATCTCAAACTACAAAAACTGACTTCATCACTTCGGCTTATAAGCCTGATTATTTATTAAACAATCAAAAACCTATGCTTCTTGAACTAGCATGGCCCGAAGTAAAGAGCCATAAGCTTTTACCTCAATAATCTACACGTGTGAAGTCGCTTCTATCGATCAAAACACCCGAATATTTTTTGGTATAGGCAAAGCTCAAAAAAAAGCTATAATTTCATCTATATATCACTGAAATCGATAGGAACACACTGTTGCGGTTAAAACTCTGGGGCACACGCGGCTCGCTTCCACGAGCCCTCACAAATAGAGAGATGTTTGATCAGTTGGGACAACTGTTCGACGACGCTATTTCTGAAGGCATTACGGAGCTCAAAGCATTCCGCAGTTATTTGCACAAAAGATATGAGCGCGAGCCAATTTTACATGGCGGCAATTCGATTTGTTCTGAAGTTTTAGCCGACGAAAAAAGATTCTTTATAGATATGGGTAGTGGCATTCGTACCGCCGGGAGCGAAGCTTTGCAGCGCGGAGCAAGTCATCACATTATCTTTCAGACCCATATGCATTGGGACCATGTCATTGGACTACCTTTCTTTGTTCCGCTGTACACGCCGGGGCAAAAAATTACGATTTACCATGTCCATAAGAATGCGCCGCAATACATCAAAATCCTTTTCAATGGCGTGAATTTCCCCGTAAAATGGGAAGAACTTTCGGCTGACGTCGAATTTATCAATTTGAAACTTTACGAAAAATTGAATTTTGGCGATGTGACCGTATGTCCATTCGCTTTAGACCATCCGGGTGGATCTTTCGGTTATCGCTTTGAAAAAGACGGGCAATCCCTTGTCATTGGTATTGATGGTGAGTATAAACGCATTAATCAACAGGATCTCGGCAAGGATTTGCCGTTCTATCAGAATCTAGATCTCATTCTTTTCGACGCACAGTACGAGATGGCCGAATACACTTCTAAGTTTGATTTTGGCCATTGCACTCCGACAATTGGCGCGGATTTGGCGATGCGCGAAGGTATAAAAAATATCATTCTCGCCCATCATGATCCATGGTCCACCGATCCAAAACTCGTAAATATGGCCGAGCAGACGCGCGAATATATTAAGAAACATTTGCCGACGCACCAAAGCGTCTGGAATAAGCGTGGACAACCTCTTGGCCCGAACGTGATTACGGCGTATGATGGGCTCGAGATCGATCTCGACGAATTATAAGCCACAAGGTCTACGTTTATGAAAAAAGTACTCTTTGTTTTCATGGTCGCCGTCTGCTTTCAGACTCCCATATTTGCTGCATCGATAAAAGTGACCGGCGAAGTTGCGCGTGGCACCAATAATTCTTTTATTGCCACTGTGACTTTGAACGATGTCACCACAACCGAACTTGCGGGTATGTCTGAGAAGCAATATTTTGAATCTCGCATTTTTGTGATTATAGAATCCTATGACAGTCTCAAAGTCCCCTTTGGAACTGCGGTGGACGATGCCATTGCTATTTTCAAAACTCTCATTCGCCATGATGTGGATGGTGTCAATCACGACATTGTCGCCCAGATTGAGATCCGCTCCAGTAAAACTCTAGATATTTTTAAGGACTCGAGCGGCGACATATTTATTGGGGCCTGTATTCGCCGAATTGAAGGCGGCAGCGTTTCGACAAGTTGCGATGAAGATATTGACAATCAAAAAGTTGAGTTTCTAAATATTGTCGTTGATGACGCTCCTCAAAACTTTAAAGCAGTGGCTCGGCACTTACAGACGACTTTAAATTGGAAGGTGAGCCCAAACCCTGTTTTTACGAATTTTCAAGGGACCAAATACAATAATCGGACAGCGACTGCAGTTTATGCTGTATTGGTGAAAACGGGCGAAGGTGTGGGTTCCTTGCCCGCGCTCGAGTTTTTAGGTGGTCCCCGCGATGAAGACACGGCGCAGACCTGTATTCTCAACGAAAACGAATTAGATGGTCAGCCTTGCGTGGATTGCGCAAACAATAACTATATTGATATCGATGAACTTAAAAAAAGCGCCGATGTAAAAAATGGAAACATAAAAATTTCCGAATTGCTTTCCACTGATACGGAGGTTTCATTTGTTGGATTAGAAGAGGACCATCGCTATATAGGATTTGTAACTTACGCGCCCGATTCTTTGAAGCGCTCAACTTGCTTCAGTGCGATTCCTTATAAAGGGTTGTCTTGGACCGAGTTAAACGGTGGATCCGAAGCCAAAACAGGCATCCCTTGTTTTGTGGCCACGGCAGCTTACGGCACGGATATGGCCGAAGAAATTGAAGACCTCCGTTGGTTCCGCGATGAATACCTAATGCCTTACGCTTACGGCCGATTGGCAGTAAAGGCTTATTACAAATACGGACCCGGCTGGGCCGATTATGTTGCTGAAAGCGAACAGCGCAAAGCTTTGGTACGTGTGGGTTTGTGGCCGATCGTCAAATCCATTTCTTTCTGGCGCAACTGGAACGGCGGCGAAGGCCGCGAGGTCGCTAAGAAGAAAAAATAATGGGCCTATATCAAAACAGATAATTTGCGAGAACCATAGGTATCCCCTAAAACTGAGTTCATAGAGAACGTCAGATAAAACTTTTAGGGAGATGACATATGATTTGGATCGTTCAGTTACTTACTTTAGCCTCAGTTTTCAGTTTCGGATTTCAAGCCCAGGCAACTTCTTTGCACCCTGATACTTTCGTCATCAAGCCAGTCGTCAATAATGTTCAAATTATTGTGAAGGGTGTCTGCGACCCAACAGCGGATATGTGCCCTTCCGTTGAGCCTTGGACAGAAATCAGCTTCACTCATACATCATGTGCAGCCATGCCGTTTGAAGTTTCTAAGAAACAAGATGCTAACGGCGTCATCTCTTTAAGTTTGCAATTTCCAAGAGACACTCATGATTGCATGGGTCCAACTTATCCACATACGTACCAACTTCAACTCGATTCCAACTACCAAGTTGGTCAACACTACCGCATCGAAAATCCTATCGGCATCGTTCCAACCATCTAATGCCCCTTCCAACAAAGAGGCCAGCGTCAAAGCTGGCCTCTCTTCTTTTTTTTCTTGGTTGTTGTGAATACACAAAAAAAACTCCGCCAATGGAAGGCGGAGCTTAGTAAAAAATCATACCCTCTCGCTTAGCGAGAGAAAGAAAAAAATCAAAACTCTATCGTCACCACTTGTGACTCGTTAAGAATCGTCGATCGAATCTCAATGCGATCTCGCACCAGATCTTCTGCACCCGGAATCGGAATGCGCAACTGTGCAATACCGGCGCCGGATTTAAACGATGGTTTACGATAACCTTGTGAAAAATCACTAGTCGACTTCGCATACAGTTGACTGCAATTTGCAAAATTGCCTGAACCAGCATATCTGCCACGACCGAGTGCATAGGCATATTCGTCAGTTCCTATGATGCAGCCTGTCAAATCCGATTCACGGTAGTTTGTAATATTCGAAGCAAATTTAACTTCAATAATAACGTCGTAAAACTGTCCTGGAGCTGGATCTTTCGGATCTGTCCATACCGTAAAACTTCCCCGCTGCACTGCGTCGGAATTTGGTTGTATAAATCCAGGCGGTCTCAGAACGGGGGCAGGTGAAACAGGAACAATGGGAGGATTGGAAGGTAAACTTGGGTTGTAAGGGGGTGAAGGAATGGGTTGAAAAGAATTGATGGGCGGTTGACCTATCGGTTGAGGCTGTTGTTGGACGGGTTGCTGACGCGCAGGTTGGTTGGAAGCCGCAAAATCGGTTCCACCACAACTGACTATGAACACAGATAGAACGGAAGTCATGATCAAACGCATAGGTCAAAATCCTCTATAAGTCGCAAGGTGACTAAACGCTGCAATACTAGGACCATAGCTAACATATTGATATTATTTAAAATAAAACCAAAAAGATGTCGAAAGATTGGACGGGCTGTCGAGTGAGAAGACGGACGTTCGCAGAGCTCAGACTTTTGCGTTTTGTAGAGCAAAGATCGCCGATAGAACAAAAATAATCCATTCGCCCGACCCCAGTCGGTAGAGGAAGCTGGGAACTTGCATATAAAGAAAGTAGCTTGCAGTGCGGGTGATGGCTAGGCCACCATGGAGGATGGTACACATCAAAAGAACTGCTTGGGTGTAAGAAGCATTTAGCAAAGGAAGTAAAAAAATGACTGCGAAAGCCGCTTCCATCCCTACATAGATTGTAAAAAATTCAGATTGCCCACCACTGTGGATGGCTTGAAGGCCTAGTTTTTTCATAATATTGTCCGGCTTCATTAGGCACAAAACAGCAAGAACCCCGTACAGGAGACCAACGATCGCTAAGAAAATTTGAGCCGCCATGCCTACTCCCGTGGAGGTGAAAACATACGATTTCGACCGATTCGAAATCTATAAACGTTCTCCCACAAAGCTAAGCAATTCAGGTGCCAAGAGTTCAATGATTTAACAAATCACGTAAATGGCGCGGTATTTGCACTTATTCGCTCGGTGACCGAGGAAAAGGTTAACAGAAAGTTGGATGAAACGATGTTAAGCAAAATGGCCAAGGACTTTATGAAAATCGCCGCGCAAGACTTGCGTCATGCCGCTACTATTTTTCCCAGCAGTGACTGGGTTAGCCAGTCTATTATGCGCCACGTTCCGGAGCGGAAGACCAAAATAGTCGAGTTCGGTGCGGGCAACGGCAGCATCACGAAAGCCATACTCGGTCACGTCGATTGCCTGAGTGAAATTTATGCGATCGAAATCAATGAAGAATTCGCGAAGCAGTTGAGCGAAATCAGCGACGCCCGTTTACGTGTTCTACAAGGCGACGTATTCTTATTTGCGGATCAAATTGAGGAAATAGTGAGCGGAAAGTGCGACACAGTCATTTCCGGTATTCCTTTTAGCTTTTTTCGAAAAGACGAACGCGACAAGTTGATTGAGTTGGCTCGCCATGGTCTAGCAAAAGATGGACGATTCATTGCTTACCAAACAACACCAATGCTTATGCCTCATTTACGTAAACATTTTTCCAATTGCCGTGTGTACTTTGAGCCGCGCAACTTACCACCGTTTTTTATAATGGTCGCCGACAACAAAGTAGAAGAATAAATTCATATTTTTGCTGGATCTGGCTCAAGGTTTTTTTGGTAAACCACTCGAGTTGGAAAGGCTATTTCAATTGAATTCTCAGCAAATTTCTCCAAAATTTTAAAGTTAATTTCTTGCTGCGCTTCGACGAAGTCAGGCATTTCGCGAGAGTGAACCCAGTAGACGACATCAAACAATAACGCCGAATCGCCGAACTCACGCAAATGGGTTCGATCAAAGCGAACTTTTTCAGTCGCGCCTTCGACTGATCCCTTAACAAGGTCAGGAACCATCTTGAGTTTGGTAAGGGGAGTATCGTAAGTGACGCCAATCGTGAAGTTCACTCGTCGCTCTTCCATGCGTTTAAAGTTTTGAATGCGCGATTTGGTGAGATCAGAATTGGCAAAAACAAGTAATTCGCCATTCAGGCTTCGAATGCGTGTAGTTTTCAGTCCAACGCGTTCTACCGTACCCTTTAAAGAATCAATCACGATAAAATCGCCAACTTCAAAGGGTTTGTCCAAGCCAATTGTGAACGCACTAAAAGCATCTCCCAATATAGCTTGGGCGGCCAAAGCGATCGCGATTCCTCCAATGCCTAGGCCCGTGATAAAAGTGCTTATATTTACACCAAGATTATCCAACAAAAAGAGAAGCGCGATGACGAATATAACGATGCGTCCGATCGCGATGATGTTGTGCTTCGTGCTTTCGAGAGCGAGAGAGTTATCCGGTTGACCGCGGCCGATATTATGAACGATTTGCACCAAAAGGTAACTTGCGATGATCACGACTTGGATGGTCGTAGCGATAACAAAAATGGTTGTTTGAATTTTTGCGGCATGCGGATGCAAACTTAAGAAGCGCGAACCAAAATGGACCGCAATAAAAAACAGAAACCAAGCTTTAATACTAGCTAGTACATTGACAAAATGATCATCGATTTTCGTGCGAGTTCGCGCACAGTAATGGAGAAGTCGTTTTTTTGTTAAGCGGCGCAACAGCTCTAACGATAACCAAAGGCCGACGGTCACACCCACAAAACTTAGATACTGTAGGAGATTATTGTCGAAAAGAACCCAACTCTCAAGAGGCGCAATGAATTTTTTAATATCTTCCATCATAGATTCGGATAATGAGCACGAGGTCGCACAATGACAAGGTCTAATTGCGGATCACCAAAAATCTTGGTTGAAACAGGTAGTTAAGGCTTGTCGCTCTTAGGTTTGCCCCAGAATTTTTCTAAGAATTGATCTCGCCCGGATCGGAAACGGTAGTATTTGTATCGAATGGGATTTTTCTTGTAATAATCCTGATGATACTCTTCAGCCTTGTAAAAAGGTCCAGCTTTGGTGATTTCTGTGGCGATTTTTTCTTTAAATCGACCTGAGTTTTGCAGTGCCGTTCGTGATTTTTCTGCTGCGACCCTCTGCGCATCATTCAAATAAAAAATCCCAGGACGATACTGCAGTCCACGATCGACAAACTGGCCGTCGGGTGAAGTGGGATCGATATTTTGCCAAAAGACGTCTAAAAGTTTTTCATAAGAAATCACTTTGGGATCGAATGTAACTTGCACGGCTTCCGTATGTCCGGTGGTGCCGGAGGAGGCTTCATCGTAAGTCGGATTCACCGTCTTACCGCCCGTATAACCGGACAAAACTTCTTTCACGCCCGGTAGTTTTTCAAAAGGAGGTTCCATGCACCAGAAGCATCCGCCTGCAAAAATAGCGTGTTCCAGGTTGGATTTCGGCTTTTTCTCGTCATTTTTTTCAAACAAAGCTTCAAACTGACCATAACCATTCTTCTTGAGCTTAGCACGAGGAACAAAAACCATCGACGCCGAATTCATGCAGTAGCGCAAGCCAGTTGGTTTCGGTCCATCCTCAAAAACGTGACCCAAGTGTGAGTCAGCAAAGCGGCTACGCACTTCCGTTCGGTTACCAAAAAAACTTTTGTCGACTTTGGTAACGATATTTTCTTTGACGAGGGGTTGGGTGAAACTCGGCCAACCTGTGCCCGAATCATATTTATCAAGGGAGCTAAAAAGTGGTTCGCCCGAAACGATGTCGACGTAGATGCCTTCGTCTTTCAAGTCCCAATAGGGATTGCGAAAAGCAGGTTCTGTCCCATCTTCCTGGGTAACTTCATATTGAATTTCCGACAGCTTCTTTTTAAGTTCTTCTTTGCCAAGTTTGATGGTCGGAGGGGACCAATTCTGAGCAAAAACTTGCGCACTCATGATGGAAACAAAAACTAGAAAAATGAAACGGGCGGTCTGTAGTGTGTGAACTTTCATATCTTTCGACCTCATCTACGCTAAGCTGCTTATAATATAACACAGAGCGAAGCTCGCCCCTCGAAGACCGCGAGATAATTGAACTCTAAGATGCGAAGACGCACTGGAGGAATCATGTAAATTTCTGTAGCATAGGAAGCCATAAAAGTGATGTTAAAATATGCAGCGTGAGGAATGTTTTTGAGCGGTCAGCTACAACATACAGTTTTTCAAAATGTCTTTTTTCCCGTTCAGCAAGTTTCACAACAAGCTCAGAATAGTCATCTCACTTTAAATAAAGTTTACAATTTTTCAGTCGCCCCTCAAAGTAAGATTTGTGATCTGCCTTTAGTAATCTTCGACTTTGAGACCACTGGATTCAGCAGTGAAGACGATCGCATCATCGAGGTCGGTGGAATTAAAGTTATGCCATGTGGCGATATGCAAGAGTTTGCAGCTTTAATCAACCCTGGTCGTCCCCTTCCACAACGCATTCAAGAGATCACCGGATTGACGGATACAATGTTAGCGGGGAAACCGGCCATTGACGAAGTCATGCCTGACTTTTTGCAGTTTATCGACGGTGCCGTTCTCGTCGCGCACAATGCCGACTTTGACTATCATTTTTTGAAAGACAATTGCCAACGTCTTGGTTTTGATATGAGTTGGGCTTGCTTTTGCACTTTGAAACTATCGCGCGTGTTTCTGCCCCAGCTGCCAAACCGAACTTTGGATACATTGGCGCAGCATTACGGTCTTAGCTTTGACGCACGTCACCGTTCTATCGGTGACTGTAAAGTCACGCTCGGAGTTTTGCGAGGCATGTTGGCGAATGAAGCTCAGTCCCTAACTTCATGGGACCATTTATCCAGTTACTGTGTCAGTTAGGAATAATCCCGATGATTAAATCGACAATTCGTCCTCAGTCTGATTCTTTCAAACAAAATTATGCGCATCATGCTGGGCTTGTCAAAGACTTAGAAGCTCGCATCGGCGTCGCTAAGCGTGGCGGTGGCGAAAAAGCCCAAGCTTACCAGAAAAGCTTAAACAAAATGTTAGCGCGTGATCGTATCCAAGCTTTGATTGATCCAGGTAGCGAGTTTCTAGAACTCTCGGCTCTGGCAGGTTTTCAGTTGTATCCGGAAGAGGTTCCTTCGGGTGGAATGGTCACGGGAATTGGCCAAGTGAAAAGCCGCAGTTGCTTGATCGTTGCTAATGACGCAACCGTCAAAGGTGGAACCTATTTTCCCATTACCGTTAAGAAGCATTTGCGAGCCCAGACGATCGCTGCGCAAATGAAACTGCCTTGCATTTACTTGGTGGATTCCGGCGGAGCCTTTCTGCCAATGCAAGCCGAAGTGTTTCCTGATGTGGATGATTTCGGACGAATTTTTTTCAACCAAGCTCGCCTAAGTTCGGAAGGTGTCGCCCAGATCGCGTCCGTTCACGGTTTTTGCACGGCAGGGGGCGCCTATATACCGGCCATGGCCGATCAATCGGTGATTGTCAAGGACACCGGCACCATTTTTTTGGCTGGTCCTCCCCTTGTTAAAGCTGCGACTGGCGAAGATGTCACGGCCGAAGAACTCGGCGGGGCCCATGTGCATACATCGATTAGCGGTGTGGCCGACCATTTGGCCGAAAATGACGCACACGCACTGGCGATTATTCGTGAGATTGTTTCGCATCTGAACAAGCC
Organism: Oligoflexales bacterium; assembly: GCA_041740975.1. GTDB lineage: Bacteria > Bdellovibrionota_B > Oligoflexia > Oligoflexales > JALZUQ01 > JBGSKV01. The sequence continues at coordinate 8,865 of JBGSKV010000105.1, read as the reverse complement.
GACCATGGCAAAGGTCAATATCCAAGCGGTGGAAGAACCAGCTTACGACGCTGAGGAGCTTTTGGGAATTGTTCCCGCCGATAGCAAAAAAGCTTTCGACATAAGAGAAGTGATTGCGCGCATTGTCGATGGTTCCAAGCTTTTCGAATTCAAAGCGAACTACGGCACAACGCTGGTAACAGGATTTGCGCATATTCATGGAATGCCCGTCGGAATTCTCGCCAATAATGGCGTGCTTTTTTCGGAGAGTGCTTTGAAAGGAACACATTTTATTGAAGTGTGTTGCCAAGAGAATATTCCGCTTCTATTCCTACAAAATGTCACAGGATTTATCGTCGGCAAGCAGTACGAGCATGGCGGCATCGCTAAAGATGGCGCAAAGCTTGTGCATGCGGTTTCGAATGCACGCGTACCCAAAATGACCGTCATCGTCGGCGGAAGTTTCGGCGCTGGAAATTACGGCATGTGTGGACGAGCTTATGATCCCAATCTTTTGTTCATGTGGCCGAATGCCAAGATATCTGTGATGGGTGGCGAACAAGCGGCCGATGTTCTTGTCGCGGTGAAGCAGCAACAAAATGAACGGACCAAACAATCCAAAATGACTCAGGCCGAAATAGATGAAATGCGAAGGCCAATCCTAGAAAAATATAGTTTAGAGAGTTCGCCTTATTATTCTTCCGCGCGAATTTGGGATGATGGTGTCATTGATCCTCGTCAAACGCGCAAAGTTTTAGCTATGGGATTAGCGGCAGCCCTGCAACACGATTGGACGCCTACAAAATACGGCATTATTCGGATGTAAAGTTAGAATGTGAGATTAGGAAAGCTATGAAGTCAAACGTACTCAAAATTGGAAATGCCGGTGGTTACTGGGGTGATGATCATCTCGCGTTGAAACGTCAGATTGAAGGCGGGCACCTCGATTACATTACGATCGACTTTTTAGCGGAAGTGACCATGTCGATCATGCAGAAACAAAGAGCGACGGACCCAAGTTTAGGCTATGCCCGTGACTTTGTGACGGTGCTCAAAGGTGTTTTGCAACAAGCTATGAAGCAGAAGACGTGCATCATCAGCAACGCTGGTGGGGTGAATCCACGTGCCTGCGCGGAAGCCATTCAGAAAATGGCGGAAAGCATCGGCTTACAACCCAAAATAGTGGTCGTTGATGGAGACGATATTCTTCCGCGACTCAAAGACTTACATAAGTCCGGAGTAAAGTTTGCCAATATGGAAACAGGCGGTGACTTCGCGCCCGTAATCGATCGTATAGTCGCCGCCAACGCCTATTTTGGTGCGGCTCCTGTCGTCGAAGCATTGAAACTTGAACCCGATATTATTGTGACAGGCCGAGTCACGGATACCGGGATCACTTTAGCCCCGATGATTCACCGCTACGGATGGAAGTGGGACGATTGGGATAAGTTATCAGCTGGGATTGTGGCGGGCCATCTTCTCGAATGCGGTAGCCAAGCGACGGGTGGAAATTTTTCAGATTGGCAGAAAGTTAAAAGTTTTAAAAATATGGGGTATCCCATCGTTGAAGTTTCTGAAGATGGCGAGCTTTGTCTAACGAAACATCCGGATACCGGTGGTCTTGTTAGTCAGGATACGGTTCGCGAACAGCTTTTTTATGAAATGGGAAATCCAAAAGCCTATTTGACGCCTGACGTCGTGGCGGACTTTAGCACTATTCAGTTAGTAGACGTGGGTAAGGATCGAGTGCGTGTTTTTGGTGTTAAAGGCTACGAGCCCACACCTTTTTACAAAGTTTCGATGGCTTTCGAAAATGGATTTAAAATTGTTTGTCCGCTGGTGATTTCGGGACCCAATGCTCGTGCGAAGGCCGAAAAATTTGCCGAAATTTTTTGGGACCGAGTCGATGCTTCAACCTTTGATGCAACTCATACCGAATACTTTGGTTGGAATGCTTGCCACGGAACGATTTCACATCAAGACGATGCAAGTGAAATTCTGCTTCAACTTGGCGCACGTGACCAAGATAAAGAGAAATTGGCGCGGATGGCTCGCGTCGTTCCCGCAATGATACTTAGCGGCCCTCCCGGTGTTACGGTTTATGGTGGCGTGGCTAAACCTGCTACAGTGATCGGCTATTGGCCCGCATTGATTGCCAAGTCACTTTTGAAACCTACGGTGACCAATATGCAAACTGGCAAGTCCATGGAAGTGGAAGGGTGTCGTGAAGGAAACTTCAAGGTCGAGTCTGTTTCTCATTTGAATGTCGAGTTCGCTAATGAGCCCAGCATGTCTATGAAACAAGTCGCGAAAGATGCGATTTCACCGCAAAACAAGCGCCTTTATGATCTATGCTTGGCGCGTAGTGGGGACAAGGGTGATACGGCCAATATTGGTGTATTGGCGCGCAATCGTGAGATTTTTGATCGACTCGATAAAGTACTGACGGCGCAATACGTCAAGAATTTATTTCAAGAAATTTGCCTGGGCAGAGTCGTACGCTATAAACTCGATAATATGATGGGCTACAATTTTTTATTGGAAGAATCTTTGGGCGGTGGTGGAACGGTAACATTGCGTACCGATGCTCAGGGCAAAACTTTGGCGCAAGCATTGTTAAACCAGCGCATTCCCTATGACGGATAAGATGAAAGTATTTATTGCCAATCGGGGAGAAATCGCTCGGCGCATCGCGTTTACTGCGAAACGATTGGGATATCAAACCGCGACCGTACATCGTAGCGGTCATATTCCCGCATATCTTTCTGATTTGATTGATGCTTGGCAGCCAGTAGAAGACTTAGCCGTTTCGCATTACTTAGACATGAGTCTAATGGTTTCGACTGCAAAGAGCTTGGGTTGCACAGCGGTGCATCCCGGTTTCGGTTTTTTGTCAGAAAATGCTGATTTTGCAGATGCGGTAACAAAGGCTGGACTGCTTTGGGTTGGCCCCCATTCCAAGGCGATCCGCGTCATGGCGGATAAAGGCAAAGCCATTGAGGCGGCGCTCGCTGCGGACGTTCCCTGTATCCCTGGGCTAACTTCGTTCGATTTTGGAAAAGAAGGGCTGAAGCCAGTGGAGGGGTTTGCCAAAAAGTCTGGGTTACCGATTCTTATAAAGGCTGCGATGGGTGGCGGTGGCAAAGGCATGCGTGTGGTACGCGATATTTCTGAACTAGCGCAAGCCTGTGAACGCGCGGAGTCAGAAGCCAAAAAGTTTTTTGGTGATGGGCGCTTAATAGTTGAAAAGTATTTAGAAGATATCCGCCATATCGAAGTCCAGGTCTTGGGAGACAAGCACGGCCAAGTGGTCATCTTGGGCGAAAGAGATTGTTCGGCTCAACGTCGCCATCAAAAGATTGTCGAAGAATCACCGGCGGTCGGACTCTCTGAAGAGATGCGTCAGCAGATGTACGCTGCCGCCAAAAGCCTTGCGTGCAAAGTGGAGTATGACAACGCCGGAACGGTAGAATATGCAGTTTCTAAGAATGATTTCTATTTTTTAGAGATGAATACACGGTTGCAAGTTGAGCATCCCGTTACCGAAGAAGTCTTTGGACTCGACTTGGTCGAATGGCAGTTTCGTATCGCACAAAATGAGAAAATTAATGATTCACTCCACGCTTTGGTTCCTCGTGGTCACAGTATTGAAGTCCGACTTTATGCTGAAGATGTGCAAGCGAATTTTTTGCCAGCCGCGGGACCGGTAGACGCCTTTGTTCCATTTATGGGCCCAGGGATTCGTTGGGAGTACGGACTTGATACCGTTGACGAAGTGACATCTGGCTTTGATCCGATGATCGCCAAAGTCGTAAGCTATGGCAGTGGTCGTAAGCAAGCCATTGAGCGCCTAACGCAAGCCTTACGCGGTAGTTTTTTGGCGATGGAAAAAAGTAACGTCGAGTTTCTTATTTCGTTTTTGGAAAGTAAAATTTATTTATCCGGAATATATTCGGTCAATGCCGTGTCGGAAGTGGCTAAGACTTCATTACAAAAGAGACCGAATCCATTATTTTCAGAAAATGAAATTGCATGCATTGTGGCCGAATTGTCCGGCGCTAATATTGGGCAAAGCGGTGAAGGCATGGAGCGGATCATAACGGGTGCTTTTGCATCGCAAACATTTCAGCCAGTTCAAACAAATAGCAATGCCGAATGGCAAATCATTTCGAAGCAATATACGGAATCGAGCTTTTTTAAGCGCAAGGTTTCCTTGGGTAAATTTTGTTGGCAGCAGAAAACAACGGGATGGTTTGCTGTCGTCGATACCCAAGGAATGCAGCGCACATGGTTATCCGTACAAGGTCAGAATCTGCTAATTTCGCAGGCGAAAGACGAGTTAACGACTTTGGAATCCAGCAAGCAGCGAGCGGACGCGGTTTTCTCGCCCGTTCCGGGAAAAGTTCTCGCCATTCATGTGAAGCCAGGGGTGACTGTTGCGCTTGAAGAGACTATGATGGTTCTGGAGTCGATGAAGATGGAATTTGACGTGAAGTCGGTTGCATCCGGCGTCATCGCTGATGTTCTCGTGAAAGTCGGGCAACAAACCAAAGCGGGTGAGTTGCTGGTGACTTATAAAACTGAAAAGGCATAAGTGCATGCGTGATACTTTTGACAAGTTTGTGCGAGAGTCTGGCTTCAAGATTCTTGCTATGGTCGATCTGACCACGATCCAATACAAAGTCGTTCTCTATTTGATGAATTGCGCGGTTTCAGGTCTTGGTGATCTCATAAGCACGATCGCCGAACTCGCTTCCATTCTTGATGTCGAGGAAGCCGAATTAGAAAAAGCACTTGGCGATTTACATTTGCGCAAACTGATTCGCCTAAAATATAACTACAAGTCAGCCGCTGGTTCCGAAAAGCAATCGCTGCGCGTCATATTGCAATACGATTTGACTCGTTGGCAATTAGGCAACGAAGCTTTAACAAGTTCAAAGGACGCATTGGTTTATCCATTTCGCCGCCAAGAAGGTGCTGCTTTACAGATCGTCGCCAATGAAAGGCCAAACAACGTCAGAAGTTTCGAAGAAGGTAGCGAAGAAGACCTCATTCGAACGACTCACCGTGTTATGGAGATTTACTTGAGTGGTCGCAGTTTAGACGAAGCCGAATTAAAAGAAGCCGAAATTGCAGCGAGGCTCCTTGTTGATACACATCCCGTCGATCAAATCCTTCTGATGTTACATCATTTTGAAGACCGCATTCCAACTCTCAGCTTACTCGCGAGCTCTTGGCAGCATTATATCGAGATGTTTGAGCAAGAATCTCAGAAGATCGACATGTTCGAGGCCCGTCAGAAGCATATCGAAATGGACAACAAGCTTCGTGCGGTAGTTAGAGATTGGCTTGAGCGTCGAGACGAACTCAAACTCGACAACGAAGAAGTGAATGTCCTCAAAATTTTGTTGAAGCACAACCATCCACGCCGACAGCTGTTTTGGGCTTACCAGGTTCGCACCCGCTATCCGCGCATGCACCAGTTCTTCACCGAAAATTACGATGTCATGTTACCCGTCACCAATGCCGGTAGCATCGTCCGCCGCCCAGAAAAAGATAAAGAAACCTAATTCAGGGACACATAACTAAATTGTATAAATTAAAAGCCCGAAGTCAGTAAACTTCGGGCTTTTAATTTATACAATTTAGTTATGTGTCCCTGAATTAGCTCAGGTTTTCCATAAAGTCGCGCATGCGCTTATTCATCAAGGCTTTAGAAACCCAGAAGGCATCGGCAAGTTGCGAGATAATATCAAGTGAGCTGTTAATCTTATCCACTTCTTCTTGCAGCATGCTGCTTGGAATCAACACATGACCAGCAAACAAGTTCGCCTGAATATCAAGAACTTGATCAGGAGAGTTGTGAAATTCTGCTGTGAGTGGATCTTTTGAGCGAACAAGGTGTTTATAAAGTTCTTTTGCAGTGAGGAAGCGGATGTAAGGGCGCATTTCATTGCTACCGTAATAAACCGTCGTTTTGAGATCTGTGCCTTCGCCTGAGGTTGTGACAGAGATATTAACGTTTAGGTTCGCATCTTTTTCCAATGTGATATCTGAGAACAAGTCATAAAGTTCCGGAATATATATTGGTGCTTCTTTGAACTCGCCTTGCTTAATCACTTCCGATGCAATCTTGACGATACCGGCACGGTTAATTTTGAAAAGATCCTCAAAGGATTTGATGGAGTCCGCTTCTTGCCATTTACCCGGGCTCTTAAAAAAATCTTTTTTAAGCTTTTCGAGATGTTGATTGTCGATCTGAAAGGCGCCGTAGCCTTTGAATTCAAAAATAGCTTCATCCAGTCCGATGCGACCAGAAGCGATATCAATCAAAAGTCTTTCATCTATCTTTAAATGCTCTGCGATACTGCGCAACGTGTTCAATGCGCGAATATTTTTCTTACCTTTTTTCCAGTGCGAGCAATCGGCTGGATCATAGCCAAGGATTGCGCCGACATCTTGGTCGATGACTTTAACGTTGCCTTCATAACGCAGTTCCAATGCTTCCTTGCAGAACTTGAATAGCGTTGCCGAGTTTGGATAACGATTCTCTTCGACCTTCTTCATGAACCCTCCCTAGCGTGACACAAGCTCTTGCCATTCCGTGGCAAGCTGCATGATGATTAAAGAAATTTGGATCTTGTGTTTAAATTAGAAACGATTTTTGATGCTTGGTCAAGCTGTGGGCAGAGGCGATTTGGTCATGTCACCAAATCCCATCGGTGATGGGCTTTGGGAAGATCCTAAACAAATAAAAATTAAGCAGGGCTTAGGTTTGCAAATACAAAAATAGAGGAGTTGGAGGGAAAGGAATGATTCCGTAACTCCCAATGCACTCCGCATCGGGAGATCACGGAAAACTAACTACCAGCCTGACGGGCACCATGGCCGTTGAATAAACGGACGGCCGAAAAAGGGCGCTGGCTGAATAAAAACGGGAGGGTTGACAAAGACCGGCTGGTTTATAAAAACGGGTGGATTCACAAAGACAGGTGGGTTGACAAAGACCGGTTGGTTCACAAAAACTGGCGCGGGGGCAAAGCAATTTGGACCGCCGTAAAATCCACCACCAACGACAACTCCGCCATGCCCTGGGCCAAAAGCACCGAAGGACGGGTCAAAAAATTGTTGGGCCATGGTGGGTGTGGCTAACGACAAGTAAACCACAGTTGCTAAAACTAACTTTTTCATTTTAAAACTCCAAAATTCATCAATACTTCACGTCAGGGGACTTATAGACCCGCGCTGTAAGCCGTGTCAACAAAACAAACTGTTAAGTGGGCGCTTTCGACCAGGTGGCCAAGTTAAGATAGCGCTTGTTTGATTTGAGCCCGATCGCTTGAGATCAGAGGAAAAAACTGCTAACTACCCTGTGGATAAAAGGACTGTATGAAACCTCCTAGTCATAAAAAGCGGATTATTTTAGCGATTTGCGTCGCCCTTCTGTTTTATACAGCTTGGGACTTGACGCTCAGCGAACCTGATATTTTGGACGAACCAAATGAAGATCCGCAGCACGCCGAAGAAAAAGCGGTGCCATTGAGCATTGAAAAATCCGAATCCAAAGTCGAATCAAATCCGAATGCGAACAAACTCACGAATCCTACAGATGAACGAACAATAACTTCCATTAACGAATCCGAAACCTCACATCCAAAAGATCCGATGGAGTCGGTAAAAAAGTTGGTCGAAGCTTCGAATTTCCCAGCGGCCGTTGAAATTTTAGAATCACTCGTCAAAGCTGATCCATCCAACGCGAGTTTGCGTGCAGAACTTGCAGCCATACTCTTATATCGAATGGAAAATGCAGAAGAAGGTTACGCACAGTTTCGTAAGGCCTTCGAGCTGGACCCGAATCATGGCTTGATAGCACAGAGTCTAGTCGATGCGGGGATGGCGGCAGGTAAACATAAAGAAGTCGAAGCGCTACTTAGGGACTCCATTGCTAATAATCCTAACGGCAGCGCCGCACAGTTTGCTTTGAGTGAGCTGCAGTTGAAAAATAAGGATCATGACAAAGCCATCCGGAACTTCGAGAAAATAGCAGAACAGCCAGGTATCGAGGGCCAGCAGGCCAGTAATGCTTTAGCTTTTGCGCATATGGGCAAAAAAGACTTTCATAAATCCGCTCAGTACTTTGAGAAAGTGATTGAACAGCAAATCAATAGTGGTGCTGATTTCAAGAATGAGGCCTTTGCATCCGAGCTCATTGGTAACATGGGCTTTCACATCAACACACTGATCGCTAGTCGACAACCAGAGAAAGCCCGAAGCGAGTTGGGTAGACTCCTGGAACTTTACCCTGACCATCCCGAAGTCAAACAAATCGAAAAATATTACTCACCGAAGCTCCAGCAAAACTAAAAAAATATAGATTAATGAACGGCCGCTTCGCGGCCGGATATCTAAATTTGCTCCGCCTTTCACAGGCGGAGCTTTTGTTTTTTGCGAAGAGTTTGGCAAAACTTCCCAGCACTGTCTCCAGAGGGTACGCTTGCCCGCTTTTTGCCACCGGGACTTTTATTTGTAGTAGAGCTCCTGCCCGGGCTGCGCTGGTGTTCGCGCGTCCTGCGCTCACAACCCCCTCTGGAGACAGTGCTGGGAAGTTTTGCCAAACTCTTCACAAAGTACAAAATCTCCAACAGTGAGGCTCCGCACACGAGTGTGTAGCCGCACGAGTTGCTTTCGCAACGAATGCTCGATGGAGGTAACCAGTTTGGCGGAGTATCACCGTCGCAGTTTTTGCCCGATGGTTGGCTGGGACGGTTGAGCCGGCTTAGATTTGGCTGGGCATTGAGGCTGCATCAGCCGACACCGCCCAGACAAATCTAAGCCGGGAGAACCGGACCAATCAAACATAGAAATGAAAACTGTGAGTGTGAAAGG
>JBGSKV010000104.1:0-17422 GCA_041740975.1 Oligoflexales bacterium | reverse complement strand
TGAGGCTGCATCAGCCGACACCGCCCAGACAAATTTAAGCCGGGAGAACCGGACCAATCAAACATAGAAATGTAAACTGTGAGTGTGATAGGCGGAGCTGGATAACGTTACGGCCGCGGAGCGGCCGTTCATTAAACTATAGTAAACTTATGAATTTACTTTTGGAGATGCCGTCACAAATAAAATCTAGGTCGGCGCTGTAGAGCTTCAAAGTCTTAAAATTATTTATAAACTCTATAGAGGTATATCTCGAACGACCAGGTGTGACATCCGTGGCACTTTCATATTTGATCGTTTTAGTCTCGATCGGTGAGCTGCTGGACTTCTGAACTTGCGCTCTGACCGTACCGTCAATTCTGCATTTCATCGACCTGGAAGCATTCAATGTCCAGTTGATTCCGACTTTGTTGATAGAGCCATAGTTCGTGTGACTCGTGACATTGATACTGAAACTATTGTCCGTAGATGTGTTGTTTATCGGTGTGTTGTTAGCAGAAGTGTTATTAGGGGGATCAATTCCTGCGTAACTTGTTTCACCAAGCATTCCACTCAGGCAGCTTACACTGGAAAAGGACCACATCTCTGACTGGCCTTGAAATAAGACATCGCTACCGGAGTACGGTGCCGATGTTTTTACATTGGCAATCATCTTCCCGTTGAGATTCAATTCCAAATAGTCGTTGCTGCCGCCGATGGTGTCTAAGTTACATGGTCCATTGCCAACGGACTCAACTTTTCCAGAAGTGCTAAATTGTCTGACGACTTTGCAGGTTTGATCTGGCAAGAAATGCGCACAGTAGTTGATGGATGTGCCTTTTATCGATAAATAGCCGCTCGCGATGGCGCTGGCCTGAATTTTTTTAATGGAAGAATCAGCCGCAGCAACTTTTTGTTCGTAAGAGCTCTCGGGACTTTTACAGCTCAACGTCAGCGTTGCTATTAGGGATAGACTGAATACAATTGGATTCATTTTGGCATCCTCGAAAAGTTGAAGTCATCCTTTATCGGTACCAACCCTTGCCGAGTGAATCATTTTTCGTAAACGTCTAACACCACAAGTGAAAACGGGATAGTTATAGGCGTGAGCGAGGCCTAAACTCGTTACATCGCATTCGTAAAGTCTACCAGGCGAGTTTCCTTGATTTCTACCGCTGCGGTATCAGGATTTACAAAATAAAGGTGAGAAATTTCATTCGAATTAACGGCAGGTGTTTGTGCAGAAACCGCCGCGCCCATTGCTGTTCCAAATGCGACGCCAAGTCCGTCAGCATATGGATTCTGATTTCCATCGATATCGTATTTCAAATAATATTTCTTCCCTGCTATGGCGGTGAACTCAGCTTTTGCAGCCGGAGCATCGTCGGACGGGCGGACAACAACTTGATATTTTCCCGGCTTCAATGAAAACTGGCGATATCCCGCATTAGTTAAGTCAAATCGTCTTTCGCCATTTACAGTCACCGAAGGAGTGCTGCTCGAATTTTTGCGAAGGCTCGGTCGATACACATAAAGAATAGAATCTTCCGGTGAGTTTGGCACATCCGTAAACTGGGGACCCTTGGCCATATGGATGCAAGAAGTGGCGAAGATAAAAACTATCAAAGAAATGAATATGCGCATGGCGAATCCTCTTTTGCTGTCCTGCTTATTTTACCAGAGATAGACTACAAATAGCGAGATCCTTCCCCTTCGCCTTGGCGAGTTTCACTCTTGTGGGCTCTGGGTCAGGATGACGATAATTTGAACTTATTTACCTTAAAGGTCTATGACAAGAAGGCGAGTTTTTATACTGCCATTTAAAAGCGGAAAGCTTTTCTTAGGATCCAAACCAATATCTTTGTACGGTGCGTCTTCATTGGTAAAAAGCCCCGCGCGCCAGCCTTTAAAATCTAAGGCAAGCTTATCACCGATCTCTTGATAAAAAATTCTTAGGTCATCAACTTCGAGGCGTTCGCCGTACGGCAAGTTCATGCAAATCATACCGCCCGATGCAGGCGGAACACTCGTCAAAAAATCTTGATAAGAAAAGTCGATGTCTTTTTCGACGCGGGCACGGAGGGCGTTCTCTCTTGCCATATTGACGTATTCGCCGCGGATGTCGGAAGCAAAAATCGGATACGCTGGCGCTGCGATTCGTTCGTTGCGAGTGTTTTCTTGCGTGACTCGCCAAAGATCTTTATCAAAGTCCGCAAGTTTCTCAAAATCGAACTCGAGTTTTTTTCGGTGAATCAAAGGAGCTTTTTTCAAGGCAATGTAAGCGGCTTCGATTGGTAACGTGCCGCTACCGCACATGGGATCATAAAAGACGGTTTGGCCTTTGTAGCCCATCATCATGACGATAGCTGCGGCTAAGGTTTCCTTCAAAGGCGCAGGGTGGCCAGACAGACGATAGCCACGTTTATGTAAGGCTTTGCCGCTGGTATCAAAGCCGATTGTGCAACGACCTTCGCTTACATGCGCAAAAATCGTAACATCAGGTTCGTCCAAATCAACTTTCGGAATTTTGCGTTGGTGATGCTGAAAAGAATCTTCTATCGCTAGGCGAATATTTTTGCTGATCTCATTGCCTGTAAATTCATTGTGCTCACGATCCGCGGCGATGCCATTGATTATATAAGACTGATCGACATTAAAGTAGTTCGACCAATTCACGCGGCGAGCTTTTTCGTACATAAATTTGAGCTGCTGAGCGGGGACAACCTTAATCACGCGAAAAATCCGACTGGCACTTCTCAACTTAAGATGGGCGGCGTAAAAGTTTTGTTTGTCTGTATTAAAATGGACGCAACGGAAGCCCTGCTTAGCGTCGGTGATGCCAATCTGACGAAGTTCGTATTGGACTAAATCCCGAAGACTCTGCGGACAAGTTGCAATAGCTTGTATGGGTAACGGCTGCAATGTAATGACCTCAATGTAAAGCTGAGCGGGGTATGACGGGGTCGCTCGCCACAGCTTGTATCATTTGAGGGCAGTTTAAATCAACCGAGGATTATCAGGGGTTTAGTAACACGATCGACGGCTTGAGCACCGAGTATTACACCTATTAATACAGCTAGTTTGGCAGGGATTGCCCAAATGCTGGCATGAGCAAGGCGAAGCCGGCACGTAGCCTTGGCAAGGTGTCGTCACGGGAACCGGGGGCGCATATCCAGGAACGACGTCGCCTGAAACAGGAACAACAACGAGCGTTAAACTAGACTGTAGAGTTCCGAAGTTTGCGATTTTGCAGGTGGCAGCGACGTAATATCCACCAGCTTTCGAATAGTTGTGTGCGACGTTGGTTCCTTGCGCAGTATTGCCGTCGCCGAATGTCCAGTCAACTTGACCTGTTTTTTCGGGACAGCCAAGAGACGTGAACTCGACCGTTTCGCCTTCGCGAACCACAAGTGGAATAGCGCTGATATCGAAGCCATGCGACACCGGCTGCTTATCGTCTGTTACCGTCAAACTGGTAACAGCCTTGGCCTCTTCGTTTTCGTTACTGACCACAGTCAAAGTTATAATGTAAACGCCTGCCTTATTGAATCGATAAGGAAGTCCCATCGTTTCGCAGTCGTATCGATTGATGGATTGTTTGGGCAAACTGACTTTGTAGTTTGTGTAAACGAGCTGAATATCATAAATTTCTCGGACAATGCCTGGATTCACCGGACACGTATCGGGCTTATTAAGGTCGTCGGGATCAACAGTAAGAATAGTCGGTTGAATTCGCACCGGTGTATCAACGGCTACCGTATGCACAATCTTTCCCGCATTTCTAACTTCAACGTCGGCAGTTGGCGGCGAGCTTTTGAGATTTAATTCACTGTAATAATCAGGAGCTGGGCCAAGTTGTTCGTTGTCCCGACGAACTTCTTCTTGAATGTTTTCTAAACCAGCCCGGTGACACTGTAATGTGAAGCTAAGAAAAATAAGTACAAAGTATTTCATGCCGTTCATTCCCTATTCGTCACGGAAGATTTTGAATTCAACGCGGCGATTGCGACGACGCCCTTCATCCGTAGCATTGGTCTCGACCGGTTGCGATTCGCCGTAACCAATGGCAGTGATTTTTTCCGCTGGAATTTTGTAATTAGTTACAAGAATTTCTTTGATGCGGTTCGCTCGACGTTGACTAAGGTCGCGGTTATAGTCTTCGGAACCTAGGCTGCAAGAGTGACCTTCGATTGTGAGACTCTTGAAGAGTGAAGGAGTATTGAGCGCTTTGACGAGGATTTCCACGTGCTTTTTGTATTTGTCGCCAAGCGGGTTGTCCGAGTTATATTTGAAAAGAACTTCCTGCAAAGTGATGCGCTCAAATTTTTCAGGTTTGGGTTCTGGCCGCTTGGGAAATTCCACGGGGAAGGTCCAGTTGACACCGGCAAAGAAACGCCAAGCAGGTGTAAACAAACCCGAGAATAATTCTGTGCCAGCCCCTGCGTGTAATGCCAATCCTTTGTGTGGATAATAGTTCACGCCAGCGGTCACTTCACCAGCCGCAAGTGAGCGATCTGAATCGAAGCGGCCGGACTTCATCGGTTTTCCGCCATAGATTTCACCAATGAAAGCGAATTTTTCATAAAAAGGCTGATGAACGCCGATGGAGCCAATGACTTGATTGTTGATAGGCTCGATGGGGTAAGTGGCAAGCGGCTCGCCCTCTGTTCTATATCGATAGCCAACATTGGCGGCGACTAAAGTCTTGCCGAATTTATGATCGCCAACCATTTCCACTGTGAAAACTCGTGACGATCCTTCGCCTGTGAAGGGATTATTGCGGACCTTGTTGATGCTGCCACTTCCGACAACTGCGATACCTGAAGTGGAATCAGACCAGAGTCGATACTTTGTAGATATGCGAATATCGGCAATGCCCGTATCAAAATATTGAATGCGGTTACCAGATTGCTTTACGCTTTGCTTCAGCACGAATGGCAGTGAAATGCCAACATCCCAGTTGTTAGTGATGCCCATAGCCATGTGAGCAGCCATACTACTGATGTGATCATTGAAATCAGTGCGGCTCTGGGGCACGTCTTTATTGTTGTCGTAGTAGACGATGCTATTGATGGCTTGATCAAAGAAAAGGCCAAGGTGGAATTGTTGCGCTTGGAGTGTACGCGAAGAGTGAACGGTCGTGTAATCCGTAACACTGTAGCTTGGATTGAAGTTCTGCATGTCGACGCCGACCATATTGGCTTGGGCGGACAGACTATGGCTTAATACGACCACTGGGACGAATAGTCTTAACTTGCGAGTGAGTTTGATCATGTCTTTAATTATAAGCTTTTTGCATGACGATAGCCCTATTTCCAGGTGAGCAATTGAGAGTATGGCAAGGCGATGATTTGATAGGGTGATTGTAAATTTTTTTGACATCTTCCAAAGGTGTTTGAGGAAAAATATTAATAATTTCTGATAGTTATTTTGGTCGGTAGCCGGCTGTGTTGGTACTGGAATTGCACTTATGAAGGGAGGAGGGGTGCAGGTCCTTAGGCCCAAGACCGAAGGATGACGTTACGAAAAACTCTAATCTGCACATAAAATGAAAAATGACTCTACTTTATTCCAATCTATCCGCGCTGCTAAAACGATATGGCATCGACTCGCAAGCTATGCGCCAGTTGTTTAGAAATCCGAAAACGATGTCTGGAAATATGGCTCTTTGGGATCAACATGATCCAAGATTAGAACTGGCAAGTTTCAGCGGCACAGTCCCTACTTTTATAGTTAACCAAGATCAGATGATTCTGGATTGGAACCCGGCTTTTCATCTCGTCTTCGGAAAAGTCTGTAAACTTAAAAAGAATATTTCCATCTCTACTTGGTATGAATTCCTCGAAAATTTCCGCCGTGTTGAAAATCGGACGGAAGAGTTTTTTGGCGAAAGCATCCTGCCTATTGCCGATCGGCATCGCATCGTTTTTATTTCACCAAAATATGGCCGTATGGTATTTACCAAAATTATGAGTCCGATGATCGATCGTAACACCGGACGCATTTTGGGTTGGTCGATCAGCTTAAATATCAACTCAGTGAACAAGCGTAATGATTTTCTGGAAGACTTGTTTGCGACGATTAAACGAAAAACTGAAAATCAGCGCTTTATAGCGTCTTACGACGGTGTTTTTGCTAATTCGGCAATGTACCAACACTTGGTTCGCGAGCATGCTTTAGCGCATCAAAATGCCGAAACATTTTTAGAACTCAATGCTCGTACGGGCGAACTTTGTCTAGAAAAAGCCTCGCAGGGTGCCCGGGTCAGTGCATCGCATGGCATGATAGAATTTTTAAGGACTCTTCGTAATAAAGCTCAGGTCCATGGCAAGAAAATCAATATCGTTGAACGCCAGTTGAATGATATTAAATCTTTGCCCTCAGGGCATTACCAGGGCATCGCTATGATGCATGGCCTTTATAGAAAAGATCGATTAGATCAAATCATTTCTAAAGTTTTTGATGGCCTTCAGTCTGGTGGGGTTTTTACATATAGCCAGCTCTTAGGTTCTGGTAAAGATACCGATGTTGTTACGCATTATTTGCAGACTATCAAGGGTGAGTTAGAAGAAAAAAACCTATTTGATAATATTAAGTATCAGTTTAATCATGTCAGTAAGACATTTGCTGAACTTGAGGCTGACCGTATCGACTCACGTCAAATCGTGACAGCCCTCAAGCAAGCAGGTTTCAAAATTAAAACCATTAAAAATTTGGACTATCATTACGCGGTGATCGTAGCGGTTAAGCCCTAAGGCGCTGGATTTTTTCGATTATCCACCAGAAGCAATTAGTTTTATACCAAGGTTTGCGAAATAAGCCCTGGCTTTTTCGCGCACATCACCACGCAATTCAATGGCTCCATTCTTAAAAGTGCCGCCACAACCGAGTTGATTTTGTAGCTTTTGACGAAGTTCATTCGCCTCCGCCTCTGTCATGGGTAAGTCATAGATCAAGGTTACCATTTTGCCACCGCGACCGTTTTTTTCGAGGCGTATGCGAGCGGGACCGTCGCTGAGCTTCGTATGGGAGTCTTTGATTTTTTCTGATGCAAGTGAAACTTTTTTGTCAGTTGAAAAGACGGGGCGATCGTTCACGGCGAAATTCCTTAGAGCATTGGTTGGAGCGAATTCATGGGCTTTTTTTCTCAATCCGTTTGTTGCGAAAAAATTCTGACAAAATATGCGAGCAAGCCTGAGATTGAACGCCACTCAAGACAGACGGTTGATGGTTGAGGCGTCGATCTTCGTGTATGTTATATAAGCTTCCGAATGCTCCGTTCTTTGGATCAAGAGCTCCGAAAATAATATGTTTTAAACGGGCCTGATAAATGATGCCTGCGCACATAAGGCAGGGTTCAAGCGTCACATAAAGACTACAGTCAACGAGACGCCACGATTTTAAACGCTGGCAGGCTTCTCTAATGGCCAGAAGTTCCGCGTGAGCGCTTGGATCTTGGTCAGTTTCTCTTCGGTTAAATCCCGAAGCGAGAACCTTCTGATCAGATGATAGGACAAGCGCTCCGACCGGAACTTCCCCCAGGCGCTCAGCGCTTTTGGCAAGTGACAGCGCCATGTCCATCCACTTTATGTGAATATCTTCAGAGATGAGCTTGACCACCGTTTCGATTATGAACTTTGGCAATATTGCCGAGGCGTTTAAGACCAAGATGAGCCATGATCTCTGCGTTGGTTCGTCCTGCCTTACTCAGACGAGAAATAGCAAAGTAACGAAGGAGCTCCGAATTTAACTTGCGGAGTTTGGTGGTATGCGCGAGCTCGGAAAGCATGAACTTCAGTCCATGACGCGACATGGTCGGAAGGGGCAAAGCAGCGTCTCGTCCCTTGAAAGAGATAAACATTTTTTTACGAAACCCAGGTGCGAGAGCTTCACAATGCTTACGATAATCCAATAAGTAATGCGTCGTTTCTTCATGCAATTCGATAGTGCGATTGCGTTCGCCGCGAACATGGAGGCTGCCTTTGCCGTCTCGTCTCGTCAAAAAATAACTCCAATCACAACCAATGAGCTCACTAGCCTTCATACCTTCAAACGCAAGTAAAGCTAGGATGGCACGATCTCGGCTCGTTTTTAAAGGACTGCCATTCTGGTCACATGCCTGAAAAAGATCTTCAATATTTTCTTCGACTAGGTATAGCGGGTGACTATCCAAACGAGTAGGAATAGGAATTTCGTCGAATGGACTGTCCATATGAACTGGACTCGCTTCGCTAAGGTAGCGAAAGAATTGTCGAATGCCAATCACGCTACGTCGGATGGAGTTCTCTTTTTCGTTTTTGCTACGCAAGTATTCTTGATAGGCTATCAAGTGCCTGGCATCAATATCACTTGATCGATTAACGGTTAAATATTTGTGAAATCGGCGTGCATCACGTGTATAGGATTCTATGGTTGATGCGCTTTTTCCTAACTCTTTCAGGTGACCGGCAAAGGCATCGATATCTGGCTGCTGAATTTTTTGCATAATCAATTCACCCTTGATTCGACAAATTTGAAAGCCTCGAACCAGGCCCCGAATCATGAAAGTCTAGTAGTGCCGCGCGAGAAGAGCAAGCCTTTATAAAGGGTGAGTTAACTGTAGCGCACAAGGAGCCAAGTGGTTTTAAAAAGATTCATTCCTAGAGATCCCAAAGAACGAAAGCGTTTTTTGGAACTTTGCGCCGTTTTTTTGATCACTCTTTTATTGTTCGTGTTGGCCCGTCTCGAAACGCGAGTCTATGAACTCAGTGAAAACTTAGCCACCAACAAGGAGTTTTTTAAGACGCTTGTTTATTTTGGGCTTATTAATTTTAATGTCATACTTTTGTTAATACTCTGTTTTTTAATTTTTCGAAACTTTGCCAAACTTATCGTCGAAAGGCAAAGAGGTGTTTTTGGATCTAAGTTACGGTCAAAGTTAGTTTTTATATTGGCGATTTTTTCCATTGCCCCTACCATTTTGTTTTTCATTATTTCTTTGCAGTTTATTACGACGGCTTTTGATACTTGGTTCTCCAGTAAAGTGACTTCTGCGATTAGCCAAACAAGAGAAGCAGGTCAGCTTGTTTATGAGCGCGATCGAAAGCGTGTCGAACTATTGGCAAAGCTGGCTACGAAAAATTTGGAAACCTATTCCAAGAAAGGTACTCGGCAGCCAGAATTGACCTTTGAAGGCAAACGGGCGGATGTTCTAAATACTTTCACAGCCTATGGTCCGCCCTTTGTTCGCTACAAAGTAAACGCCCAGAAACTCACTGGATTCCGCGAGGGCTATGGCCTTGACGGCTTGTCCTTATATGATCCCTTCGGTCGACTTATGTGGCCACAACCCAGGAGTACAAAAGGAGTTGTTAAGGCGCCCGAAAATTCGAGCGAAGAAGATGGGGAAGTGCGATTGCCGGTAGGTCGGCCGGTGCTGAACCATTTTTTGGAAAGTTCCGATGATGAGATGATTGGCATTTCCAGTGCAGTCATTAACGATCGCAACCGAGACATCGTGCGCGCAATTGTCCCATTGTTTATAGACAATCAATTTACTGGTTACCTGGTTGCGGAAAATTGGTTCGGAACGCAGATTATTAAAAGTATTGAAGGCGTATTGGCCGAGTTTCAGTCTTTGCGGCCAAGTGCCAAATATGTTCGCATGAGTTACATCGTTATTCTGATTTTGATGTCATCTTTAGTTTTGTTTATTTCTGTGTGGGCTGGATTTTATGTGGCACGTGCGATCACGGGCCCGATTCAAAGACTCGCCGAGGCAACAAGAGAAGTAGCGTTGGGAAATTATGCAATCAGCCTGAGAACTCGCGGTGATGATGAGACTGGTACGTTGGTGCGATCGTTTAATCGTATGACCCAAGATCTTATGGCGCATCGTAAAAAAATTGAAGAGTCGAACTACTTTCTTGAGAAAACAAACGAAGAACTCGACGAGCGTCGCAAATACATCGAGGTGATTCTCAAAAATATCACTGCTGGTGTGATCTCGGTAGCAGCAGATGGTCGAGTGACGTCCTTTAATACCGCAGCCGAACGCATGCTGGGTATTGATAGCCGAGTACTAGTAGGCGTGCATATTCGTGAAGTTTTATCGGCTGACTTGTATCGTGAGCTCTGGCTTCCCGTCCAGGAGAAGCTGCAAGACGGCACTAGCTTTTCTGGTCAAATGGACATTGTAGGATTCGACAATCAGGCCATTACGGTTTTGGCTTATGGCACGCGTATATTTGATGAAAACTCCCAGGATTTGGGTTCGATTTTGGTGTTTGATGATGCCACAGAGCAGGTCAAGGTTCAAAAAATTGCGGCATGGAAAGAAGTGGCTAAACGTATCGCGCATGAAATCAAGAACCCCATTACACCTATCAAAATCAATGCCCAGCGCCTACTTCGACGTTATGCAGATAAGTTCGAAGGTGAAGATGCGGAAGTTTTTAGAAATTGCTTGGAGTCCATCTTAACGCAGGTCGATTCTTTGCGAGACTTAGTGAATGAGTTTTCAAAGTTTTCCAAAATGCCTAGTGTCAAGACGAGGCCAGAGAACATTATAGAGCTGACAAACGAAGTCGTGGGGATGTGTCGCCTAAGTTATTCACGAATTAAATTCAAAGTTGAGTTTGATGAAGACATTTCGATGGTAGAGCTCGATCGCGAGCAAATGAACCGCGTACTCATGAATGTGCTTTTAAATGCTATTGATGCCGTGAAGTCTGTGAAAGAGCCGCAAATCACAGTTCGACTTGGTGCAGATCAAGTTATCAACGTTGTACGCATTGAGATCGAAGATAATGGGGTGGGAATCGAACCTCATTTGCGCCATCGCGTGTTGGAGCCTTATTTCTCAACAAAATTAGAGGGTAGTGGACTAGGGTTGGCGATCGTCAATCAAATTATTGCGGACCACGGCGGTTATCTGCGAATATCCGACGGCGAAAAAGTTGGGACAAAAATAATTATTGAGTTACCTTTAAAGCGATCATAAGGTTAGAAATATTATGGCAGACACGCAAGCAAAACCACTGGCTCTCATAATCGACGATGAGCGCAGTATATGTGAATCTCTCTCCGGGGTCTTAACGGACGAAGGTTGGCATGCAAAGGTAGCTTTTTCTGGCCCGGCAGGCATTCAAATATTCAAGAAGGCTAGTCCAGATGTCGTTTTTGTAGATGTATGGATGCCTCAAATGGACGGTATTGAAACGCTTCAGCGACTTAAAGAGCTAGACGATACAGTTCCTGTCATCGTCATGAGTGGACATGGCAACATAGAAACTGCCGTGAAAGCCACGAAAGGTGGTGCGCTGAACTTTTTAGAAAAACCACTTTCCCTTGAAAATATATTGCCACTCTTGAATCATGCGCTTTCGCTACGTCAAAAATCTAAATCCAATACGTTGATCACTCCCACAATCGACAAAGCTCATAGCCTGATGGGGGAATGTCCGCAAATTGCTGACATACGCTCGCAGATTTTGAAAGTTGCGCCTCGCGATGCATGGGCGCTTATCACAGGTGAAAATGGTACTGGAAAAGAGGTAGTGGCTCGCGCGCTTCATGCTGAGAGTCAACGGGCTGACAAACCGTTCATCGCTGTGAACTGTGCAGCTATTCCAGAAAATCTAATTGAAAGCGAACTCTTTGGACATGTAAAGGGTGCTTTCACGAATGCGATTTCTCATAAAGTTGGAAAGTTTGAACTTGCAAACAAAGGTACAATCTTTCTCGATGAGATTGCTGATATGTCTCTAAAAACCCAAGCCAAAGTTTTGCGAATTCTCGAGTCGCAGGAACTGCAACGCGTAGGTGATACTCAAGATATTAAGGTGGACGTGCGGGTCATTGCGGCAACTAATAAAGATTTGGTTCATGCCATAGAAGCCGGTCAGTTTCGTGAGGACTTGTTTTATCGGTTGAATGTTATTCCATTCATGTTGCCACCCCTTCGTGAGCGGGGAAACGATGTGCTTCTCCTCCTTGATTTCTTTTCTAAAAAGACTTCGCTCAATATGGGCGAGCCTGAAAAATCATTTTCAGGCGAAGCGAAAGAGGCGTTTAAACGGTATGAATGGCCCGGTAATGTTCGTGAACTTCGAAACCTAGTCGAACGACTTTATATTTTGGTTTCCGAAAACTTGGTTCAGTTAAACCATTTGCCTCCATCTATCCAGTCTTCAGAAGATTTTGGCGAATGGGCTCAATCCGGAGACACATCGGGTACTGGCACCACCTTGAGGGATGCGCGGTCTGAGTTCGAGCGCATTTTCATTCTACAGAAGCTGAAAGAGCATAACTGGAATATCTCCAAAACAGCCGAGAGCATTGGCCTTGAGCGAAGTAACTTACATCGCAAGCTAAAATTGTATAAAATCGACTCTAAGCAATCCAAGAACCAATAGTGCTTAGAGTGGGTGGGATCAATGGCCGAAGGCGCAGTACGATTAACGGACAACGAACTCAGTAAAAATTCATCTTCCGAAATCACAAAAGAAGGTATGGGCCGTTGCTCCATCAGCCTATTTACGGATTTCTTGTTTGGTTTGAATAAACGTCAGTGGAGCGGAGGCATCACAGTAGAACTTAGTGACAGCGTCAAAAAGACACTTTACATGCGCAATGGCGAACTCGTCTTTGCGACCTCCAGTTTGATTGACGATCGTTTAGGTGAAGTGGCCTACCGTCGAGGACTGATCAGCCTTGAACAGCTTTTTGACACGTCCGTAAAGGTCGAAGCGAATGTTAAGTTCGGCCAACTCCTGATGGAGAACCAAGTCTTTACGAAAACGGACCTTTGGGAAGCATTGAAAGTTCAGATACTTGAGATCATTAAATCCATCATGCTTGAAGACACCTTGTTTTTTGAGGTTCAGTCAGAAGTTGGTCCGGGTTCTATCATTATGTTCGATGATGAAACGTCCACACTTTTGGATCGTGCCTATAGTTTTGGTTGTATGTACCGTGATTTCTCGGCCGGTGTGACGTCTGTAACGAAAATAAAGGAAAATGAAGGGGCATCGACTTCTGTACCGGACGGACACTTCCTCGGTGATATGTTTAAAAGTATGGTGGAAGCTGGCTCGGTGGGAGCATTTTTGCAGTCGTCCCGTTTGTCACGCCCATATAGCTTGCTTGCGCTGATGGACGTGGTGCACTACGGATATTGCAACTTGGATCCTGAAGTCAAACTTAGCTTTGACGCTACCCCACAATCGGACGCGGTACTTTCCAAAATAAACTTCTACGCGCAAGTCCTAGAACTCGTGAACAAACTTTTGGATGAAGAAAAAATTCAGTTTCCTTCGCAAGATTTGTCGTTGTTTGCTCATAATCTTAATAGTCCTACTTTCCTTTCAATCTTTTTGGACGACCGCGGACGCTTGGCGCCAAACTCAGTCAACTGTATTTTGAGCCAAAGTCGCTTAAGTATTCGCCAATCAGAATATTTTGCGAGATGTATTGAATCCCTCATCCATTTTTTGATACAGATCTCCTCGGACGTTCTTCCGTCGAAGAGTGTGGATCGTCTACGTCGCGATGTCCAAAAATTCGCGTCGTCAAATGAGTGGGTCTAGTGGGACTAGACTAATTGGGGAATAAGTGACTGATCAGAATAAACCGTCAGCCTACGGGCGGCGTTCGGTATTAGAGGGTGATTTCTTTGTTGAAGGTCTTTCGGTAGTCGCGGAATATGCGCGATATGCACCGCAACTTATCAAAAAAATTTACATCAAACCCGCGCAAGCCAAGCAAGCCCAATCGACTTTGGAAAAGTTTTTCAAACCGGAAGAGTGGGAGCGTTTGTCTTTTGTGGGTGATAGAAATCGTCCCGAAAGTGCACCAGTCGAAGCATTAGTCCATCATCAGAACTGTGAATGGGATGATTTTCTTAAAACATTAGAAACAAAAAAACCAAAATGTTTAGTTATGCTTGACCAAGTAACCGATACGCGAAATGTCGGAGCGATTGTGCGAAGTGCTGCGTTTTTTGGAGCGGATGCCGTTATCGTTATGAAAAAACGCCAAGCACTTTTAACTCAGTCGTCCGTGCAAACAGCACGCGGTGGATTTGCGTTGGTCAATTTTGTCACGGTGACGAACTTGTCCCGGTCCATTGAACAACTTAAAGAACGTGGGTACTGGGTTTTTGGCGCCGACATGTCGGGTCAAGATGTAGCAACGATGCGACCAGATTATGAACATATTGTGCTAGTTTTAGGTGCAGAGGATATTGGCCTATCTTCGAACGTTCGAAAATATTGCGACATGCTCATCAAGATCCCTGGAGTTTCCGGGCTAGACTCGCTAAACGTCTCAGTTGCAGCGGGTATTTTATTGCGCGAAGTCACGCGAGTTCCCTGATAATTCTGATTTTTCTCATTGTCAGACCTTCCTTACTATAATATGTGATTGGTCTGCGATTTGCGCGTGGAGAGGTGCCTGAGCGGCCAAAAGGGGCGGGCTGTAAACCCGTTGACTCCGGTCTTCGATGGTTCGAATCCATCTCTCTCCACTCTGCAACGCTCAGTGAAGCTATGAAAACTGGGTTTCGCGGAGAGTTCGCGCGAATTTTGGCATTTAGGGCGGGAGTAGCTCAATGGCTAGAGCATTAGCCTTCCAAGCTAAGGGTTGCGGGTTCGAGTCCCGTTTCCCGCTCCATTCTGCCGCTTAGTTGACCTAGTTTGTGGGCATGATCCTGTTTGCTGTTGATTTCTGAAGTCGATGCCGGTAGTTGGATACATTGCTGAACGAAACGGGTGAACACTAGCTTTGGAAATGAGCGCCGTCGGGGCTTATACTGGCGAAATGTTTTTAGCCCATGTAGCTCAGTGGTAGAGTACGTCCTTGGTAAGGACGGGGTCGGCGGTTCAATCCCGCTCGTGGGCTCCACTGATTCATGTAGCGTTGAAAACAACTCTACTATATTATCCGAAGTCGCTAATTTGAGGCTTCTGAAAATAAAAATATTCATAGTTTGTTGTGGTTTATTGAAAGGATTTAAGGAATGGCTAAAGAAAAGTTTGAGCGCAAGAAACCTCACGTCAACGTAGGTACCATTGGTCACGTTGACCATGGAAAAACAACACTCACCGCAGCAATTACAAAAATCGCCGCGATGAAATACGGTGGGCAAGTCAAAGCCTATGACGAGATTGACAATTCACCAGAAGAAAAAGCACGTGGTATCACGATTTCGACAACTCACGTTGAATACGAATCGGAAGCTCGCCACTATGCTCACGTTGACTGTCCTGGTCACGCCGACTACGTAAAAAACATGATTACGGGTGCTGCGCAGATGGACGGTGCTATTCTTGTTGTATCCGCAACAGATGGTAAAATGCCGCAAACAACGGAACACATTCTCTTGGCTCGCCAAGTTGGTGTACCTCAGATTGTTGTGTTCATGAACAAGTGCGACATGGTTGACGATCCAGAGATGCATGACCTTGTTGAAATGGAAATTCGCGAGCTACTCAACACCTATGGTTTCCCTGGTGATGATGCACCGATTATCAAAGGCTCTGCTTTGAAAGCTCTTGAAGCGGCCAATGCTGACGCTGATGCTGCAAAACCAATTATCGAATTGCTCGCTGCTTTGGATAAATTTATTCCAATGCCAGATCGTCCAATTGATAAAACTTTCTTGATGCCGATCGAAGACGTGTTCTCTATTCAAGGTCGCGGTACAGTAGTAACCGGCCGTATTGAATCAGGCGTCATCAAAGTCGGTGAAGATATGGAAATTGTTGGTATCAAAGAAACCATCAAGACGACATGTACTGGCGTCGAGATGTTCCGTAAGTTACTTGACGATGGTCGCGCTGGTGACAACGTCGGTATTCTTCTCCGTGGTACAAAACGTGAGGAAGTGGAACGCGGTCAAGTTCTTGCGAAACCAGGAACGATTAAGCCACACAAAAAATTCAAAGCTTCGATCTATGTTCTTACAAAAGAAGAAGGTGGACGTAAGACTCCTTTCTTCGCGGGATATCGTCCTCAGTTTTACTTCCGTACGACAGATGTTACCGGTGCCATCAATCTACCTGCAAACGTAGAAATGGTTATGCCTGGTGACAACATCAACGTCGAAGTTGAATTGATTGCGCCTATCGCGATGGACAAAGAATTGCGCTTCGCGATTCGTGAAGGCGGTAAAACTGTCGGTCACGGTGTCGTTGCAGAAATTATTCAGTAAGAAGTGTTTGGGAAGTTTTAGGCGAGTAGCTCCTAATGGTAGAGCAACGGATTCCAAATCCGTGGGTTGGGGGTTCGAGTCCCTCCTCGCCTGCTTCCTATGTTTTTTAAGTGTATTCGGATTTTCCCAGTTGGGTGCAATAGGTCGTTATGTCTAAAGATGATTCTACCTGGTTGAATACTGCATATGTTCTGTTTGGCTTGCTAGTGACTTATATTGCGTACAAAGCGATGTATACGACTGCGGTTCAAATGGGATGGGAAGAGCGTTACCAATGGATTCCGAGTGTGCGAATGGTCGGAAGTTTTGTCATTGGTGCAGTTGTAACTTGGTTGATGTGGGCTAATACCGATCGGCACGAATACTTTTTGAGTTCTATTGGTGAGTTGCGCAAAGTTACCTTCCCGAGTTTCCAAGATACGAAGCAAATGACCTTAGTCGTAGTCATCGTTTGTATAATTTTCGGTATTATCTTGGCAACTTTCGACTTTATTTGGGGACGTTCACTTAAGTATATCTTAGGTGTTTTTGGACATGTATTATAAGTGAGTTATCTTTCATGAATGCTGATTTTAAATGGTATGTCGTTCACGTTTACTCGGGCTTTGAAGAAAAAGCTAAGTCCGCCTTAGCAGAGCGCATTAAGCAGTTCAAAATGGACGAAAAGTTCGGACAAATCTTTGTTCCGAAGATCGCTTCTGAACGCACTTTGAAAAGCGGCAAGAAAAAGAAAGTCGAACGCACGTCCTATCCTGGATATATCCTGGTTGAAATGCGTATCGATGACCACGCCAAACTTCTCGTTAAAGACACTCCTAAAATCACCGGCTTCGTCGGTAACCAACAAGATCCTCGCCCTATCTCTGAGGCGGAAGTTCTTCGCTTAACTTCTCCGGAAGCAGCCAAAGCAATTGAAAAAAATACGCGCGTCGAAGTGCGTTACTCCAAAGGTGAGAGCGTCAAAGTTATTGACGGTGCTTTCGCGAATTTCGATGGTGTGGTTGACGAAGTGAAGCCAGACAAGCAAAAAGTGCTCGTTCTCGTGACGATCTTCGGTCGCGAAACGCCAGTTGAGCTTGACTACGCGCAAGTCGAAAAAATCGGTTAAAAAAATATAGTTTTTTGAACACTCGCTGCGCGAGTGAGGATTGTTTTCATTAAGCTCCGCCTTTCACAGGCGGAGCTTTTGTTTTTTGCGAAGAGTTTGGCAAAACTTCCCAGCTCTGTATCCAGAGGGTACGCTTGCCCGGTAAC
>JBGSKV010000103.1:0-31499 GCA_041740975.1 Oligoflexales bacterium | reverse complement strand
TTGACGTCACGGTGGACTCAACGCCAAAGAAAATATCGTAGCTGCTGCAGCCGGTTTTTGTGCAGTGTTCGGGACCAAAATATTTGGCTTGAAATTTGACTAGATTCAACTGGTTTGGGTCAGGTGCAAGTGCGACGTAGTCGACGCTGATTTTCGTGATGCCATGGAAACTGAGCGAATTGAGTTCGCCTTTTTGAGTCTGACCATCCATATTCTTATCGACCCAAACTTGAAGTTTGCTGAAGTCGGCGTCTCGATGATCGATGAATTTATTGCCGTCAGAATCTAATGTTTTTAGCGCCTCGTAACCATTTTCGTACGATTTCTTATCGGTGTGCTCACCAAACAGTTCACTGCCATCATCAATTTTGCCGTTACCATTGCGGTCCATTGCTAATAGGCCCATATTTGGATAAATCCAACCCGCATAATCCTTCGCGCCGTCGGCGTCTAAATCAAATCGCACTTTCTGTCCAAGTCCATCGAGAGTTCGAACGGGTTTTTGACTGATACTCAGATCTAAGACGATAGGGCTGATAATACTGAATTCGTGGACGCAACGGTTTCCGACACTGCTTCCGCCTGATGCAACACCTTGCACAAGAAAGCGAGCTCGACTGGCGCCTCGGTTGGTGCCACCACTCCAGTTGTTTGGCGCTACCACTATGTCCTTCCAAGGTATAAACGATAAACCATTTTCATTTGCTGCGACGGTTGTGGAATTGAAGGTTCTTGACGACATCCCCGTCGGCTTATTGCGTTCTTTGCAAGACGGATCGCCAAAACACATGACTTGGCTACCTTTCAGATCGTCGTCACGATAATGAGAATTTGGATCGGCTCCCAGCAATGGGGTGACCTTCCACCCGGCTGCTCTTCCGAAAACGGCGAGGGACATCGGATGTCCGCCCCCTCGAAAGCCATCGCCGCTGGCATTGCAGGGAAGAATTTGATTGGGGGACGTAGGTCGTATACTTGAATCGCATTTGCTTTGGAGGCTTGTCCCGCCAACTTGCATGACTCCTAAACATCCTTTTTGATTGTATTGAATGGTGTCACCGCGCTTTCCATTGTAGTCAGCAATGATCAGGCTCTTGATTTCGGCGATATTCTTGTTAGTTGCATCGATGACTTGCCCAGCAGGTGCGGTTGGAGTGACAGCTCCGCCAATATTTTCTTCTTGCACGGCTTTTTTAATAAATGCATTCGTGGCAATGATTTTGTAGGTTTCTAGGGGTGCCGGCTTTGGATCGGAGCCTTGAGGAATACGTGGTTGGGATTGTTCTTCAACGCCTTCTAAGGTGATATCTTCGAGACGCACATAGCCTTCAAAGACACCTCCTGCAGCGGTGGTTTCGCCTTTTTTCACGCAGGGATCAAGGATGCGGACGATAGCTAGGTTTTCGCCCTCTGTCGTTCGGACGAGCGCGGAAATATTTACGGCCGTTCCAACACGAAGCATACAAATTCGATCAGGTCCATTGGGATCACCAACAGACATGGGCGTTTCAACTTTAATCAGACCAGGAACAATTTGACCGGAAGACTGGATCATGGAAACGACCTGGCCGTTTGCAATTGTTTTGCGATTGGGGAGAGTGGGAAGCTCGCCTAATTCGTGATGCCTGTAAGGGGTGATGGAGCCAGGTAAGGAAACTCCGGGCTGCTTGCATCCGGCTAGCAAAGAAACGATAGGCAAAACTATGAGAATGCTGCGTATAAGCAGGAACTTTTGCAAACGTTGTTTCCCCCGAGAATTTTTGAGTATAGGTAACAGATTATCGGGTTTTTAGACTTATCGCTTAAGTGAAAAATTATGAAGTTTTAGTGTTATCGAATCAGGGGGATAAGACGAGGTAGGAGACAAAAAGACAAAACCCCAGCTAGGGCTGGGGCGTTGTGAGTACTGATTTCACTTATTGAATTTCGGTTTCAACCGCTTCTTCGCTACTTTCATCAGAAATGGAACCCGCATCTCTTGGTCGATCTAGCCAGCATCCTCGAGGAGCAAAGCTGCGTTTTTTGCCGTCACCGTAAGCAACTTCGGCGTCCGTGCCGCTGAATGAAATTGTAAACGTGCGGTCAGCGGTCGTAGATTCTGGTTTGTAGAATGAACCATTGATCGTACCTGAGACCGGCATACAACCTTCAGTTGGTAGGTATTTGACGTTTACGAAATCGACTTCAATGCGTCCGCCTTCTTTACCGGTAGCAATAACCCGACCTGATTTAATTGTGCGAGATTGAATCGACAAATCGCTCGCGTCGCGCTCAACGTCAACTTCGAAAGGGTTTTCATCGTTGATTTCGACATTGCGTTCCAAGAGGCGAAATTTACCTTTGATATTTTTAGCTTCGGCCTTAGCAACAACTTCCATGGTCATAGTCTTGGAAATCACTTTATTATCGCCCGCATCAGTTACGCTATCGAAGTGAATTGAGCGTGTGCCCGAAGCCTCGACTCGAATGCTACGACTTAACGTCACGCCCGATTTTTTAAGGAGGATCTCTCCAGAGCGCACGTGTTTGCGATCGAAGTTCATATCCAGCTGCATATCGGCCAAATTTGCGAAGTTTACGACAGGATATTTGCCGCCTTCATGACATTCCACCGCAGAGCCTTCTTTGCTCCAAGTGTGCGTGCGTTTGTGAACTGACTTTAAACTTTGAGTCACTTTTGTGTTGGGCAAGTCACGGGTAACTTCGAAAGATAAGCCATGAGCCACGCGTACAACTGCATTGTCGCCTTCCTCTGTGCATTTGCGGAATCGAATAAATCGACCCTTTCCTTCAGCGCTCAACATAAGTGACGCACCATCAGCGGTTTCCATATCACCTTCAAGACCATCCACAGCTGACTCTACATGGGCGTTGATTTCTTCAGTGGCAAGTTCATCGTCGGCCATTGTTTGTTCGATGGTGGCGGGTTCGGCTAAGCCAAATGTTGAGCCAAAAAAATCATTGCCGCTATCTGGGCGACTGGATTCTTTTCCGCAACTTGTTAGCGACAAAGCAACGAGGCCCCAAAATACACTTTTCAATTTCATGCTGGACTTCATAAACGTCTCCTATCTCAGGGTGGTGATTTGTCGGCTAACCATTCCGACTATAAAACACTTATCGGTCATTTTTAGTTGCACTTTAATAAATAAATTTAAAGCAATTATTATAGAATATTACATTATATATGGAAAACAAATAGCATTAAATTTGCATCTTTTTATCCGATAAGATGCAAAAAAAAATGCTATCATTGTAGAAGTCTTATATAAGTATCTAAAATATATAGAATTCTATTAAAAAACTCAATTCAAATTCAGATGTGCCGATGAGCTACAGTAAGTAGAAGCCTCTTTTCAGAGTAGAGGAGGCGAGGAACGGCGAAAATATGACAGCTACATTTAAATTTACATTGCAAGCATCTGAGCAGCTCAGTTTGACTGAGTTTTTGAGCTGTAAAGACTATTTGGCACAACTTTATAAAACAAGTCAGACCTTAATAAAAGACTTCAACAAAAGCCCGCAAGCAGGAAAGAGTCGACTGAAATATTCTTATCTGGTGTTTGCGGAAGACCTTGGCTTTGGTCACACAAATGTCCTCCGACTTGTACTGATAGGGGAGAGGCCCTTCTCGGTGAAAGCCGCGGAAAAAGTAGCCTCAGCTCTCAAAATGACGGGCTTTGCAAAAAAATATTGGCTTCAACTGGCTACCTACGAACAAGCCAAAGATGCATCCGAAAGAGATGCCGCATTTGCAGATCTTATGAAGACACGAACACAAAAACTTGCAAAAAAACTGGATAAAAAACTGATTGGCTACTTTAGCGCATGGTTCAATCCTGTCATCAGAGAGCTTATCGAATGCCAATCAAAGCCGGTGAGCGCCGAGGAAATTCAAAATCGGCTATCGTTTCCGCTTCGGTTAGACGAAATCAAGAAAAGCTTACAACTTCTGTCTGACCTTGGCTTCATCAAGCAAACTGCAAGCGAAACCTACCTCGGTACGGGAGTTCAAATCAGCACGGGTAGGGAAGTTGACCACATAGACATCGTTCTTTATCACCAAAAAATGATGGAAATGGCTAAGGAATCTATGACTCGTATAGAAGAGCACCGACGAGATATTCAGGCCGCTACCATTGGCATACCAAAACACTACGTGCCAATCTTAAAAGAGCGCATACAACAGTGGGTCGCGGAAGCTATGGCTATTGATCGCATCACCAAAGAAAATGACGAAGTGTATCAGTTAAATATTCAGCTTTTTCCATTTACCAAAGAGGGGTAACATACGCTATGAGATTCGCGGAATTTTATAGTCTTAAACTAACGATGACCCTTTTCATCATTTTGGCGACCGCATGCGGTACCCAAGCTGGAAATCCCAAAAAACCCGGCGACGAAATTGTCATCCCCGATATCAAATACGATGTACCAAGTTCGGTCGTTGGCGAGTCGTCTCTGATGCTTGCGCATTCGGACCTAAATTTAAGTGAAGACAACTGTACGTCTTTATTCCACTGTAAGGCGAGACGGGCGCATCAAATCGTGCGGGGCATCAACGCAGTTATCAAACGCATCCGCGATACGGACAAAATTCGATCCGCGGGTGATTTCCGCGACAAAGGTCCGGGCCGAAATATATCGGGAAAAATAGAAGTTATTGAAGATGGCGACTTCGAACGCTCCACGACCATGTGCTTTAAAAACAAAGTTTTTCTGCATATGAAGTGGTCGCAAGACGGCAGTAAAATCGCCGTGACTAGGGACTTCAGTGCCGACCCACTGTCAGATTTCATTGCGCGCGTCGGCAAAAGCCGGGTTGAATTCACCAAGACCGCTACCGAGTCGATTTTGGATTTTCGTACGGAATCCGCTTGGGACTCACCTCCAGGTCAAACGACTGATGGCGAAATCCTTAACGAGCACATCATTAGTAAAGTCGATGCTGAAAAAAACGTGACGATCACATCAGTTAACGACTGGTACGCCACGAGACCGACAGTTTTCGAAGGTGATCATTACCTTACCGGAAAAATGGATGCGGCTGGACTAGGGGAGTTTGTCACCTACATCAAGTCAGGGCTCTGTTCTATCAATGGCTTTGACGAAGCGGCTCCCGATCTATGGGATCCAACCTACACCCCGGGAGATCCTCGCTGGTGCTATGGCCGCAAAGTCGAAACAGGAACCCTTTTCAATAACTCGCAACTCACCGCCGCTTTAGCTCGTTTAGAGCCGATCGGTATTCTCTCCAGTGACACATTGGGGACTGTAGATTTCGACGTAGATGTCCGTTGCGATTAGATTCGGATATGCCCAGCGAGTATCACGAGCGCCCGGGCATATCATCCAGTACATTTTAGATCTTTTAGAATGACGGCCATATATGACTGTTTAACCGGAAGTTATTCAGATATTTCATGATTGGACCTCAAACGGCCGATAAGATTCACAAGACAATTTATAAAATTGATTTTTAGAGGATTATCAATGGCTTGCGTCCAACGCTCTATTTTTTTTCCATTTCTAACTCTAGCGCTTGTTTCTTGCGGCCAGGCTGGTTTTCATAAAGTGGAATTTCAGCCTATATCTAATTCTCATGCTTCAGAAATCAAAGATAACCAGAACGAGCACCATCATACATTCGCAAACGATAATGAGTCAGATATAGACCATACTTCGATCGGTACATCGACAATTCAAAAAATTCCACAAACTGTGATTGCGCAAGACAAGACAATTGAAGGTGGATGTACGTTTATAAAGCGCGCCCATCATAAAACGGAATGTGGACCGCAAGCGCACCAGATCGAATGTGGAAATATTCTGATGAAGCATTTTAGAACAGAGATTGATAGTAGCCACAATATTAAATTTGGTGGAAATGCAGCGAAATGGATTTTAAGTATTTCGAATAGCACAGGAGCCGGAAACACTAAAATGCCTGTGAAGATGTACGACGCCCATAATCTTGAGCGGACCAATGACGGAGGGTATATTTTGCCACTCCAGTCTTTGGTGACGAAAGGTAATGATTGGTCACCTGCAGGTGATGCGTTTGCTTCAGATCTTAAAGTCACTTTGCGTTCTGCTACTGCAGACGGTGTCGTATTTGGACGTGAATGTAGCGTCACTTTCCAACTCATTAGCCCCTTAGTACTTGATTTTTCAACTTCACAAGGTTCCCTTGAAACGCTAAGTGCGAGTAAGTCACAAGTTAGCTTTGATTTAGATCGTGATGGAGTGAAAACTCAAACAGGCTGGATTTTGCCTACTTCTAGCTTTCTTGCCTATGATAGAAATCAAAATGGAATTATAGATCATGGAGGGGAGCTTTTTGGTAACCACACGCAAACATCAAATTCAAATACAACTTTTGAAAATGGATTTGACGCTTTAAAAACCTTTGACTCTAACTTCGATAATATTATCGATTCCTCCGATGCAATGTTTAGTAAATTGCTCCTTTGGACGGATCACAATATGGATGGCATTTCTCAAAAATCTGAATTGGAATTTTTAGCGGATCGAGAAGTCAGTAAAATTTCACTTACATACTCGACCAATTTTATTAGCAGCAACTTACTATTTGACAACGTTATCCCGTTTTCAGCCAAGTTTTGGGGGCCAAAGTTTTGCGGGGAAAAAGGTTGTAATATTCACGATGTTTTTTTTAGCACGTCATCTTCCTCAAATTAGCATAATCTAAAAGTAAATCGACTCTGACGTTAGCTGCGGCTAACCCAGTTGATACGATATAATGTCCTTTTTAAGGGAGAGACGAGTGAATAGGGTGGTTAAACTTAATGCTTTAGCATTGCTGATCGGTTTCTTGGTTTTTGGCGCTTCCATTTTAGGGGGATATGCCGCTGGCTACTTTTTTATTGGGATCTGGGTTTCGGCGTTTTTTGGTTTTTTATTGTTCGTGAAAATTCAAAAACCTTCAAGCCAGTTGAAACATCATATTGCGTACATCTGCGGTTCAGGGCTGTTGTATTCTTTAGTGTTTGTTTTTGCTCTGAAGGCATGGACCTATGGCTCGGTTAACTGTGCGGCAGCGAGTTTGGTAGGATATTCTGTATCTCGTCACTGCGACTCCTCAGGTTGTACTTGCATCATCCGATGACTAATTGACTTAAATGTTCTTAGCAGATATCTGTATCCGCTCCCGGATCGCGGATACGTGAGTTTGGCCCGAGCCATTTATTCTCCATTTTTTTTCCATCCCAAAAACCTTTATTGCCTGCCTTTGATTGCACGAAAAGCAAAGTAGCCTGATATTTTCTTCGTTACTAGATCCTCCACAAACCACCGGCACAATATGGTCGAAGTTAAGGTTGCGTTGGTTTCGGCAATTGCGACAACGCCCCTGATCCCGCTGCCAAACGAAGTTTTTAATTCGTGGTGGGATGTAGCGGATGTTTTTTGAAACCCTTGCGGTAGTGGGTGTTGGCAACGCCGGCGCCGGCGTGAAAGTGGGGTCAGCACTTTCGGTTGCGGTGCGTTTTTTGCCAAACTTTTTCTCCGATAGCTTTTCAGCGCTGAGTTCGGCCATGGCTTCAATGAGCTCGCCGTAGCCCATAGTCAGTCCCTTGGGTCCCAGTAGGGCTCGGACTTTTTCAAGTTTGGCCTTGAGTGCCTCACTGATAAAAAATCTGACCTCAGTAGTCTCTGGGGTTACTTGGCGCTCTCTTTCTAAGAGTTTTGAAGCGGAAACAGTGGGTTGAAGTTTGATAAGTTCTTTCTGGGCTTCGCGCGAGGATTTATTTTTGAGCGAGTTTAAGACCTCAAGCTTTTCGCCTTTGCTCATGGCTTGATTTGGCGATTCTTTCGCTTGTGATCTAAAGATGGTTTGGGCTTGCGAGGCGTTGGTTAGGCTCAATTCACCCGTCGCAATTGCGGTTTCAATCTGCGGCAATTCATTCATAGGGCGCATGGTATTAATGCGCCGGCTTGCTTTCCCGCTCGCCGGCTCGCGTGACCCGCATCACTATACTTTAGCTCTTGGACCGCATACTCAAACAAGCTTCCACAACGCAAATCACAGTAAAGCTTCCGCCGTTCAATTTCTTTTAAGTGCCGAAGAATAAAAGTCAAGACTTCACGCTCTCTTTGAGCCAGAGCTTTGGTTTGAGTTAGGAGTTCTGAGTCTCTGAGATGTTGTATGAGCATAAATGACTCCTCCAAATGCGCGCCATAGATATATATGGTACATGCTTTTTAGTCTACAAAAATAGGAGTTAATGCAAGGCGTCATGAGTTGAAATATGGATTTCACCTTCGTAACTCTCGTAAAGATTTTTTAGCTTGCGTCGATAAACTCAAATCGAGACAATGTCGTGTTCGTCTTTAAAAGGATTGTAAGTGAAAATCGTTTTGATCATTGTTCTATTACTGTCAGTGACCCCCGTTGCAAACGCCTTTCCTGAAGGGATTGACTTGAGCTGCCGTGGCGGCAAAATCAGTGAAAGCTGTGGCGAAAAAATGGAAGGCTTTTTTGGAATATGCGGTTGGGTAGCTGTGCCGCAAATAAAAGTCGTTTCAGGCGGTCGTCGCGCTCTACTTACCCCGGCAAATTGTACAGTGTTCGGTAGTGAAGATGCGCCGAAAACGCGACCTTCCATTGCAAAACTTGGCGGCTCTCGTGGTGATGTTGCGTGCTTCACTTGTTTAGTTGAAAATCCGGCCGGCAAGATCGCACTCGTTTCTTTAGAAGCAGATTCATATAAAAATGTTTCTCAACCGAATGCCTTGATTCGTGCCGATTTTGATCTGGCAATCCGAGCTAATCTCAATCAGATAAGATTCTGTTACGAAAAGACGCTCCAGATTTCACCCAAAGCAAAGGGCCAAATGGCTGTAAACGTTGAAATTGGAAAAAATGGCAAGCCCGTTACGACTTCGGCTTCTTCTATTGGTATTTCACCCGGTGGAGCTAAGTCCCAGCTTGTGGAGTGCGTCGTTGCCCGCGTCAAGGCATGGCAATTCCCAAAACTGAATGAGTCGAACTTGAAAATCGTTATTCCATTTAGCTTTGGTATATAGCTAAATACTAATAGATAAATTTGCCATTTCAATAACATGTTGAATGTCCAGAATGAAACCTTTACGGACATTCAGCGTAGGCATTCGTGGTAAAATGAAGGAGACTCTTCGCTCATCGGCGAGCTTCGCTCTGGACGACATCCTTTGAAACCAACTCCCGCAAAATCTAGCATCATCGCACCAGTTACTGGTATGGCGGCCATTATCCAGAAGTTTTTGAGCGAACAAGATATAATGGATTCGTCGAAGGAAACTTACGAACGAAACCTGACGATTTTTTTGACATGGTTGACGGAAAACTCCGTAAAAAATCCACAAAGAGAAGATATTTTGGCTTACAAAAATTATCTTCAGGACAAAAACCTTAGTCCGCTTTCTGTCTCCAATTATTTGACCGCAATTAAGCAGTTTTTTCATTGGACGCACGTCAGTAACCTTTATCCGGACATCGCCGAACACATCAAAACCGGTTCAGGGCCGAAAAAAGGCCGTTTTTGCAAGGATGCGCTCTCCATCGACCAAGTCTTAACTATGCTGAATGCTATCGATATTTCCACGCCTGCTGGTATGCGGGATTTCGCAATGATGAATTTAATGGTGCGTGTTGGATTAAGGAGCGTCGAGGTTGCGCGCGCGAATGTTGGTGATCTTCAGCAAAAGGAAAATCGCCATATCTTGTGGGTCCAGGGCAAAGGCCGCCGCACCAAGGATGAGTTCGTCGTCCTTAACAAGGACAGCCTCGATCCCATTACTACGTATCTTGCTTTACGCCCCAACCTTCGTGGGCAAAGCCCTTTGTTTGTTTCAGCAAGTCATCGAAATCTCGACGAACGCCTAACGACTCGATCGATTCGTCGCATCGCCAAAAATATTTTGAAAGAAATCGATTTGGATTCGCCTCGTCTTTCTTGCCACAGTCTTCGGCACACAGCCGTAACATTGGCTTTGCGCGGTGGTGCTCCCATTCGCCAAGCCCAGCGCATGGCCCGTCACGCGAGTGTCCTGACTACTGAGCGATATGCACATGATTTAGAGGCCTTAGACCATCCCGCCGAGGATAATATCGCCGAACTTCTCAAGGGCGCCACGAAGGCCGCAGGTTAGATATTTGAAATCAAAGGATTTAAAATAACGCCTTGAGTTTACTAGCGAAAGTTCCGATACGCTCCTTATGCATTTGTCTTCACGTCACAACTTTTTAACGTTCGTACTTTGTATGTTGTTGTTCGCGTGTGGCAAGAACAAACAAAATGCATCGTCGGCAATAAATTCCATCGACGGTCATGAGGTCGAAGTTTTTCCGGCACCTTCCGCCATCGATAGTAAGTTTATTTTTAGTGCCGAGGCCGCCAAGGGCGCGACGATTTATTATTCGCTTCGTCCATTCGAATCGATTGATGAGGCGCTCGCTTACAATGGTGAAATTGTTTTCGTGCCGCCCGTAACGATCTATATTCGTTCCTTACTCGATAAAAAGCTTGGCCCGCAAAAAGAATTTGCCTATCAGCGTCGAACCCAATCCGGCGAAGCCAACGTTACGGGCCGCTCGGGACGTACGTTTGGGACGGGGCTTCCGACAAAGTTCTTTGGCGAAGCCAAAGGAACTGAGTTTGATCCAAACGAGAAAAGCACCACGAAATTCAAGGCACCTGTCATCGATGGAAACTTAAACGAGTGGCAAAAAACGAGTCGTTCGGTCGTTTTGGATGCCAAAGGTGATCTACCAAACTCTTTGGCCCCGACCGATATTGTCGCCCTTTTCGCTGATGAAGATGAGCTCTATTTTTACTTCGCGATAGAGACTCTGGGGAAGCCAGAAGTTGACGCATCAGTAGCCTACGGAGTAGATATAGGTCTATCAAATATATCTTTCGATTCATTTGGGCCGGGCGTCGATTTTTTATATCGTTTTGAGTATCGAGACAACTCACTCACTCTCTACGACCGCAACGAACCTGGAAAAGATCCAGTCAAGATCATAATGGACGCCAAACAATACCTAGTCGCACAGGGATCAGGAATTGAGCTTCGCGTTGCCAAATCCCTACTTCCGAAACTGAATAATAAGCAAAACCTGGCTGCGCAGGCTCTTGCTGGTGAGGTTGTAAACAAGAAGTATCTGGTGGATTACTCCCCCACTCTTTATTTGCGTTCTGAATTTGGTCTCAATCGCTTGAGCCTATCACTTCCTGATAAGCGAGAAGCTCGCATAGAATTTTATGTTGCACCGAAGTTCTTAAAACTAGATGTCGTCTCGAGTATTTTAGGCATGGCAAAAGCATTTTTGTCAGATATTGAAATGTTTCATCGTATTCCGTTCTTTGAGCAAGCTTCTATTCCCGTGTTTTATTCCCATAGCGACGAGAACGGGTTTTCTGGGCTGAATGCCAGTGACCGCGGTGTATTGACGACTCGTGTGGTATCAAGTCCGACTATCGAACAAGCGCACGTGCTTATTCATGAGTTTGCCCATTTTCAGAACGCAATCTCTTCGCGTATCGATCAACTATGGTTGCGTGAGGGATTTTCAGATTGGGTTTCCGAAAACATTCTTTATAAGTATTTTCCTGCAAAAACAGTTTACGAATACATGCGCCGCATTCGCTACGACAACTATTTTTCATACAATCAAGCCAAACGCCAAGCTTTTACGCTAGATAAATGGGAAATCGACTCGCAAAACCCTGGTTATGAAAAAAGTCTGATGTTCATGAATATACTTGCGCAAGAAGTCGGATACGATCTCATGTTGGACGCTTTGCAAGTTGGACTAAACTATCCTTTAGACTCAAAGTTTCTGCAGTCTTATTTGGAGTTTCGATCTGGCAAGGATCTACAGCCTGTTTTTGACAGATGGGTCTACAAAACACAAAACGACCAGTTTGCGATGTTGAATTTTCAAGATGACGACAACGATGGATTGATGAATTTTGATGAGATCTTGCTTGGTAGCAACCCTGACGTCAAGGATAGCGACGGTGACGGCTATCTTGACGGTGAAGAGGTGTTTCGAGGTCGTGACGTAAAAGTCAGTCAGATTCATTTTGCAGACATTCCCAAAGAACAAGCCACCATCATGGTGGGAAAAGACGAACCCCGGCCAAGCCACCTCCTGCGTCTGGTTCCTGTCGAACGAGGCACTGAGATAGCCTATGGGTTACTGCCGTATACTTCCTCCCAAAAACTGACTTACACGGCACCGCGCTTGTTGAGAGCGCCATACGTAGTTTATGCAGGTGCGAGTGCTGGGCAACAAGTAGAGTTAGAGCGCAACCTTTATAATCTCGACGGCAATATGATGCCGATTTCGTACCCGAGTCAAGGCATTCTGCCGACATCACCGTTTACTGCATACCAGTATACTGCTGATCTGCAGCTAGGCGGCGGAGTTCGCCAGGATTTTATGGCAGACATCCCAGCTGATTATTCGTCATACGATTTGGTGGATTTGAAAGTCAGTCAAAACGAGACGCAGACGACCTTTGAACTTTTTACCGCTGCCAAACCAGATCCATTTAATATGTACGGTCGTTATGATATTAAACTTCGATCTGTGGAATGGCGCGAAGGATCCATCACCAACAGCCTGGATTATATTTTGCGCGTGGATCGCAGTCTCCTCAGCCTCATCAAACTCAGAAATGGTGCAACTATTGCCTCAGACTATTATCCATTTGAATCCAAGCTTCAGTTCTTAAACGACCGCATCAGAATCGCCATCAATAATGAGCTGCTTAGTGCGTGGACCGGCAACGCCATGGAAAAAACCGTTTGTGCGGAGTCTGTTGTCAGCATCAATCCCGAGAACATCTTAAAGGACTTTTTGGATTGTTTCGTAACCGGTGGGACTGACTTCAACTTCAGTAACGTTGTCATACCGAGTTTACTTGGGATGGATGACCATGTGTTCGAACTATTCACGAAGGGTCCGACGGTCACAGAGGAGACGGTCGCTCACCTTCAAAAGCTTGGCGGATCAGCTATTCGTCACTTCAGTCAGTTTTTAGGTAGTCCACTATTCGATCGCCACACTTGGGTCATGCATTACGTCGAGAATTCGTCGGACGTCACTGAGTTACTTGCAGATAAAGACGTTGGGGCTTACTTAAATATCAAAGCGGGCACCGACGCTTCCATGCGAGACTTTTTGTTTATCCAGCAGTTGGCGCGGTTGTACATGCGCCACCTACCTAACAACATCGGTTCATCAACCTTCTGGACGCAAGAGGTCATGGCACAGTGGTTGACAATCTCGGCGCTTCATAAAATTTTACCGACTGCGGCCGCAAGGGGCGTTTATCATAACTGGGCTGATTTATATACTTGTGGCATTTTAGGAACTTGCTCTTCCACAGGTGCACCACTGCAAAACATAAGTGGGCCATCAGCACTTACCGAAGTTAATATCGGTAAGATACTCGCATTCGTCGGCTATTTGGATAGTATGGTCGGCACAGAAGTGATGTCGAAAGTGTTCTCGCATTTTACAAATACCATTCCAACTTCGGATAATTTTAGAAATTTAATCTTTCACTATGCGCCCGATAAAGCCCTTGCCATCAATACGCATTGGGCGAATTTTGTAACAGGTCATCTAAGTGTTTCTAGTGCGACCGCAGATTTTAAGTATTCTTTGACGAACCCGTCTTACTATCTTTACGAAGAAGCTTATTTGATGGGTAAAGGTGCGGAGTTTTAGAAATAGCGGCTATTCGTGGGACAATTTAATTTTTTCGATCTGCTGACTATATTCAATAATAAATTCTTTGGCGCCGTAGACGCCGAGATCCTGCGCAATAATGGCAACATCAAACGGATCGATCATGCTGTTGTTTTTGAGGCGGTCGTTCAGTTCATCCACGAAGATGCCAAAAAGCACATCCTCTTCCCACTCATCATCCACGTCAAGTTGCAGTCCGAAAGGTTCCATGGCTTTGTTCAAGCTAAAGGAGCAATTGAGATCGTAGCGAAGGTATCCAAGATATTGATCAATTGTGAGGAAGTGTTTCATGATCATCGTGTCGGCATCCTCAGTTGAAACTCAAATTGGGATTTTTCAGTTGTCGCAAAAAGGCTAGTTGGATTTTCCTAAACTTTGGGATAGAGTGCGATCTAATTCAGCTATTTAAGGTGATCTATGCCTACCTCAAAAGCTCCCCCTCCAGCCGTTTTATTATCCGTAACCGACAAAACCGGAATCGTCGAATTCGCCACAAGTTTGCAGGGCCTTGGCTATATTCTACTTTCAACCGGCGGGACTGCCAAGGTTTTGCAACAAGCAGGACTAGAGGTAACACCTGTCAGTGAGTTTACAGGTTTCCAAGAAATCTTAGGCGGCCGAGTCAAAACACTTCACCCTCGCATCCACGCCAGCATCATGTGGGACCGAGAGGACTCTGAACACGAACGTCAGATGAGCGAGTACAACGGAAGCTCCATCGATATGGTGGTTGTCAATCTTTACGATTTTCAAGCAAATGCAGTTGGCGGCGACCTTACACCCCAAGAAGCCATAGAGCATATCGATATCGGTGGCCCCACCATGCTTCGTGCGGCGGCAAAAAACTTTCGATACTGCTTACCGGTCATAGACCCAGCCGATTATGAAACCATCGTCAATAAGCTCCGTAGTAAGGCCTTGGATCAAAGCTACCGTCAAAGGCTTGCTGCGAAAACGTTTGCACGAATTAGTGCCTACGACGCTATGATCGCGAGTTATTTCGATCCAGAATCGGCGACACGCTTGCCTACCACCCCGAACAAAAAAATGCTCAGATACGGCGAAAATCCGCATCAGACAGCAGAAGTTTTTGCATGGCATCCAAACGAAGGCTTGGCAGGAGCCGAACCTATCCAGGGTAAAGAACTTTCGTACAATAATTATTTGGATCTCCACGCTGCCTTGGGTTTGGCGAGGGATCTCAATCATTATGCTGCCACAGTTATCATTAAGCACAATAACCCGTGCGGAGCTGCCATCTCTACCAAAGGTGATTTGCTTGACTCGTACACTAAGGCTCTGGCCTGTGATCCCGTATCGGCGTTCGGAAGTGTG
This sequence comes from Oligoflexales bacterium, assembly GCA_041740975.1. Lineage (GTDB taxonomy): Bacteria > Bdellovibrionota_B > Oligoflexia > Oligoflexales > JALZUQ01 > JBGSKV01. The sequence goes on along the minus strand of JBGSKV010000103.1, from coordinate 16,396 downwards.
ATTGCCTTTACGCGCCGGGTCGAAGCTCCCCTCGCCCAAACCATTGCTGCGAAATTGTTTGTCGAGTGCATTGTCGCACCAGACTTTAGTCGTGAAGCCCTTCAAATTTTTTCAGAGAAGAAAAATATGCGGTTGCTGGTAGCCGATATGGCCGCACCAGCCGAAGGTGTCGAGTTTCGCAGTATTGACGGTGGATTTCTCACCCAAACCGCCGACAAAAGCGATGAGGGAACCACGAACTGGCAATATGTCACGAAAGTGAAGGTCACTGAGATTCAAAAAGACGACCTCCTCTTCGCAAATACTGTCGCCAAGCATGTCAAATCCAATACCTTGGTGTTTGTACGCGATGGAAAGACCATTGCCATCGGTGCAGGGCAAATGAGTCGTATTGATGCCGCCAAAATTGCGGTTCGAAAGTCTTCAGAAGTTTATACCGACGATCCGAAGCCTTTGGCTGGAAGTGTTATGGCCAGTGATGCGTTTTTTCCGTTTCGAGATACGGTTGATTTTGTATCCCAGTATGGCGTCAAAGCCATCATTCAGCCGGGTGGATCTATGCGGGATCAGGAGTCGATCGATGCTTGTTACGAGCATGGGATTGCGATGGTCTTTACGGGCCAAAGACACTTTAGACATTAATTTTTTGGTTTAACTTCACTTCGGTATAATTCGCGTATTTCTTCTTTGGTCAGTGCCTGAAACTCTAAAGTATAGCGTACTTTCGAACCTTCGTTTCCTAACGACGATTTAAAGTTAAAATCTGAAGCTCGGTCTTTTAAACATTTTTCAAAACGAACTTCGACTAGATTGCTTTTTTCAATTGTACTTTGTTTGACCTTCCCATTCGGGCCTAAATTAACAATGAGGTCTAATTTGCCTTTTTTATACTTGATGGGATCGAGAATTTGAAGTCTTTGGAAGCACCATTTAAGCATATATAAAGGCTCATTTATAGCCCTATCCGCACTGGCTTTGGTTAGACTCCCTTCGACCACAGTATTTTTAACTGAAATAAAAGGGCTATGAAGTCCATACGAATGAGCAGGACTAGCAAGCACAGTTATAAATAATGCAAGAAATCTGAAAATCATGAGAGATCCTTCGCTTTGCTCAGGATGACGACGGCTTTGCCTCTGAATGACGGTGCAGGAGATCCTTCGGCTACGCTTCGTCATTCAGAGCCGAAGGCGAAGAATCTCCCTCTAAAATTACTTAAATCTCGGCGGCGGCAAGGCACTGCGCATCTTAGGTGCTTTACATTCTTGCGGTGCCGGAAGTTCTTTGATTTGGGCGCTGATGATTTTAAGGCCGTTTTGCGTCTCTTTTTGGAGTTCCAAATTCACCTTAATAACCTTCGCCAAATTCGCCGTCGCTTCTTCTTGACGCTTCACAAAATCGTTCAATTTGGCGTTGTTTTGTTTGGTTTCCAATGCGACGTCTTGGCAGAATTTGCTAAGAGCCGAAATTTCGGATTTGAGTTGGTCTTGTTTATCGCGGAAAGTATTCAACTGATCCGATACCTCTGATAACGTCGCCGTCAATTGATCATTAATCCCTGACAACGTCGCATTCAGATTCTTTTCCTGATCGTTGACGATGCCGCCCAAATCTGCAAATAAGGACCGAACGCCGTTAAAATGATCGAATAATTTTTCTTGCTTTTGTTCGAGCAATTCATTGACGGTTTGATAAAGATCTTTGAATGATTCGTTAATGTGGTCGGTGATATCGGCCGTGTGAACTTCCAGAATCGCTTCGTAAGATCCCGAAACTTTTTGAGCTTGCTTTAAGAGTTCGCCCGCCGCTTCTTCAATAATATTGGACGACTTCGCATGCGTTGCCGTTGGTCTTGTCCACTCTACGTAAGCCTGAATATCCACCGGACGGTAGACGGGACGAACGTAACGACCGATACGAATACGACCCACTCTTAGTTCTTTACCAGAGATCTGCGTGAGGCGAGACCTCTTGATGCCCAAGGTCTTCATGGCCGTGTCAGCATCAATCGAAAAGTCTTCGACGTAATCTTCATCGCCACGTAACCAGACGATCATGGGCATATCGTCAGGTGACATCGTGTCATTTCCTGCCGTTGCGCCCACTTCTGAATTTAATAACTCAGCCGGTAGAGAACCTGCATTCTCTAATGTTTCATTTGAATTTTCCATGTGATACCTCCCTATATCAAATTGCTTGGCACTATATGACCCTTACATTACATTCGCGTTAACTCTATACGCCAATCACCTAGGTGCTTAAAACTCTCCAAAATTTGAGGATCGTAAGCATTCTCAAAAAATAAGCGAAAAGCGATGTCATGTTCGCCTTCCGTCATTTTTGTTAGGTCAAAATACATACCGAGATTCACTGGGCTTTCACCAAGTGGCATCGGGTTTTTGCCGCCTCGCGCCATGATAGAAGCGCCGTCAACATCTTCGCGGTAAAGTGACGGAATATTTCCGAGCTTATTTAATTTTTTCGAAGGTTGAATTTCAAAATAGAGAAACTTGCCCTGGCTTGGTCCTTTAGGATTCTCAGTAATGGTAACCCAGTATTTGTCGTGCATGGTCGGGCTAAATAAAAAGTCTAATACACCCGAATCTTTCTTATATGCAGGCATATTTGTATCAATTTTGTATTCTTTTGGGTTTTTATGGAGGGCAAAGCCATAGTAAAATCCACTGCCGCGGTTTAAGCTCTTCGCTCCATCGACTGGCGAATACATGACGGCTGGCAAAATGACTGAGTTCGCGAAGAAAGACACTTCCGTATACATGCCAAGTTCAAAATTAATTTTTAAAAATTTGTAATAAAAAGTCACACGGACAATAGACCGAATGGGCCCGACTTTATAAGCTTCCAGGTCACTGTTGATCGAATCGTGATTCGCCTTAAGAGTCAAAAAGTACTTTAAATCAGCCTTCATAAAGAACGTGGAAGAGTCGATCAGTGGTTCCGAACTGGTGACATCTTTGACTGATTTTTTTCGGTCCAACATTTCGACACTGCGAGTCACCAAATAATTTTTGGGATTGAATTTGTACTTGTAACGAGATGATGTGACCTCGCCCGCTTCCGGATCAAATACGACATAATAAGTGGATTCATTGATCTTGGGAGCTTCGCTGAAAAATACTCCCAAATACACGGCGCCACGATTGAGCTTCATGTTTTTTAACGCCGGAGGCGGGTCAAACTTTATTTCATAAACTAGCGATGGTTTCTTATTCTCAGGAAAAGTTTTGGGTACGACGACTTCGCCTACATCATCCCCCATAAAAGCAAGTTCGTCTTGAAAGTCGAATACTCCGTTGCCGGAAAATTTATTGATGACTTTACCGCGATCAAGGACGTAGTCGCCCCACTGATTGATTTCGTCAATTTGAAAGGGAATTTGTTTGGCGACGCCATCTTTATCGGTTTTATAGAGACGGTACATCCAAATGGGATAGCGCGCGGCTCGTTTAATACTGTCGCCTTTGATGACGATGGGAGCTGTATGTATGTATGCGGAAGCTTCGGAGCTAACCAACGTCAAAATTACGGTCGCAGTGAACGCAACAAGAAATGTGGTGAGTGGCCGATGGATACTAGTCAAAGTCGAGGCCTCATTCATTTGAAACAATGAAGATTCCATCTAATATTACAAGATTATCAGGAAGTTGTAGAGCTATTATTAGAAGTCGCCTCAAAAAGCGATGGCTGTGTTACCTGCACTGCTTCCGCCCTTCATTTACTATGAGTAAACTCCAGTGCTCAGCAGTTTGATGCCTTGCCATCGTTTTCTGAAACAACTTCTCAGTCTTTGGTATGCGACCGGATAATATCCAACATGGCTTGTACTGTTTCCGACTCTGACAAATGGGTCGTATCGAGTTCGATCGCATCCACGGCTTTTTTGAGTGGCGCGATTCCTCGCGATCCGTCTTGCAAATCACGTTGCTCAAGATCCAACATCACTTCATCTAAGCCTTGAGCATCAACAGTTTGCGAAGATTTGATTTGCAGCATACGACGCTTGGCGCGCTCCGCTAGGTTTGCAGTTAAGAAGATTTTGCACTCGGCATCGGGAAAAACGACGGTCCCAATGTCACGTCCATCTAGCAAAACACCTTTTTTGCGGCAGGCATGGGCCATATCTCGCTGGATAGGTAATAAAATTTCGCGAATCAAACCGATTCCGGCGATTTTGCTAGAAGCCTTGTCTGTCAAGCTTGTGGTGAGATGATGAGTTAGGTCTTTGTCGCGAAAAATAAGCTTACGCCCGTCATCCTGACGATTCGCTTCTTTCGCATAAAATTTTGCGGCAGTGACAAGATCAGCTTCGCTGGTAAGTTTGAAACCGAGTTCTTGCGCCACAACAGCAACTCCTCGGTAGAGAGAACCCGTGTTCAGGTAGTGCCAATCGAGGACCGCACAAACTTTTCGGCAAATGCTACTTTTTCCGGAACCGGCTGGACCATCGACTGCGACGATAATTGGGCGTGTGCTCACTATGTAAAAACCCCTTCGAGTGTTTCGTAAAACTTCGGGAAACTAATATCAACACAGTTGCGATTCGTCACGTTACAAGGCGAGCCCACCAGCTTTTCTAAGATGGCTGCACACATGGCGAGTCTGTGATCATTTTGCGTATCAAACTCGAAAACGCCTAATCTAGCAGTTGGCCCATGAATGACAAGCTCATCATGACTCGCAAGAATCTTTATACCGGCAGCGCTCAGAAGCCTTACTGTCTGCGATAAACGGTCTGATTCTTTATGACGCAGCTCCGTTATTCCACTGATTGTGCTAGTTCCATTTGCAAAGGCTGCGCACAAAGCGAGAATTGGAATCTCGTCGATCAGAGTTGGCACCTTATCCGGGCCGATGTGAAAGGGATTCAAACTTCTTGATCCATCAAATGCATGGATTCGATAATGCACAACTGACTCCGGGGAATTTCTTAATGTTTCCTCAACAACTTCGATGGGTGCCCCCGAATCAATGAGAGTGTCAAAAAATCCCGTTCGAGTAGGGTTTGAGAGCACGTTTTCGCATTCAATTAGCGGAACCTTCGGATGAAAGAGCGCTAGAGGCGCAAAAAATGCGGCTGAAGAAGGGTCTGATGGAATATCTACAGAAAAACCACCCCATTTTTTGTCGTTGTTAATGCAAGCTGTCTCATAAATAATATTTTTGGTTATGGTTAGTTCTGTTTTTATATCTAATCCAAGGAACTGAATAAACTTCTCAGTATGATCCCGCGAGCCTTTCGGAGTTCGTACAGAGTGGTAGCCTGGTGTGCATAAGGCTGCAAGGATCATTGCCGACTTCATTTGAGCCGACGAGATAGGAATGTCGCAGTTGATAGGGCTAAGTGTCTTTCCTTGGATGAAGAGCGGTAAGCCATCGCCTTCCGATTCGTGCTGAATAGCCGCTCCACAAGCACCTAATAAGTCCGTCAATCGTCGCATGGGTCTGCGACTCAGGCTGGCATCTCCCATGACTGGACACCTGAGACCAGGGATCGCGGCAAGTGGCCCCAGTAAAAGTCGAGCCGTAGTTCCACTATTGCCGCAATCAAGAGGTTGCGCCGGAGATTTCCACTGAGCGTAGCCAGGGGATAGAACTGTGACTGTGCCGTTTCCGTCGGTGGTTGATTCGCACCCTAACTGCTGCAAGACTTTTAAGGTTGAGAGACAGTCCTCTCCAAGAAGTGGAGTTTGGATAGTGGATTCGCCTTCGGCCATACCGGCAAAGATAAAGGCCCGGTGGGTAAGCGACTTATCGGCTGGGATTTTGACTTTCACTAGACTCTAACGACTTCACCAATCGATCGAAACTTAGCGATTCGATGAAAGCGAAGCTTTTCCCGTTTCATTTTTTTTAGCTCTGCTAAATCTTCCAAAATGACTTTCTTAATCGACTCCGACATCTCCTTTGGATTGCGATGCGCGCCGCCAAAAGGCTCTTTTATAATCGAATCGACGATTTTGAGATGTTTGGCATGAGCAGCGGTGAGTTTCAAACTTTCCGCAGCTTCTGCGGCTTTCCCGGCATCTTTCATTAAGATCGACGCACACCCTTCCGGTGAAATCACCGAATAAACCGAGTACTGCAGCATGTGGACTTTGTTGGCGACCGCGAGCGCTAAAGCCCCGCCACTACCACCTTCGCCAATCACGATAGAAATAATCGGCGTTTGCAAGCGTGCCATGACCATAATGTTTTTGGCAATTGCTTCCGCCTGTCCCCGCTCTTCCGCACCCACGCCAGGATAGGCGCCCGGTGTATCGATGAAAGTTACGATCGGCAAAAAGAATCGTTCGGCCATCGACATCAAACGCAAAGCCTTTCGGTAACCCTCTGGTCGCGGCATACCGAAGTTTCGGAATATATTATCTTTGGTTCCGCGGCCTTTTTGCTGGCCGATGATCATGACGGCGGTTCCGTCGATCTGCGCAAGACCTCCAACAATAGACTTGTCGTCTAAAAAGTTCCGATCACCGTGGAGTTCGATGAAAGTGCTGCAAATATCATTTATAATTTCGAGTGAACGCGGTCGCAGTGGATGCCTAGCCAGTTGGGTGGTTTCATAAGCGTTCAACTTGCTAAAGATTTCTTCGCGCAAGCGACGTGACTTTTTCTCTAAGGTTTGTATATCAGCGTCGAGGTTGATCGCCTGGGTAATCGCCAAACGTTTGAGTTCGTCAATCTTTGCATCCAATTCGAATAATGGTTTTTCGAAGCCAATATAATCCATGACCTAAACCCGCCTCCCAAACGCACATCCATCTCTCATAGCCGCCAAGACTACCACGGCCTTGACTTTAGCTCAAAAATCACAAATATAGGGACATGAATTCGCACTTGAAGGTCAAAATATATGCCCATCTATGAATTTAAATGCTTGAACTGCCAGGAAGTTTCCGAGTTCCGCTTAAAAATTGATGAGCCAGCCCCTGCGACCTGTCCCCGTTGCGAAAAGGGTAGCCTTCAACGCCTCATCAGTCGATCCGCGTTTCATTTGAAGGGCGGCGGCTGGTACTCAGACCTATATTCATCCACCGCGAAGAAGTCAGCCACTGACGATGCGGCGGCCGCTCCTGCGAAACCTGCCGGCGATGGGGGAACTTCCACACCAGCAACGCCGAGTGCCGCGCCTGCTGCTGCTCCGGCACCAACTCCAGCACCATCGAAAGAAACTAAGAAACCGTCATCTTCGTCATCCTAAACATCCCCAATGCCAGAGCGAAGCCCGTCCTTCATTCATCGCCCATAGGCGAGTTTCACTCTTGATGGCTATGGATGATGAAACCGAAAATCCTCCTGCTTTCTGAAATCAATTCGGGTCGTTCAGAATTTACCAAATCAAATCTTTAGCCCCAACCTCCGAAGCCCAACAGTCCGCGTATGTTTTCAGCTATGGAGTTTTGGACAATGGTCATTAAGACAATGACAGTTTTATTCTGCTTTTTTCTACCTCAACACCTTATTGCGGGTTGGTTGATCGATGGCACATTCTCAGGCCCGGACCCAAAAACTCCGAAGAATGTCGTCATAAGCCCCGCTACGCATTATGTCGATGGAGCGAAAGTTCGTGTCGATATGGCCAATCCAACGGGAAAAGTGCGAATGCTTATGGTCAACAATGAAACCATTATGTGCCAGGAAAACACGAAGTCTTGTACGAAGCAGAAATTCACGGGTCACAACTCTGTCATGTCACAAATGAGCGCGCTCGACGAAACCATCAAAATGACCAAATACTCCGTAAAACCAACCGGACAATCCAAAACCGTAGCGGGCAAATCATGCAAGGTAGCTGTGGTCGAAATGGTTTTTCAATCACAACTCATGCCCAACTCTGTTCATACTAACAAAAACTGCTATTTTGAAATGGACGCTAACTATCGCAATCAATGTCTTGCGGTTATGAAGCAAACGATCGCAAACTCTAAGTGGCAAGCCTTTGAAGCAACGTTCCGAACCGAATGCAACCTCGGCTATCCGGTCGAAACGACAACTTTAGCCGCTGAAACCGGCAAATACTCAACCGTATACGTCGCCAAGAAAATAACTTCAAAAACTCTTCCGGCTTCTACCTTCTCTACCCCGTCGGGATACAAAATATCGTCCGAAGCATTTATACCTGTCGATATCGAGAAAATGAAAAAATTAATGAACCCAAAAAATCAAAAGAGAGCGCACTAACCCATGCAAAAAAATCAAAACAAAATGTTAGGTTTTTCTCTACTCGAAATCATGATCGGCTTAGCTATTACGGCTTCAGTGCTGTACATCGTTCAGGATCGGTTAGGCGACTCCATGAAAGCTGGAAAACGCGTCGGCCTGATCCAAGCCAAGCAAGCCGCAGAACAGTTCTTGACGACCCATGTTTCTTGCGGAAAGTCTTTTCTAAGCGCGAGCTGCTCGCCAGGTCAAGTGGTCGGTCTGAAAGACGCCAACGATACAACCATTGTGTCGCCGACGGCCGGTCGGCGCATGGGAGAGTGGACCATACGCGCTCAGTGCAATAGCGATGGAGATGGATACATTGCAAAAGTCGCTTGGATTAAACCCGATAAAACCCTTACTAATGCGACTAGTGATGATGATTTTTATCCTGATCCCCTGACAAAAAAACCATTGAACTGGACCAATATTATGTCTTCATTGTTGGATGGCGCAGATATTTGTCCAAGCAAGGCCGGTAGCAACATTAGCTGGTGCGCCATGGGAGACGGCTGCAATGGCGAAGCTGTCCTGTGTATTTCTCTATCCACACACAATATTTACTACAACTACATTCAGTTCTACTCCGGTTCGTGGCGAACGCCCTCGGGATCGTGCGATGGCGGAGTCTTAGTCAAGCAGTAACTTTTTAAGGATTATTTGCGGTACAATGATGAACATGCGTCGAATACAAACAACCCTTCTACTTCTCGCTCTAAGCTTTTCGTGCCGCTCGGCACCAAAAGCGCCAGCAGATGAAGTGATCAGTTTGTTGCCGACGGATCCCACGCCAAACGAAACCAGCGTCGATATCAAAAATCTTCCCGAACTCTGGCAGGCCACAGGGGCCTCAAACCTCCATGATAGCAATGACCGCGGTCAGGGCGTAAAAATAGCGGTTTTCGACAATGGATTCTTAGGCTGGGAACAAGAGCTTGGTCGCACACTCCCCCCCGAAACGAAACTCATCGTGCGTGAAGGCGTGAAACCTGCTGCACGCAACCACGGCCTGATTATGGCGCGGTTGGCTTATGCGATGGCCTCTGGTCAAAATGCCTATAACAAAAATCTTCCGCACCCCGAATTATATTTGTTCGTCACGACGGGGTACGAAAACTTGCAGTACGCCGTCGATCAAGCAATTGCCATGGGTATCGATATTGTTCTTTATTCGCAGGTCTGGGAGTATGGCGGCAATCTAGACGGACGCGGTTATATCAACACCACCGTCAACAAAGCTGTGAATGCCGGTATTTTATGGGTCAACGCCGCAGGTAACTTTGCACGAGGGCTTTATCGAGGCCCTATCAGTTCGGATGCATCGGGATCGGTAACGCTGCCGCACCAAGATCAATTCTTACGTTTTGAAATTGCCGAAGAAATGGCTCAAACTCGCATCACCTTGGCTTGGAATGATTTCAACGACTCCTATGACTCTGTCACCAATAAAGATTTGGACCTCGTTTTGGAAGATACAGAAGGCAAACGGATCGCCATCAGCAATTTTGTTCAAAACGGTGATAATAAAACCGATCATTTCGCGCCTCATTCTTGGGAAATGATCAATGTCCCCCTAAGAAAAGGCACTTATCATCTTCGCGTGAAAAACAATTCTTTTAACTTTGATCCATCCAGCGAAATGCGCATTGGCGTTTATGGCCCTGAGAGCACCCGCATCATTGACCAAGTCGCCTCGAATACCATTCTCACACCGGCCGACAATGCTGGCGTTCTCACGGTAGGCGCAAGCGACTCCGTTTCGAGCTCAAGAGGATCGTTTAGTTTCGGAGGAAAACCCGAAATCACCAGCATTTCTCGCGTTCAACTTTCCGATGGGCAAGCCATCACAAGTACATCAACGGCTGCGGCCATTCGCGCTGGGTATCTTGCGGCACTTTGGTCTAGCTATGGTGAGCTCAATCGCAAAACGGCCCTCATCCTCCTCAATCGCTAACTCAAACTTCGACATGCAGTTATTTCAGGAGTTTACATCCCCGTCCCTGATCAATTCTTTTGCAAATAAGCTCAAACCTTGTTAAAGAGTCCTCCCCATAAAGGGTCGCTTTTTTGAGGTCCGCTCGTGCCTTTGTTTGTCAAAAACATTATGATTCCGGTTGAGGAAGACAGCGCTCCTGGCGCACTCCTTCTGGCTGTCGCCAAAAAATTAGAAATACCCAGAGAAGATATTCAAAGCGTGCGCATCGCTAAGCGTTCACTGGATGCCCGCAAGAAATCCCGCATTGTTTATCACTATCAAGCCTACGTCGAATCGGAAAACGACGAAATCCTCGCCAAAAACTATGCGGATTGTGAACTAAAAGACAATCCTGCCGTCAGCGAACCTCTCGAAGGCATCGCTCGACGCAGTCGCCTCGACAAACCACCCATCATTATTGGTAGTGGTCCGGCCGGGATTTTTGCCGCGCTGCTTTTAGCGGAAGCCGGCCAGCCGCCGATCATTATCGAGCGTGGTGAACCCGTGGAACAGCGCCTCAGAACAGTAAACGAACTTCGCCGCGATGGGACCTTCGATCCCGAAAGTAATTACTGTTATGGGGAAGGTGGGGCCGGAACTTTTTCGGACGGCAAGCTTACTTGTGGACGCAATCACCCCCTCATCAAATATATCTTCCAACAATGGGTCAAATTCGGCGCCCCGGACGACATTCTTTACGAAGCGCATCCGCATATCGGTACAGACTACCTACTCATCGTAGCCAAGAAAATGCGGGCCCATCTCGAGAATCTCGGCACCAAGTTCATCTTCAAAACATCGATGACGGGATTTGAGTATGAGCCGTCTACGACGCGGTATTCCGTAAAGCTTTCGAGTGGCGACACCCTAGAGACCAATCACCTGATTTTGGCGGTGGGTCATTCCGCTAGAGAAACTTACGAAATGCTTTTGAACCGAGGCGTTCATATGGAGCCGAAACCATTTGCTCTTGGTGTTCGCATTGAACATCCGCAAGACGAAATCAACCAAATCCAATACGGCAACTGCCAGCTGTTGGGAGCTGCCGAATACAAACTAGCTTCTCAGGTGAAGGATCGCGGCATCTGGACGTTCTGTATGTGCCCAGGCGGCCATCTCCTGCCGACCGGGGCGCAGGCCGGCCATCTATCGATTAACGGCATGAGTTACCACGCTCGTCAGAGTGGATTTGCCAATGCCGCTGTGGTGGTGAATATTCGGCGTGAAGATTTTTACAAAGATTATGTTTTGGATGGCGTTCGCTTTCAACAAAACCTTGAAAGGCAAGCATTTGAACAAGCTGGTTCGAACTACTTCTCGCCCGCACAAAAACTCGGTGATTTTTTGAAGGGCAAAGAAACCAAGTCCGAAATGAAATCGACCTATAAACCTGGCGTGCAAAGCGTGCGGATCGATAAGCTCCTTCCGCCGTTCGTGGTGGAGAGTTTACAGTTCGCTCTTCAAGACTATAACAACCGTATGCGAGGCTTTGTCAGTGACAACGCCATTGTTGCCGGAGTCGAAAGTAAAACCTCAGCTCCCATTATCATGACGCGCAATAAAAACTTTGAATCCATCAGTCATCCGGGGCTTTTTCCGGCCGGTGAAGGTGCTGGCTACGCCGGTGGAATTGTCAGTGCTTCCCTCGATGGGCTGCGCGTGGCGCAAGGTCTTTTGCAGTCCCTTTGAGTCACCAATCATGTAAAACATTGCAAGAAGTTTGTCGCTTAGCTCTTCAGACATCCCTGTTGCAGGGCATCAGTACTGTTATTGATAGGTTTCAGCTCACCGTTTTCATTCCGTTCCCACGAATCATTGTAATATTCAAAGTTTCCCAGCGGCGGAACCGAAACTTTCTTGCACCAGTGCAGACTAATCGGCGGTCTTCCTCGACCAGAAAATGAAATCGAAACAGGACCACTTGGACCGACAATCATATTAGATGGTGAGCGATTTGCATAAGCCAAGATTTTAAAAGTAGTCGGTGTAAACGTGTAAGTGTAAAAATAATTGAGCTTTTGCACCGAATCGGCTGCATACTTAAAACCGATTAACTTGCCACCCTCGGTTTCGGGATAGCACTGTTCGGCTCCCCCATTGCTCACAGTGCAACCGGCCAAATCTAAAATATGATTCTCCGTCCCGGCCTTGCCATATCGATCATTTTCAGCATGAAAACTTTGAAGCGCGGTATTAATAAAATTTACATTTTGCAGCATTTCGGCTCGGGCCGAGCGAATTTTGAGGGCGGCATAGCTAGGCAAAACCAAAGAGACAAGCAAACCTATAATCGCGATGACGACCATGAGCTCGATTAGGGAAAATCCATTTTGCTTTTTCGATGGCATAAAAAATCTCGACTTTCTACGAGACTTATCGCCGTTGGGGTCTACAAACTTGAATTCACTGATTTAACTTGATTTCGTCGTCACCGTGAGGGTTGGTATCTGACTGTATTTATTAGGCTATATCGGGTCAAGTCAAATGTTTTGCGATGGCGCTGATGAGATCAGCTTTCTTGAATGGTTTAATCAAATGCGAAGTACATCCCGCTTCTAAGCTTTTTTTCATTTCTTGGCTCATACCAGAAGCTGAGAAAGCGATGATTGGCAGGGTTTTTCCTGATGTTTTTTCACGTTTACGAATTTCCCGAGCAGTTTCAAAACCGTCCAATATCGGCATTTGCATATCTAACAAAATCAAATCGAAATTTTTTTTGTCAATTTCTAGCAATGCTTCTTCGCCATTGCATGCTTCGATAATTTCTATGGGAGTTTTGCTGAGAAAAGCTCGGACAATATAACGATTTTCGGGGACATCATCGACAAGAAGGATGGAGGCGTTGGGTTTCCAGCGGATTTCGGGTTGGTCAGAGGTAAAAGGTTCAGGGGGCAAAGATGTCATCTCTAACGAAGCCCCCTGATGTGTGAAAAAGTTTAGCCTTTGTTGCCCTTAGCCATTTCTTCAGCGTGTTTCTGGCTAATTTGCTTCTGAATATTCGAAGGAACAGCGCGGTAACGTGCAAATTCCATCGTAAACGTCGCTTTCCCTTGCGTCTTCGAACGAAGATCCGTCGAGTAACCGAACATTTCACAAAGTGGCACTTCCGCCCGGATAATCACATAGTCATCAACCATGTCCGTTCCGTGCAAAATACCACGGCGAGACGACAAGTCCCCTTGCACGGTACCTTGGAATTCGATTGGGCTCTCGACTTCAACGGCCATAATCGGCTCTAGAAGTTGTGGATCGGATGCCAAGAACGCTTCTTTGAAAGCCGCACGAGCCGCAATTTTGAAGGCCATTTCCGAAGAGTCGACCGCATGGAATCCACCGTCGTCTAAGTCAATGCGTGTGCCAATCACTTTGCAACCAGCTAGTGGTCCTTTTTCGATGGCTTCTTTAAGACCTTTTTCCACGCCCGGGATGTATTCCTTAGGAACTGATCCACCAACCGTGTTGTTCTCGAAAATAAATCTTTCCGGACTGTCTTCAGGAAGTGGAGTCAAACGACCAACAATGTGGGCGTATTGTCCGGAACCACCCGTTTGCTTTTTGTGCTTGTAGTCGAAAGAGGTCGCCTTGCCTGGGGCTTCGCGGTAGTTCACTTTCGGCTGACCGACGATGACACCGGCTTTGTATTCGCGCTTGATACGCTCAACGTAAATCTCAAGATGCAACTCACCCATACCAGCGATCTTGGTTTCATTGCTTTCAGGATCCACAGAAACGCGGAACGTCGGATCTTCTTTTTGAAAGCGGTTTAGCGCTTTGGAAAGTTTCGGCAAATCATCTTGTTTTTCTGGCTTGATAGCTAGTTCAATGACCGGCTCTGCAACGTACATGCTTTCCAGTGTGACCTCCATGCCGTCTGCACAGAACGTATCCCCTGAAGCGCAATCCACACCGACCATCGCCACAATGTCACCGGCAGTGGCTTCGTTAATATCTTCTTTACGGTCCGAGTGCATCCGCACGATACGACCCACGCGTAAATTCTTTTTCATACGTGGATTGTAAGGGCTATCGCCTTTTTTGAGCGTACCTTGGTAAATCCTAGAGTAAGTCAACTGACCGAAGTTTTCGTCCGTGATCTTGAACGCCATTAAAACAAGCGGCTTATCTTTATCGGGATAAATCGGCACCATTTCGTTAGTTTTGTTATCAATCGCCACGTAGCTACGATCGAGTGGCGACGGCAAATAACGCTCAACTCCGTCTAAGAGAAGTTGAACCCCTTTGTTCTTGAAAGCCGAGCCGCAGAACACCGGCGTGATTTCGCGCGCGAGTGTAGACTTACGAATCGTCGCGTGGATCATATCTTCCGGAACTTCTTTGTCTTCAAGCAGGAGCTCCATGATTTCGTCATTAAACATTGAAATCGCATCGAGCATAATACCGCGATATTCTGTGGCTTGAGCCTGCAAATCGCCCGGAATACTGTCTTCACGAACGTCCACGCCTTTTTCGCCGTCGAAATAATATGCTTTCATTTTCACAAGATCGATCACACCATTGTGGTCATTTTCAGAACCAATTGGAATTTGAACGGCAACCGCATTGTGGTTTAGTTTTTCACGAAGTTGTTTCATAACGCGGAAAGCGTTTGCACCCGCACGGTCCATTTTGTTGATGAACGCCACGCAAGGAACTTTATAGCGCTTCATCTGACGGTCGACCGTAATCGACTGAGACTGAACACCTGAACAACCACACAACACGAGAACTGCGCCGTCTAACACACGGAGAGACCGCTCTACTTCCACGGTAAAGTCAACGTGACCTGGGGTGTCGATGATATTGATGGTCGTATCTTTCCATTGAACTTGCGTCGCAGCAGACGTGATCGTAATCCCACGTTCTTTTTCGAGTTCCATATGGTCCATCGTTGCGCCGTCGCCCGATCCACGAACTTCTTCGATTTTGTGGATACGGCCAGTATAAAAGAGAACACGTTCAGTAAGCGTCGTTTTTCCGGAGTCAATATGCGCCGAGATGCCGATGTTTCTGACGTTTTCCAAACCTTTGGACATTGTTCTTCACCTTTTCTCAAGAAATTAAAAAATAAAATGTAAAATCAGTCGATTAACGGGATTAGACAATTTAAGGGCAGAGTATCAACGAAACTCTAGATCATTGCAAGCCCAATTATAGATAGGGTTCTGCCTAAATAAAAGCTAAATATCCGGCCAAAAAAGACGACACGCCTTATAGAAATCAAAGAGTAGAAACCCAGCATAGCTGGGGTTTGTAAGGAGTGGGTTATGGGTGACGACACCAATCAATCGTATTTGCCGCCTACGGTCGCACAAGCCGCGGGAGCGGAAGAACTCACGATGGATGTTCATGGCGAAGCAGCTATGGCACCAGATGCCGCTGATCCTTGGTACCATCCGGGCACAAACCTCGGTACCGTATCCGATATTAACTTCTTTGAAACGGCTTTGGAAAACAAAGTCGCCAACCGCACCTACATCATACCGATTATGATCGTTATCGGTGCTTTGTTGTGTGGTGCTTGCTTGGTCGTGGGCTACTTTTACAAAGATGATATTATGGCTTACGTCACAGGAACACCCAACGAAGAAATTGCGTTGTTCGACTCAGAAGTGGCCAGTTCAAAAATTCAGTCTAAGCCCGTGCCCCAACCTCAAATCGACGAAATCGCCGAGCCGGAAACATTGACGGAAGGCGACTTTGGCAATGTCACCTCAGACTTTAAACTTCCCGACTACTCCCCGACTCGCCAGATAACTGAGTCTGAAAAAGAAATGTATTTGGGCTTGCTTGAAAACCAATACACGTATCAAAGATACCGCGCCGCAAAAGAACTGCGTACGCTGAGGCTCGGTGGTAGTGAAGGTCTTTTGACTAAAGCACTTGAAGAGCCGAAGTTCTGGACGCGCATGGAAGCCATCTTTGGCCTCGCGGAAATGGGCGCTGATATTCGCAGTGAACATGTGAAAAAAGCCATTGGTAACCCACGCCCCTACATGATGCGCGAATACTTCAAACGCTTTTTGAAGAATTCAACCGAAGGCGAACGATATGTTCTGGCTTTGGCGATGTATTTTGTCAATCCTGACGCGCAGGAAGTCATCGGTACGGCATTAGCACCTTACCGTACAGTGCAAACCTCGAGTATAGATCTATAATTCAGGGACACATAACTAAATTGTATAAATAAAAAGCCCGAAGTTT
>JBGSKV010000102.1:0-48872 GCA_041740975.1 Oligoflexales bacterium | reverse complement strand
AAGAAGTGTTTTTAATTTTATTGAAGTCCACTATAACCGTAAGCGCCGTCATTCAACGCTTGGCTACGTAAGCCCGGTGCGGTATGAGGAACTTACGAAAGTTGCTTAACTGTGTGTCCGAAAAATCCTGGGAAGATCAAGGCAATCTCAAATACGATTTCGCAGGAGTTGAAACATCGAACGGCGCATTTGGCATTACCTTTGCAATGTATTTTAGTATTTTGAATTCGTTCATGATTAACTATTCACAAAGCTGTATTTAGAATTTACGAATGCATATGTATTTACTGGATTTGATTTCACAATCATGCATGCACTGGTCTTTGCTGAGTGCGGGCATGCCACTCGGAAGTTAGCTTGAAGTCCTTTAATTGCAATGGCTACAAATTTCTCAATATAGTGAAAAGTGTTCGTGACAATTCTCCTTTAATTCATGGCTAGCCTTCCCAAACCCCGCTTGCAATTTCTCAGCCTCTCATAGTGGCATCTTGTTTGGTCGGATTTTTATTCCGGGTGTCCCCGGAATCCTGCTTGATAAGTCCATTTTTTGGGGCTAAACCCATCAGTATGACGGCGCGGAGTGGATTGGTCGCTAGGCTGCCCGTTTACAATTAAGAACTGAGCTTAACAGCACTTCCCCGAAAGTAATTATGAAACGATTGCCGACCTATTTATCGACATATATCCTTATTACGGCCGTAACGGCTTTTTTCTCGCCATCAATTTTTGCGCAGGAGAACCAATCTCCCACCGTGGCCGCCGATCAAGCTCCGACTTTCCCGCCCGAGGTGGACGACTGGAGTCGAGCTAAGCGGGAGCAGGCACGCGGATTAGAGGAAGGCGAGCGGTTGCGCAGCCTTTATCTTCAAGAGCAGCCAGGTGAGCAGGCGCCGCTCGAGGTACTCGCCGCCTATTTGCAAGAGTTCCAGGCGGCCGTGTCAGACGAAGCGTCCCGACCCGATGGATTAAATTACGATTGCAACTCCTTCGACGTGTCCTACGATCGACTCCGCTCGCAAATAGATGGGTCCATTAAACTCAGCCCCTCACTTTTCGACGCGTTCTCGGGCCGGTGGTATGGCATCTGGGGCAAGTCCCTTGTGAACCACGACTGGCGTGAAACTGTTCTGCATCAACCGCCTGTGAGTCTTGTCGAGGGCTGGCCGATCTTAACTGCTGAGCAATACGCTTGGATCAGCAACGGGTTCGGCTGGAATTACCTTGTCTCCGGTGGCGACTCTGAGGGGGGATACCTACTCGGGATGGTCTACTATTTCGATGGCGAAGACTTCAAGAACATTGCGGGAGAGAAGCCGCACCTAGGGTTCTCGGACAGCCCGACTCGTTTGCTGTGGATGACTGAGCACGAAGCCTTTTTTGAGGAAGTCCGCGAGTCGGTCGGGGATCAAGAAGAACAATATGTAATCACGACGATGTACCACGACCTCTTCGGCGACGGTTCGGTCTCGCACCTAGGGACTCAAGCGATTTATACCCGCGACCCGTCAGTCCGCCCCGAGTTTCGTGAGTTTTCTTGGTCCAGAGCGACCAGCGAAGAATAATTCCGACCTAGACAGGAATTCCGGAATAAAAAACCAGTCGTTAACTAGCTTTTTGCAATATCAGGAAGAGAGGGGGTCGCTCATTCAAAACTTTTGAACGACCCCGTCTCATCATTTTTTTGAAGGGCGAGAAGACATCATCGATGCGACTCTAATTGTAGTTAGTAGACTTTGACATAACAACTTGTGGAGCTTTCCAGCTTCCATCTAGTGCAGCCTTGTCTGGCCAATATAAACGCATATAAATTGTAAATGGACCCTTTGGCGAAGGTAGCCAATTGGCATTGTCAAAAGTTTTGCAAATATTTTTTGGTGATTACGGCCTGTTTATCCTTACGTTTCTTGTTTCTTTATTTGAAATACATGGTTCAGTTATTGCAAATATCCAGCTGTTTGATGATCAGACTATACTAGCCTTTACTTTAGGATCACTTTTAGCAACCTCCATTTTTGCATCTTACTTATCGAAACTTTTCTTGGTTTTTTCTCTTGGCAGTAAATTTTTTCTTACAAAATCACTACGTTGCTCATGCGCACTTTTTATTTCCCTTGTTGTTTCCTGGGCCCTTTTTGCCTGGCTCGACCAATCAATCTTTGGCTGAAATTAGCGGATAAGATTTATAAAGGACTTTTTTGATTCTGACAGAAGTTCCATTTACTCAAGTCATTTGTCTCTATCTCAAGTGGAGCCCTTGCCCAAGCTTGCTATTGCTAGTCTGGGGACAGGTCTAGGTCTAAAACTAGGCCATTCGCAATTTCCTCTGCCAATATGCATTGATAGTAAACCCCTAAACATCCAGCCTAACCAATGATTTTCATGGCAGTTTTGTGACAACTATACATTTCTTCGACGTTCGTACCGATAAAGGAATAGGTCATTAACGCTAATTTTATAGATTTACAGGGCGTCGCACTTGCGTAATACAAAATTATCAACCTCATTTATTTTTCTGTGTTTCGCGGTTTTTGCTTGCAAGAAGCCGACGATTGATCTGAATGATTATGGCAAGTTTGCGGATTCGTCTTTCACCAGTGCAGATTATGGCGAGCTACCTGCCCTTCCGGCAAACCTTGGCATCAAAGAAGGTTCCTTTATTTCTTTTTTGAGTCAGGCTGGTGAGTTCAAGCAAGCCATTGCCAAAGAAGATACGACTGTTTTTATTATGAACGATGGAAAAAAGTCGGAATGTAAAATATTAAAAGGCGAAAAGGTATATGTTGTGGCTTCGGTTGAAACCGAAGATCAAACGCGCCTTGCGATCATCCAACCGGCGAAACCTTGTCTGTTTCAGAATCCCCGCATTAACGAACTCATTCCTATTTCGGAAGGTTATACTGATTTAGGTCAGCTTGCCTTCATTGCGGACGATACAAATGTAAAGAGTATTGCCATTGGTATTGCCGCCAACAAAACCCCCGTTCTCGTAGGTGCAGGGAAAGGATGTGTCCGCATGACGCAGACCTTCAACGGAAAGGAATGTGGTGTTGGTGGTGATTCGAAATGCGCACTACCAGGAACCCTATTGAGGTCAGGTGCAGTCGGCTTTATTCTTAAAATCACGGGGACGGCTCCACGATGGGTCGTTACCGTAGCAAAACTCGAAGGTGGCGGCTCCAAACCAACGCCTCGCAGACTCTTTGATTCGAGTCAATTAGCAAAGACTCCTGATGGAGGAGCCGCTCTCATTCCCATGGCTGCCCTTCTGGGTGTGACTTCAGATTGGTCGTTTGCGACGGTTCGCTTTAGCGGTCAAGCGGCTACTAGTGATGGCGTACCATTTGGACCTATCTGTACGCATCAGTTCTACGCTGCCAGTCCACTTGTCCTCGACTTTAGCCAGACTCAGCGGCCTTTACGTTCGCTTCCGTTAGAACATTCAGTTGTAAAGTTTGATCTCGATGGTTCTGGTAGCAAAAAGCATACTGGTTGGATCTACCCGTATACAGGATTTCTGGCTTTGGACCGCAACCAAAACGGTATCATTGATCATGGCGGTGAGTTGTTCGGCCAATATACGCAAGTCTCTGACAAACTAAACAGATTTGGCAATGGATTCTTAGCTCTAAAACTCTACGATTCGAATGGTGATGGTTTTGTAGATGCTAACGATAAAATCTTTAAGCATTTGCTGATTTGGCAAGACAAAAACATGGACGGTGTTTCACAAGCCTCTGAACTTCGAAGCTTAGCCTCGATGCAAGTTTCGCGAATCGCCACCCGATTTGAAACAAAACCAATCGAAAAGAATATGTTTAGCAACCAAGCGCCATTTGTCGCCAAATTTTGGGGTCCAAAATATTGCGGCGACAAGGGTTGTCATATCTATGACATATTTTTTAAAGCGTCTGATTCCTTTGAACTTACAGGAGTCGTTCATGATCGCCATTAACTCTCAGTTGTTGAAGGTGTCTATATTCACGATCTTTGCGGCTCAACTTATTCACTGCAGTCCTAAGACTCAAGGGATTCAAGTAGAAATGGCCGGCCAAGGTGGAGCTACGTTTACACCTGGCCAAGAAAACGGTTTGGTCGCAGGCGAAAAATGCCAACTCACCGCGAGCCCTACGCAAGTCGCGCCTGGTGGTAGTGTCTTGATTACCGCGCAAGCGTTGTCGCAAGACATCACCAGTCTTACCGTTGACAATAAATCTGTACCATTGCCCCTTGGTTCTGTTGGGGTCAATCCGCAATCAACGACAGAATATTTTGCTGTGGGTAGGTTGAAATCGGGGGATCAAGTTACTTGTAAAGTCATCGTAACTGTTGTCGGAGATACGACATCTCCTCCTGGTAGTACTCCTGGACCTCCTCCCGCAACAACACCAGCAACTATGAACTGCACACTGACAGCGGACCCGGCGGTGGTCAGTGCCGGTGCTTCATCTTCGCTAAAAATTGTCGCTCCTAACGATGCGACCAGTATTATTGTCGATGGCTCGGCTCTGCAGAATAACGGCTCAAAATTTGTCGCGCCTCCCAGTACACAAACTTATACGGCAAACGTTAGCGGACCTTCTGGAAGCGGCAGTTGTTCGGTTACGGTCACTGTGAATTCTTCGTCTAACTCAGGTGGAAACTTTGGGCTTCCTAACCTACGCACGACGACGAAGTCCTGCACCGCTGGCGCTAATCACCTAGGCTTGGGTACATGTGTAGTGAGCTGTCCGGCAGGTTGGATTTTGAAAGATTCGTCGGCGACACCTACGGCTCACGCTCGCAAGCATGGTGGCCGATGTGAGGCTAGTGGGGGCAACTACGTGCAGCAAGGTAAAACTTGCTACGGTAGCAATGACAGTTACTTCACAGGCTACAAAGAAGTCTGTACCTGTCGTATATTATGCGAAGGTTATTAGACCGAGTCTAAATTTCTACACATACAATCTAAGGTCGCAATGAAGTCAAAATGGCGACTTCAAGCTTTCGATTTTGCATAAGTATTACTTTTCTCTCGAGCTTCCTACCATCCGCGCCGATAAGTAAAGGGTAGGACTTTCATCGTCTATGAATAAGCTTTGAGGCAGTATGAAAACAATTCTGATCATCACAGTATTAGCCACGGTAGCAACCGGTTGTAAGAAATCGGAGTTCTCGTCATCTATCCAACGTCTAAAGCCGCAGGAGCTTGTAAAAAACGGCGCGTTTGATCCGAAGAATCAAGACACCTGGCCGAAAGACCCATATACTAACTTGCCATACAATCCAAATGATCCGAGTACTTGGCCAAAAGATCCCAAAACAAACCTTCCCTACAATCCGGGTGATTCCTCGACATGGCCAAAAAATCCAACCACCAATAATCCATATAATCCAAGCAACCCGAATGATCCGAATAATCCCAACAATCCAGGTACTGTGAACCCAACACCTGGCGGTAGCAGTGCACCAAGTACAGATTACAAAAATGGCTCGGATAACGCGGGCACTGACTTGATGCCTAAAGCGGACGGATCTGGTCTATTGATTGGATCAGGATTTAGTTGCACAGGTTTTAGGGCGGGGATGATTGGTAGAGTGTATAGAGTACCAGTCAATTCTTCAGCGTTACCAAATTTTTCAGCGATGACTTCGATTGGAACCGTTAAGTCCAATACTTTGAATGTTCCGGCGCGCAAGTGGACAAGTGGTTTTCCAGGCGTTCCGAGCTTGATTCAGTGGTTTGGCATACAGTTCTATGCAGTTCTCATCGTGCCCGAAACCAACACCTATAAGTTCACGACCATTTCAGATGACGGCAGCAAGGTCTATATTAATAATGTTTTGGTTGTAAACAACGACGGTATTCATGCCCCAGCTGTGGCATCAGGCGCGCCGATGCAACTGACGAAAGGCGTTCATTTGCTGAAGGTTGATTGGTACCAGGGTCCGCCAACGGAAATTGCATTGCAACTCTTTTGGAGTAAAGCCGGTGGCCCTAATCTGATCGTTCCGGCAACCTCGATGATTGCACCTGAAAACTGCACGGAAACAAACCTTGGTTCGTTCAACTAAGATTTGAAGGTTCAAATATACAAAAAAGTTAGACTTGAAGAGGGGACGATAAGTCCCCTCTGTATTTAACCTCAAAATTCTTGTGAATATGAAAAATGCAACATCCCTACAAGCAAATCGTAGGTTCCCTGTCCCATTTTACCTGGTGAAACTTCAACGCTTCCTTTTTCAATGCTGGCTCCAACTTTAAACTGCGACTGCTTGTTTCGGTTGAACTCAAAAGATGTTCCGCCAACGTAGCGACTAATGCCTTCAAACGTTCCGAAGCGCATGCCACCACTTCCTAAGTTTTCTTTGCCTCCCAAACCCGGAAAGTCTCCCTCTCCTACGGAACGCATGAAGTATCCAGCCCCAAAGGTAAGGTTTGAGCGTCTCGAAATGCGCAGAGAGTTGCTAAGCGAAAAATTATGGGAGTCAAGCAATATGGTTTCCTTCACATCATTCGCGCTCATGCCGGTGGTCACGCGATGCCGTCCTGTAGAATGCTGTTCGAGCGAGTATTCAAAGGCCAGAAGGCCCTTCTTATGTTGATAACCGAGTCCGATATTATAAATGGCGGGAGAATATTCGATAGTTTGCACATCATAGGTTTCGTCAGCACTGAGTTCTGGCGGCTTAGATTGACCTTCATATTCTAGAAACGTTGGTACAGAATAGCTGGTCCCAAGATTTACTTTTCCGATACTCAACTTGCCGCCTACTATGAAGCGATGAAAGAGTCCAGAATACTGACCTTCTATAAAGGGATCAGGGGCCTCCGTCATACTTGGATCTTGCATCTCAATCTTGACAGAAGTGCTTCGGTACATTTGTATGACGCTCGCTCCGAGGGTGAGGCCATCAATGATTTTCTGACTAATTCCGAAGGCCGCGTCATAACCTCCTTGCGTAGCTGTGATGTAGCTTAAGGCGGGATCATTGGGAGTCAGATCGACGGGAACGCCCTCGATTTTTTCTTCCGTAAACGAACCCGTTGGATAGGCCGCAAAGCCAATACTTGTGTTTGCAAAGTTCTTCTTTACTCCCAAAAAAGCCATGGGTACGAAAAGTTTGAGGCTGAACGGCTCTACATTTTCGTTTTGATACGTGTGGTCCAAAAGTATGGTGGATAGTTCAAATGTCACACTTGTGGTCTTTTGTGCCTTTAACAAGGCGGGATTATGGAAAAGCACCGCTTCTCCGCGTCCTGCGACGGCTCCTAAACCGGCTCGGCCTTTTAGTTCGACTCCAGGTTGCAAGGGGTTTCGTGCCGTTACGTAGGGAGTCAGAAAGAAAAGCCAGATAGCTAGAGACAATCCCAGGCGAGCCACCGAGCGTGTCGATTTTTTGTCGTAGTCAAGATACCAGTTCATTGACTTGCCACGACGCGAGCGTATTCGGCTACGCCAAGCTTGGTTCCCTCAGTGAGTGGACCAACAATGGAACCGTGAAAACCCTTAGGATCAGAAATGCTCGTGGTAATGTTCCAGATTCTTATGCCGGAAGGTTGATTAGCTATAACCAGCAAAACGACGTTTTCTTTGACTAGGCTGATGGACTGAGTGAGGTAGTTGACACCGACCATGATATTTCCAGCCGAGTTGACAAAGGATTCGTTGCGGCCGCGAAAAGACGGAGTTAAGAAGGCAATTTTTGTTCCTGTGTAAACATAATCACAGTTACCACCACTTGCATTTTGAGTGGCAATACTGGCGACTTTTTCATAAACCTTCGGATTCATAAGCTTGCGGTAAGAATTAAAGTCACTACAGTACAATGTCGCAAGCTTCTGCGACGCCTCAATTTTGCCAGCACTCGCCGCAGAAGCGACGATAGATATTTCACTATTGCTGAAGCTACCCACACTCTTAACAACCTGGGCTACGGGCTGCGCTCCCTTTACTTTCTGAAGCTGTCCTTGGTCACATAAATATTGTAGTTCGCGACTGGCCCGTTGAGATACCGTGGGAATTGTTCTTAGGAAAGCACAGATGTCTTGATCACTTGCCGCTGTTGTACTGAAGGCGGGAGTATTACCCGGATCAGGGTCACCAAAAGGTGTGTTGGGCGTGATCGGATCGCTGTTGTTAGAAACAACTGGGTTACCATTAGAACGTTGATCGCCACCTGTTGTTTGCGCGCAGCCTTGTAAGGCAAAACTTACACCCATAATTAACATTGCTAAAATAACGTTTCGCATAGAACTCCCCTTCTACAAATTAGAATCACTTTTCCGTATGACATCCGTTGCAAAATCCGGGCGATAGATAACCTTCTGTAATATATGGATATTTTTGGCTTAAGATGGTTTAAGTTTTGTAATGCATGTTGAGGGGCCCCCACCCAATCGGATCTAACCCTTTAATTCTTAGGAGTTTTAGGGAGTGACAGACGCAGTTTGCCGTTTTTCAGCACGCGAAACGGCAAAGCATAACTTTAGGTATGTCAATGGCGCCAGGCTCGATGAGCGACCCGCAAAATATGATAAACTAAGTTACGCACTTCATTTCGTGGAAGTTGATTGACTGTGACGAATACCATATCTCCCCACCGATCGCTGACCGGCAATACGAGCAGATTTGCACTCGTGACTTGGGCCGGACTGACGTTGGTTTTTCTGACCATCGCAATGAATGCCCACGCTTGCCCCGCTTTTGTATGGGCAGCAGACTTGAAAATTGGCTCAGATATCGAGCGCGAGAAGCTTCGCCTGTTTGCTCTCCAAACCGAAGGTCGCGTGCGTGTTTGGAAAGAGCTACCTTTGCAAATTGATCCGATGAAAGACGACGGCACACTGCACCTTCCTAGCCCGAACACTCTCCCCAAACATGTTTCGCCGTTTGATCGTTTGTCACTAAGAATAGAAGGCTTTGGTATCAAACGCGCCAAAACTGATGCCCTTCCTTGTGGAGCGAAGCAGGCTTTTGAGCTAACAGATGCAGCTTCAACTGGCCGGTATGCCTACCTTGCGACTTGCCAACAGCCTACATTACTCAACGATAAAACAGTCGTCCACGACTCCCAGAAATTTGCCATCTCAACGAAGCGCTATGCTTATGAGTACCTACCGAAGAATCAGTTGTTATTTCGTAACTTCAATCTCATCAATGGCGATCGCACGATCAATGCAACACAAAATGCAAATATCAACCTTCGTTTTGACTTTAAGAAATTTTTTACCATTAAGTTTGAGAACAAAGATATTCAGTCTTTCACAAACGCTACCTACACTGGCATGCTCGGCGCCATTGCTAACTATAAATTCTTTCTGAAAATTCTTTTTTTCAATATTGACCTAAGCCTTGACACGACAGCCTCTTTTTTTGAGGACTCTGCACTGATCCCGATGGTTTTCGATGTTCCGCGAGAAGACGTTGTTCATCGCGGCAGTGGTACATTGTATTGGTGGCAAAACGGCCCTGACATCACCTGGAATCTCAAAAGCAGCCAAATTCCCGTCGCGAATCCTAAGCTTATTTTGGAGAATCCTGCGTCCTTACTTGCAGACGCCTTGAAGTCCTGCACTGGTGAGACGTGCTTTTATTCCATAGAAGGTAAGGTTCATGATCAGGATTTTTTCGTCGATCTGAAGGTGCCCCTGGCTTTAGCTAGGACAGGTTTCTTTCCGGCATTCGTACCAAGTATCCGTGACTTTGAAACGAAAATGAAGTGGGCCAACCACAAGCCCGCCGACGTTGACGATGCGTCAGGGATCTTTTTTGACTCGACTTTGACTCGCAAAGGACTGTACCGAGTAGAGCAGTGGTTTCGAATGGGCAAACGTGACACAATGCCTTGCCCCCGTCCGGTCAATGTCGCCAGGCTGCAAGTTGAAATTTAGTGGGGTACTGCTAAGCAGGTCCAGTTGGTTCTGGGTGGTTCTGGGTTCTGGGGACACCCGACTGGACCCAAATGATCTACTATTTGCGCAATCAGGGCCGAGTCGGGCGTACCCGCAGTCAACTTGAAAATGTATACGACCTTTATGTATTAAGTGACTTTCTTAAGCGTATTATGCATAGAATTTGCGGCATCAAAAGAGCCTTTAACGTCAAACTTACCGCCAATCGTGTCCAAGTGCATATAGAGTGTTAGCAAATAAACCCCCAGAAAAAGAAAATCCGCAGAAACTTTGATACCTTTTTTCTGAAGAAAGCAAAAAAGGTTGTCAAAAGACTTCGTAAAATTTGAAATCTTCATTTCCACAAGTTGATATTTACCAGACCCAAAATGACTGATAAGTAGTTCCAATAATTCTTCTTTGTCACTTGACTCCATTGTATCTGGTAGAAGACCCAACTCCCTGAGGGCGCCCTCGTATAGCTCCTCCGAATTTTCGAAAAATCCTCTATACAAATTTGCCAACTGGATCAAGAAATCTTCTGAAAAATCGACGTACAACGAAGAAGGATGCCAAAGCAGGCTCCCATCCGCTAAGTACATAAAATGCTTGCCTCGCAAATCCAAAAAAAATGGTTTCTTTTAGAAAAATTTGAGAAAAATAAAGGTAGATGAGGCTCTCACCCGCTAGTCGCGGATTACTGGGTTGAGAAAGAGTGTCTGAAGTGGTCTTAATGGAAATGAATTTTGGAGAAAGCGAACTCTTGATCGCTTCCACATTTCGCTCATAATTCGCCTTAAATATGAATTCTTTTCCAATCACTCGCCCTTTCCTTAGCGCTCCTTGCCAGTCGACCACCTCGAATGCCGAAGGAGAAATATACTTTAGTAAGACGCGTAGATCTTTTGGCAGGAAATGAAAGGTGGATTTCATTAGGACGACTTTCTAGCTAAACTGTGCGATTCAAATACTTAGCGAACTGCCGCATAACATGTTCGTGAACGATTGCTTGACTACAGCGATACAACCACCAGGGAAGCGAGGGTTTAAAATCATGTATGGCTGCAAAAATAAACTCTCCATCGGGACTTTCCCGAAACTCCAAGCGACCATTTTTTGAAGGCTTCGCAAGAATTCCACCAGTGATATAAAATAACTGGCGGTTGTGCAGACTCCGATGTTGGGCATACTTCAGTAGGAGCAAGGGTTTTTTGAGACCCAATAACTTGAAGACAAGGATGTCTACATTTCTTTGAACGTATATCAGTCTATTAAAGAATCCGGGAAGCCAATGAAAGTAGGATGCTCCCACCTGCTCGGCCGTCATGACTTCGGGTATTCTAAATCTTTGAACAGACCGGACTTCGCTTCGTTCAGCGACCACCTTGTCGGGCCGATCTGAAATCACCCTTTTTTTGATGCTTTTCACATTGACCGATCTCTTCAGCGCTTCCTCTAAAGGCAGATAGCTGGGCACAAATTTTTCGTCGAGCTGCCTTTCAGAAGCGACTGTCATTTGCGTCGTGAGACTATCGATAAGCGGATAGACCAGACTGCGCGGCGTACCCGTAACGACACGCACCCAAAGCTTACTAAATCGTAGGGGTACCGCCGGTACGTCAATAAGAACTGTTTGAATGCCGGACGCACGTGCAGTCCTCTGAATCAAGTCTCGATACGATAAGCGTTCTGGTCCACCGACATCATAGATGCGTTGCCAAGCTGTTTCATCTCCCACCACGCGAAGAATGATCTCGGCCAAATCGCCAATAAAAATGGGCTGGCATATTGTCTTTACCCATGCCGGAAGGAGCATAAACGGTAGCCTGTGAACGAGCTTCTTTAGGATAATAAATGACGAGCCTCTGGCGCCAATGACTAGTGAACACCTTAAAGCTGTAACCGGAGTTTTGTAGGCTCTCAGTGTATTTTCGACTTCCAGTCGACTCATCAAATGCTTGGAATTTTTCGTGCTCTTTTCGTCGATCATCCCGCCAACATAGATGAGATGTTTAAGTTTTTCGGTCTCAGCGGCTCTCGCGAAATTATCCGCTAAGATAAAGTCAAAATCCTCAAACTTTCCCTGGGTGAGTCTATTGGATGGACTCATGCTATGGAGCAAATATAGCGCGTAGTCACAACCTCGAAGCGCTTCTTCCGTCTGCTTTAACGAGAATAAGTCCGCAGCCCTCCACTCGGTACGTCCGATTATCTTGGGCTCAACTGTTCTGGCGATGGCAACGATTTCAAAATTAGTACTGGCAAGAAAGTGTTCGATAGCAGCTTGCCCAACAAATCCTGTTGCACCAACAATTGCTATTTTCAATTCAACCCTCGTCAATTAAGGAATTAAATTCTTTTCAGTCATCGGTTTGACGCAGGAACCATACCATGCTTATAGTAAATGATTAGAGGAGTTTCGATGGTGATGGAACCACCCCACTTTCAAAATAAAATCTGCATCCTCACAATGGTTGGTCGGACTAGCCCGGCCCTCGTCCGCCCGGTTTGGGTGCGGACTCTCATCTAAATATCGAATACCAAAGCCTAATTAAACATGATCCCAAAGACATATTAAGTATATACTGGTATATACCGATGTTTACTTTCAATACTAAGGATGGAAAAGTGCTTATAGAGAAAATAGGGCGAAAACTAGCCGAGGAAAAAATTCCTTATGCTATCGTTGGTGGTTATGCCGTCGCTTTACATGGGGCTGTGCGAGGCACGATCGATATAGACCTTATCGTCGAGCGAAACCTTAAGACTTACCTAGCAATGGAAAAGGCACTCATGGAACTGGGTTTTTTGCCACGGCTGCCCGTTAGTGCGGAAGACATTTTCCGATTTAGGGAAGAATACATCAAGAACCGAAATCTCATAGCCTGGTCTTTCTACAATCCCAAATCCCCCTCCGAAATCGTAGACATTATCATCACGCACGATTTGACCAAGATGAAAAAAATAGTAAAAAAATTTCGTGGACTAAACCTATCAGTCTTATCAATTGATGATTTGATCAAAATGAAAAATGAGTCAGGTCGAGATCAGGACAAAGCCGATATCAAAGCCCTAGAAAGT
Organism: Oligoflexales bacterium; assembly: GCA_041740975.1. GTDB lineage: Bacteria > Bdellovibrionota_B > Oligoflexia > Oligoflexales > JALZUQ01 > JBGSKV01. The sequence goes on along the minus strand of JBGSKV010000102.1, from coordinate 35,920 downwards.
TTAAAATGAAAAACACTATACAGTACTTTAGCGATGAGGCGCTTCGACGTGGCAAGCGACTTTCGACCGAAGAAATCATCGTTTTTGTCGAAAATTTTAGAATATTGCTTGCAGAAACTAAAGAGCCCGACAAAAGTATTCTGATAAGTCTAAAAGTTCCTTCGCGACTACTCTCGACCTTTCGATTAGTTGCCAATGCCGAAGGCAAAAAATATCAAACAAAACTAAAAGAACTTATGAAAGAATATATTCGAAACTTTTCTTAGAATGGGCATTGGCAGCCGAAGTGATACCGATCTTCAGGTATCCTGCAGAAGATAGCGTCTACGAACAGGCCGAGATGGATCGCCTAGGCTTATGAGGCAGATTTTTTCAAAAATTATTTGGTGATCGTAATGAAACAGGCCATAATTTTAAATACACGAAGACCTAACGTTTAGCTGGAGCCTGCTTCATGAACCCCCGCAATTTAATGAATTTGATTCTGAGCGTTTGGGTCGTAACACTTTCGTCAACCGCCCTATCCATGGACAAATCTGATTTGATTTCGCTGTACTGTCGCAAAGAGGGCCCTCAAATTCATGAAGACAAAAACAACGTCAGATATGAATTCAGTTGCAAGAATGGGCTCGTTGATGGACGCATGAAAGTTTGGAAGCTAAAACCCTGCAACGCCTCAAATAAAAAGTATTTTCCGGCGGAGTTTTGCTCGAAACCATTTCTGAAGGAAGAGGTTTACGTCAGCAATAATCTGCTTGAAGGCGAGGATAAAATCTTTCGCGCTAATAAACCTGATCCCGGTACGTTACGCCTGTTTAAAAGCGGTCTTTTGAATGGTTCACTCGTGACGTTTTGGTTTAAAGCAGGCGACATCCACGAACGACACGACTATGCTGACGGAATTCGCCATGGAAAACTAAGTGCTTTCGACTCCGGAAATCGCCTCCATTCCGAAGCTACGTATGAAATGGGCAAGGTAACGACGCGTAGTGTTTTTCTAGATTTGGACGCAGTACCAGGGTTTGAGTCGAATGTAAAACCTACTTTTAGTGGGGTCGACGACGATCTATTGGATGATGCAAAATGCAAGTCGAAACAATCCGGATTAGTTGCAAAAAGATCGGAGATTGACGATCAAGACGGTCTTTTGATTTTTACTTGTTCACAAGGAAAACCCTCAGGCTCAGTTCAGTTTGCCGTCAGTCAAAAATTGGCTGTAGCTGCAGAAGTCGAGAATGGGAAATTAAACGGCCCTTACTTATTGGCGCAAGATGGCTCTTTAGTAGAGTCTGGTTCCTACAAAGAAGGTAAGTTGCATGGAATGATGCGAGGTTATCATCTAGGATCTCTGCACTACGAGCAAAATTACGAAAGCGGGAACGCCGTTGGCAAGGCGACTTACTACAATAAGAAAGGTCAGAAGCAAATTGCCCTAAAGCAGGAAATCGCTCAACAGCCGCACTGCCATCAAGTGTCACCGAATGCCTGTTTCATCAATGCTTTCAAACGCATGGTGTTAGGTAAATTGGATCAAGGCCAGCAGAACGAAGCGGTTGCGCGCGATTGGGCGAAAAAAGGCTGCAAAAAAGGTCACAAGGCTTCTTGCATCATTGCAGAATGTTTTGAAGATGCAGACTCATGTCCTTTTAAAGGCAAGCAAAAAGTCGATGCTGCAAATTGTGAAAAACTGGGCGGAACAGGCTTGTGCGAGTTGGTGCTATTGGCTTCAATTTCGTTTCCACACTCATCGAGTGGGTCTGGAGTCGAGAAACTGGCCGAAAGATTGTGCCGAGAAGGTGCGCTATATTTTTGTAGTTTTGCTTATAATGTAAAAAACAAGAATGTGGCCTTGAACTTCGTCAAAAAAGGCTGTTCGGCCACTTATACGAATGGATGTCTGACGTTGGCCTCCCTATATGCGAGAGATAATAAAATCTCTGAAGCCGAGAAAGTTGTGTCCGGAAACTGTACTAAAGACCCAAACAAGTGTGTCGATGAAATTTATTTGACAATGATGCCTGGGGTTTCAAAAAACTACTATACCGCGCTATGCAACTTGAAGGTGAACTCCGCATGCGAGATCGTTAAGGCAGTCTTTTGAATGAAGCGAACAAGCGTGAGCCTAAAAAATAAGTTCAACCATTAGATCCACGCCCACCACTGGTTTAAAACCAGTGGGTTTTTCATATAGCACATATGGAGTGAGGCGATAGTGCAGAGCATTTACGAATACGCGATGGACAAAAGATGATTTCACGACAGTCCTCTTTAGCCGGTACTTTGGATCATTGTCGGCTTCAAAAATCAGTGATGAAAGCTGCGAAAACTTGTCACTAAAATTAAAATGAAAACGAAACCCGTTGTTGGTCGACAGCAACTGCGTCGGCACGTTATATTGAGCTTCCGTAATCAAACTCAGCTGGCTCGAATGATCGAGAGCTAAATCCACGTTTAGCCCTAAGAATTGTCCGAGTCCAGTATCCGATCTGGCGAAAATCTGGAGTTCCGGACTAAAGGTCAGCATTCCCGAGTTTGCGGAGCTCGTAATCGCAAATATTCCGGAGGTTTCTATTTTGCCGCGTCTCAGCTCGACTCTTGGGCGAAAACGCGTTGAAAACTGACCGAGTTGCTCAATAAAGTCTATACCGATCCCATAATCTTCTTCCACAATCTCCTCAGGTCTAGCGCGATACTTGTTAATACCTCTCTCTTCGGCATCTTCATCATAAGTCGTAATCTTTAGCCGCAATTTTTTCAGGACGTTTGGCAAACGGAGGTTGATCCCCAGGCGAGGTCGATAATGAACTCTGTCACCTTCTCGCCATGCAAATCCATTTCGAATCACAAGTGTGCTGGGGTTGGGCTGATCAACATACTGGTTACCGGCAAGAAACTTGTCGAGACTGGTCGCCAATCTGCCAAAGAAAGTTGGACGCTCCTCCTCTGCATGTGCAGGAGTCGAAGGTATAAAGAGAACAAAAGAGATGGACGCAATAAGAATAAAATGGAAAATAATAATCTTCCTAACTTCTTAAAAAAACTTCATATCAGAATAAGCCGCGAAGGAACTACTTTATTATTTTTAGCTCCTTGGTCCATGGTCTTACAAATGTGTCGACCTCTAGCATGTTCGCCATATATTGCACTGTAAAACCAGTGAAGAGTTAGTCACTTATAAATTTGGCAATCAAAAACCATATCATATGCGCAGCCCTTGGGATAATCTCGCCCGGCCTGGGAAGGGCGGCGGAGGTAGGCCAATGTTCAACCGTATTGCTAGCAGCATTTTGATCTTATTGTTTTCATTTTCAGTTCAGCACTGTGTCACGGTAGAAGGTACTGGACGCCAAGCACTGAACTTCGTACCCGACAGCACAATGAACCGGTTGGGCCTCCAAGCCTTCGAACAAATTTTAGAAAATGAAAAACTATCTACTGATAAAGTCATGACTGCCGAAGTCAAAGAAATCGGTAAGCGAATCGCCAAAGCAAGCGGAGTCAATTTTGATTGGGAATTTCGACTTATCGAGTCTGATCAAGTCAATGCATTTTGTTTGCCGGGAGGCAAAGTTGCGATTTATACCGGTATCCTTAAAGTAGCAAAAAACCGGGCGGGGCTTGCGGCCATTATGGGACACGAGGTAGCACATGCAGTTGCTCGACTTGGTGCAGAGCGCATGAGCCAAGGCTTACTTACGCAGGCAGGGTTGACCTTAGCGGACCTAACCCTTAGTGCAGGCGACAATCCCCATCGCAATAACATTATGGCGGCGCTGGGACTCGGTGCGCAAGTTGGTGTTATGCTTCCGTTTAGTCGCAAACATGAAACAGAAGCAGATGTTTTGGGGCTTAGATATATGGCCCAGGCTGGCTATGATCCGTCGGAAGCGGCTTTATTTTGGCAACGCATGAAAGCCTTAAGTGGCGGTGGACCACCGGAGTTTCTTTCGACGCATCCGAGTGCTTCGACACGTTCCGAAACTTTGAGTAGTCGCGCGCAAGATTATAAAGTCAGATACTTCGAGAAAAGCGACAAGCAAGAAAATAAAGTTTTCAATTTGAACAAGTCCTCAAGATAAAAGTAAATGGTCCGACGCCTAACCAACAGAAGGGCATATCCTGTCTACTAGCTTAATCATCGTTTTGCTTTTTCTACTGTGTGCGATAGGCATGTTTGCCTTAAACAGACCCCGCATGGATGCGGTCGCACTGATTATGCTCTCGACGCTTCCTTTTACCGGAGTCATTACCATAAGCGAAGCGCTGGCCGGATTTAGTAATCCAGATATCGTCCTGATAGCAGCGCTATTTGTGCTGGGCAATGGACTCGTTCGCACGGGTGTCGCCCGTCAACTCGGCGACCTTATTTCCGATAGAGCTGGTGCAAACCAGACCAAATTACTGGCGCTTTTGATGGTGACCGTTTGCTTGCTTGGTTCCGTCATGAGCTCGACGGCGATTACAGCTATTTTTATTCCGGTCGTTTTGCGGATCGCTCAAACTTCAAAAACCTCTCCTTCTCAACTGATGATGCCCCTAAGCTTCGCCGCATTGATCAGTGGCATGATGACTATGATCGCCACGGCGCCAAACCTGGTAGTGAACAGCGAGTTGGTACGACAGGGTGAGCGGGGTTTTCATTTTTTCAGTTTTACACCATTTGGAATTCCAGTTTTGATCCTTGGTATTTTATACATGATCTTTGTAAGCCGAAATTTTAAAAGGAGCGCCAAAACTCAAACCTCCTCTTTTGTGCGTCCGCGGCTTCGCGATTGGGTCGATCAATACCATCTGAAAGATCGCGAATACAGGTTGCAGATTACGCAGAACTCTTCTTTGGTAGGTATGAAGCTGACGGACGTTAGACTAAGAGATCTATCTGGCGCAAACCTGGTTGCAATCGATCGAGGCGGAACCCTAGTTCAGCCGACATTAAATACCGAATTAGTAGTTAACGACATACTCTTCATCGACCTGTTTGCCGCAAATCCTGATGTCGATGATTTAATTTCCCATTACGCTTTGAAGAAATTACCTTTGACTGGTTCGCATTTTACCGACAGGTCTCAAGAAATCGGGATGGTCGAAGTCATCGTTCCACCTAGCTCGGACCTTGTTGGAAAAAATTTAGAAGAAGCTGATTTTCGCAGCAAATATCAACTTACGGCTGTCGGTCTTCGGAGAGGTAAAGACACCTACGAACATGGCGTTCGCAGCACCGACCTAAAATCTGGCGATACATTGCTAGTGATAGGTTCTTGGGATTCCATTCGCAATCTTTCCACATTCCCAAGCGAGATTGTCATTATAAAGACTCCAATAGAACTGGATGAGGTGATTCCGGCCGCGTCAAAAGCTGCACCTGCTGTTTTTTGTTTAGTCCTCGTGATCGCTCTCATGATTAGCGGCACGATCCCCAATGTGCAGGCCGCTTTGCTCGGCTGTCTACTGATGGGGGCATTTGGTTGCATCGACTTGAATAACGCCTACAAGGCCATTGACTGGAAAACGCTAGTGCTTATCGTTGGCATGCTGCCGTTTTCGCTCGCCTTGCAACGCACCGGTGGCATAGAGCTTGCTACTGATAGCATTTTGCATCTAGTTGGCGAGTCCGGATTTCGAACTGTACTCGCAGTTATTTTTGCGACGACTGCGATTTTGGGAATGTTTGTTTCGAATACCGCAACCGCCGTTCTGATGGCGCCGATTGCAATCTCGATCGCCAGAGAACTTGGTGCATCACCATATCCATTCGCCATGACCGTCGCATTGGCAGCTTCCACGGCGTTTATGACGCCAGTGTCATCGCCCGTGAATACTTTAGTGGTGACGCCAGGAAATTATTCGTTCTCGGATTTTTTGAAAGTTGGCGTACCTTTCAGCTTCATTGTTTTAGCGATTAGCGTGCTATTGGTGCCGATTTTCCTACCTTTTTGAATTATGGGGACACCCGACTGGACCCAAACTAATTTGTCATTGGAAGACGTGGTTTAAGTTTGTCAAAATCCTCGAATGGCGAGACTTCCCCGACTTATACTACCTAATACCCCTCATCACGTTACTCAAAGAGGCAACCGGCGTCAGCCTACATTCTTCTGTGATGATGATTATACTTTTTATCGACAGAACCTTTTCGAGCTAAGTGAAACGACAAAAGTCGACATTCTTGCTTACTGCCTCATGCCAAACCATGTTCATTTGATTCTGGTGCCGGAAAGCCAGCGCGCACTAACTCAGTTAGTTTCGGAGCTTCATCAGAGGTACACTCGTCACTTGAACTTCCAAAAAGGATGGCGTGGTCATTTATGGCAAGGTCGTTTTTTCTCCGTTCCGTTAAGTTCACTTCATCTGAAAAACTGCATTCAATACGTGGAACAGAATCCAATAAGGGCAAACATAGTTTCAGAGTACGGTGTCTACAAATGGCAAAGTCATAGCTTGGCAAAAGACACTTTAGATAATACTGGAGGCTACGACCTCATCCGGAGCATGACGAGAACAGGACGCCCTCAAGGTGACGAAGAATTTTTAAACAAAGTTCTTGAGCTCACAGGTTTCGACCCTCGCCCCAAGCCCTCCGGCCCAAAACCGCGAGTTCGGGTCCAGTCGGGTGTCCCCTGAACTCCTTTGAAATATGAGTTCTGGCAGCATTTTTAGCTATTTCCACTTGACTACCCCACATCGGAACGCAGTCTACCTTGTATTGGCTTCAATTGTTCGATAAGACAGTCCCCCATGTCCGGGCATATCTAAGACCCCCCGCCCAAAGGCATCATGAGGCATCTCTTGTCCACGATAAAACAAAAACTCAGAAAGCTAGCCCACCGGGTTATTGAAGCACGCAGTCATCAGCTCGCCAAGAATAATCTTTTGGTCAAGTTTTGGTGGGGCTTGCAAAAGTGGTTTTGGATGTTAGCGCATGAATATGTTCGCGACGGCGTGAATATCCGTGCTCAGTCGCTTTCTTTTTTGATGATTTTTTCTTTGCTTCCCATGATTGCAGGGTCTTTTTTTATTTTCACGTTTCTCTCGCAGTTTGGCTTGGTGCAAGCCTCCGTCCAAGCCCTTGTCGAAAGTCAACTGAATAAATTTCCGTATGAACATCGTGAAATTTTCATTGGTTACTTACAAGAATTTAGAGACATGTACCTGGCAAATCTCATGCGAACTAGCAGTACGATAGGAATTTTCTCACTCGTTTTTCTACTATGGGTAGGTTTAAAGGCGTTTAACAACATTGAAGAAACGTTAAATTTTATCTGGTCTTCCGATAGCGCTCGGCCAGTCTTAGAAAAAATTCGCAATTTTATAGTTGTTATCGTCATTGGCCCGATTATTCTCGTGGGTGGATCATCTTTGCCTTTTATTTTGGAAGGATTTCCGCCTACCCGGGGCATTTTAGAACTCTTTCCATTCTCAAGTTTGTTTCTAGGCTACGTTTTACCGCTAGCGATGCTCTTCGGTATGTTCTCTTTATTATATCGTTATGTACCAGTACGTAGAGTATGGTGGCGGTCCGCTTTTATCGGAGCGCTGTTTGCAACTATCGGCATTTCGATTACACAAAATCTTATGCGCATGTATTTCTTATGGGGTACCGATACGGTTTATGGGCTAGCCGCGGCAGTGCCTCTCGTCGGTTTCTGGATATATGCAGTTTGGATCGTCGTTATCCTTGGTGGTGAGGTTAGTTTCTTATTTCAAAACCAAAAAGACATTTTCGTCAATGCCGCGCGTGATCCTGCGTTGCGCGAGGGAAAAGGCATGCTTGTCGTGCTTGCGAAACTTTATCGGGCTTTTAAGAATGGCGAAGGCCCAGTTCACCTTGCGGAGCTGCGTGACCAATCCGAAATGAACAGTGTCGATCTCCGCTACATTTTAGATGGCCTCATGCGTCGCAATATTATTACGGAGTGCATCGTCGACAACGTCCGAATTGGCCAAGCCTACGCGCTGGCGCGAGACATTACTGATCTTGAAATCGGCGCATTGCTCCAAGACTACTTCTCGGACAATGTTAAGGTCACTTTTCCTGCCGTCGAGAATGCTTGGAATAAGAGTTTAGATCACTGGGCATCGTTCTTTGACAAAATGCAAATCTCAGATCTCATTAAATAAAGCGAAGGTTTTTGGCTGTCGTATACAAGAATTTGATTAAATTGGAGTGAAGATGAAACTGGTAAGAAAATGGAGTCACAACTATTACAAATCATTTTCCTTTGTGGGGCTTATCTTTGCCATTTTGTTTTTCGCGGCGTCTGTTACCCCATCTCTTCTGCCCAGGACAATGTTGTTTCAGGGTTTACTGTCGGGATTTGCCTTAGCGATTGGTTATGGTGTGGGCGAAGCCGTGATGAGGATTTGGGAGTTTCTTGAAATTCCGTCCCCTGCACAGCGTATACAAAAAGCTCTGAAGACACTTGTGGGAGTCTCAGCTGTAGCGGTGTTTGGCTACTACCTTTGGCAAATGGCTTTTTGGCAGAACTCGATTCGCACTTTAATGCAAATGCCAGAAATCGAAAGCGCTTACCCGACGACAACGGCTGCGATCGCAATTGCTTTTGCAGCGTTTCTTGTGGGCATATCGCGGATTTTGAAAGTTGCGAGTCGATCTATTTCGGGAAAACTTGGCAGGTATTTGCCTCGTCGGATCGCCTTTGGCATAAGTTTGACGGTCGTTGCTTTTACGGTTTATTTTATTGGAAATGGCGTCATTGGCAAAGCTTTGCTTAATGCTGCGGATAATTTTTTCTTGGCGGCGGATGAGCTTGTCGATGACGATGTCGAAAAACCTTCGGATCCGCTTGCTTGCGGCAGTGACACGTCTCTGGTTAAGTGGGATGCGATTGGTCGTAGGGGCAAAAATTTCATCGTCAATGGACCCTCCGCCAAGAATATATCTGACTTTTGGAACGCCGAGAGCAAGCAACCTGTTCGAGTTTATGTCAGTATGCGCTCAACGGAGTCCAGTCGTGACCAAGCAAAACTCGCACTAGCTGAGTTGAAACGTGCGGGTGGCTTTGATCGTTCTTTGCTGGTGGTCGCTACGCCAACTGGCACGGGTTGGTTGGATCCCGGTGCGGTCGATACGATTGAGTATATGCACCGTGGTGATACTGCTATCGTTAGCATGCAGTATTCTTACCTTCCGAGTTGGATATCTATTCTGGTAGACCCGGACAAATCAATACGTTCAGCGCGATATTTGTTCGAAGAAATATACGGCTACTGGAAAACACTCCCCCCGGATAAACGTCCCAAATTGTACTTGCATGGTTTGAGTTTAGGTTCTCTGGGATCTGAAATGTCAGCGGCGTGGTACAACGTTCTTGAAGATCCTTATCATGGCGCGTTATGGAGCGGGCCCCCGTTTGCAAGCCGAAATTGGGCTACATTCACTCAAAATCGCAATCCAGGCACACCGGCTTGGCTCCCACGTTTTCGTGATGGCTCATTGATTCGATTCACGTCGCAGCAAAACACTTTGCAGCAAGGGGAACGTTGGGGACCAATCCGCAATGTCTATATTCAGTACGCTAGTGATCCCATGACATTTTTTTCGCCTGATCTTTTGTTCCATAAACCAGAATGGCTCATTGGCCAACGAGGCCCGGATGTATCGCCGTATTTAACCTGGTTTCCTTTGGTGACATTTTTGAAAATTGCATTTGATTTACCTATGGCTTTGACTGTCCCTGAGGGATACGGCCATAATTTTGCCCCCACACATTATATTGACGCTTGGGTTTCCGTGACTGGTCTTGAAAACTGGCAAGAAAGCGACACCAAGAGATTGGCTGAGATGATTAAACCGGCTATTCCGTAGTAGCGATTGCTTTAGCTGGCCGAGGTGGCGACGCCAGCGCTAGTTGTCTTCCACCATTTTGAAGGTGAGTTGTAATTTTTTGCGCTCAGAATAACCAAGGGTTGACCGAACAACAAAACTGTATGGCTTACTTGTGTTCGATGGAGAAAATGAAATTCGGTTCATTTGATTCACAAAGCATCCACGGAATATAGCATCCTTCGGCGCCCCATCCAGAAGCTCAGTTTTGATGACTTTGCCGTCCTTATTCAATTGAATTCTAAATTTTAGATTTTCGTCAGGCAAAGGGTAACGAGCCAGCAGATTTACATAACACCATTCCAGCATCGCCTTATTTCTATTTAAGATTTCAATATGGTTTGAAGAATTTTTCGTTACACAGGAGCTTGTGAATACAAGGTAAAGACCAAAGGCCAAGATACATTTGCTTTTCAACTTATTCATTCCTAAGAACTTTAAAAAATGGTATTCTGTGACTATATGAATGCATTCAATATTTTTATTATAAGTATTTTCTTAACTATTGCGAGTCCATGTTTCGCGGGTGTTATACTTACCCAAATTATGACGAGCACCAGCAACACGCCGAACAGCAAGCCTGCAAAGCCCTCCCAACTAACGACTATGATGGAAAAGAACATGTTTCGAGGCGAAGTAGTTACCAATAACGTAAAGCAAGTGACTATTCTAAAGGATGCCAAGATCATCAGCTGCACGAAAGACCTATCAAAAAAAGATAAGGGCGCATGTGTCGATTTGTCAGAATTTGTAAATATGATCGGCGATTTTGCAAAGTTCAAACTCATCAAACACAAAATCTCACCGCTAAAAAAGAAGGGATCCTACGCAGGTCGATCTTGTCAATTTTACAAGCGAGAGATCACGCTAGAATCTACGAACCCCTTCAACAACACTCCCAATCTCCAAAAATCAGAGGAGGTTTACTGCACTGACAACTCTTTAGCATCTCTTTCACAGATTCAAATGCACAATTTGCTCAGTCCTATGAAAGGTGCTTTAAGTGAGAAAGATTACAACACAATGATCAATGGCGTAAAAAAAATGCCCGGTATCATTTTGTATTCGCAAATCAAATCTGAAAACGATATGGGCAAGCAGTTAAATCAATCCATGGCTAGCATGGCTGAACTAACAGCCAATATGGACAAACTCACCGGCAAAAAAAGCAGCCGCAAGCCAATTGAAAAAGCCCCTGATATCTTGATCACAACAACGACGACCACTACAACTAAAGTCGTCCAAAAAACACTCCCAGCCTCTGCTTTTGAAATCTCTACTTCTGAATTCAACGTCGCTAAAAAACGCAAACCCCGGAACTAACGGATATTGAGCGTACGCGCTTATACCTAATAAGATCGGCTCCATTCGATAAACGTAGATGTCGATTTGCGATCATCGACCGGCAATCGCTCAATGTGCGTGTTCAGCACCCAGTTTGGCCCAAGGCGTTTTCGCACGCCCACTTCCGTCCAGCCTTCGCGAGCGCTCTGAACACGTAAGGACGTTCCGTCAAACAATCGCACGGTGGCAGAGAACCGTCTCAGTGCGGGATCGTAGCCGATGGTTTCGATCGGTGTGGACGCGAGGAGGTACATGCTTGTTGCGCTGATAGCCCCATTGGCAAGTGCCGCCTTGGCGTTGCCGAGGGATTCCCCCTGACCTGGGGAAAGCTCCTCTAGGGTTCGCCCGAACAATAAAAGTGAAATAGCACTGTTTTCGGAAAGCGGCGGATTGCTTGTCACCGAAAAACGAGGTGCCCTCAAAAGACCAAAAGCGCGCAGCGTGAGATCGTAGTTTACAAAATTCACCGCCACTTTTGCGGAGAGCTGCGGTGCGCCTTCGCGTGGGAAGGTTACGCGAACTTCTCGAATGTCCGCATCGCGACGAAAAAGCCGCGATTGAAAACGTGAGATACGGATATTGCCCTGCGCTGGTTGATCAGTTCGCAAAAGCAAATCGAGTTGCAAAGGCACTGTCATACGAAAGTGCGTCATCCGTAAACGAATGGGTTGGCCCCGCGTCGTCGTAAGACGCAGTCGATACTGCAGATCCGTTCGTTGCGATTCTTCTGTTTTCGCATGCACGATATTAGGATCAGGTAAAAGCTGCGGCAAGTTGAAAGGATCAAGTCTTGGTAAGAATAGTTCAGTTTTGCCGAACTTAATGTCGGCGTCGAGTAAAAGCCGACGCTTTCCTCGCACTACCGCGGCTGACAAAATTGTTCCCTTACCGCTGAAGGCAAACTCCTGTCGTTCCGACGCAAGGTCCGAGAGCACGGAGAAGTTCGTATCCACTTTTTTGAAACTCAAATCTGTAGAAGCCGTGGCCCCAACAGTCATAGCTCCATCGAGCTGATTAAAGGGCGCGGGAACGGCCCAACGCGTATCTTTCAATCGATTCACCACATTCGGAAAGTCCGGTGCTTTCATTGTCAGTTTGGCATGAACCGGTAGTGCGGCCGCTAAGTTCACCTCCACTTTTGCATCGAGCCCGACGCCGTTGACTCCCACCGGTTCCACCACGGCTTGAATCTCGCTGGTCAACCGCTTGAAATTTCCGACGGGCAACTGCGCATTGGCCTTGAACTTCACCGCAATCGACTGTGAGCCTTTGTCGCTGGACACAAAAAGGTGCCTCGCCATTTGCCCGGGCCCACCTGCCTGTAGATCGGGAGTGAAACTCATCGTGCACTCGGTAGAAGCGTTAATGATGAGTTGTGAATTTTCGTTGGCCTGGTAAGCGCAGTCCTTTGCCAGCAACTGCACAACACCCTTCCACGGATGAGCTGCCTGCAGATCGAATTTGCCGGTGAGCGAGACATTATGAAAAATGCCCGAAGTTTCAAAGCGCGAACGATACGGACGCCTTCCCACACTCGAAACGAAATGAAACTCGGTGAGCTTCTTAGGATTAGTCCGAAATTTTAGTGAGGCCTCGACCGGATATGTTTTGCCTTGCTTGGTGACATGACCAGAGAGTTCCGCTTCAAGCGTTTTTCCAGACGCGGCGTTCACCCGTAGCAACGATCGCATGACAGAGTTTTCTTTAATAGACAGGACACCGAGATCGGAAACGCGGATGTCGTTCCAGCCAATGCGCGCTACCGAAGCGCGGAACTTCTCTAGCCCTTGCGCCATAGTCAGAGACTGCTGCCGGTTACTTTCGTCAGTTCTGATTTGACCGGAAGGAATAACAAGCCTTTCGATAAAAAGCTGTTTATGCAGTACGTCCACCACTATTTCTAAATCCAATTTTTCTAAACAGACGTCGATGTAAGGTTCGACGTGTCTTGCACACGGGCCGTCTAACTTTAGTTGAATACGTTTTTTCCAAAGACTTTCACTGCTCGCGCCCCAAGAACCACCATTCCAATCTGCAGTGATGGATACAAAGCTCAATAACGGCCGCGCCAAAGGCAGTGTGGTGTTATTGATCAATATTCCCGGAAATAAAAGGACAAGGACAAGCGCCAACATGACAAACAGAAGCATGCCGCTAAACTGCTTGATCCAAAAAAATAAAATACGAGATAGAAACTTCAAAATTCCTCCCCGAGCGTCAAGTGAAACTGCCAGTGCGACCGCGAGTCACCCGGAAGTTTGGACCCTAGCACGAAACCGTGCGCCACTGAAAAACGCAGCACACCGGCCGGAGATCGCCAGCGTAGCCCCGCTCCAGGAGAGGCAAACCAGTTGCTGGAAAAATCTAGCGATTCTGGCGAAGCCGTTCCCACATCCGTAAAAGCCAAAAGATCGAGGCCAAAAGGTAGCCAGCCAATCGCGCGTAGCTCGGTGCCCAAGTAATATGAAGTCAGTGCACCTAACTCGCCAGGTACTTCCTGAAAGTTAAAACCGCGCAAATTGCTAGAGCCGCCGAGGTAGTGGCGAAGACTCGGTGGAAGACTCGCCATGCCGCCTTCGTTCTCGGGTAGTAAAGTCCCCGATAGTTCCGTGCGCACACCAAAGATCACTTCGCTTCGACGCGTCGACCCGAAAGGAAGCAAATGGGTAAAGCGGCTTCGAAAGGTGTTGGCAGAATAATCGGCAAGAATACCTTTGCGGCTCACCATCACACTGTTCAGCCACTCAAATCCTGAGTGTGGATCACCGCGACGCAACTCAAAGTCGTGGGTCACAAAATTCAATTCACTTTTTAAACCGAGATAATAGGTTTGATCTCGGCCCTCGCCGCGGAATTTCCGTTCACCCTTGAGCAAAGGACCCAAACTCACCGACCCACCGTGACTGGACGTGTCCCAAGTTGTCGCGGGAGAAATACCTACTTCAGCCCCCAGGTAGTCCATGCGATTATCACTTAATCGTTTGAACATCACGAGCGACCGTAAATGAAATCGAGAGGGTTCGTTCAAGAAATACCAGTGCGAATCCAAAGAGATCTGTTCGGAATGAAACTGCCCACCTTTGAACGACGCACTTACTGCTGCCGAAAGCGAAGATCCACGGGAATCCAAACGTGTTTGCGCCCAACTGGCCCGAGCCATTATACCGCGATCCGTATTGAGCCCCACACCGACGGAAACTTCGCGCGGATGTCCTTCCAAAATATTTTGCTTGGCCACAACTCCGTCGTCTGTACAAACCGAATCAAAGAAGAAATTTCGCACAATTCCGTTAGAAACGACGCGGTAGCCCGTCAATGTCATATTGTCGACATTGTACATCTCTCCCACCACGAACGCATCGAAACGTCGCAATGTGCCGGGAGCGAGTCCGGGCACTAGCTGTTCTTCGACAGAAACCAAAATCTGTGGCTTTCCACTCTTTAAACGAATCGTCACTTTGCCCGTTATCGCATCGCCTTGCGTGTCCAACTCCAAACATGCAAAACCGATTTGACCTAAGCGGTGTTTCACGCGTTGTTCGATTTCAGCCAAGGCATCGGGTGTAAGCCGATCACCGGTGAAAGCATCTTCCGACCAAACTCTAAGGCCTACAGGAATATCGACAAGGGAGATGCTGCTTATCAGCGTTGGCTGACCCAAGGCTACACGCAAAACAGAGTCATGCGAGTCGATGGGTGTCACAGAGAAAAAACCGCGACTCTGCAAAAAGGTACGCAAATGGAAAATCCGCTGAGACCGAGGAATAACTTTCCAGTCTTTTACCTGCGGGTCTCCGCATAACAACCGCACTTCCGAACTGGAAAACGATATGCGTTCGCGTCCTTCGAGGATCAGCGAATCGCACACGCGTGTTTCCACCGAGCGTGCCTGGGCCGAGCCCGCAATTAGGCCAATTGCAAAAGTCATAAAAAAAATGGTTGGGAATGTGCTCGACATGAGGTGGGCTTAATAGCACAAGCCGATATGCCCTATAAAGGCCTTTTCTATCCTACCGTTTCGACTCAAAAAACCCAAAGTTCCTATAACGATTTGGCCAGGGATTTTTTTAGAAGTGAAATGAAACACACACCGATCATTCCCGAAAACTTTCGGCCTGAATTCGTCCGAAAGGATCTGATTGGGAACCGAGGTGGGCGTCGAAGAATTTTAGACAATTTTTCGCAATAGATTCAATAGCTTATTTCAAGTTGATTATTTTTTACACACATGCTAAAGAGAAGGTTCGTTCCGCATTTTGCCTCACCCATCAAGGATGCCTATCAATGTTTTCTTTAAAAAAATCTGTAACCGCACCCTTGGTAGCTTTTTTTGTCACGTGCCTTCTGACCTCAGGTTGCGGAAGTAGCGATGCTCATTCAGCGGATGATGTGGCTCCTGGTAGTCGTTCTGGAATTGACGGCGATACGACGCAACGAACTTCATCTGAGGAATACAGCTACTCGTTCACCTATAACGGTTGTCCCACTGGCAAACAAACTTTTCCGTCTCAGCAAGCGATGTGTGACGGCTTAAGAGACGAAAATTTAAACCAAAGCTGCGCTCGTCAACTTCGAAAGCAGTATTTCGAGTCCAATGGTTGCCTCGGATCCTTTTAAGGTCTGACGCAAACTTTAAAAAAATTGAGTAGGGTTTGACGCACGGACTTACTTCCGAAATTAGTGTTCGGAGTTACTATCATCCAAACGGCCGATATATAAAACCCCAATCTGAACCACCAAAGCGCAGGCGCCAAGAGTCATCATGACCCGCCAGATATCTTGCTTCACTATTCCTAAAAGACTGAGCAAAATCAGCAAAACCAAACACCCAAGGTGCGCGTAAGTGTAGTATTCCATAAACTTCGTCCAGCGACTTGGACGTGGCACTTGCAGGCGAATCATTCCCATAACACCCCAAATCACATAAACAATATCTGTCGGCCAGAACAACCATTGATGAGCGCTCCACTGAAGATCCGCGATCTCCGAGAAAATAGTGGAAGCCGCCATGTAAAAGCCGAGAAACGCACTCATGCATCCCCACACCGCAATAATAAAAGACCAAACAAATATACTCGCCGATGACAGTTGCGGCTCGCGCAGAAGCCAAAACAGAGCGATTAATAGGAAAGATAGAACAGCCCACACAAAAACATAATCACGCCAAGGAGAGGCCTCAGGTGATGGTGCTTCCAAAAGAGTGCCCATGGGTGTAAGAAGTTTGGTGCCCGGAATTATCTGACCTTTATCGTCTACTTGGGGCATCTCAAGTAAATATTCACGCAGATTTTGGGGTAAGAACATTTCTTGCCACACCGTCATCGGCTTATCAAGTCGGCCGTTCATAATGACTTCCAAACCCAAACCCGTAAGCAGTGTCGTCGCCTGGTGGGTACGCACCGTGTCGCGAAAACTCCGCCCAGAAAATTGGCCATCAACGAACTTTCCTAGCGCACCTTTCAAGGCATAATCAATGAGATCACGCGGGCGCGTAGAACAATTCTCAAGAAAATAATGGTAAAGGTACGTTTGATTTTTCAGCCTTAGTTGTGTATTGAGATTCGAAATCAATCGGCCCTTTTGCAGAGACGTCAAATTTAGCTTATCTTCCCACACGGTCCGATTATCCAACTGGTAATATTTCATGACTTCCGGAGTCGGAAATCCTCTTATTTTGTAATGCAAAACGCCGCGTAAATGATTGAGGACAAAGTCATCATCAAAGACATATATGCCCCAGGTAAAGACATTATCCGCGCCATTTTCTAGTTGAATCCGCAGCTGCACATGCCCATACTTTTCAGGCAGCGGATTGCCCACATCCACTGTATGCAGGTAAATATTAAAATTATCAAAAGCGGTGATGTCTTCCGAACGAGCTGCCGAAGTCAAAATGAGGAAAACTAAGAGCAATAAGCTCAGTTGCATAATTAGTTATTCCTTGAAGGAAAAAAAACGGAATCTATTTTTCCGCCCCTAATATGCTAAGCAGACGACTTTGCGCTGTCAACCCATCACACTAGCTTTCGGAGTATGACTCGATTTGTGGCTGATCAATTGGCAAGCGTGCACAATCAATCGCTACATTCTTCATACTGATTTCTGAAAAAATAGCTTGAATATATGTATCACTGAAGCTTTTTTATTGTAGTGGTAGCTGTTCGATAGCGTAGATGTCCATTTGCTCGAATACAATATTGACCTGTTGGATCATTTTGCTGAGAGTCGTATTAACATCAAGTTTAACTTCCGAAAGTTTCTGGTCCGGACCCTTGATCGTTGCGTTGCAATACACATTTGCATATTTCTTTGAAAATCGCGTAAGAATTTCGCGCAATGATGCAATTTCCTTTAGCGTTTTTTCCGCACGAGCAGAAACTTCTTCGCCTTTCGTTTTATCTATCTGGAGTTTCTCAACATCTGCAATCCACTCTTGAAACTTTATAAGGATAGCGCTCGCAATGCTTTGATACTCTTTTTGCAAGCTTGGCATGCACGGCTCATAAACTTTCGGCGGTTCAACTTTAGGTGCAGTTTTTACGTCGAGCTTTGCCTCTGCTTGAAGTTTACGGAAGCTATAGTCAGGACTGAATCCGAACTGCGATCCGTTGGTTATCTCAGGTGTCCGAGCCACGACATCGACGTACCCGCTTACTCTGCCACGCTCCCCAAGTTGGAAATTTCCTCTTTTATTTTCAGATATGACTTTCACATGGATATTCGGGTGGCGGTAGTACAGATAGAATCGATTTTCCGTTCCTTCAATATTTCCCGTCTGAAGTTTCTCGCCCAGATAGTACTGACTCACCGGCCGACCCACCTGAACTTCCGCAACGAGTTTTTTGGTTTTCTCAAACTGCTGTTCGTAGGTTAACTTACAGTCATGTTCATCTTCAAAAGTAGCCGACATACTCGCATCGATGATTTTGCCGGTGTCCTGACACATGGCTCTGAAAGTGCTGGCCACAACTTTTTCATTTGGTTTTGGGCACTTTTTCCCCTCAAGCATGACCTTTCTTTCTCCTTCGGCATAGGTAAATGTACCGACGCAGCTTTCACTACCGGAATAGAATCTTGGCTTGACGTTTTCTCCACTAACGAAAGTAAGTTCCACGCAATGCAAAGTGGGTGTCCAGGCGCACTTTGCCTGGCTCGGCGTTGAAAAACTCAAAAAAAAGAGAATCAGAAGCAAAAAATACATAGGACCTACCGCCATCAAACTATTTTCGTGTTTCCGCTCTTATCATCAATGAAACTGAATGCATTATAGGTCACAACTGCCATCAATGAAATCACGTGCATAACACAAGACCGCTTTCGGCAAATACTCGCCTTTAAATTTAGAGCGATTTGCAAATTCCTCGGTAGCTAAGATATTGCGATAGGCGTGTAAAACCATTTTGATCGAATCGGGTCGGGTGTCAGGCAAGTGGGCCCATCCCATTTGCTTCGCGTGGGCAGCGGCTTCGGCGTTCGATGTCGTAACAACAGTGACGAAACCACTCGCATCGGGTCTGGCTTCTGAGTCTGGAAGACACGCGAGGCCCTTGTTGTTAATTAGATCTTTTGTACAATAAGACCAGTAGCGGACATCGCTCAACACGTCCGGGGTTTTGAAGCGACTCACGAAGACGTCACCTTTGCGCATTCTTGAGTGGCCATAGGCATAACCACCCACGCCAGCATTGCCAGCCCAATTGACGTCGGCAACTTTGAACTTGAAGACGTCATTTTTGCGGCGAACAATATTTGAAATAAAATCAGGGATGGCGGGTTCATCAACCTCTTGCCGGGTTTGCGGACACGGTAGACTTGAATGATCTTTTACACTAAGCATTTCGACGCGCGGCAAATCATCCGTAGAGATTTGCTTGCCGTTGGCCGGCAGAAAGTAGCGTAACCATGCTGATGTCAGACTGATGTTGTCTTTCAGTGCCAATACATTTCTATATCGCGCACGCAGTTGCGTCACGGTGGATTCACGCGCAATCACAATCTCAAACCGCTCCGACGTCGGTAGATATCCCACTGCGGAATGACCACTCACATCCGCCCCGCTTTCAGGCACAATCATGAAATCATGCAACACATCGAAAGATTTATTTTTTCTGCCCGTGTAGGTCTCGATACTAAAGAATCGCACGGGTTGGAACTCGCCGGAAATTCTAAGATAACCATCTTTGCGAAAATAATTCAGAGGTAAAGGCGCGTAAGCCGCATTGGTATCGCCCGTGTAGTTTTTTCGAAGGACATTGCCAGTGGATAGATCGTGTTGCCATAAGTGGGTGCAGTCTGAGGCGATGGCCACTGAAGTGAAAAGTGTTGATGCCAAGGTCCAAGCCGCGCTCATGATCATGAAATATAAAGCTAAACTTTTCAAACCGATCTCCTAACGTTATTATCTGAAGTTAGTGGTCTAATCATGCTGGTGATCGACACCAATTGCAAAGAACTTTATAGAATACTTTATGAAGCACTCTTCAATTGTCTTGCATTTGGCAAATCTGTAAAATATCTTAAAAAACTATTTATTTCTTCGCAGGTATCACCAAGACTTTCTGGTTGTGATTGGGAGGTCGAGCTATGATTCTACCTCGGCTTTATGGGGAAATATCGTCTGCACTCACCCATGATAATGTTGTAACCTAGGGGTAAAGAGGTCCTAGGCAGTTCCGTTACTGTGCGAGGGGAACTCGAGACAAGTCGTAGGGATGATTATGGATAATATATCTCAGTCTGAAAAAGCTGAAACCGCAAATCCAGTCGAGACGCTGCCGCCAGAACTTAGGCACATTGTTGGAAGGTTTACAGCTACCCTAGGTGAGACGATTCGCGAGGCCGAAGGCGACGCATTTTACGAGCGAGTGGAGTTTTATCGTCAGCAGCTCAAAAAAATTCGCACCGAAAAGGGAACCAAGCTTCTCAACTCAATTTTGAATCAACTGAAGCTAGAGTCTCGCGACGACCGCTTGAAACTCGCCCATGCCTTCGCACTACAGCTTGAAATCGTCAACGTCTGCGAGTCAGCCTATCGCAGTTGGCGTCAGCAAATGAAGCCTCCACTGCCACCAGACTTGGCTGAGCAGAAGGTGAATCTTACGTTTGTTTTGACTGCCCACCCTACCGAAGCCAGACCCTCTGTCATTGTGCAAACCATTGGATCACTGCAAAAGTTAATGACCGCTGGCATCCAAGATCATTTTTCTTTCGACGATGTTAGGATCACCAATCAGATCCGCTTGCTGTGGATGCATCCGATATCCAAAAACAAATCTCCTGCGGTCGAAGATGAAGCCGAATACATTTATTCACTTATTTTTGCACCCGAACTGTTTGATTATATTCTTTCAAACAAAGACAATTTTGTAATTCGCCTGCGATCATGGGTCGGAGGAGATAAAGATGGTCATCCTGGTGTCAACAAGGATGTCATGAAAAACTGTCTAGAGCGGTCTCGGCAAAGAATCGTAAAAATTATTGGCGATAAGTTGGATGCCATAGCCGAAGATCTTGCAAAGTTGATTGCCGTTGGCAAAGCTTCTAAGTCAAGTCTACCCGCCTTACGGCAACTTCAGAAAGATCTCAAAAAAGTCGCCAGAATCACTTCTACTGATGGGGCCAAGCTTAAGGCTTGGATCAAAAGTTGGAACGAAAGCCAAAAGAAAGCCACCACCTTTGCGATCAATCACCCCGAAAGCATTTTCATCGAACGCATTCTTTCGAGCTTCCCTGCCCTAGTATTGCCACTGGAATTTCGTGAAGATGCTACTCTCATAGAAAATGCCTTGGTGGAAAGAACTTCTCCGATTCGTCAGATGATCTTAGAGCTGAGCAAGATAGCTGGGCCCATGGACATCACCTGTTATGCTCGAGGCTTCGTCATCTCAAACTGTGAGGCGTCGCAAGACCTCACCAATGCATTCGAACTCCTCAGGTCAATTGGAAGGTGTGATTCTTTGCCTGTCGTTCCATTGTTTGAGAGTAAAGATGCTTTAGTTGGGGCGACGAGGATTTTGAACGACTGGTTGGGCCAGAAGAAATATCTTCAGCACGTTAAGACACATTGGGAGTCGAAATTTGAGATCATGCTGGGATATTCCGACTCTGCGAAACAAAGTGGAGTTTTGTCGAGTCGCCATCTGATCCGCCAAGCAATGTATGATATCGACTCCACATTGGAGGGGTTCGCTTTACGTCCCGTTTTTTTTCATGGCTCCGGTGGAAGCGTGGCGCGAGGTGGTGGCAGTTTAAAGGAACAAATATCCTGGTGGCCCAACTCAGCATTGGCCGCGCCAAAGCTTACGATTCAGGGTGAAATGATCCAAAGAATATTTGGGAGCAAAGAAATCCTGAGGTCGCAGTGTTCGCATCTGAGCGCTGAAGCTACGAAGCGTAAAGACGTCAAAATAAAGCGACGCGACAGCTCAGAACTCGACAAACTCGTATTGCTCACTGAGCAGGCTTATCGTCGCTTTGTGACGGACGAATCGACACTGAATCAATATTTGCAAGCGACGCCCTACTCGTATTTGGAGATGCTCAAGATTGGGTCTCGACCTAGCCGTCGCGCGCAGGCCGAGTTTTCCTTGGGTTCACTTCGCGCAATTCCATGGGTGCTGTGTTGGACCCAGTCGCGATTGCTACTACCAACATGGTGGGGTGTTGGTAGCGCCTGGAGCTCACTAGCCGAGAAAGAGCGCCAGGATTTGAAAGCTCTGCTTAGTCGGAGCTTTTTCTTCTCATCGTTTGTAAAGGCGGTGGGATTTACTTTAAGCAAAGTCGAGTTAGACATTTGGGAGCTTTATTTAGACCGAGTCGGGATGTCGGACAAAATCAGCTTATTCAGAAATGAGTATAATAAGGCTGTAAACTTCGTGAAGGATTTAAGTGGGCATGAGTCCATGCTGTGGTACCGGCCTTGGCTTGAAGAGAGCATTCGCATGCGATCCCCTCATGTTCATATTTTGAACTTACTGCAAATTCTCGCGATGAATGATGGCGACGAAGCACTTCTCAAGGAAACTTTAGTTGGCATAGCTTGCGGCATGGTGACGACGGGTTAGTCGTCAGAGACATCGGATTAGCCACATTGAAAGTGGTGACGAACCTTGCGGTAGGAAAGTCATATGTACGAATCTTAACAATTCAAAAGGATCAAATTAGGCTGGGGATTCCGAAAGTAGCAAATCCGAAGTACTTTGATCGATTGTGCCTATGCTATTCATAACAAGAATCTATTTTTCTAAAGCCGACTCTCGACCTAAATTGTTCTCTAACAAACATGTTGGAGACAATGAAAATGAGAAAAATTATCGCGATCTTGAGTTTTATGAATGGTTCTATGACTTTTGCCGGAATCAACGTCCTATGCCACGATCCACTAACCAGTAGTTCATTTGTTTTTCCGAAAGGTGAGGATCTATTGGTAGACTTCGGAGAAGTTATGCATCATTTCGCCACGGCAACAGTAGTCTGCAAAAACAACGACGAAGTGAACAGACGAATCATCGCTCGCGAACCTTTCACCTGTGGAGGATTGTGGCATCATGATTTTGAACCATCAGGTCATCGTGAACTGGATACTCCGGTCAAAATAGAGTTGGCCCCAACGGAACATGCGTACGAAGCTCGTTTCGTGACATCGAAGTCGTATGGTTCAATGGCGATCAGAATGGATTGCGAAATCCTTTAGTTGTTTGGCGCCTCGGCCCAGCCCAGATTGTCATCCATTTGAATTTTGTCAGAACTATTTTCGCAATCAGAGCGATTCGAAATAAAATAATCCCGGCCCTCTGAATAGTGACAGCGGTAGAGCGGAACAGTATTCGGACGATTGGCTTCCCACACCCAGCCAACGGTTCGGGCCTTTTGCCAGTTTTCTTTGGCACAGTTGCGACTGAGCATTGTGGCGTTGGGATGGTAGTCTCTATGGACACACTCTTCTAACGCCGTCATACCAGGATATTTTCTCGTGTAGACATAGCCGACCGAGAACTCGAAGTCATGCGATGCGGGAACCGGTGCAGTCGTAACGCGATGGTGTCCGCTTTGTTTGGAATAATACCGCGCTAACTCCATCCGCACAGCAGGGTCACTGGCGCCCTTGCGACTCGCGACGCCGACTCTTCGCCCAACCAAGTAGCGTTTTCTGAAATCTTCTCCGGCATGAATGAATGTGTTAAACAAATAAAATTCATTACTCCACTGACCTTCACCCCCACGCGGAGCGTGGCTGGTGTAAGTAACGATATCACCATCCTCGAACTTCCGACTCCCCCAACTCGCTTTGTCGAAGGCCCAAAGTGGATCGCTTAACGATGCAAAGTGGACACCATCGGACGACAAAGAAAATTTAACTCCATTAACCGCAGGATCGGCGATAACAGCCGAAATCATATCTTCTGGCTCATAAACCGAGGCGGAACTTATGGTGAATCCACTAATTTGTGTCAGGGGACCATCTATTGCCGGTGAACTAAAACTGCCATTATGCCATTTGAGCCAGGGACCAGCGTCGCCATTTGGCAAAACCACCGCACGCGCGACCCCGTTGCCCCAATTGCCTTGGGCGGGGATATCCAGAACATACATATAGTAATGATCGCGCCAACGAACGACCGCCTGATCCCCCGATCCGGTTTGAGCTCCAGAAACGGGCTTCACTGGAGATTTAATCACCGGAGTCGTTCCGACTTTTGCAAACGTCAATCCACCATCGTTTGATACGGCAGCTCCGACCGTTTTGTATGTTTCAAAGTTAGCTTCGTAGTTGCAGTCTCGTTCGGCATGATACCAGCCCAGCACTTTGGACTGGTTAATAGGAATGGCTGATTGCAACCAAACACCGCAGTCATCAAAACGGCCTTTCGGACCAGGCACGAGAATGTCGCGCTTGGTGAGTTTCAAACTCTCCGGGCTTGCACCCTGCATGCGAGAAGTTTTGGAGTTAGCAGTGTATGCGATAATGCCGCCATCGGCGGGAATCACGGTGAGAGGATTGTCAGCGAGATCAGAAACCGGGCCGAGGAGAATAAAGGGTTTGCCAACTGTAAAACGCAACTTGTTGAGAACGGACGCGGCCGCAATCGAAGCAGCCGCGGTCGGAGCATCCGTTTCGGGCGCCGCGGTTTCTTTTGTCTGAGATTCGTTTGTTTGAGATTCTTTTGGAATGCGGGCCTGCTTGCAGGCTACAACTGACACAAAAAGTAGGACTGCAACACCAAACCGCATGCCAAGCATTCAAGACTCCAGCTTAGTTATTCACAAAAGCCGAAATCAACCATTAGCGATCACGACCTAAGTTACAATAACCCATAAAGTAATCAGTATACCCGCCATCGCAGCGCGAGTCATCCGATACCCAGTGACTCCATGGATTTCTCCAATGACAGCGATAGAGAGCGATGCTTCTGTGGTTTCTTCGAGTAGCAGAGAGAAATCCCACTTCCTCTATGAGACGATGTCCGGGACGCCGACACTCTTCCAACGTGCCATAAAATACTGAGCGTATTTGAACCGATTCACATCGGTAGAAAACAGCGCCAGGTCCATTTGCCCGCCGCTTAAAACACTGATCAAAATCCTGTGCACTGGCTGCGTCAGAATGACCTATCCAAGCCCCAAATGCCAAAGTCGCCATTAGAAAAAATTTCATGACCATGTCTATCTCCCTTATGTTTGGTCTGCCCAACCTTGGACTAAATTAAAGAAGCAAAAAGGGTGCCATCGCCAAATCCAATTGATGCAACTCTTACGTTCGTTGCTGGTATCAATTTGTTGTTTTAGTATATTTTCGAAACTTAAATGTTAGCAGCCGTTGGTTGGATCAACGCGTTTGCAAGTCATTTGGTGAGCAAATTTGACTTCTTGTCTCGAAGAACCCTACTCGGTTGCCAAGGGGATTTTAATCTCGCTTTGTGTAGAGCACCGATGTCGATTTTGCTCACCACTAGTGAATGCGTTTTGCCATCACCTTGTACATAAACAGGATCAAGTTCCGATATCTGCGGGCTAAGAATAGTCGCAATGCCAAAGTTTTTCCAATCAGCTGACGTTTCACCGACAGTATTAGAGACGACCGCAAAGGCCGTGTGCTCAACCGCACGAGCCTGCGCGGCCCATAGGACTCGCAGCCTGCCTGCAGGGGATTCGGTCATGGAAGGGACCAAAATAATGTCGGGTTTTTCTTTGACAAGCTGAAGTGACAAATCTGGAAACTCCGAATCATAGCAAGTCAAAATCGCGATTCTTCCAAACTTGGTTTCGACAACAGTCACATTTTCTCCTGCCGCGAACGATCTTTCTTTCTCCCAGTTGGTCAAATGAACTTTGCGATGCCACACTATTTTCCCATCCGGAAACACCAAGGGTGCAGAATTATATATTCGACCTCCTTCACGCAGGCCGGTGCTTCCACCGAGAATGATAAGATCATGACGCTTGGCGAGAGTTTTTAATAAGTCGATGTATCCAGCATTGGTTTGATCGGCAATAAGTTCGACGATCTGGCGGTCCGTCAACTTGCTATCCTTTGGCCAACGGTCTAGAGTCACAAACTCCGGAAGGACTAATACCTCCGCTCCCTTTGCATCTGCCTTCTCTGCCATGTCGGAGATCTTCGCCATAAATGCTGTATGCGAAAGATTTCCTTCCAAGTGATACTGTGCCGTTGCTACTGACACCACTCCAGGCGTCGCGTACAAAAGTGTCGCCATTGAAAAAGATAATAACAATGCAGATAAGTGAACCATTATGTTGACTCCTAACGTCTTGAGCAGTGACACCTTGTTTACCATCGACACGTAAATTTCGCATACCTTTGGGCAGACCTTATGTAACTATTTGAATTTAAAACCTATTTTAGTCCTTCGAATATCTTCTCAATTTTCTCACACCTTTGCCGAGATAGTTTCCTAGACAACTATTGTGTAAGAAACTAGTATGGTTTTTGGATACCATGAGAGGGAGGACAAATGTCAAAACATGCAAAGCTAAAGGCTAGTGCACTCAGGTCACATATCGGTTATCGACTTCGCATCGTATCAAACTCCGTGTCGCAATCGTTTGCGCGAAAGCTTGCAGCCCACGAAGTGACTGTTGCAGAGTGGGTCATCTTACGACAAATGTACTCCGGCGATGATAAAGCCAGTCCCAGCACAGTGGCCGATCTAACTGGGCTGACTCGTGGAGCAGTCTCAAAACTAATTGATCGCCTTCTTAAAAAAGGACTCGTCACACGCGCCGAAGCGTCCGAAGATCGGCGCTTCCAAGACATTATGCTGACTTCAAAAGCAAACAAGCTTGTCCCAAGATTGGCGAAGGTTGCCGACGAGAACGACGAGAGTTTTTTTTCAGTATTATCTAAGTCCGAGCGTCGAAGCTTGATGACCACATTGGTCAAATTGACAGAGATTCATAAACTCAATGTTAACCCAACCGAATAAGGAGAAAACATGTCAGATCTAGCAGATAAACTCACACAGGCTCAAAAACACGCAATGGCCATTCGTCCTAAAGTCGGCGGATTTCCAGTCCTTGCCGAAGTTCTTCGTCAAGCGGGAGCCCTTACCAATCGCTGGACGCTACCCTCTTGTCAGTCAGTTTACCGAATGAATCAAGGATCGGTGGTTCAGCAGGGCACCCCACTTGTGATGGGCACACATGAAATCCCCAAATTCGATCGCGATGCGTTGATCACAGCACTCAGGACCGATCAAGAAGGACGCAGTACATTTCCTGAGTTCCTTCAATCGGTTTGGAAAGCTGGGGTCGTCAGTTACGAAGCGAATTTCTTGGAGCGCATCGTTAAATACTACGGGATCAACGGTGAAGAATACATTGAAGATTATCCGACGATTGAAGTAGATCGAGTATGACCTGTATGCCAGATCCTACAGGTTCCGGCGATGTCAGGAATAGGCTTGGCATTTTGTTGAGCGGATGATAAATCTGCCGGCCAGAAAGGTCGACCATGGATCACCATCACGCCGAACATATTGCATCCACTGCGGCAACGACCCCACCGCCGACGACTTCATTATTCGATTATTTGAAGGGCGCTTTCGACTCATCTGGCTTTATGCCGCATGGACACTGCTATTTGTGGCGTTCAGATGTTCTTTGGCTAAATGTCGGATCCGACTTACTCATCGCTCTTTCTTATTTTAGTATTCCCATCGCACTCATTGTCTTCGTGCGCCGACGCAATGATCTTGCATTCAACTGGGTGTTTCGGATGTTTGCCGCGTTCATATTTGCCTGCGGAGCAACGCATTTATTTGAAATCTGGGCCGTTTGGAACCCCGATTATTACTTTCAGGGATTGTTGAAGCTTTTCACAGCTCTTATCTCGGCCACAACTGCCATTGTTCTATGGCCGCTCATGCCAAAAGCCATCAATCTCCCTTCGCCTACCATGCTTCATGAAGCCAATCAGAAACTAAAAGAACAAATTGACCATAAAAACAAAATACAAGGCGAACTCCTCGAGTCAAAGCATAATCTTGAACTTAGGGTCGAGCAAAGGACGTCGGACTTACGCCGCGCCAACAAAATGAAAGATGAGTTTCTTTCAACTCTTTCTCATGAACTCAGAACTCCACTCAACGTTATCATTGGTTATTCTGATCTATTAAGACTCGGAGAAACCTCTCCAGACTCGATGAAAAGTGCGATTGATAGTATTTACCGCAACGCAAAAATTCAAGCCGAACTCATTGAAGATTTGTTAGACGTCTCCAGAATCATTACGGGCAAAATCCAGCTGGCAAACCATTTGGTCGACCCCGTTACCATCGTTGATTTTGCAATTGAAGCTGTGAAACTTTCGGCGCATGCAAAAGACATAAAACTTGAAACTTCATTTGCTTCCATTACGGGATTCATTCTTGGCGACTCCACTCGTTTGCAACAGGTGGTCTGGAACCTACTCTCGAACGCAATAAAGTTCTCCCCTAAGGGAAGTACCATTTCGATCAAAACGCAAAGACGAGAGTCTAGGCTTGAGATCAAAGTCATAGATCAGGGCAAAGGAATTGACCCAGAATTTCTACCATACGTATTTGACCGCTTCCGCCAGGAAGATAGCTCTTCGACTCGCGCCTTCGGAGGCCTGGGTTTGGGACTTGCCATCGTCCGACACATCATAGAGTTACATGGCGGTATGGTTTTTGCGGACAGCGAAGGAAAAGGCAAAGGTTCTTGTTTTACCATTATACTTCCCGTCATGATGACTCCCGCTGCTGCTGCAGAAATCCGAGCAAATGTTGATTTTTTACCACCTAGTCTGGGAAAAGATCCTCATATGTGGAACTCGAAAGCCTTGGCAGGATTCAAAGTTTTGGCAATTGACGATGAATATGACACCAGAATTTTGATTCACTCTATCCTTGTCCGGTGCGGTGCGGACGCAAAAATCGCCGAAAGCGCTGAAGAAGCTAGAAAAATTCTCTCGACCTGGCTTCCCGACGTCATCATCAGTGACGTCGGCATGAGTGAGGAGAGCGGAATCGAATTCATAAAAAAACTGCGGGCCGCCGAAGATCGCCCCGAATCGCAAATTCCGGCTATTGCCCTGACAGCTTACGCTCGAAAGGAAGATCGTGAAGAAGCCCTCCTCGCTGGATTTCAGGCCCACGCTTCTAAGCCGATCGGAAGCCCACAGCTCATCGAAGTTATTCTACGCGTTTTGCCAAAACCATTGGTATAATATCCCAAGAGGTTTTTGATGAATGCTAGCCAATGCCCATGGTCTGGATACGCGCCCGCCACAATGGAATTTTGTGAAAGCCGACTTTGCGCCTGGATTGTTGAGCCTTCCAACACATGGTCCAATCTGGCCTACATTTTTATTGGTATATACATCCTTTGGTTGGAAAGAAAAAACATCTGGAATCCTCTCCAAACCATTGGCTACACCTCCATACTGGTGGGTATTGGATCTTTTGCCTTTCACGCCACGGGTACATTTTGGGGTGAGTTCTTGGATCTCTCCGCGATGTTTCTGATTGGCGGTCAATTCATTACTTTTAACATTGCAAGAGCTCGCCGTTTTAGTGATGTAGCCATTGTTGCCATGTACGTAGCCATTTGCTCTACTTCGATGTTGCTACTGTACAACTTCAGGCCGTGGGGAATCGCACTTTTCATAATTATGGTTGTCGTTGCAGCTGCTTTGGAGTTTTATCTTTTTAGACGCGACGGCAAGTCTGTTCGTTACAAAAACTTGGGAATTCTAGCCTTGTTTTTCGCACTATCTTTTCTGTTTTGGCGGATGGACTTTCGCAAAATCTGGTGTGATCCCAACAATCATTTACTGACAGGACATGCCATCTGGCACATCTTGAATTCATTTTGCCTTCTTTTCTTTTATAAATTTCACCAGCAGTTTTTAGAAAAACGTCATACTTGAGTTTAGTTGCAAAGTCAGCTAAAGGCGCTAACTTTAAGTCGCTTATTGTTCGATGGTGATTTGATAGTCCTCAACTTCGCCCACATTTGCAACCCCACTGTAGCCCAATCCAAAAGGGCCGTAGCGAAATCTAACCCAGGTGGTCACACTTGTTTTAGTCGTAGGATTTGCCGGAAAGAGGACTGAGATAAAGTTGTGGCTAATCACACCACCATTAAAAACTTTTTCAGAAGGTTGGTCGAAAGTTCCATCACCGTTATAGTCTATCCATACTGATAGACTACCGCCTGAACCACCAGTTATGATCTGTATGTGATTCGTGGTGCCATACTTTAAAATCTCAGGAAAAATCACTCCATCCTCATCTTTGCAACTCTTGTCGGCAGTCGGACTATAGGTATTATTGCCTAATGAATAAGTTTTGCTGATCACGTGCGAAGCCACACCATAGCTGGCGGGCGCGTTGGATACATTCGTGCGAACAGCTAGTTCTGGTTCGTTGCAGTCAATAACTCTCGGAGGCACAACGGGCGGAATGGGCGTAAGGGTTGGTGTCGGTGCTGGGTTAACGGTGGTTCCACCGCCTGTGCTGGGCACAGTCGGACCAGTCGGTACTTTCGGAGTAGGCGTTGGAGTTGGAGTAGAGCCATTCGAATTAGGGGTCTTATTTAGATCACCATCGTTAGAATTGGGAACTATAAAATCCGCGCCACCGGCGTCCGAGGTTTCCGACGCTCCATCAACAGTAAGGGGAGAATAGTTGGAACAACTCAAATGCAGAGTACCCAATGTGAGTACCGAAAGTACGAAAATTCGTGGTTGGCCTGTCATATTCATCAACTCCAAAGGCAAAGCAATTTGCAGAACATTCTCTAAAGGATCTGACAAATCATTGAGCCCGGACGACTGCAGAAAATAACTAAATATTCTAGTTTCCGTTCAAATTAAAATTTTCACAACTTATCGAGCACGTGCAGACCGAAGCTGAGCCACTAAATTGACTTCTGTTTTCTCCGTGACACCATATTCCATTTGACCCGTCTTCTAGCCTCGACCAATCGCAACGACCACCATATTTTACAGCATTCGCTTCTGGTTTGGCCTGCGCCCCCACCAGTAGATTGCCAGTGTTGCAACGCACCGGACAGCTCATCACTTGATTGCGGGAGGCCGTTACCGTGCAGTTTCGGTAGTAGAACTGATTAGCCGGTGGCGTATAGCCGGGGTTCGGATTGTTAGTCTGAGCTGGTTTAGCTTCGACTACAATTGTCGCACTGCAGGACTTAGAACCATTCGGAGTTGAATAAGAGCCTGTAAACGTTTGCGTAAAAGTAGGAGATACAAATTTTTGTCCGAAGTTTGCAACTGCAGTATTGTCTAATATAATACTTGTCGCATTGCTTGGCGCCGATATTTTCAACGTAGCGGCCTGACCAGCGATGATTTTGCTTGGATCGGCTACGATGACACAGTCAGGAAGAGTCACAACTGGAACAGAACTAGGTGTGGGATTGACAGTAGCTCCAGAAGAAGTTTTCTGAACGGTAACGGAACATCGGACCACATTATTATCTTTTCCCAAACCTACCGCGGTATATTCTGTCGTGTCAGTCGGGTTCACAGTCAGTTGATCATCAGGAATTTTCAAACTCTGCCCGTTTAATTGCAACGCCTGTACTTCGGAACTTGTCCGAACAATAAGCGTAACGCTTTGGCCCGTGGCTGACGGCTGAGGTGTTGCGGTGATAAAGCACGCCTCATCTTTCAACGGAGAAATATTTAGATCTTCAATTTTATTTTGATCCTGCAGAATCGGTCTTTCGGTTTCTACCATCGGGTTTGCTTTTGGCAAACAAGCACACAGCGGCTGGGCAAGAATGAAGACCAAAATTTTCAATTTTGAAGGTTTCAAGTAAACATCCAAAGTTTCAAGTAGATTCAAACAAAGCTGTCGAAACCTAAAGTTTCCATCTCGAACTTAAAATCGTATCCCTACTCCGTCTTTATCGGCAATCTAGCCCAAAACTATGAGGCGCGGCAGAAAATGCAACAATATTTATATGTTACATGGTTGTTCGCCGGCAAGGCATGAACATTTTTGGGCATTTGAAAAACGACATCGTGCATTTCGCGGCTTCTTTTTGTTCTCAAGTTCATACTATGCTGAAGGAATTTTACATTAGCATTCTCTTTCACTAGAGAACTGTTGTAGAATGATGAGATGAAAATAAAAACCTGGATAAACATTTCTATTCACTCAGCTCTACTCTTCGCAATAGTTTCTTGTGGGGGTTCAAGTGACAGTCGAAAAGCACCTAAGGCTCCCATTCCACCTGGGGGAGAAGAGCAAGTCTTTGGCTGTAGTGCCGTTGCACGCAAAAATTCTGTAGGCATCCCCGTCGAAAATGGATCTTGGGTAGCGAGGCCTACGGCGTATGCCACGTTAACAACTAAGAATGCGCTCAAGTACCGAAGCGATGAGGTATCGGTAAGCGTTCATACGATTTCTCCAGACCCATTTGGTGCCACAAAACTAGAAGTGCTCGATGATCAGACTTGGAAGTTTGGCTTTCGTCCAAGTGAGGTCGGAGTCTACGAAGTCACCTTTCAAATCCAGCAAAACAAAAGTTCAGCTCTTTGTAAAACCAAAATCGAATTTACAGAGTTTCCCGCCGAAGAAAATGTCATTTATATAGATGAAGAGTGGCTTGATGACTCTTCCAATGGTACAGAAACCAATCCCTGAGATCGCGGCATTTAATTTTTTCGGAATTGAGCTTGGCTCCGCTCGTGTAATTCTTCGCATGAAAATATTGGACTCGAAATCCGACTCGTCTGTGAACCAGATAGCAAAGCGTCTAGTCCCCATTTTTTGAAATCAAAGAATCCCCCGGAGCCATTCGCAAACGTGGGCGCTTCTAAAGAGCCCGGAGCGGATTGAAATCCCCAACTCTCCAAAAATATGTTCATCGGTTCTAGAACATATTTCAGACGAGCATACGTCTTCACATTCTGGCTATCAAAGTCTGTAAAACTACCGATGGGTTCCCCCATCACATCGCTGTGACGCTGGATGCGTTCGTCTAGCTCACTTTTTAGTAACATCTGCAGATCAAGGCTAATGTTATCTAACGTCCTATTGAACAACTCAGGCTTCGATACCTTGACATCCTCAGGAAAAAAATCGGTCACGTCGCAACCTTGTAACGCGGCCAAAATTGGGTATCGGTATTGTTCCCGATCGGGATGAACCGACAGATCGTGTTTTGCCATCTGACTGAGAAATAATGTCAGATGCACGCTGAAACGAAGCGGGCCAATTTTCACGGAAGTGTGGGAACCAGGCTTTTGAAACGCACTATTAAAAAACTTTCGATACATCGGCCCTCTCGCCCCACCTGCAATAAACTCCCGGTAAGCCTTTTCGACATTTGACTCAGACATCCCATAGACGCCGACAGAGAAAGGATAACTTGACCAAAGCGGTTTCATGGATGGTCCATGGCAATTCTGACAACTTTGAGGATGACTAAAAACTTTCGCTTTCTTTCCACCGTAAACAATTTCATGCGCCGCAAACTTTCCCTCTTCCGGAAGAGCTTCTATGATCTGCAAACCACTCTGAGAGGCGTCGAATGCTAGCAACAACTTATCTTTGGCTAACAGGACTCTAGGGTTTTGCGGATTTACATGCTCAGCATTTTCAGCGAGGCTTTCAAAAACAAACGTTGGATTATGAAATGCTTCTTCGAACTCACCAGTGCCTAAGAGAGCAACCAATAAAGACTCGAGCGACGCATGTCGAGAGGCTAATTTCTGCAGCCGCTCAAAGTCCCAACCATTTTCGAGGTCGATCGTAAGATTGTAATCGTTAATTTCGAGTCGGCCATCTATGAACTTGCGATCCTTGTCACCCATGGCGTGGATATTAGGCAACAACGAGAAGAACGCCGATAAACACACGAATACACGACAAAAATCTGTAACTACCGTCATCAATGAATTCTCTCCGAAATAAACATGACAGGCAGACAATACTAAGTTGCCCAAGAAAATCAATCACTCATAAAAACCGAAATTACCTAGTTCAGCCGCAATTTAATATGTACAATATGGGAGCGCATTGAGGCGCTTAAGGGAAGGGAAATTTCATGTCACATTCTCTTAATTTTTTCAGATGGCACAACCTAAAAAGACGCATTTGGTTTCCGGTCGCCTGTTACGGGGTACTAGGAGTTGCGGCGGCGCTTTTCGCATTGACAGGCAAGTACTGGATACCGGACTACGCATTTATCGAGGTTGGATCACGGTCCGTCGGAAATATTTTACAGATTCTGGCGACGAGCATGTTGGCTGTGTCGACTTTTTCATTAACCACAATGGTAACAGCCTATGCAAATGCCGCAAGCAACGCTACCCCTCGCGCGTCTCGACTTTTGGTGGAAGATGAGACAGCTCAACGGGCAATAGGCACATTTATTGGATCGTTCGTTTACGGCATTGTTGGGGTCATTGCGCTCGCCACTAATTTTTACGAGGCCAAAGGTCGCTTTCTTCTTTTCATTATAACAATTGTTGTGATCTTCATGATCGTAACAACCCTGGTTCGCTGGATCAACCGACTGTCTAATATTGGACAACTCAATGAAGTTATCAAAATAGTTGAATCCGCCGCCAGGAAATCCATTGTCGAACGAGCGCGCTATCCTTACATGAGAGCCAATCCAGGCCCTCGCAAGTTTGATCATGGATTGAGTGTCCCTGGCGTTGGATATTTTAATTTCATTGATCTCAATCGACTGCAGGAGCTGGCTGAAAAAAATGATTTTGAAGTTAGCTTGAATGTATCGCCTGGATCTTACAATTATCCGGGAAGTAACGTTGCTCAGACGTCGAAAGTGTTAGACAAAGACTGCTTAGAATCCGTTCGCAAGTGTTTCGTCATTGGTGAGTTTCGTACATTCGATCAAGATCCGAGGCATGGTCTGATTGTTTTATCGCAGATCGGAATGAGGGCACTATCTCCCGCCATTAATGATCCTGGAACCGCAATTGATGTCATGGGAACCCTACTCAGACTGCTTGACGAATACTTAACGGTAAACCCCGAATCGATCGTAACGTTAAATCGAATTTATGTGTTATCAATTGATCCAGAAGATATTTTGGACGATTGCTTCACAGGAATGGCTCGTCACAGCGTAGAGTATGTTGAAGTGCAGATTCGCCTGCAAAAGGTACTTACAAATATCGCTCGTCATCCGTCATTTCGCTTGGCTGCCTCGGAATTTGCGAAGAAATCATTGGAACGATCGTTCGCGGCATTGGGTTCATGCAGTGAATATGAGCGCATTGAAAAGGTAGCTCGGCGCCAAATCATCTGACCGATCTCGATAAAATACCGATGTCATCGCCTAGCTGAGCTGTTTATCGGCAAGTAAGAAAATCTACTAGGTTCGCGGTGCCAGTGCATGTTGCACTATCCAGGATCCAGGCTGATTCCATGGTTTGCAAATTGATAATCTTTTTGGACTGGCATAACTTGTTACAAGAGTTGGTAAGCCAACCATCGGCGCCTCTTTCGTTTCCTGCGAACATATTCGGTCGTAAATATGCCATGGTTCGCCAGTTTGCCGCGCCACTTGGTGGATAAGTTATGATATGCCACTCGTAACGCATTTTTTGACAGTCGGAATACTTCCAACCGAGTGCATTGGTCGTATTGCAGTTTGAAGGATCAGCAGTGGCACCGAAAAGTTGACAACCTTCATGGCTATCCGTAAGCCACTGAAACCCGTTACCGCAATCCCCAGAATGCGGGATAAAGTTTCGATCCTTCTCAGTTTCGAAAGAATGCACTAAGGTTGTAAGCGTACGTATATTTTGAATAGCCTCGGTTTGAATGGCTTTGTAAGTAAACCTTCTTTGCCCTGCAATAGAAAGAGCTGAAAGCACACTTAGAATGCCAATGACAACCATGAGTTCAATTAAACTAAAGGCAAGTTCTGATTTCATAGCCTCTTCCAATTCGATCGAAAACAATCGGAATTTTAGTGCCAAAACTTAATGTAAAACTTATAAGCTTGTAATTAAACGATTTTTTAGACTAATGATCGCGATTCAGCTGTAACCGAAAGTCCATTTCAGTTGGCGCATCTGCTATTGGCATTGTAGCCGTTTATTGTTGATTGATAATTATGGTCGGCATTGGCGACACCGTGGTGATTGAGCTGTTTATTTGCGGTGAGAACCCACGTATCAAAGCGCGTCGTATTGCAACCGGGAAATACTCGCCTGTCCGGATTTGTGATAGCGGTCCCAAG
>JBGSKV010000101.1:0-24561 GCA_041740975.1 Oligoflexales bacterium | reverse complement strand
CCGGGATTTTTGTTTGTAACAGAGCTCCTGCCCAGGCTGCGCTGGTGTTCGCGCGTCCTGCGCTCACAACCCCCTCTGAACACCACTTTGAGAAACTTCGACCAACTCTTCGCAAAGTTCAAAATCTCCAACGGTGAGGCTCCGCCAACTAGAATTACCTCCATCGAGCTGCCGTTGCGAAAGCAACTCGTGCGGGTGATCACTCGTGAGCGGAGCCTCACCGTCGCTTTTTGCTTTGGCGTTGCTTCGGGTCGGAACGAGCCAGTGATGGCGGGCACAGGGAACGGAGCGAGCCGGATGCGAGCGACCTTAGTGAAGGCGGATGCAGGGACGCATCCAGCCGAACGTCCCTGGGCACGCCATTGCTGGGAGGTTCGACACGATGCAACGCACGCAGCAAAAAGTGAGTGTGAAAGGCGGAGCAAATTTAGATATCCGGCCGCGAAGCGGCCGAATGTTCATTAAACTATAATAATAAATAAAGCAAATTTACGGCGTCGAGCAAGACACCGATTTCGCGAGGACTTTGTTGGTTTTACGATCCAATCGCACGTTACAAGTGAAGTAATTGCCATTGAAATTAGACAGATTTCGTTGGACCGAAAACCAAATATTACTTTTCGTAAAGCGATCGATATAAAAACTGGTTGAGTCACTTGGCTTACCCTCAACCTCTTTCTCATTAGCGCACGAGAGATGGCCGAACGTAGTCTCAGGTGCTTGATCTTTAATAATAGGAACAATGGTACGGCAAATAGCGTGTCTGCGTGACGCGTTTACGACTGGTTCGAGCTCCACTCCTTCGCAGAAATCATTTTGCGCAGATAAAGAGCCGTCATTACTTTCTATACCAGACTTTTTTGTCGTCCCCGCAAGGAAAAATAAAATAAATGGATTTTCGCCTAAGCTTATGTTGACGGATTGAAGTTTGATTTTTCCTAGGATCACGACCGAATAAATAGGATCGAATTCAGCTTCAAGTTCAGCGAGAGTCATATCATCACCAGACGCGCTCTCATGAAAATATTTCACGGTTGCACGGAGTTGTTTCTCTTTATTTTTTTTACAGCCTTCATTTTTGCAAGTGTATTTCTCTTCATTAATCTCGTCCGCTAGATAGGTCTTCTCCAAATCCTTACAGGTCAGTTCTTTTTCGGCGGCAAGTGAAACGGGTACAAATCCCAAAAACGCGGTCATTAAAACGATCAATCTCATGATGGGCAACCTCTCTATGGCATAGATATATGGTAAACTCAGCTTCGGTTTACCAGACTGGCGGGTTTGGTCAACCTAAACCAACTTTTTCAAGATTCCCTTGTATTGCTTCCCGATAGTTGCCGTTGATGAATGTTTGGATTTTATTTAATCAAAGCAGTTCTTTAGTGCATCAAAGTCAGCTAAGTTGCCAAATGGTTGAGTATGCCCTGATTCAAATTTGGTCCAGCGGTCCTGGAAATACAAATCGACGCCGGAAGGTCTTTTGCATCGCCCAGTTGGCGGCACTCTACCTAAGTGAGTTTGATTTCGAGCTGGCCCACCATAAACATGGGAGCTAATAGCTGAGATAGTGAAGTAGGTTTGTCTGGATAAATCAGTGCTGTTGCCATCCGCACCCGTACTATTATAAGTATAGAAATAGTAAAGTCTCTCACAGTTTGCGGCAGCAAAACCTAAATGATTTGATTCACCACAAGCGACCCCCGCACCACCATGCTCATCTTCGGTTGAATATCCATATCCAAAGGCCGAAGTGACGCTATCTGGTGGATAGTAATACCCAGACTCAGCATGAAAACTATGAGCGAGGGTATAAATGGCATTTTGATTTTGCAGCATTTCTGCTCGAGCTGCCTTAATTCTTAAAATTGCCAAATTTGGAATTGCAAAGGAGACAAGAAGGCTAATAATAGCAATAACAACCATCAACTCAATCAGCGAGAAGCCATTTATATTTAAGGTTTTAGGCTTGAAAGACATAATTTGTGATCGGATTTGTAGGTTTATTACTGAAAGTAAATATTTTGCGGTGATAACACCTTAATATTTAAGTTAATATTCCACTCTCTGAGCCTGATTAGGTCATTTAATGGTTAACTATCTCGCAAATTCATTTTTGTAATATCTTCGCCTTCACCATTTGCTTTGAAACTAAAAAAATACCTCCAAATTATGGCGAAGTGCAAGTTTTGCCGTGAACTATTAATGGCTTGAGCTTCTCTTCTACTGCTAACCAATGCTTTGCGATTTCCGGAGAAATCGTACTTCCTTCGAGTACTTCCGCCATGATGACTTGTCGACGACCAAAATGGGCAGGTCGAATTTTTAGATGAGCATGTGCTTGGTGCAAAGACTGGCCGCTAAATTCTTTCGGACCACCCAAAAGCGCGACCGAGAACTTCGTTTGTTTTTCAACGATGGAAGCTTTATCGACGTTTTCAAAGAAGTACCCGATGATGGAATCCTCGAAAGCCCGATCGTAAAAGGCCTGGATCACCTCGCGGATTTTTTGCACACCTATTTGATCATATAAACTAGAGCTCATTTCACCACCAAATCAACGAAACCATCGCGACCTATTTGCCTCCTAGTTATAAAACTGATATTTCTTAAGCACAACACTGTAATGATGACTGAGGAGTTCCAAGTCTATGGAGTACCGCGTTGAAACGGATAGTTTGGGCGAAGTTCAGGTTCCCTCAACAGCTTACTGGGGAGCTCAGACACAACGCTCGATCGAAAATTTCCGCATAGGCGGCCACCGATTTTCGCCCACTGTGATTCGGTCTTTTGGGATTGTCAAGAAGGCCGCAGCTCTTACCAATCAAATTCTCGGAAAACTTAGCGACCAGAAAACCAAAATGATCGTCGACGCCTGCGATGAAGTGATCGCCGGAAAGTTAGACGATCAATTTCCACTAGTCGTTTGGCAAACCGGGTCCGGTACGCAAAGCAATATGAATGCCAACGAAGTCATTTCAAATCGCGCGATTGAAAGTGCCGGCGGGGAAATGGGAAGCAAAACACCCATTCACCCCAACGATGATGTCAACAAGTCTCAATCCTCTAACGATGTGTTCCCGACAGTGATGCACGTTGCCACGGTCCTCGACATTCAAGAACAACTTTTGCCAGCCCTCGCTAGCCTTATTAAAGCGCTAGACGACAAGGCTCAAAAGTTTATGCACATCACAAAGATTGGTCGCACGCATTTGATGGACGCTACCCCGCTGACGCTGGGCCAAGAATTCTCGGGTTATGCCGAACAAGTTCGATTTGCTCGCAAACAAATTGAACATTCCTTGGAAGGTCTGCACGAGTTAGCGTTGGGTGGCAGCGCAGTCGGTACGGGACTGAACACCCATCCGAAATACGCCGAAAAAGTCGCAAAAAAAATCGCTGAGTTGACCAATCAACCTTTTGAAACCGCACCCAATAAATTTATGGCGTTGGGGGCCCATGACGCGATGGTCAGTTGCAGTGGTAGCCTCAAACTATTGGCGACGGCCCTTATGAAAATCGCGAATGACATTCGCTTAATGGGCAGTGGACCTCGCAGCGGGTTTGGCGAACTGATTCTTCCCGCTAATGAACCGGGAAGTTCCATCATGCCTGGCAAAGTCAACCCGACTCAATGCGAAGCGATCACCATGGTCGCGGCGCAAGTGATGGGAAACGATGTCGCTGTATCTATAGCGGGTAGCAATGGACATTTCGAATTAAATGTTTTTAAGCCGGTTATTTTGCACAATACGCTCGAATCGATTCGACTACTTGCCGATAGCTGTCACTCGTTCACGGATAACTGCATTGTCGGGATTGAACCAAACAACAAAGCAATTAGGCAACATCTGGATAATTCTTTAATGCTGGTCACCGCACTAAACCAACATATCGGCTATGATAAAGCCGCGAAAATTGCCAAGCATGCGTATGAGAAAAATTGTACCTTGAAAGAAGCGGCACTTGAACTGAAGTATGTTTCCTCCGCTGACTTTGACAAGTGGGTTCAACCAGACAAAATGGTCAATCCCGCGTAAAGAAAAAACTTTGGATCATAAAAAAAGGCAGCGCCACACGGTGCTGCCTTTTTCATTTTATCGTTATCAAGCTTACTTGATTTTGGATTCTTTAAAGTCGACGTGTTTACGAATCTTTGGATCGTATTTTTTCAACAAAAGCTTTTCTTGGCCTTTGTGTTTTGACGTCGTATAAAAATAACCAGTACCAGCAGTGGATACTAAACGAATAAGTTCTCTAGAAATTTTCTTTGCCATAACCCCACCTAATCATTGAGTAGTCAGACGAGGAATATAGGCAACAGAAGGGCTTTTGGCAAAAAGAAAATGCATTTGCTGCCCAAAGGGCGACTTTCTAAGCCAAATGCTATTCACAAAAGCCGCGTGCGTGGGACCATTTTTGGTGTTATATTGCTAATATTTAAGGCTTTTTGAGAAAATTCCGGCCAAACTTAAAGCAAATTTCGACAAATGCCGATACAATGGAACCTAATCGATTAACTTTAAGGATTGGACATGAATCACAAGTTTGTACTCACAACTTCACTTTTTTGCGTTCTAACGG
The DNA here is from genome assembly GCA_041740975.1 of Oligoflexales bacterium. Lineage (GTDB taxonomy): Bacteria > Bdellovibrionota_B > Oligoflexia > Oligoflexales > JALZUQ01 > JBGSKV01. The sequence continues at coordinate 19,980 of JBGSKV010000101.1, read as the reverse complement.
TCCTGGGCATCCATGGCTGCAAGTCCAAAGGACAAGAAGGTCAGGCCGGCAGCGCCAACTACGGCGCCGGTGCAGGCAATAATAATACAGGCGGCACTGGCAACGGTGACGGCACGGGAACAGGTAATGGAGACGGAACTGGTAACGGAAACGGTACTGGCAACGGCGATGGCACGGGAACGGGAAATGGAGACGGAACTGGTAATGGCGATGGCACAGGCAACGGTGACGGCACCGGAACTGGCTCAGGTGACAATACCGGTGGAGGAACCGCTTCGGGATGTTCCATTCAAACCGATGCTGCACTTGCGGGTGGCGTAGCCGAAACTTGGAAAAATTGTGACGACGCCGGCAAAGTTTGGATTCCCATCGTGGGCAGTGATGCGACCAAAGCAACTTGTGGTCCTGCAAAAATAAGTAATTTTGGCTGCTGCGCAGCTAATATTGGTAAAGTCTTCCCATCATTGTCAGCGGAACGTAATCCCGCTTTCAATGCATTGTTGACAGAAAATACCAGCAAGGGATTTCAACTTTATCATTGTGAACAACGCGGGTCTGGAGAGGTGGTTTTCCATTTCTACCACCCGAGCTTCAAAGATACGGGCGATACAACTGCACAGCGAGCTCACCGTTGGGTATGCGCAAGCGGAGTTGTTGCGGACGCAACCGCAACTCAGTCAACTTGTCCAGCGCTTGACGCGGAACGTCTCAAAAACTAAAAAGTAAATCACTACCCTCCCTAGTCAATCTCTTCTATAATGATGGACTAGGGAGTTTTTTTTGACCAAATTTTTTTTCAGTCTTATATTACTGATAGCTTATGCAAACGTTGCATACGCTAACGTCTCCTCAGAGCTCTCCGTTCTTCGCAAATCCGTTTTCAAAATCCGCACCACTTCTGTAGCGCCTGACTTTCGTCGACCTTGGAAGCATTTTGCCGCGCAAAGCAGTTACGGTAGCGGCTTTTATATTGGCGATGGCAAAATTCTGACAAATGCCCACGTTGTTTCGAATCAACGTTTTGTCACCGTACAAAAAGATGGCGACCCTACTCCACAGCAAGCCAGAGTTTTATTTGCGGCTGATGACGTCGATCTTGCTTTGCTAACGGTAGAAGATCCCAGCTACTTTAAAAATCTCTCAAAAATGCAGTTTGGCCCTTTGCCCAAACTTCTTTCGCCCGTGGAATGCGTCGGCTACCCCCGTGGTGGCGAACAGATTTCAATAACGGAAGGTGTCGTTTCCCGCATTAGTTATCGGGCGTACGCACATGCAACCTACTACGAACATCTCTTGGTACAGGTTGATTCGGCTATCAATCCAGGAAACAGCGGCGGCCCGGTATTACAATACGGCAAAGTCGTTGGTGTTGCCTTTCAAGGTTTTAGCGATGCGCAAAGTACGGGTTATATTATTCCCGTTCCCGTCATTCAAAGATTTCTTGCCGATATCAAAGACGGACAATACGATGGCACACCCATTGACGGTTTGACCACTCAAGATTGGGCCCTCATCAGCCCAACCGCCCGACAGTTTTTCGGCGTCCCAGGGCAAAACTCCGGCAGTTTCATCAGCCATGTTGGTCATAGTAGTTTTCTCAAAGACCATCTCAAAATGAATGACGTACTCATTAATTTGGACAATAACGAAGTCGGCATTGACGATAAGATTAATTGGCGCGGTGAGCGAGTTGACTTCAGAGTACTTATCGATTTGAAACTGCCCGGCGAATCTTTAAAAGCCAGTGTGGTGCGTGATCGGAAGATTATGAACCTGACCATCCCAGTAACCAAGAATCCAATTCACTATGAATCTGCGCGAAAGTTTGAACGCTTTCCGAAGTTCTATACCTACGGCGGATTGGTTTTTTCAACTTTGTCTTTGAATCTCTTGCAATCCTGGGGTCAACGGTGGTTCTATGATTCGCCGACACCTCTACGCTATATACACACATATGCACCTCTCCAACCTTTGCCAGGAATAGTCGAAGATGTGGTTGTTTTGCTAGGGCGGATGCCGAATGCTGTGAATTCTTATGTGCAAACGCCGCTCTATTCCATTGTCAAATCTGTCAATAATCAACCTGTCACTGATTTGGCCAAACTCAAAGAGCTCATCTCGCAAAGCCAGGATGAGTATATCAATATCGACTACTATTATTGGGAAACACCTAGCCTATTACGCAAAGCGGACGCAGATAAAGCGCAGGCCGATATTGTTAAAACTTATCAAATTCACCCTGAGGAATTTCTTGGTCAAGAGCTATAAAAAAATTGTCATGATGATCGTTATGGTGAGTGGATCCCTACTGGCAAGCTGCCAACCGAGCCCAACCCAAGGCGAACAATTTTGCATAAAGCTTATCGTCAGCAAGCGGCCACTGGACTTTGAGTCACCTTGGCTTACTCTCAATGAAAATGTCGAAAACTATTATGCAACCTTAGTCGCCAAGAATCGCGTCGTGACGACCGCCGACGCCGTGCGAGATCACGCCCTCATCGAAGCGCAGGTTTTTGGCTCCACCTCGAAAACGCCAGTCACGGTCGAGTGGGTGGATTACGAGGCGAATTTAGCTTCAATAGTGCTGCCGGACTCGTTCAATAAGAACAGACTCGTCCCCATCTCACTTTTTGACGAAACACCTCGTTTACCTAAACTCATAAAAGCCAAAAATATACAAGAAACCACCGAAGTTTTTCTGACGTTTCTGAAAGCCGAAGTGAAGCAAACGGATATCAGCCAACTATCTTATACGCATTTGATTTTCGAGACTGCCCAAAAAGGTCACGGCACTGCTGAGCCCATCGTGGAAGATGGACAATTGGTGGGGATTGCTGTTTCGCAAAACGACTCGGCCGTGACGGCCATACCTAGTTCAATAATTTCGCATTTCTTAGAAGATGATTTCACCAAAGAAAAGTATCGCGGCTTTGGTAAGCTTGGCGTCTTCGGCATGTCCCTTTCGGATCCGCTGAAACTGCAACAACTTGGATTACCGGAAGACACGTCCGGAAACCTCGTCACGCGTGTCTTGGCGAATTCGTCGGCAGATGGATTTCTGAAAGAAAACGATATCATCACTGAAATTGCTGGAAAAGAGGTCAATAAAGATGGCCAAGTCAAGGACTCTCGCTGGGGACGCCTACACTTTTCGGCCGTTTTGGAGCAGTATTACGGCGGCGACAAAGTCGAAGTCAGCATCCTTCGCGATAAAAAATCCATGGAAATCGAAATTCCTTTGAAACAATTTAGCTCGAATCAAGGCATCTTTCACGTCGTGGATAGCACCGGCGAAACAAATTATCGCATTTTGGGCGGGCTTGTTTTGCAAGAGTTGAGCTTAGGTTTTTTGAAAACCTTTGGCGATCGTTGGGGAAATGTAGCCCCGCTCAATTTGCTTTACCTATATGGAAACAATCTGGAATTCGGCTACACTTCAAAACGTCGGATATTCTTAAATAAAGTCTTTGCCGACGCTGGCAATCGCGGCTATGAAGAAATCAAATATCAACTGATAAAGAGCGTTAACAATCAACCTGTCTCAACGTTGGCCGATATTGATATAGCCATTAAAAATCCGAAAATATTAGATGGAAAGCCTTATCTCACTTTTGAAATGGACGATGGAAGTGGCCAGATTGTTATTGATCACGCCAAACTCGCTGAAATAGATGAGCGCATTCGCAAGAACTACAATCTTCCGTGATTTTTCCAAAGTTAGTACAATTATCGATTTGATTTATCAATTTGCTGCAGTGACTTTTTATTGAGATCCATAAAACTACGGGTTGGGCGTTGTTTACTGTTTCTTACGCCAGCCGGAATATTGGAGTTTTGCTCTTGACCTGGTGGCGGTTGATTGATTTGTCGCTCCCAGTATTGCACAGCTTCTGTTTTTTCGATGGTACCTGTTGAGGGAAGTTGGTTTCTATTTTTGATATTCAACTGCTTGAAAGATTCACTTTTTCCTTGAGGCTCCATGGGCACATCTTCCATAAATTCTTGAATTTCCAAATCAGACACCGGCTCTGGGTCGTAACTATCATAGGATGGTGCTGATCGACTTGCTGACGCGACCGATGGTTCACCAGAGATCCAAAGCAAGCTAAACTCACTGCCTGACGCTTGCCGAACTTTGACGCTTTTTTCATGAATGCTAACGAGTGTTAAGTCGTCATGGCCCGGGATTTTTCGTCCCACTTTCGCCACGATACTTTTACCCGTTTTATCTTTTAAGACGGCGACGCCGGTGTCGGCGAGACCAGGCGTTGGTAAACCTATGATGCCAACCACCTTTAGTGAATCGTAGGACTGCGCACCACTTGCCAAGGCGAACTGTAAAAATCCCAATGTCAGGAAAAGCTTGAATGGCAAGGATGTGAGAAACATAGGTAACCTCGTGGGTTTAGTCCTGCTGATTATTAATTAAGCAGCGGGTTTTGTCAACCCCTACCACCTTTATATTGCTTCTGGTGGATATGAGAGAAAAAAAAAACCCAGTCCTAAGACTGGGGTTTCGTAAAAGGAGCCATATTGAGGAATTAGCAAGGAGTCGAGTCTTGAGCGATAAATTTCACTTTAAGGATTTTAACACCTTCCATGGAGACTTTACCGTTCTTAACTGGGTTTACATCATAAAGAACTTTGATAGCCATTCTGCGGAACATCGAACCATCATAGTGTAGCTCAATACCTTCGTCAGTCAAATCGTCATTGTCGATATAGCTTCCCGACTCTACATTGAAACCGAAAGTGTAAACTGTCAAACCGTCTTCACCGAACTCATCTTCCATAATGCGACGGCACTCTGTGTCGGTCGTAAGCTTGCGACCTTCTACCAGGCCTTTTTTCAATATATCAGAATACATTGACTTAGCTTCTTCATTCGCAGCTATCGTTAAATTCAAAAGTTGCGCCATGGCTTTATTACGAGCGCCTTGTGTTTTAAAACCATCTAGATTATCAAATTCGCTAATGTATACAGTGTAGGTTTCTCCACTATCTTCAGTCGCAACTACTTTCGCGCTGCTAGAATCATTGTTAACACCACAACCCATCATAAAACCTGCTGCTGCTACTGCTAAAGCTACCTTACGCATGCGAAACTCCTTCAATCCGTATTCAGTTTTTCTGACCACATCTACCGTTGTAAGGTCGTCTAGAGCAAGGTCCATGCCAGCTAAAAAGCGAATAGATTCAGGCAGGTGCCTGTCAGATATATGGGCGATAGGGGGAAAATCGAAAACTTCTTAAGCAGCGAAGCCAGTCTGGCGAGAGAGTTTTTCCAAAAGTTTGCGGTAGCGGACTTGAATGCGATCAAGCTCTGTTGCAGGAATGCGGCCACTCGCCCTGAGATCGGCAAGATAACTTTGAAAATAAGCCAACTCTTTTTCAGGTATAGAAAATGTGCCTTGGCGGCAATGCAGTAGATAAATCATTCCATCTAAAAGTAACGAGCAAGCACGTGGTGAGAAGCGGCTATTGCAAGCCCAAACCATGCTGCTCGCCAATAGTCTTTCCAGGGTCGCGCCATCCATAATCAAAGAATCTTTGGCTAAGTTCACAAGGCAATCGATTCCTTTGAAATGAACTACGGGGTGCGCGGCTAGAGCAGGTTTCGAAGGAATCGCCAACAAGAAGTGAACGATTTCTTGGATCGCTTCTTCCGGATACATATGCGCTTGCAGGTTCGACAGATAAACCCAGGCCTCGACAAAGCGAACGTGTCCCGAATTTCCCGCGACTTGTAGTATTTGACGGCGATCACGGAGGGCTAGTTTTTGCATCTGAGCCGAGTGGAGAAGCTGACTAGGATAGCCCACCTTTTGTACGGCTTCGAGGAGTAACGCCGAGAAATCTGCTGGCAATTGTTTGCCATCAGACATGATGTCTTTCGCCCGGCCTGAAATGGATGAAATAAGCTTAAGAACACGCCCCTTCTCGATAAAACCATGCCACGCATGATTCATCATGCTTTTGACAAGCTCCTTTAAATCGCCAATTCTGTGCATAGCCCGAACTTGCGTGTCGCAGATTTCAAGAATCTTCATATTTTCTTCGCCCGGCGGGTAATCCCGCAAGCGTTCCCGAACATTATTGAGATCAAAATATTGATCCAACATCACGATGAGAGTTTCAAGGTCAATGACAAAGACGATGATTTCGCGTTCTTCGACGCGAATGGGATATGGCTTTAGTCTTTCGCCAATGGCCGGAGCTTCGAACATCAATCGTTCGCGCGCTTCTTCCCCAATGATAATATGCTGAGTGTCAGCGGATTCGTCGCTGAGTTGACGATGGATATGGATGAAGTCCGAAATCGGCAAAGTATTGAGGTTCACGCGGTATTGAGACTTTTCTCCTTGTACGGCTATCCACTGGTCCACCCAACGATAATTGAAATAGTAGAACCAGTCATTTTTATTAAAGAGTCGTCGAAAGTCTTCTGACTCACTAATGAGTGAATGAAGTTCTGGGTCGATAATAGGTAGAACATCGAAGAGACTCGTCAGTTTTCTTTCAATGAGCGGCGAAGCGTCCAGAAACAAACAAGCAAATGTCAGAAGCGAGTCAACGCAAGGTCTCTCGCTAAACTCAGGATTGATAGCCCCATAGATCTGATTATTGATAAATTGACCATGCACTTGCTTGTCACCAAGGACCATGTCTACACATTTCATAACTTCTTCGTTGCGGATTTGGACAAGGCTCGCAGGTAGTTCTTTTGTAAACTTATGGAAGGGATCGTGATCAATGACAAAGGTAGCGGTTTTATTGCCCACGACTGCGGACTTCATGCCCGTGGCCGCGAGATACTTATCGTGAAAAACTGCGGCATTTCGTGTGAAAACATTGCCTTTGAAGTTCTTGTCCTGGTGTTGTTCGTAAAGCTGAGAGAGTAGAGAATACAGCACGCCGATCGAACTCAAACTGATGACGCCTATACTGAAACTATTACTGTACCACACCATTCCTACGCCTAAAGCGCCCATGACCAATGCCGTATTAAAATCGACAAATACGAGAGCCTTGTGAAGGTTGCTATTGGGCGAGAGGAGAAAGCGTTGTTGTACGGATGCCGAAAAACGTTCGGCAAGTTTGAATGGACGGAACAAGCCCGTCATAAAGTAAATCGTGCCGATGCCTAAAGCTAAGAAAATTTCGCGCAAAACAGAAAACTTGCTGGTGAGTGCGATTTTCTCGGCAAGAGGATTTCCGAAGTAAATCCCCACTCCCAATGATACAAGTAGCGCCGTCAAAGTGATGGGAAGCATGTTTCGCCACTGTTGCGGCAGCTGAAAATAAGTACTGCAGCACAGCATCATCGATAGATAGATGGCAACATGGCAAACGCCCCAGAATCCTAAAAGCGCGTTTTGAAACATAGACGGTGCTGGATAGATAGAAACATACATGAGCGACAAACTTAAAGCCGAATTGGCCAAGCACATCACTAGATAGTAACGAATCAATGGGTTTTTACGGCCAATGTAGGCCAAGTGCATAACGGCAAGTTGCCCGGCAATGGCCGCCATGATGACGCCACCAACATGCAATGCCAGATTAGGCATGCCTAGACTTTCTAGAAGTTGCGTGCTGCCATTGATCAACAGCCAGCATAAAGCCACCAGGGCACCAATGAAGTATGCTGCCGAAAGGAAACGCGTAATTTTGAAGGTCACGGGCATTCTCAGTTATCCTTAGGCCGATTTCTGTGCGGCGTCGCGCAAGGGAATTTTGACGGTAAACTTGGTTCCCTCGCCTTTTTCGGACTCCACGTCGATGTGGCCACCCAGTTCTTCTATGATGTTGTAACAAATACTTAATCCCAGACCAGTTCCACTGCCCGGATCTTTAGTTGTAAAGAATGGATCAAAAATTTTCTTCAGGTTCTTTGGCTCGATACCCATGCCCGTATCACTAATACAAACGCTCAGTTGGCCAGAAAGTTCATCAATTTGACCGTTAATTTTGATTGTTCCCTTTTTATCGCCAATAGCTTGTTCGGCATTCTGAAGCAGATTTAGAAAAACCTGCGTAAGTTTGTTGGCGTTAGCCATCGCTTTGAGAGGTTGCTTGCCCCAGTCTTCGACGATATTAATTTTTTTCGATTTGAAACCAAGCTTGGCGAACTTGAGAGCCTTCTGACAAACATCCTGAACGTCGACCTCTGAGAGCGCCCCCGAATCCTCGCCTGGGCTTTTGCGAGCGAAGTCGAGAAGGTTGCGAACGATATCGCGACAACGTTTGGCGGCTTCTTCAATTTCTTTAAGGTCTTGAAAGTGACTGGCACTTTCGGAAGTTTCACGCAAAAGCATTTGCGAGAAGACAAGTATGCCCCCAATTGGGTTATTTAACTCATGGGCGATACCACCAGCCAATAAACCAATCGAGGCGAGTTTTTCTTTCTGCAAAAGTTGATTCGCCATCTTGCGATGTTCCGTTCGGTCGCGATAAATATGCACAACATTGTGCTCACCTTCGATCTCAATAGGCTGTGAGGTCACTTCAAAATATTTTTTGCCGCGAATACCTTCCAAATGAAATTGCTGGTTTTGGCCATTGATATTGGAGCCAAGTTTACAACCTGTGCACGGCGACGAACGATCCGCGAACATTTCGTAACACTTCTTACCAATCACATCTTTGGCTTTTTTATTAGAAAGTGTCGCAAGCGCTTTGTTCGCTTTGCGTACGGTGTAATCTTGATCGATAATCATGAGGGGATCAACCAATGCGTCGATCGTTGCAAGCCATTCTGCTTTGATGCGTTCAAGAAAAGCAATTTGATCGCCAGGTTTTTCCTTTTTGGCTTTCATCGCGGGTTTCGCTTTGGCCTTTGCCTTCATTTGTCTGTAACTCCATAATGTCAGGTCGACTTATGGGGTTTCGGCGGTTATGAGAGAAAGATAATGAGGGAGGGCGAGATAGCTTATAAATATCAGTTATATTAGATGGTTAATGCAGGAGATTCTTCGCTGCGCTCTGAATCGTGTCTGCCGAGCCGGCGAGGGAGAGAGGCAGGAGATTCTTCGCATCAAGTGCGAAGCACGCCGAGCGCTCTGAATGACTGCTTACTTTACCAAACCTTGAATGATGTCTTTGACGGTCTCAACTTTGTGAATGCCGCCAACACTTTTGCCAGCTTGAAAATAATCTTTGTAATTGCTTCCCTTCAAATGGGAATGTTTTAGCTGCCAAGTTGCCTTCAACATATAAATCATGCGCATCCAATGCTTGGTTTTACGACCTCGTAAAAGCCAACGTTGAACGGGCCCCGCTTTGGTCCCAATGCTTTGGATATAAGGTGTGTTGATCACGGCAACCGGAACGCCGGATATCTTGTCGGTCAAAACGATATCTTCAGGTTTGGCGTCAACGATCGCTCTTTTGTAATCGTCATGCGCTTGGCATTCGGCGGATGCAATAAAGCGAGTTCCCAGTTGTACCCCAGCATAACCCATCTGCATGGCCGCTCGGTAGTCTGTGGAGGTGCTGACGCCGCCCGCACAAATCAATGGTTTGCCGAAACTCTTCAGGTCCGACATTAATTGTTCGGGACTCAGTTGACCGGCATGTCCACCCGCTCGATTGTTCACACAGATGAAGCCATCCACGTTTGATTTTAAGGCTTTTTCGGCCCACGTACGATTCGTAACATCATGAAACACAAGACCACCTTGGGCATGCACAAGCTCGACGACCCAGTTGGGATTGCCAAGGGCAGTGACAAAAAAACGAACGCCTTCGTCCAACGCTATTTCCAACCATTTTTTATTGCGATCTTGATAAACCTTTGATGATTGCTCCACCAAAAGATTAAGACCTATTGGTTTTCGAGTCAGAGTGCGAATATAGCGCAAACCTTCACGAAAATCGTGACCATGGACAAATGAGAGGGAAACAGGTTGCACAATGCCGATACCACCGGCTTCCGAAGCCGCGGCGACAAGTTCGGGATTGCTACAAGGGTACATGGCCCCACAGATGATCGGATATTTAACTCCAACTCGATCGGAAAATTTCGACATAATGAACTAGCGACCTCACAAACATTTCTATAGAATAACAGAAGTCTAAGAGCATGACTCTTATTTTAGAACACTCACGGAAAGAGTTTCAAGAGTGCTACGAAACCGCTTAAGCTCTAGGCTTAAAAACCTAGTCGGCCCCATGCCCAAGGAAACTTTGGCGATTTGGGCCTATTCTTTCAAAAATATCCCCCTTCTCTATCAAGTACGCCCACAACTTATAAAGCTTGATGATAACGATATTATCGTCAAAATTCCTTTGCGATTTGGCACGCGCAATCATTTGAAGACGATGTACTTCGGGGCTTTAGCCATAGGCGCTGACTTAACGGCAGGTGCACTGGCTTTCTTTTTGATTCGCAAATCCAAGAAGAAAGTTTCGCTGCTTTTTAAAGATGTCAAAGGTGAGTTTTTGAAGCGCATAGAAGGTGATGCTTATTTTTATAGTTCACAAGGCCAGCAGATATCGGCCATGGTCGAAAAAACCCTGGCAACCGGCGAACGAGTCGAGGAAAAAATTCTGATGGAAGTTAAGGTTCCGGATAAATTAGGAGATGAAGTAGCCGCTCGCTTTGAAATGACTTTGTCATTGAAAGCGACATAGTCGCTAAGTTCAACTTGTGATGGCGTTACAGGTCCATTGCCTCTTCAATCGCCGTTCGACCTTTTGAGTTTTGAGCATCGGACTTTTTGCCTTCAGCTTCCAGTTTTTTAGCTTCTCGACGCTTAAGACGACGTTTTTTGGCACTATCTTTTTTTTCGCCCAAGCTACCTTCATCCAGGAGTGAATCGACTTCTGAACTATTGATCCCGGAATCTTCCGCTTTATTTTCACTAGCAGCTTTGGCATCTTCTTTGGCTTCTTTCTTCTCAGCTTTCATTTTTTCTTTCGTCTTGTCAGCCTTTTCGGCCTTTTCTTCTGACTTTTGCTTCGTTTTTTCCGAAGCTGCCTTTTTCTTTACTTCTTCTTCAGAGTCCGACGTTAGCTTATTGGCTTTGAATAAATCACCAGACGGCTTTTTTGGTGTGGTATCGATAATGGATTTTGCAGGATTTCCTAATTTTTTCAGCTCCACCGGCTTTTTTTCGGTTGCTGGTTTTTGAGCCGACACGGATAATGCCAAGCCTAGCCCCATCAACACACTCAAAGTCTTCATAAATACGCTTGCCATACTAAACTTCTCCTCGACCCATATTCGTTGGCCATGTGCGCTTTGTAAATATACCTACTGCAATCAAGAGAATGGCTGCAAACCCGCCCCCAATCCACCAAAAAAGCGTACGACTCACCGGAATGCCCGCGACTGCCAACTGGAGATGTACGCCCGGCTGGATGTTTTCCAAAAGGTAGCGATCAAACTTTCCTTGCTGTAAGTCCATAGTCCCTACCAGTTTAATATTCGATCCTGAAATTTTTAGCTTTGATCTTTGATGGACTAGCAAGCTCAGTTCTTCAATGGGGTAAGGCGGAACAAAGGTCATGGAGGCCCGACCAAACTGCGCACTCACTAAAAAATCCAAACCCGTAAAATTCATGCCTGCCTTAAATTCACGTTCCATTGTCAAACTTCCCTTTTCGGAAAGTTTTAAATGATCGGCGTCCACACCTTCCACGGCCCGAAAATCCACGGTCTCAAGTGGGATCATGATTTTTAAAGAATCCTTCGCCGACTCTTTGGAGGTATTTTCAATCCCTAACAAATAGCTACCGAACAGCTCATCTGGCTGCGCAGTAAAGATGATCAGATGACGACCAGCTACGCGGACCTCTGCCGTTGCAACAGAGGGGACACTCAGTCCGATCAGCAAAAGTAAGGCAAATTTAATCACGTGGTGCCTCCACCGAACTTTGGGCGCGCAAGAAATCAAGTCGACGAGCAGCATCTATATAGCGGTGCACAATGTAGGCCTTGCGTGATTGCCACGCCCGCTTGGCGATTTCGCCACTTTCAAAAGCCTTTTCGTCTTGAATATATCGCTTCAACAACAGCTCCTGGGTTTTTTCAAGCTTTTCAATGGAGTTGACGGAAAGTGCTTCTGAAAGCATGCCGCCTTCACCCACAAAAAAAGGCAAGGTCACCCCAATAAGAACTAAAAGACTTACACCGATTGCAATATAGGCTTCAAACGGCATGGCCACCTTCTTTCATTTTTCGCAAGACCTTTTCCATTTCGGCCATAATATCTGCATCTGAGCGAAGTTTTATGGCCGCTTCCACTGGCGTGCGTCGCCACATCAAAAACCAAAGCAGAATCGGTCCAAGCACAAGCAAGCCAATGGGAATCAACCAAGCTGTGAGATGAAAACCTTGCTTCGGCGGTTCACGCAAAATCCATGGACCATAACGCTCCACAAAGAAGGCTTCGATTTCTTTTTGGCTCATACCTTGAGACATTTTTTCACGTACAAGATCTTTGATCTGATTAGAAAATGCCGCGTCTGATTCGAGAACGCTCATACCTTGGCAAGTGGGGCATCTCAACTGCCCTGCCACATCTCTAAAGTCATCTTCCGTAACTTCCACGGCCCAAAGGTCTAAGGTCAAAAACAAAGCTGCAAAAATAACTAAAAAATATTTTTTCATTTTAGGTTCCACTCCCCGGCGATCATATCGCGGCTGCGCTCACCCCGATAACGGTCGCCAAATGCAATGATACCGCCAATACACATGATAATCACGGCGATCCAAACAAAACGAACCGTCGGGTTGATGTGAATTTGAAAAGTGGCTCGATTCATATCCTTCATGTCAAAGTCTGCCAAAACTATGTAAATATCGTGCCAAAGACTGCCAAAAACACCGACTTCGTGCAAAAGTTCAGGCTTAGTAGGATATAAACTCCGAGCGGGTCGCACAGTTCCAATCACTTGGCCATTTTTTGTGACCTGTAAGGGAGCCGCATAAATCTTTGCATTGTGCTCTTGCAGTACTTTGATGCCGTCAAATTTTAAATCATAGCCATAAAGTGATGCCGACTCGGTAAGATTAAGGGTTTTTTTGATTTCAATGGTGCGGTAGTTACCTAGGAAGCCAAAGATCGCCATCAAGAAGCCAATATGCGCAATGTAAGCTCCAGTGTAAGCCAGGTTTCTTCGTAAAAACAGAATCAATGAACCTTGAAAAGGTTTGATGCGATAGTAGAGGTCGCCAGTCAAACAGCACGCCGACCAAGAGATCAAATACATTCCGACGATTTGTGCAACGAGCGCATAAAGTCGCGTGGTTTGCATCACGTTACCAAGCCAAACAAGGAGCACTGTCGCCGGCACGGCAACTGCGACAGCTACCGTCATGATTTGACGACCATTCGGGATTTTTGGCGTTTGGAATCGCATGAGATTGCCAATGGCAATCGCCACGACCAATCCTGCCCCCAGATAAGGAGCAAAGGTATTAAAATAAGGCGCCTGAATGGAAATCCGCTGTTTGATCACGGCTTCCGAAACAATGGGAAACATGGTACCGACAAAAACGATGGCTAATGACGTTAAAAGTAATAATTGCGTCATCAAAAGTGCTGATTCTTTAGAGTAGCCCCAAACTTTGTCGGTTTCCGCTGGCAAGATGGAATGCGATCGCACGCCAAACAAAATACAAAATCCCAAAAGCAAAGCGCCTAAGAAAAATAAATAATTGGGGCCTATTGGCGACTGGGCAAACGAATGCACCGAACTGATCACGCCAGAACGAGTGATAAAGGTCCCTAGAAAACTCATAAAGAAAGCAAAGAAAGCCAAAATAATACTAAAGCGTTTGAGGTGTCCCAATCGATCCTGCACTAGCAGACAATGCAACAATGCCGTCGCCAAGAGCCAAGGCATTAAACTCGCGTTTTCGACAGGGTCCCATGCCCAGTACCCCGCCCAACCAAGCTCAACGTAAGCCCAACGACCACCTAAGGTGATTGCGGCTGTTAGAAAAATCCAGGCGAGCAATGTCCAGCGGCGAACGGTTTTCAACCAACCTTGGGTAATATCACCGTGGCCGAGTGCGCCAATGCCATACGCCGCTGGAATCGCCAAGGCCGTGTAACCCACGAAAAGCATCGGCGGATGAATCGTCATATAAAAGTTTTGCAAAAGGGCATTCATCCCCTGACCATTGGTAAAGGCTTGGCCCATTTTTTCAAATGGATCCGAATAGGTTATGGCCAAATAGTACATCCAAGCCAAAACAATCTGCAAACTTGCGCTGACAAACGGCATGATGTGTTCATTGTCGCGGTGATAGGACCAAAGGCTAACGGTCGAAAAAATAGTGAGAAGCAAAGTCCAAAAAAGATGGGAACCTTCTAAAGCGCACCAAAAAGCCGTGAATCGATAGAAATAAGGTAAATCATTGCTAGAGTTTTTAAAAACATAAGCAATCGCATAATCGTGTGTGAAAAGCGCATGCCACAAAATGCACGAAGCTATCAGAGCCAAACCACACGTTATACTTAAAGTGATACGAGATGATCGCCATAGACGGCGATGCCGACCGAATGCCGCTACCACAGCTGCGATCGAGCCATAGATACTTAAAATAAAGCAAAGTAATAATAGAAAAAAACCATAATCAGCAAACATATTGTTTTACCATCGTGCGACAGGGGGCAGCGAAACAAAAATTGCTTCGAGATTTCCACCCGTCATTAATCCAAATTTCGTGCCGCGGTCGTACAACAAATTAAATTCGACATACCGGCCACGCCAATGCTCTTGTTCTACTTTTTCTTCTGGAGTGTAACTTTGATCTTTTCGCTTTTGCAAAATACTTGGATAGACCTCCACATAAGCCTGTCCAACGGCCTTAACAAATGGAAAAATTTCGTCAAAGCCCCCTTTGAGATAGTCGAAAAAAACGCCCCCGACTCCGCGCTCACTATTACGATGTTTGATGTGAAAATATTCTTTGCACCACTTTGTATATTCTGCGTATGCATCTGGCCGAAGTGTATCGCAAGCTTTTTTGAGCGCGGAGTGAAAAGCCTTCGTGTCTTCGTCGTAGACCTTACAAGGCGTTAAGTCCGCTCCGCCACCAAACCAAAAATCTTCGCCGACCTTTATGAGCCTCAAGTTCATATGACCAATCGGAGCATGTGGGTTTTGCATATGGCAGATGGTTGAAACTCCGGTCGCAACGAAAGGCTTACCGGCATACTCACCTTCCACAGCTGGGTATTTATCGCCTTCGACTTGCGAGAAGTTCGCTCCCGCTTTCTCAACAGTTTGACCGCGCAATACGGCCATGGTGCCGCCGCCACCTTCCGGTCGCTGCCAGGATTTGCGCTCAAATTTGCCCTGGCCATCAATCTTTTCAAAAGCATCTACAAGTTGCGATTGAACGGACTGAAAGTACGTTACGGCTGTTTGAAGTTGCGAATGCGTTAAGGCCACGCCTTATCCCCTCGTTTTTCATGTTCCTGTAGAAAAAACTTTTAACGAACCCAAGCGTCCATCTTCAGATTTTTCTTTATTTCTTTCGCCGGAATCACCGGACCTTTGCCAACACCCGGGCAGAAGGCTGCGATTTCGGTTTTCCATTTTTTGGCGTCCATGTTTTCGGGCCAAAAAGGCCACGTTCGGCACTGTGTTGGCCGCGCTTCATAGACGCTACATTTTTTACCTTTGAGAAAATGACAAGGTCCATGCAGGTTCTTTAAATGATAAAAAGCACCTTCTTTGGTGCAGTAGTCTTTGGTGAAGGTGCGCGTAGGGATTCCAAGATGTTCGGCGATGCGGCGGCGATCCTTCAAAGAAAAATATACGTAGCCGTGACCATCATGAGACACACAGCATTTGCCAGATCCTTGGCACTCAAACCGAATTTGAACTTCTTGAGAAGGCATATAAAAATGACTCACGAAGAGTTGATCTAAACTGTAAACGCTCAATAACTATACATACCGTATTCAGTCTATATCATACAGGAATAATACAACTTTTGAGCAAATAATTGGCATGCTTGGTTTAGCTTAAACGAAGGCAAAGTCTCCGTTGAAGCTTATATTCTATACATTCCTGATCGTAGCCAATCGAGTAGAATCATAGGTCTGAAGATTTTTATTGTGGGACTGATGAAGTATTTATTTCTCATTTTATACTTAATTTTTGCAACCTCAGGCGCCTCTGCCAAGTGCAAAGACCTCGTCCAAGTTGGCGCCAAGAAATTTGAGTCCATCGCTCGGCACGCAGGTCTTATTTACCGCACAACTTTTGGCCCTGGCTATACACGCTCAAAAGTCAAAGGTGGCTATAGGTATTTTGATACTAAGGGCAATGTCATTGCTGATGCCAAACGCCTCGCCTTCATCAAATCTCTCGGCATACCTCCCGCCTGGACAGATGTTTGGATTTCGCCAAATCCTGACAGCCATGTTTTGGCGCGTGGCAAAGATGACTCCGGTCGCGATCAACGGGTCTATCACCCCAAGTGGATTGAGGCGACGGCGGCCTACAAGTTCAATCGCATCATTGATTTTGGAAAAACATTGCCTGCTCTTCGGCAATCGGTGAACGATGATTTGAATAATGTCTCATCGGGGCTATCGAAAGATCGCGTGATCGCGGGGATTTTGCGATTGATGCACCTTCGGCCGATTCGAGTGGGTTCACAGGAGTCCGCCGATGTCTATCAACACTACGGTGCGACGACTTTGCGAAAAAAACATTTTACAAAAATCGGCACCAAGATTTTGAATATCGAGTTCGACGGTAAGCATGGCGTCAAACACGATATTGAAGTGAGTGACGCTGCCCTAGCAAAACTGGTCAATGAGCTTGTCGATCAGTCTGGTTATGAAGTTTTTCGCTATGTTTCTGCGAATGGGCAGAAGGTCCGTGTCACAGAATCCGATATCAACTCCTACTTGAAATCCGTCGTTGGCGATGAACACTCGGTGAAAGATATGCGGACCTGGGCGGCTACGGTCAAAGCCGTTGAGCTTTTATCTGAATACAAAAACGTTGACGACATAGATCAACGTCTGACTCATCTCAATGATGTTTTTAATAAGGTGGGTGATCACCTCGTTAACGAACCCGAAGAAAGTCGCCGCAGTTATATTCACCCCGAAGTCATCGAAGCCTACGAGGGCGGAACATTATTTTCGGAACTTTCCAGTCGCCGAGTGGCCAATGCGGAGTGGTTTTCCTCGGCGGAACTCATAGTCCTGCGTTATTTTAATCCATAGATAAACGAGCACTCGAATCTAGCGTCCGTCATTCAGAGCTTAAATATCTGCTTAATTTTTTTATCTGGCTTCCTCTGACCCGATCGATAGTCCATGATTTTGCGGCGATCGAGGTTTGTGTAAAAGTGAAGGTGTATTAACACGCCGAATTTATCATCGATTTCCATTTTCGAAATGATAAACCCAGCCTTGAGCTTAGGTATGATGACATCATTGTTGGTTGCGCAGTGCCTTGAATAAATTAGCTGAAAACCTTTTTCGCTCACAATGGCTACGCACTTCTCTATCAAATTACGGTAAAGTCCCTGACGCCTATGCTCCTTTAAAATTGCCGAATTAACCATATAGAATGTCGAGCTATTCTCCTGAATCCCCCATGTCCAGCCGACAAATTGTTTGTGCGCATCAAAAACGCCTAAATAAAGCCTGAACGGCGAACCTAAATTCTGTCCCAAATTTGCGATGTTTTGGCGCTCTGCATCACTGAGCAGATCCTGCAGAGGATAGGAGTGGACATCTTCAAAAGCAGAACTTTTATGTCTGTCGAATAGCGGCTGAAATTCTTCCTGGGACAATTCCTTAATAAGATAATCTTTCTTCATATCGACTTTCCGAATCCTAAATCTCTGTTATTAGCAAAAGACCATATTAAATCACTCCATTCGTTTCTTCCATAAATACATCGATTAGTCCAATACACGATCATCAGTTCTGCTGTTCGGCGTTACGGGCGTTCCTATCATTCAGAATTCAAAACTAAATAAAACTTTGCATTTTACCTATTTTTATAGACTTAAATGACTATACCATATATATCTATGGCATGAATTTGTGGAGGGATTTATGCAAGTACAGCATCTTAACGACTCTGAGCTCCTCAGCCAAACCAAAGCACTTGCGCAGCGAGAGCGCGAAGTTTTGACCCTGATCCTTCGCCATCTCAAAGAAATCGAACGACGAAAACTTTACTGTGATTTGGGCTATGGTAGCCTGTTTGAATATGCAGTCCGCGAGCTGAAGTATAGTGAGAGCCAAGCTAGTCGGCGCATTAACGCCATGCGACTTATTAAAGAATTACCTCAGATTGAAACCGCAATCTCCTCGGGTGAGCTAAGCCTAACCAATGCCTCTCAAGCCCAAACCATCTTTAGATCACAAGCCAAAGAATCTCCAAAGTTAGCCATGAGCAGCTCTGAAAAACTTGAGGTCGTGAACTCGCTCAAAAATAAATCCTCACGCGAGGCCCAAAAAGAACTTCTCAAACTCCACCCTACTGTCCCGGCTGCAAAACTCCTGGAAAGAGAACGCCAAGTGACACCTGAGACAACCGAAGTCAGGTTTTTTCTTAGCGATGCACTTAAGGCCAAACTGGAAAAAGTGAGGGCTCTACTGGGACCGAAGGGTCTTGCGATGGGTTACGGCGAACTTATTGAAGCCATGGCCGAACTCAGCGCGGATAAGTTATCGGAGAAAAGATTCGGCAAAAAACGCGCCGCATCCGAAAGTGCCGAAGCGACTTTCACGCCGGCGCCGGCGTTGTCAACGCCCTCTACCACAAGGGTTTCAAAAAATATTCGCTACATTCCGCCGCGAGTTAAACACTTCATCTGGCAACGGGATCAGGGGCGTTGTCGCAATTGTAAGAATCAACGCAACCTTAATTTCGATCATATTTTGCCGGTTGCTCTGGGTGGAAACAGTAGCGTGGAAAATATCAGACTACTTTGCTTTTCGTGTAACCAAAGGCAAGCCATTAAAATTTTTGGCAGTGAAAAAATAGAAGAGTATGGCCGATCAGACGTCTAGCAAGAATGTCTCGACAGTGAAATCTTTTGAATTCCGGGGGACACCTTACTACTGGACCCGATAGAGTTTGGGTCCAGTCGGGTGTCCCCAGTTTCATTTAACCTAACGTTATTTTGCTCTTATAATCTTTCCGATCGATCAACCCCTCACGCACGCTGAGAGAAGCGAAAAATCTCGTTGAAAATGCGATTACGCTAGTCGCAACATACCATATTTGCAGAGATAAACAGGCTAAAGTTAGGGTGCCTTAATCCCGAAATAGCCTCTTAGCAATGATTAATCAACCTTACCTATGAGCAAGGCGATGGCAAAAATTCTACTTCAAAATATTAGACTTAAGATTTTGAGCCTAAAATGAACGTACCCATAAAACTTGACGATAACAGAGGTTTTTCGCTCATTGAGTTGATGGTCGTTGTTTCCATAGTGGGTTTATTAGTTTCAATTAGTATCCCTCGGTTCTATAAATTAAAAGCTTCAGCATATAGAGCAGAAGTAAGTATCAACGTGAATGCGATGTATACTCTTGGAGAAGCTCGCAAACTAGAGCTGATAGATTCTGACCCGACCTTTGGCACAAGACTGGTTTGGTATGGACCTGTAACCTATTTACCTAGTACCGATGCAAGTATGTGCACACCTAACGAATTTGGTTTTTCAACAACTAATTGTTCAAAACGCGATTTTTGTATATCAGTTATATTTATAGAAGTTTGCCGACGGAAGTCAGGGCAGTTAATGGTATGGGAGGGATGACGTACTTCTTTGGATCCGCCCCTATCGTACCATTGAGTCTTTGTGCAGGAGCATATTATTATGACCAATGGCTTAAAACTGACGATATAAACATTCAACATGTAAACAAAATGGAATCTACTTGTTTATAGTAAGGGACGTGCCATTCAACCAAAAATTATTATCTGGTAACTGGGGACACCCCCTCCCGCTCAATGTTTCGCGTGACCCG
>JBGSKV010000100.1:0-7273 GCA_041740975.1 Oligoflexales bacterium | reverse complement strand
CCCAGGCATCATTTGGAGTCGCAAATGTTTCAGCCAGGTGCGGTGGGTAAATGACTCCGGCTGATGCAATGTTATTCGTGAATGGAATCAACCAATACCAAACGTCGCGTACTTCAGGATGAATGGCGATGAGGATTTTTTTGTCGTCTACTGTTTCATCCCGCAAATCATTTCTAACGTGGGTAAAAGACGCGCTCCGCACAGGAAAATCAGCTGGTTTGGAAAGGTTGAGTAGGCGAGGCAAAGTTTTGCCGTAGCCGCTGGCGTCAAAAACAAATCTGCCGCGGACTGTTTCGCAGGACTGCGTTTTATCATCAAAAATATCGAGTTCACACACGTCAAGGAAGCGAATCGCGCGAAGCTCAGTTTCAAAACGCACCTCTGCTCCAAATCTTTCAGCTTCCTTAATGAGAAAATGATCAAACTCAGATCGAATCACTTGGAATGTGGAGTATGGACCTTCCGAAAACTTTTCCTCGAAATGTATGGTCGAAGTCGTATCGCCCATTTCAAAAAGCGCACCGTCTTTCACTTGAAATCCGGCCTTTTGGACGGCGGGAAGGAGGCCAGCTTTTTCCAGCGCCACCATACATTGCGGCAAAAGACTTTCGCCAATGACAAAACGGGGAAATTTTTGCTTTTCGATGACCAGTATATCCAAGCCTTGGTTTGCGAGATAAGCGGCAGCGCAACTTCCCGCCGGCCCTGCACCAACCACAATGGCATCATAAATTTTGGAATGTTTAGACTCGGCTACCATGGCAGCAGTTTCCTTCTTAGTTTTTTGGGACATCTCTTACTAGCCTAAAGAGCTAAAAAAAAATATATTCAACCCATGTTGAGCACACTTTCCATCCACGCTTTAGATTTTACGAATCATCGTATGCATTATGTTGTTCTATCTGATGAATTATTCAAGCTTAATTTATCTGATGAATTGCATGGCGACGAAAAACAAATCTATGGAAGCATGCAAAACCCCCGTCGTCGATGCCAGTTTGCGATCGGACGATGGTTGGCGAGATCGATTATGGGTAACACTGACGCGTTGCGTCGTGATTCAAACAATATGCCCCAGTGGCCTGCGGGTTGGAGTGGATCCATCGCCCACCGTGATCATGTCGTCGCGGTGTCGGTCAGTAAAACTTCTGAGCTGATTGGAGTTGATGTTGAGAGGTCAAAGGTGTCGACAAGGCTTGCACCTAAGATTCTGGCTGAGTCCGAGGAACTAACTTTCAGGAATCTGCAGGGCGATCCTGCGACAAATTTGGCCAAAATTTTTTCAGCGAAAGAGTCATTCTATAAAGCTGTATATCCAGAAGTTGGGGAAGTTTTCGGTTTTCATGACGTTGAGTTTTCGCAATGGGAGCCAACCTCAATGAATATAAAAATCTGCAATGCAGACCTCGCTAAAAAATTTGAAAAAACAATCAGATGTGAAATTAAGGATCTATCGCTAAGCGGTGAGGATTATATCGTCAGCCTTGCGACAGAGAAAAAATATCGTCAAAGCTAAAACTTAAATAATAGTCCCATGGTCGAGACCCAGAACGACTGATCACTTGGCCAGCGCCAATGCCTAAATTAAAATTTATACCTTTGATTTCGAATTGCATGTCAAAATTATAGCCGTGAGCATGGACGAGCCAGCGTTTAATATCGTCAAAAGACTTAGTATCTTCTCGCCATGCACCGCCGTAATTGTAAAACATGGTCAGATCCAGACGATCCAAGTAGAAAATCCAGACCAATGCGTCCATATTGCGAAAAATGGGTACGGACCAGTTCATTTTGACACGAGCTTGAGTGTCGCCTTCAAAAGCTGAAAATAAATTTCCACGCTCTAAAGATTTGATGTACTCGGAGAATTCAAAGTGGAAGTTATTGGCGCCTCCACCTTCACCTGGAACATAAGTTTTTAGTGGTCTATAAAGTTCGCGCAATGCAAAACGCTTCGGACCGCGAGTTTGTCCATATTCTGCCCCGAAAGAAAGTCCTGAAGATAGAAAGAAGGGTGTGCTAATCGATTGCGTCGCGTAAATCTTGTTGTAATTAAACACAGAACCGGCAACTTCCGGAGCCCAATCACCTTGCACCCCAGTCGATAAGCCAAATCTTCCGAGTCTTGCGTAATGGCTAATGCCACCACTAAACTCAGTTAATAGGCCTTCGCGAAAACGTGGCCCCGAAAAGACTTTGACATTCGAGCCACGTACACCAAGATTAAGCGACAAATTGAGATTGTTGATAGGAAAAGTGGCGCTCAGTCTGCCGCCGGTCTCATCCAAATAGGAAGTAGATCCGATAGGGTTATCTTCCGTGCCGACATTATAGATGCCATTGTAATTAAGGGATTTGAATCCTTCTAGCTGCAATGTTGGCCAAAATCTCGTGCTAATCAATGCCAAATTGATATTGGGAAAAGAGGACGCTGGTCCAAACAGAGCAGTCAATCGAAGCTCTTCGTTTTGACTAAACTCCATGAGCGGAACAGACATAATTCCGAAGTTGTAGCCGAAGGGATCGGCGCCAATCCACGGCACAGCAAAAATCGGCTTGACGCGGTATCGTTCAGGTCTGGCCCGCACGCGCTCAAAGCGCGGTTCTTTGCCAAGGCCTTTGGCTTTCTCCGCTGTCGCTTGTTGCTCTGCGGGTTCATTTTGAGGAAGTTGCCGCCACAAGTCAGCCTGTGCAAAGGCCTGTGCAAAGGTTGGATTGTCTTTCATCTGAATCGCCGACAGGAGGGGTGATGCGTGCGGTGCCGCATGATAACAGTTCTTGGCTTCCATCTGGTTTGGGTCAATGGCGCGTATCGTGTGTTGGTTCATGTCGGTTAAACCGAGTGCCAGTTTATTTCCTTTGAGTGCGAACACCCGCGTCGGAAAATCAACCATTGAGTAGACGCTTCGGCATTCGCCGGTGGTATCGATATTTCGTAACGTGCGGCGATCGCGTTCGCCTACCACAACCCAATACTCGTCATTGATAGCCGCGAGACTGACAGGTTGGCCTCCTTGGGCCAACGAGAACATTCGCGCACTAGCGGAGTCCAAACTCCATTCGACAATCATATGGCGATCGCCGGCGATGGATTGGATCGTTTCTTTCAGCCAAATTTTGTCGTGATGAAAACTCTTGTCGGAACTTCTTTGGCCTATCAGGGAAATGCTGACCGGAAGTGTTTTTTCCAGTGGGCAGGTGATGGCCGAGTTTGGAACTTTTTGTCCTTTGAGCCAGAAGGATTTTGGGAAGGAGCACAGACGTGTTTTCTCTGTGTCTTGTTCAATCCAAGTGATTTTATTTTTGGATTCGACCATATCCAAAACCAGACCTTTGCGTTCCAGAATGGGCTTATACTTGGCGTTTCGGGTTTTCTTTACGTAAAATACATTTTTAGTTTTATTCAGGAATTCGTCTTCGTATTTAACAATCGACTTAACGTAATCCGCTCGAGGAATATATGCATTGGCATACAATGCGTCTTCATCATATTGAAAAGATTTGGGTTGAGGCAATACCAACTCAGCCCACTGGTCCTTGTTAAAATTTAAATGAAATAACGAGCGGCGCCCGTCGTAATTTGAAAACGTTCGCAAGTCTCCTTTTACGACTCCGACAGAACCAAGGCCGCCAAATATGCTGGGTTTCTCGTTGAGGTATTTGCTGTGCATATAAAATGGTGTGGATAGATTTTTTTGCCAGTATTGAGCCGAATCTACTTTGTATTTTTCATAAAGTTCCCGGCCTGTCTTTAGTCCGGTTATCGACTCTAGAGAATCGTCCATCGGCATAAAGCCATTGAACGGTACGGCTGACCACAACATAAACCAAGGCATGGTATAGCGGTCGTATTCTTTGTGGAATTTCGCGAAGTTTTTAGAGTTCCCTGTCCGAAACGCATAGGAAACGAGTCCCCCCGAAACGGCGTAACCAATTTGTTGGTTCATGTTTCTACGGTAAAGACTGTGCAAGCTATTAAAAGACGGCCAAGAGTTTCGCAGCGCTGAAATTCGCTCGACTGAAGCCTGAACGTCGCTGCCTTGAGACTGAGTGACGGATTCGGCTAGGCCTTCGATCCACCAGTTCGCCATCCACGGAAGTTGTACGACGGCTCCAAAAGGACCCAAGATATTGAAAAACCGTTGATACATCATGTTGTGAACGTATTCGTGGAAAAACAAATCACGATGACCTTGACCCAGCGTTTGGATTTCCAAATTGTTTGTCACTAAGTTCGCAAAAGAAGCATGCGCGGTCGCTGCTGAAGTAATGATAACTTGCGGTTTCGTCCCTTCGACTTCGAACCATCTTTGTAAGTGAGGTTTTGCGGCGTTAAGGGAACTTAGTATCATCTTGGCTTCGTTGGGAGTGCGCCGGTCGTGATAAATCAGAAAGTTTTGATTTTTGGTTTCATCGTAAATAAGGTCAGCCTGATTTCGACCAAATCCAATAGGTAGGGCGAACGCAACCTGCGAAAGCGAAAACGTGATAATCGCAAGGCAGACCGATCTAGAGAAGCGCACGCGCTGCCTCCAGGTCCTCAGGTGTGTCGATGCCTTTGCTGCAGTGCATAGCTTCGATAAGTTGAATGTGCATGCCATTTTCCAGAGCCCGCAACTGTTCCAGTTGTTCGATATATTCTAAAGAGCCTGGAAGCATTCCACAAAACTGTTTGAGGCTTTCGCGTCGATAGGCATAAATGCCTTGATGATGCCAAAAAGACCATTCGGCTTGATCTGTTTTGCGCGGATGCGGAACGGGGCTTCGCGAAAAATACAAAGCCCGGCCATTGGGGGCTTTCACGGCTTTGACAACGCTAGGATTCTGGAAGTCCTCGTGGGACTTGGACTTGTAAGCGAGAGTGGCGATATCAGCTTGATTGTCGCCTTCTAATGCCGCCATGAGTTTCGAAATATCTTCTTTATTCAGAAAAGGTTCATCGCCCTGCACGTTCATAATGTATGGGTGGTTAAACTTTTTGCTAACTTCAAACACGCGGTCCGTACCGGATTTATGCTTGGCGTCCGTCATCATCGCCGGAATTGAGTTTTGGCGACAGATATCCATGATGTCTTGATGATCGGTAGCGACGACGACAGTAGCGCCTGCGGATAGTAGCGAGGAAATATTCGCAAAGGTCTGAACGATGAGAGGCTTGTCTCCCAGGAGTTGGAGCGGCTTATTTTTTAAGCGCTCGGAACCCATGCGTGCAGGAACCACTATAAGCCATTTTTGCCAGGTGACGGATCCGTGTTGGTTCATGGGGGTCAGCTCTATTTACTCTACTCTTTTTGATAAACAATACATCTTTTTAGGAACACTTCATGACTCAAAAGGACTGATCTAGTTTCGAACCGAATTGTGCATTTACTTGCTTCTAAGACCTTAGTCCTGTTACCATAATATTACAAATGAAATACTCTGGTTACTAACTTTGGTGGAATCAATTCAGGTATGAATAGTCGCTTGACTCTTAATGATGCCGCTTTTTCTGTTTTTGCAGGACAGGCGATGGCATGTGCTGACCAAGGCTATCGTTTTGCGCTCCTTTTATCCTTAGACGAATCCGCCGCGTTCGACAATGTTCGCGTCGCTTACGATAATGTGAAAAATGTTCTCGATAAAATAGAGACGCGTGAAGATGCGCTCCTCTTCCTTGCAAAATTCATTTATGACGATGCCGTTAGCGCCAAAACCAGTGGAACGGGCTCGGGTTTCGGCATGCCTCTATTGGACAAGTTAAGTTTGAAACAACGCGCTGCAATCGGCGTGATTGATTTATTGGGTCTTACACTTGAAGACGCCATGGAAGCGATTAGCTGTGAAGAGTCAGACTTGATCAAAGCACTCGCCGATGCTCGTAGTGTTTTAATGGCCTAAGGAGTTTGGATTTTTCATGACACGCATTCCCAAAAACTTACCTGAAAAACAAATTATGTATGGTTTGATCGGCGCGTATGTTGATGGAACACTTACAAATTCGGACCGTCGCCATTTCGCTGAAATGCTCTCGTCACAAAAGATTGAAGACATCGAAGATACCTTCGCGTCCTATAAAGGTAAACTCCAGGGAGCTTTCAGCGATCACTTTCTCAATGAAGGGCAAAGGCAAAAACTTTTGAATATCGGTTCAACAATTGGTACGAGATTGCAGTCCGAAATCACTGAGTCCAAGAAACTCCGTTTTTTCGAAATGAAATTACTTTTTAAGCGTTATGCGATTGTTTTTGCAGTGGTCGCCATCGTTGCTTATGCGGTGACTATGCTTCTTTTGCCGCAAACTTACGAAAAGTTTAAACCTTTGGATTATTTGGGTTGGGAAGCGCAAGCGTTCGAAGAAGATCCAGAAGGTCGTTTGGATTTTCCGAGTAAAGACATCGACGAAGTCGCAGCGTTCTTAGCAGCTTATCCCAATCTCAAATTCCGCCCCGTTGTTCTCGCGCCTATGAAACCCGAAATAGAAATAACGGGTGCTACGGTTATCGACTATGAACCGACCAAAGTCGCCGTCGTTATGTATAAAGATAAGAACAGCGATGATGCCATCATGCATTTTAGTTATCGAGGACGATTGAGTGATCTCCCGCAGGCGCCTCCCGGCAGTGTAGGAAGTCTTACCTATCGCGCCTTTACATCTGAGTATTACAACTTGGTAGCTTGGGAATCGAGTGGCGAGGTGACGTCGTTTTTAGTGGGTCGCCAAGGTACCAAAGAACTAGCCGAACTAGCCAAGATAGGCTCTGGTCGTTAAAATTTTTGACACTTTTCGAATTTTGCGACACGTTGAAACCTTGTGCAGTTTTATCGTAAATATCTAATAATATTAATAAAAATTGATTTTTTCGACAATGCTGATGAATGGTCTCGTCATTGCAATATTGTTCATGTCTCTGAGCTTTTCTCAGAAGACATTCTAAGCTGAAATGCTGTTGCTGTTGTTACCAGTTGTACTTGCTGCGGAGTTGAAAATGTCACGATCTCATTTGCTATTAGCATTCCTTTTCCTATTGGGAGTTCTCCTCCCGGCCTGCGGTGACGCAGATTTCTCAACCAGAAAACGAGACAATGTTGTAACCAATTCCGATGGAGTTGTTACCGATCCGAACACTGGTTTGCCGGTTGACCCGAACGATCCGAACGGTACCAATAATAACAAGGGTACCCAAACAGGAACGAACGGTGGAACCATCAACCCAAACAATAACGGCGTCGTCGTCGGCAATCCAAACAATGGCTATCCGACCAATCCAGGAACGAACCCGGGATCAAATCC
>JBGSKV010000099.1:0-18092 GCA_041740975.1 Oligoflexales bacterium | reverse complement strand
TTCGCACTCACAGTTTTCAATTCTTTGGTTGATTGGTCAGGTTCTCCCGACTTGAATTTGTCGGGGCATTGAGGCTGCATCAGCCGACACCGCCCAGACAAATCTAAGCCGGCTCAACTGTCCCAGCCAACCATCGGGTTAAAACTGTGACGGCGAGGCTCCGCACACGAGTGCGCCCCGCACGAGTTGCATCCGCAACGTCTGTTCGATTGAGGGACCCAGTTTGGCGTAGCCTCACTGTTGGAGATTTTGAGATTCGCGAAGAGTTTGGCAAAACTTCCCAACACTGTATCTAGAGGGGGTTGTGAGCGCAGGACGCGCGAACACCAGCGCAGCCCGGGGCAGGAGCCTCTTGTCGTTTTTTTCTCGTAGGTTAACGGGGAAGCGTAACCTCTGGATACAGTGTTGGGAAGTTTTGCCAAACTCTTCGCAAAAGACAAAAGCTCCGCCTGTGAAAGGCAGAGCTTAATTAAAAACAACCTCCACTCGCGCAGCGAGTGTTCAATAATCTATTATTTAGTAGAGCATTTTGTCGCCGAGATCTTTCATACTCTGGGCGGCAAATTTTTGGATATTCGTCCGGCGTTCCGACTTACTATCAAAGCGATTGAGACTCATATAGACACCGCGCCAAGCCCGGTAAGCCTCTAGCTTGTAGCTATCGAGAGCCAAGTCCACATACATTTTTTGTATGGCCAAAGCTCGATTGAATCTCGCTTCGACGATAAAGTTTTTTCGCATTTGCTCTGGCACTGAATTGATGTGTTTTAGACTTTGATCAAGAATATCAACCGATTTAGCGTAGTGTTTATGGGCGAGTTTCATATCCTTACGAGATAGATATCTCTCCGCAACCATATAATTGGCGATCGCTTCATTTATATGAGCTCCACACAATATCCCCAAGTTAAAATTTCGCCGTCCTGAGGGATGCGTTGTAAATATCTTAAGTGTCGCCAGGGCATCGTATGGATTGTTGGATTCAATGGATTTTTTTGCTTTATTGTAAAGTTCTTCGTCACGTTTAAACGAATTGGCTTTCTTGAAAACGTTCGGTGCCGTCACTGTCGCTAATTTCTGCGGCGCGGATTCAGTTTTTGGCTTTTTTAGAATCTTATTGAGGATGGGCACGTCCACCTTGGGCGGAACTTGGGCAACTAACTTCTTGATTTCGGGCTTCACTGCAGGAGAAGCTTTGGGCTCTGCTACATCAGGAGAGCCAGCAACTTGTGAGACTTTCTGCCGAGCCACGGGAGAATCTATTTTCAAAGTGGCCTTCAGATAAATATCAGTACGAGCTTGGTCCAACGCTTGTTCGGTAATATATATCAGCGCGTCTTTGAATTTGTGAATATCACTTTTCTTCGCAATGGACACTAAATTCAGTTCTTTGCCACCAATCGGCATATTTACCGTAATTTCGAATAAGCCAAAGTTGTCTGTTTTACCCAAGACCTTTCCATTTAAGCTTACCTTCGCATCCGACACTGGATCTTGGTCCACTGTTCTAGCGACAATGTGCAACTGCAGCTCTTTGTGACTAGGTGTACAGGCGAAACTCAATAGAATTGCGCTAATGAAAAACATTCGACGCATGTTAACCCGCCTCTTTTTCCGATTCGCCATTGGCTAACGGTTTTGACTTCGTTAATGGAATCTCATAAACGGCAGTATCTATGGCTTCTCGACATTTATCAACGTCGCCTAGGCAATTGCTTGATAACAAGGAGATTTCTAGTTTATCAAAAGAATCAATTTGTTCTGGCGGTACATGGAATTCTATTTCCTTAGGCGAGCCTTTCTCGGTGCTCAAGAAAAGAAACTTTCCACTTCGATCGTAGCCAGATGAAGGCAGTGTAACAATAGTGGGAACCTCTTCACCTTTTTTAAAATAACTTAACCGAGCTCGAATCCCACCGCCAACTAAACCACCTTCAGCAACACTTTTAATAATAATGCCAAAACGTAGGCGTGAGTCTTTCGCTTGAAAGTTAGCACTGTCGACTTTTGCCATGTAAGAAGATTTTGACTTCTCCTTAACGGAAACTGTTTTGGGTAACAAAGAGGAAAGATTTTTTGCGACTGGTTTTTTTCCGACGGACACTTCGATTTTTGCGGGCTTGGTTTCTAATTTAGAAACTTCGTCGTCTTGACTCGCATCAGGAAGGGCTGGTGCTAGCGTGCCACTAGTGGCTTCAGACTGGGTTTTGGGCTTAGCTTCTATGGCGGCAAGCGTCGGCTCGACTTTTATGGCTGGAACTTTAGTTACTTCTTTTTTTGATGACTCCGTCATTGTCGGTTCATTTTTGACCAACGGTTTAGCATCCAAAGTTTTGGCTATAAGTTTTGTATCGACTTTAGGTTCAATTTTCTGATCAGATTTTTGTTCTACTTTAGGTTCCGCTTTTGCCTCAGGTTTTGACCTTGATTTTGTCTCGGATGAGACTTCCAAAGGTATGCTTTTAGAGTTATGAGCATAGGCCTCTTTATAGACAGCATCGTCTTTGTTTTGCAATTTGAATAGTTCAGCCTGAAGATTTCTATGTTCCTCAGCAAGTTTTTCGGTTTCACCTAAATTATTTCCTAACCAGAATACGCCCAGCGCCGCCCAACCTACGAGGAAGGCCGCAAATGTTGCTGCAATCATAAGCATGTGTAGGCTAACGGAAAAGGATCTCGTCTTAGAGGCCGAAATGAAATAAATGACATTGAGTTTTTGACGTGGATCAAATGAAGCAAAGTAGTTTTTGATTTTATTCAACATGTGTCCCGCTTTAAGAACGTCATTCCTAGGCAACAAGAACGAAGTTCCGTGTCTGCCGAACCGGTGAGGGAGATCTCCCTCAGAATGACGGTGGTTATTATGACTATGCTAAAATATTAGCACTTATTGAGGATTCGATAAACTCCGTTGCCAATTCTGCAGGCCATCGATAAACTTTTTTCCGGGACCCGTGCGCAAATTGTGAGATTCCTAAAAAAGGTTGTTTTCTGAAAAAAAGTCCAACTGTTACGATTGCTATCTACAGATTACGCGCCATTGGTGATGTTGTTCTGGCTACCGGGTGTCTTCAGCTCTTGAAAGACCTGGCGCCCGATGTGCGTTGCATATGGATTGGTTCTAGTCCCGCAATTGATTTGATTAAAAGCTTTTACCCTGAAGTGGACTGCATTGGTGTTCACAACGACGCACCGTTGTCCGCAATTGAACTCGACAGGCTTCGTAGTGTGAACTGCATCGTGGACCTGCAGTGTAATCCCAAGTCTTACTTGTTTACAAGAAAGCTACGTCAGCTTTCCAACTCGCCGCTGATTCGAAGTAACAAGTTGCGTACACTTCGAAACCTCTTAGTCCTAAAGGCTCGCTTACGCTCAAGACAGAAAGAACTGCCGAAAAGCGTTCGGCATCCACAAATTTTACAGTATGAGCTGATGGAACAGACGGTGATCAGGGCTTTGATAGCTATTGGTCAATTGAAGGAAAACCCATCGAACGCATCTTTAATCTCTAAACCCAAGCTGCCACTCGCAGCCTTAGGTGACACCCAGCGTATTTGGGAAAAAGAGTTGAAGTATGGTTGCTGGATAGCCATTGCGCCAGGCGCATCCTTTCCCACTAAGAAAGCCCCACTGAGTTTAATTGTGCGAATCGTTGAGCGATTAAAGGTCGAGCTACAAACTCATTCTCCTAAACAAAATTTTGGACTTTTGTTTATTGGAAATGCCGATGACAGAGAAACGAGTGTCCATATTCTTGAAAAGTTAAATTGGCCTGGCCCCATTATGAACTTGGCAGGACAAACTTCCATAGTGGAAAGCGCTATTGCGGTCTCCAGATGCAAAGCCTTACTGGGAAATGATGCTGGTCTTAGTCATATTGCCGAAGCTGTTAACGTTCCTGTGACTATGTTATTCGGACCAACTGCCGAAGGTTTTGGTTTTGCACCGCACCTTCCTGGTAGCCAAGCTTTTTCAGCTTCGTTGGGTTGCCGCCCTTGCTCCAAACACGGTCGCACCAAATGTCGTTTCGGCGACAAATTATGCTTTGAGCTTTTGTCCATCGATGCCATTGCTCAACATATTGCAAAAAATGCGCGGGTGGGGTTGAGTTGATCTACCTATATTCCATTCTGGTCCTTTTGTTTTTTCCACTGGCTAACTTCGCCAGATTTTTCTCTAAAAAACTTGGCATTTTTTTTTCCACCAACCGAAGCATCACTAGCGTGCTGGCGAAAATGAACCCTAAAGAACCAAAAAGGATTCTCGTATTTTGCAGTTCGGCCGGAGAGTTCGAACAAGCACGACCCCTAATTGACGTATTGCAGAAAAATTACGATGTTCATGTTTTCTTTTTTTCCAAATCAGGGGTCGAATTTGTTAAAGCTCGCAATGAGTCGATTTCATATAGCCTGACTCCTATCGACACGATCTGGAACTGGCAAAAAGTTTTTTCAAAATGGCAACCAGACTTCAGCATCGTCGTTCGCCACGAGCTCTGGCCTGCTTTTCTTGATGTGGCGTCTAAAAAGTCGCGCCTGATTTTGGTAAATTATTCGAGGACGGATGTTCCCAGTTTTTTTACACGCCGCCTTCTCAAGACATTCGAGAGCGTCATGTGTATCAACCAAGAAGCGGCAGATACTCTAAGCTTCTTACCTAGTGATGTCGTACATGTCACAGGAGATACCAAGGCGGACCGCGTCTTTGCTCGCGCCAGGCAAAAAAACGATGTGGCTTTACCTGACTTTTACAAATCAGATAAAACTCGAAATCTGATTCTTGGTAGTGCATGGGAAGCTGATGTTGCGATCATGGCACCTGCCTTTCAACAGTTTGTGAAGGACGCGCCATCATCATGGCGTCTCACGATTTGCCCACACGATATAAGCGATGAAAGCTTAAAACACCTCGCTACTCAGGTGAGTGGTTTTGGACTAACCCCTGTTTTATTCTCGCAAATCTCAGGCGAAGTTGATGTGACAAAAGTTTTGATTGTGGATAAGTTGGGAATTCTTGCTGAATTATACAGTATCGCCGCAGCGGCCTTTGTAGGTGGAGGATCACACCATAAGGTTCATAATGTTTTAGAGCCAGCGGCATACGGTTGTCCGCTAGCTTTTGGGCCTTTGTATAAGAATAGTTCAGAAGCATGCCATTTTGTTGATGATCATAGCGCCACCGTCGTAAGGTCGGTAGGAGACGGGCTGACTTGGCTCAAATCTATTGAGCTGTCTGACTTTAGCCTCAGAAAACGCGTGCTCTTGGCGGCGGAAAAACTGAGGGGAGGTACAGACCGAGTACTGTTACTTTTATTTAAGATTTAGGTGGAATACAAATGCTTTCAGGCAAAAACCTCTTTATCAATGCCACTGGCAGTGAAATTCGCATAGCACTCACCGAGTCCAACAAACTAAAAACGATTATCGTCGAACAAGACTCCCATTTTGGACTGGTCGGAAATATCTATAAGGGTAAAGTCTCACGCGTCCTACCAGGTATCCAGGCAGCTTTTGTCGATATTGGTCTTGCTCGTTCTGCATTTCTTTACATTGACGATATGCTTGCGACCATTCCCAATACGCCTATCGATCCTGCCCAGAAGGCTGCGCATGCTGCCGAAAATATTTTGCACGATGGCCAAGATGTTCTCATTCAGGTGAACAAAGATCCGTTGGGTACCAAAGGCGCACGACTCACGATGCACCTTACTTTGGCGGGTCGCTATTTAGTTTTTCTTCCGGGTCGTCCAGGCGCCAATCTTTCTAAAAAAATCACCGATGAAGCTGAAAAAACCCGTCTTTTGAATCTGGGCCAAAGCCTCACCCCACCCCAACACGGCGTCATCATGCGTACGGCGGCGGAAGGCATCAATGATCAACTGATACGCGAAGATCTCGCATCACTCATCAAAAAATGGGAACAAATTGCCGGACTGATTTTGACGACGCCAGCGCCAAATATCATTCATCAAGAAATTGACGTCTGTTTAAAAACAGTTCGGGATCTCTACAATACCGAGATTGGTAAAATTATTGTCGATGAACCGCAGATCTTTCAAAACTTAAAGGATTTTCTCGCGCGTTCGATCCCCGATGCAGCGCATAAGCTAGAACTTTTTGCGGAACCCGAATTACTTTTTGATAAATACGAGTTAGAGGCACAAGTCTCACGAGCCCTACGGCGAAAAGTTTGGCTGCCTTCGGGAGGCTATCTCATTATAGAGGCCACCGAAGCATTGACTACGTTTGATGTCAACACGGGACGTTACACGGGCGAAAGCGCGGCTCGAACTACAATTTTGAATACGAATTTAGAGGCCGCCGCTGAAATCGCCACACAACTTGAACTGCGTAATATTGGCGGCATTGTGGTGATTGATTTTATCGATATGAATTATGAAGAAGACCAAAACCGAGTATCTGAACTTTTATTGGACGGCCTCAAGGGCGATCGCGCCAAAACCAATGTGCTGGGATTCAGCGAATTAGGCTTGGTCCAGTTAACAAGGAAACGCTCCACAGATTCTTTAGGCCGAATTGTTACCGAAAGCTGTCCAACTTGCAAAGGCATGGGCCGCATCGCCAACTCTACGACGGAGATGAATCATCTGGTGAGGGATATCGTTCGATTGCATTTAAAGTCGAAAACGTCGAAAGTAACCGTCAAAGCCCGAAGTGATATTTACAATCGCCTTATGGGGGATGGTCAATTTCACCTAGAAGAGTTGCAGGAAAAATACGGGATTGAAGTTGATTTGAAGCCATCAGGGACGCAGCTCTATACGGCAAATGACGGGCCTTACGAAATCATAACGAACTAAATGTCTGGCCACTCCATGTAGCTACCAATGCGGTAGGTAAGGTTGCCTTGTCTATTGGTGGCGGCATTGAGCTCCGTAATCACTTTTTTATTTAACATATCCAACAGTCCTTTTGTAGGAAACGCAATTGGGTAAACTTCCTTTTGAGATTTGATGACATACTGTCTACCCTGTAGAACAAACAATCCGCTTACGGCTCGGGCGCCATTGACCAGTTCAAGCACGTCAAAATCTTTCACGGCATAGCATTTAGCTTCGGCATCCCAAGCGCCACGGGCACGAACTTTCATCCTTGCCAGTTTCGCAATTGATTTGGAAATCGCAGACGTACATAACGCGAAGGTTTTATCTTCCGAAGATAAAGTGACCAAAATTTTTCGTCCCAGTCCTTTTCGAGTTACGGTACCCTCTAAGTCAGCGGCATTTACAGGGAGACTGGCCATAAAAAGTAAAAACGCTAAGCGTCTCATATTGAAAATTCTTTCATGTGACCCAAAATTGCATCACGAAGCTCAGCGGGTTTGTCGTGCCAAACTTCATGACCCCCACCGGCAATTCGAATGATTTTTGATTTCCATATTTTCTTGTGAATGGTTTCACTATTGAAAGTTGGAACAAATCGGTCCGACTCCCCCACAACCACTTGTGTGGGGACATGCATCTGTTGCAAATCAGTCGCAGTATAAAACTTGCCAGCAGCAATGAGCTGGCTAATGATTAATTTCGGCGAAAGTGAAGAGTCATCAGAAATTTTTTGCATATTCTTTGCGAGAATACTGCGAGCTTCAGCATCATGCGAAACCAATAAAGCCGTCAGAAACGATTCTTTCTTCCGCGGCAAGATTCCAGCCAATGCAACCGCGAACGCACCTCGAGGTGTTAAGCGAAGGGGGCTACTAGCAATACTTGAATTGATCACCGTCAAGGATTGACAACGCTTCGGAAAATAAATTCCACACCCTAGCGCCATCATTCCGCCAAGAGATACCCCAGCGATATGGGCGCGATCTATTCCTGCGTCATCGAGTACGGCACAAATATCGACACAATAATCTCTAACGGACGCATTCCATTTCAGATCCGCCGACTTTGAAAAACCGAGTCCACGATTTTCTATGGCAATGACCCGACAATGCTTGGCCATCATATCGTCAAACCCGTTCCAGTGGCCGACTGCGCGACCCAAGCCGTGTAAAAGTACGAGCGGCTGGCCTTTGCCGAGGTCGCGATAGGAGATTTTTTCAGAGATGAGTTTCATACTTCTATTTTATCATGGTTAGGACCCTTGCCTTTCTACAAATTTAAGCAAAAATATCAAATAGATACACTAAAATGCGTGAGTTAAGAAGGTGTTGACATCAATATTGGCATTCGACATACTCACGCTCTGTTCGAAATTGGATCATTTTTAACGTTAAATGCTAAGTAGGTAGAGACATGTTTGCAGTTATTAAATCAGGTGGACACCAGTACAGAGTCAAAGCGGGCGATACAGTTACCCTCGATCTTCTTGAAGGTAATGTTGGCGACACCGTAAAATTTGAAGATGTTTTAATGGTAACGGATGGCGACAAAACCAATTGCGGAGCTCCTTTGGTTAAAGGCGCAACGGTTGTTGGAAAAATTACCGATCAATTTAGAAGTCCCAAAATATTGGTACTAAAATATAAGCGTCGTAAGAATCACAAAAAGATGATGGGCCATCGCCAACATCAAACGACTGTCGAAATAAACAAAATTAACGTTTAAGTCTTTATTAGGAAGAATGAATCATGGCACACAAGAAAGCCGGCGGTAGTACTAAAAACGGTAGAGATTCTAACCCTCAATATCGCGGCGTTAAAGTATTTGGCGGACAACATATCCATGTTGGAAGCATCATAGTAAGACAAGTCGGAAGTTCCTTCCATGCTGGCGCCAACGTGCGTACAGGTAGTGATTTTACACTTTATGCCGCTGAGTCGGGCATAGTGCATTTCGCTGAAAAAGCTCGTGGAAGAAAATTTGTCAGCGTGATCCCAGACACAGCTGAGTAAGGTCCTTGTCTCTATTTTTATAAAGCATTGAATTGACGGTTTTCGTCAGGCTTAAATTATTTTTAAGAAAATAGAGATTAACCGGACCGTTTTTCAAAATGAAGTTTATCGATCAAACATCAATTACAGTAAGAGCTGGCAAGGGCGGCGACGGCCTCGTTTGTTTTAATCGCGCGCGTAACATGCCAAAGCTTGGTCCCTATGGTGGGAACGGGGGGACGGGCGGCGACGTTATCCTCATCGCTAACGAACAACTCAATACACTCAGCCATATTCGATATAAGGAAAATTTCTACGCGGAAGATGGGGGCAAAGGTGGACCAAACGGCCGTACAGGCAAGTGTGGACGACATCTTTATTTGCCAGTTCCAGTGGGAACCGTGATTGTTAAAAAGAACTCCGAATTAGTCGGCGAACTTTGCAAACATGGCGATAGCGTCACCGTTGCAAAGGGAGGCAAATGGGGTTATGGCAACATGCAGTTCACCACCGCCACACGCCAAGCACCGGATTTTTCAACGGACGGTCAACCAGGTGAAGAGCTCGTGTTAGATCTCGAGTTAAAGTTGCTTGCTGATGTCGGCCTCGCTGGATTTCCTAATGCTGGCAAATCGACCCTACTTAGCCGCGTATCGGCAGCTAAACCAAAAATTGCCGACTATCCATTTACGACGTTAACGCCTCAACTGGGTGTCGTTGAATGCGCGGGTCGTCCAGAAAACTCCTTCGTTATGGCCGATATTCCAGGACTCATCGAAGGTGCTAGTATGGGCCGTGGTTTGGGCCATGACTTCCTTCGACATTTAGAACGAACCAAATGTATTCTGTTCATGTTGGATGGTTTCTGCAAATCCAAAGAAGATATCATTGAGCAACATACCAAATTGCAACATGAGCTTTTGACTTTTCAACCTGAGTTTTCTGACAAAACCTATATGGTCGCGATTAATAAAAAAGACATCATCGAAGAGGTGGAACCGATTGATGCCGCCAAGGAATATTTCGATGAACAAGGTATGAAATGCTACATTATCTCCGCCTACACTGGCGACGGTATCGAGCGTTTGAAATCAGAACTGTATTCTACAGTCTCAGCTCTCAATCCTCCGGAAGATACAAATTTTACCGTCCTATTTGACGGCACTCGGCAAGACAAGGTCTTCGTCGCCAACCATTCTTACCTACAGTAATCACCTTGTCAAAGCACGCGCACATTATTGTTTTTGGAGGTTTCTTTGATCCTCCGCATGAAGGTCACCTGGCGCTGGTAAAAACAGCTTCGCGGAGATTTCCGAAAGCGCAGATTTACGTGGTACCAAGTTTCGCTCCACCACAGACGACGGATAAAGAAAAGTTGCCGCAAGCAACTTACGAGCAGCGACAAATGATGTGTCATTTACTTTTTGAAGAACTGGAACATGTAGAAGTATCTAATGTCGAGAAAAACTTGAGTTCGCCGAACTATTCTTTGCATACGTTGCTGTATTTTAAAGATTTGTACAAACCGGAACGATTGTCATTTTTGATGGGTGACGATCAACTTAAGTCATTTACAAAATGGCACGAATACAAGAAGATTCTGGAGATTGCCGACCTACTCGTAGCAGCCCGAGATGACGCGACAGATAGAGAACAGAATTGGAATGGTCAGCCTGAATTTGACGGTAAGGTTGAGTTTATTAGAAACCAGCTGTCCGCCGCTCAAAGCCGGCTCATTCGCGAAAATAAAAACGAACACTCTGATTGGCTGGACCCGAAAGTCGCGGCCTATGCCAATCGTCACCTGATTTATCAATAGAGGGAGAACGAAAATGGAAGCAAAAGATATCGCATACGAGGCTGCAAAAGCGGCCTTGTCCAAAAAAGCCAGCCGGCTTATTTTAATGGACCTCGGTACTGCATCAGATTTGTGTGATATGCAGCTGATCTGCTCGGCGCAAAACAATAATCAGGCCCGAGCCATTAGCGAAGCGATAGAGGACAGTCTCGCTGAGCTAGGCTTGAAGCCGTCGATAGTGGAAGGCCAACATGAAGGTAACTGGGTCGTGATGAATTATGGCCCGCTTTTAGTGCATATTTTCTTCGATTATCTTCGTGATTATTACGCATTGGAACGTCTTTGGCCGAAAGCTACTTTTGTTCCCCTACAAATTTCCTAGACTTGCTAAAGCATGAAAGTTCAATTCGTTAAGTTAGGTCGAATTTCGGAACCGCTGTTTCATACACTTGTGGCCGAATACGAAAAACGATTGCGTGCCTACTGCGACGTTTCTTCTCAAATCTTGAAAAATGAGTTGGTTTTTGTGCCCGGCGCTTTCTACATCGCACTCGATGAGAGGGGACATGCGCTTTCATCGCCAGCGCTTGCGGAGAAGCTTGCTCAGTGGCGCCTAGATCCTGCGATCAAAACGATTTGCTTCGTCGTTGGCGGACCATACGGCTTAGATGATAGCCAGAGAGCAAGTTGTCAGTTTTTGTGGAGTCTATCGGCTGGAACATTTACGAGTGACATGGCTTGGCTTATCGTCTGGGAACAAGTTTATCGCAGCCTCAGCATCTTGCATGGGTCCGCATATCACCACGGTTGATTTATGACGACTTGGCACTGGTGTAGCCTCTGCAAAAGTTATCCCCAACTTCCCCAACACTTCAGTCTATGCTCCATTTGTTACAATACGCTGCGAGAAAATGCTTATCTTATGCAGCGCTCCCGACACCCCTCGTGGCCAAGTAACCTCGTCTCCATTCAAAGCCTATGGCCTTATGATTCACTTGTCAGGCAACTCGTTCTCCACGCGAAAGTTCAAAATCGCTTTTCTATTCT
The DNA here is from genome assembly GCA_041740975.1 of Oligoflexales bacterium. Classification (GTDB taxonomy): domain Bacteria; phylum Bdellovibrionota_B; class Oligoflexia; order Oligoflexales; family JALZUQ01; genus JBGSKV01. The sequence goes on along the minus strand of JBGSKV010000099.1, from coordinate 6,412 downwards.
GCACTTCCTCGGCTTAAAGATGCTAGAGGCCACAATCCTGTCGCCCGGTCCAATTCGAGAACAATACATTATGCCTGCTCCTTCCAGTTTATGGGGACGACTGCGAGGTCGTTTCGATATAGCCTATTGGCTTGCTAAAAAACTTTCCGATTCCCTACAGAAACAGATTGTGTTGACGGATTCATCTCAGTACTGGCGCCTAAAAAAACGAGCCGCCTTGTCACAGAAAAATCGACCAGAAAATATTAGTTATTCACCAGTTGATAATCAGGAGTCCAAAATAAGTGACATTCTATTGATTGATGATGTCGTGACGACTGGATGGACTTGCTTTCAAACCATAGCCATGGATCCAAACCAAGGCTACCGAATCCTGACCCTTGCCGACTCATTTCGGCCCAATTTTCGAACGGGCTTTGAAAAAATAGACGTCCTTAAGCCTTTTTAAATCAAATAGTTAGAGATGAAAATCAAGTGTGACGCGGTGAAGTCCGAAGAGGGGGGTAAGATTCGTATATATTCTTTTTCGTTAGAGGAGCACTAAGTCATGAAACGTCCTATTTCTATTCTTGCAGCAATTTCATTAGTAGCAATACTCAATGTATCTTGCGGAGAAGAAACTCCAGTCAAAGTAAAACCAGCAGTTGCGGCAGATGCATATGTCGAACCGACTCCTGCGGCCAATAGTGACGATTTCTTGAACGCCACCGCTACGCCGGATCCAGCTGCAACTGCCGACACTGGTGGAGGCATGGGTGATATGTTCAATATGGAAAGCATACTTGGTATGTTTTCAGGATTAGGTGGTGGTGCAACCGGTACGGATACTGGTACGGACACGACTACAGATCCAAATGCAGGTCCAGTCAAAAACTTTTTCGCAAAAATTTTTGGTGGTATGGGCGGCTAAGTGCAGATCTAACGAGTCTTTATATTGGAAAACCCCGATCGAAGGATTGGGGTTTTTTTATGCTTTAGAAAGCCAAAATTGCATGTTTTTCTCGGTTTCGGAAACCTCATCGATATCTTGCCATTTAAACTTAGTCTTAAGTGCAGAGTGCTTTTCAAAACCCATTTTTTGCCATAATCCATCCAAGTTTTTAAAGTCCGCCGGACGAAGGGGATGGTCATCAGGACGAATAACGGCACAAAAGCAATTTCGTTTGTAGCCGCCGGCATGAGAAGCAGCCTTTCGCAACTCAAAAAACCTTCTACCAATGCCGAGGCCTCGGTACTCGTGTTGCAAAATAGATTCGCCAAAATACATAAAGTCACCAGGATCAAGGTTATTCACAATAAACGGCTTTTTCACTTCAACCGTTTCAAATTTGAGGGGGATGGCTGTCGTGGCGCCCACTATCCTATTTTGATCTTTGCAAAGAACCACGAAACTTTCCGAACAGGAAAAATAGGTTTCTAAATAATTTTTCTCATAAGCAATGTTGCCATCGTAAAGATAAGGAAATTCGCGAAACACTTGAATGCGAAGTCTACTCAAATCACCAACGTAGACTTTAGCTTCACTGCCATAGAGGCTCAAAAACTCGAGATTTTTCATACTCGCCACCTTTTCCATTTCTCAATACTGAACATAACTGCATTTTAGGCAGTCGTAAAACCGTCGCTTTAAAGGCTTCTAACTTATTATAATCTTTATAAAAACTGCCGTTTTTTTTGTTTTCCTCAAGTTTTAGAGTACTCGGGCCGATAAGGATAGAAGGACTTTCCTGCTTTATAGGATTTTGATTATGAAAATGTTTGCCATAGTCATGGCTTCCTTCATGTTTTGGGGCTGCGGTGATGAACCAGCACCGAAAAAATCCAACGCAAATAATCCAAATACGGGTTCCGATGTCACGGGCGTCACTGGCAATGGTGGGACAACTGGTGGCTCAGTTATAACGAATGGCCGGTTACGTTATCCCCTAGTCCTTCACCATGGGTTTATGGACGGAGCAAAATTCGGTAGCTTTGGCGACATGGCCAAAGTTTTCAAAGGTAATGGCATCCAAGTTTATGGAACCGAAGTTAGTACAGCTAATACGATCGCCATTCGCGGTCAACAACTCGCAACGCAAATTCAGAAAATCCTCAGTGAAACGGGTGCGGCGAAAGTTAATATCATCGCACACTCCATGGGTGGCTTGGACTCACGTCATGTGATTTCAACACTTGGTTTAGGCGGTAAAATTGCATCTTTGACAACCCTTTCGACTCCACACCGAGGCACTCCGGTAGCTGACGGCGCGGCCTACATCTTGCCATTCTATAGCGACACCATGCTAAACATGATGGTGGGGCTATTCGGCAAAGTTACGAATGGTTCTGGCGGAGCAAGTGATGTCAAAGGTGCCGTTGCAAATTTGTCGGAAAAATTTATCACGGGAACTTTTAATCCACAGACACCAGATAACTCAGCCGTCTACTACCAATCCTATGGTGCAAAAACTTGCATCGTGACGGGCTTAGGTTGCAAAGATAAAATCAACATGATGATGCAGATGTCTTGGACAGCTTTGAAATTAAAAAGCGGTGATAATGACGGCATGGTTCCTGTCGAATCATCAAAGTGGGGCAACTTTCGCGGCGTCTTGGATGCGGACCATATCGACCTAACAGGTCGCACCTATTTGAGCCTAGGACCTTCAGGGATTGATTATCCTCAATTTTTGCAGGGAGTTGTGGACGACCTTGGTTCACGCGGTTACTAATGACTGACCTTTTCTAGTCGGTGATTGATAGATTCGACTCAAACAAGTACGCTGCCTCATCTAGATCCAAATCTAATGGAGGCAAAGACTTGAAAACAGTTCCGATGACTCCCGATTTATATGAATATGTCATTAATCACTGTGATCTCCCACACCCTATATTAGACGAATTAGAAGCGGAAACGGCTAGACATCCACTTGCACGCATGCAAATAAGTCGCGACCAAGGCATGTTCATGCATCTGTTGGTCAAAATGCTCGGCGCCAAAAAATGTTTAGAAATTGGCTGTTTTACAGGGTACAGCGCTATCTGCATGGCTTCAGCATTACCTCCAGACGGAAAACTTATTACTTTGGATATCGATATCAATGCTACTGCAATCGCGGCGCGTTATTTTAAACACGCTGGCTTAGACGACCGCATTGAACTCATTTTAGGAAATGCAAAAACAACGCTACAGACTTTTGCAAAGAAAAATGCCGGTCAATTTGATTTGGTATTTATAGATGCTGATAAAGAAGCTATGTCCGTATATTATGAAAGAGCTTTAGAAATATTGCGACCAGGTGGAATCGTTATCGCGGACAATGTTATGTGGAGCGGCAGGATTGTAGACTCTCATGATCAATCCGAACATACGATAGCCATTCGTAAGTTCAACGACCTTGTCATGCTTGACACTCGAGTAGAGCGAGTATTCTTGCATATTTCTGATGGTCTATTTTTAATGAGAAAAAAATAATATTGCTCGTCTCACAGACTCCGCCCGCGATCAATCCAAGCAGTCGGCAGACGAAAAAATGATACTCTTCGCGTCCATCCCCACAAAAACCATGCTAGGTGTCGTATGGCAAACTGCCCAGTGACCTTTGTGGTCGATAGCAATCCACCCATATTGATGCCCAAGAGATTCGGCTTCCTTCAAACAAAGTTTGCAAGCTTCCGTCAGCGTCATGCCGTCTCTCACGCGAGTATCGATTCGAACACAAAGCCCCGCGTCCACAATTTCTTCACCAACTCCGGTGCAGCTTACTGCAGTCCATCGTGTTGCGAAATTACCGGCGGCGGTCCCACAATCACTCAATCGTCCAGGATATTCAAAACCACGACCCCCGGTACTCGTAGCCGCTGCAAGCTTCCCATGAGAGTCCAAACAAACCGACCCGACTGTATCGCAGTCGCTGGCACGGGATTTTCTCAACTTCCATGAACGAAGGCGCTTTTCCGTAATCGGGGATTCTTGCGGTAAACTTAACTCTTTCGCCAGCATCTGCGCTCCGGGCATGCCGATCACACGTGATTTTCTATTCAGTAAATACCGAGCAATTTTACTCGGATGAACATGTCCGGTTAGGCCATGAACGGCGGCAAATTTCTGCTCCCATCCATCCATAAAAGCAGCGGTCAGTCGAGCTTCGCCGTCGCGTTGCAATGCTGACCCAAGGCCAGCGTTAAAAATTGGTTCTAATTCGAGTGCTTCCATACACGCCTGGGTGACGTCTAACGCTGATCCTAACTTCGCAATTTCAATTCGTCGCGCTAATTCTAAGATAATTGCCGAACTTTCGACGATGACATTTTTTTGTGGATCTTCGGGCCCAGCTCCACCGTGCATCAAGAAGAATGGATTATGACATTGACCGAACAGGTGAAAACTCATGTCGCCCAATTTACCTGCCGTCGTCTAAATCGTAAAGCTCGGTGAGACATGACCAGGAACTTTTTATACATGCTGGCCATTACCGAGATAGAGAATGTCGATTTATGTTGATGCCGGAGCGCGGGCTTTTGGTAACTAACTGATATAACTACTATAATATCGCCAGAGGCCGATTACTTAAACTACTGGTCTTCGATCATAACTAATAATTTATAACCACCAAGGATTTCACCTATAAACACGCAAGTTCAAAAATATGCTTTTCAAAACTTAGGAGAATATATGAAAAAAGCAATCGGGATCATCGTAGCAGCAATCATTGGATTATCATCTCAGTCACCAGCTCTTGCCAAAACATTGCCTTATGGCGATATCGCGGGTGTCTCCACCATTTTTCCAAGTGGATACAAAGCTGAAGCTTCGATCGAAACTATGACCACTCAAATCAGCTTAGATTTTACACTCCATGGCTGCGTTGATAAACTTGGTGACGTCGTTTTTCACTCGGAAGATAAAGATGGTCAGCTTCACCTTTATGTTGCCGGTCAAAATATCGCCAGCGAAGCCTCCAAAGTTGTTCGCTGCATTGTCGCTCCACATTCCATTCGCAAAGTTCGCGTGGAAGGCGTCTATAGCCAAGAAAACATCGTCGTTCATAACCTCAATGTATCGAAAAGCGTACGCAAACTTCCTGCGGATGGCGGTTTAACTTGCATGGCTTACTGGTCTGGTTATGAACTGGACGAAGCGACAGGTACTTGCAAACAGTCTGGCCGCAGTGGCTGTTCAAATCCCTTTGAACACAAAGATATGGACTCTTGCATGGAAGCTTATGGCCTAAAGTAAGCTGTCTGTGGATTTAAAATAAAAAACCCTCGCTGCATGGCGGGGGTTTTTCTTTTGCAAAAAAATCCCCGTCATGAGACGGGGCAAGTTTCTTAACTTAGTTTATGTTAGGTCAACCCACTTTGCGCTGGTCCGGTTGTCCCGGCGCTGGCACCTGTGAATCTCTTTGTTGTTTTTCTTTACGCGCACGATTGACTTCATCAATCTCCTTGTCGTGGTGTTTCTTTTTCTTCTGCTTGTCTTTAGGACTTCTATCGCCCATAACGCTACCTCCTTTGAGAACTTAAAAGTTCTACTTAGTTATTCGACGAAGGCGGGCAAAGTCATGAGGATAGATCATAACTGTTTGTAATTACTATATTAAAAGACGTCTAATGACGATCGGTTTGCATAGTGGTGGGAACAAAGCAGTGGTTTTCGGTACCTTTCGATGATCTTGGTCAAACAGCAGAAATATCCCCGTATGCTACAATTATTTGCCACATACTACCCGAGTTGAATGTGAATTTTAGAGAATCAAACGGATTTAGCCTTCTCGAGTACATGCTCGTAATATCTCTTATGGGTATTCTGACTTCCATGTCTATTGTCGCCATGAAAAGAGTGAAATACAAAGCTTTGCAAGTCGAGGCTATTCAGAAGATAAGCTACGCGCAAAATCTTATAAGTAGTTGGCAGGCAGAAAATAAAGATATTTTGTTTGAAGCCTCTCTATGCAAAGTACAAGGAACATTTGAGGGTGCGGTGACTTGTCAACTCAATGGTGTTGACCGCATAGATTGCGACTACGACAACCCCTTTGGTTACAAGGACGGCGATTGCAAAGCATCAAACTATGCTTTAACTCTCGTTTTTCCAACTGGTGATAAAAATAATTTGGGTTGGCGAGTCACTGCTCAACTTAAAGAAAACACAATAAACGATAATGCCTTCGGCGTGGATAGCTGGGTCATAAATGCATGTGAACAAACCTGTCATTTCAGAAGAATTACTGGTTTCGTGCCGTTTGAATACGGCAGCTTTGGATGCGATGCGGGCGGTGGTAGTGAAAAGTTTTCTACCTGCAATCCATAGTTTAATGAACATTCGGCCGCTTCGCGGCCGGATATCTAAATTTGCTCCGCCTTTCACACTCACTTTTTGCTGCGTGCGTTGCATCGTGTCGAACCTCCCAGCAATGGCGTGCCCAGGGAC
>JBGSKV010000098.1:0-49755 GCA_041740975.1 Oligoflexales bacterium | reverse complement strand
TTGTATAAATAAAAAGCCCGAAGTCTGAAAACTTCGGGCTTTTTATTTATACAAATTAGTTATGTGTCCCTGAATTATAATTACTTCTTAGGTTTTGAACGGGTTTTCGTAGCTTGCGGTGCGAATTCACCAGCAGTGGCTTTGCGAACCATGGCAGCCAATCGGCTGATTTTGCGAGCCACAGTATTTTTTTTCATACGTCCACTGGCAGCGGCTTTTGCAAGTTTGCTTTGAGCGGCGCGAAGAAGTTCTTTAGCTTTATCAGGTTGGCCTTTTAGTTCGCCCAAGTTTGATTCAAGATTTTTTACGATGGTACGCGTTGCGGCCATACTTTCACGGTTACGTAGGCGTTTCTTGCCGTCTGATCGCATCCGCTTTTCTGATGATTTATGGTAAGGCACGTTATCTCCTGTTACACAGAAATTTATTATAGAGATCAAGCAAATAGCAGAATAAAGCCCTATATGTCAACTGCGAGCATGCATGGCCGCGGCCTGAGTTGCCATCCGATCACACTCTTCATTTTCTGGATGTCCATCGTGACCTTTGACCCATTCCCAGGTGATGTGGTGAGGTTTCGCCGCGGCGATCATTCGCTCCCATAGGTCTTTGTTTTTTACAGGTTTTTTATTGGATGCTTTCCAGCCACGTTTCAGCCATCCATCAATCCAATTTTGACGGAAAGCATCCACGACATATTTGCTGTCAGAATATACAGTAAACTCACTGGGTTTATTTTTGGGATTTTGATTGAAGTCTTCGAAGCAAGAAATTACGGCTAAAAGTTCCATGCGATTATTGGTCGTTGCCGGTTCGCCTCCGGATTTGGATTCGTCTAGGCCTAGTTTGGCATTGCGAAGTATGTAAGCCCAGCCGCCTGGGCCAGGGTTACCAATACAAGCGCCATCCGTATACACTTCAAACATAGAACTCTTGAACTTTGATGATTTCTTGGTTTCCCTCAAACTCACCAAAATTGAAGAGTTCTAAACCCACGGGAGGAAGGGAAGATTATTTTTTAGGTTTCGCTTTAGCTTTTTGTGTTCTGATTTTCGATTTTTTCTTAGCGCGTGCTTTTGCGCGCTTCTTCTTAGGTGTACGACGATTATCTCCGCGACCCATATGTGCTCCTGATCCACTTCCGACGCATGTCGGGGGATTAAAAATGAGATGTTATTTCTTCAGACCAAGTTTTCTCAGGAATGTATCGAAACCCATTTTATCAATCGAGCGAATCGCTTGAGTGCTCACTCGCATAGAGATAAATTTGTTTTGCGCAGCCGACCAAAATCTTTTCTTTTGCAAGTTTGGCAGGAAGCGATGGTTCGTTTTGACATTCGAGTGAGAAACGCGATGTCCAACTTGGATTGTTTTTTCAGTTAAAGGGCAACGTCTAGACATTATTGATCTCCATCTCCGCCGAAGCTTCTATTATCGGAATCACCATCATCTCGGTCACGTCCACCTTCATAACCACCGCCACCTTCACGACCTTCGTCACGAGGACCGCGGGAATCACGAGAGTATGGTTTGTGATTGCGATCAAAAATAGCATACGACATGGAAACCAAACCAGAAAAACCTCTTTCGTTACGATGTGCGTTCGAAGAAGGGATAATAGAAAGGAAACGTGCGCGTTTCACGGCAACACAAATCGCTCGTTGCTGAGCAGCTGTAGCACCAGAGATTCGGCGTGGAATGATTTTGCCGCGATCTGTTACAAATCTTTTGAGAATATCGGGACGTTTGTAGTCGATCACTGTTGTTGGATCTAGACTACGCTTACGTCGATTCATAAGGCGTCTTTTTTTGCGAATAATAGCGACCATGTCTAAGCTTTGCTCCTCATTGCGTGCGGTACTAAAATCTTTACCGTCACTCGATTACCACATTCAGGGTTGGCAGTTCTGGACAAACTGACCTCACAGCTGATACGTAAAGGAGGAAAATAGCGGAATCACTGCAGGTAGGCAAGTCTTTAACGTGACTTAGATTTTCATTTTTATACGATATGAGAAAGCGATCCAGTCCATGAGTCAGGAGATCCAAGTTGCTGTATATGCTCCCGTTTCGGGTGCGTTCAGCTATCGATCACCGGAAGACTTAGCACCTGGGGTCCGAGTCTTGGTTCCTTTTGGTTCCCGCAAGCTGATCGGCGTAGTGATGCATCATGAATCAGCTGACTCCGATGTAAAGCTGAAAGACATCATCAAAGTCCTCGACGAAGGTCCCATTTATAGTCCGGTGTTGCTGGATTTGGCGAAATGGCTCAGCGCGTACTATATGCATCCCGTCGGGGAAGTCCTTAAAGCCATGCTGCCTGCGAGCAGTCAAAATATAAAAAAGCAAAATTATATTCTGACGCCCCCCGGCATATTCGCTTCCCAACAAGATAATGAAGAAGGCCAGAGACTCCATAAAATTTTTGGCAAAAAGAAAGTATTAGCTAAGGTCACGCTGAATAAAAAACTAAAGGGAATCGGTTTAGAGTCTGAGAGCGTCAAAAAATGGATCAAAGAAGGTTTGGTCTGTTTAAGTGAATCGCAAGAAGTTCGTAGTCGGCCTATTGACGATATGGAAAAGCAGTATGTCACGGAACTGGAAACTGAAGTTGCCAAGGCAGACGACAAATTAGCTCTGACTGAAAATCAAGCTAAGGCTTTTGCCGAGCTACAGATTGCCCTAAGAAATAAAGAAGATCCCAAACCCATTCTTCTACATGGCGTAACAGGGTCAGGTAAAACCGAACTTTACATGCAATCGATAGCCGAACTTATCGAACGCGATCCGTCGGCGCAAGTTCTGGTCATGGTGCCTGAGATTTCATTAACACCTCAGATGACACATACCTTTACGCGCAGATTTCCGGGGGAAGTGGCCGTTGTGCATTCGGCAATGTCAACCAATACTCGGTGGGAGCAGTTGCAGCGCATTCGGCATGAACGCGCGCGAATCCTGATAGGTCCGCGTTCGGCGATTTTCGCCCCATTTAAATATTTAAAACTCATAATAATCGATGAAGAGCACGACGGAAGTTATAAGCAAGGTTCGGGTCTACTCTATCATGCCCGTGACGTTGCCATCGTACGTGCCAAGATGGAGCAAGCGGCCGTTCTTCTGGGAAGTGCCACTCCGTCACTGGAGTCCTATCATAACGCGCGGACTGGAAAATATGTGCTGGTTGAGCTCTTGGAGCGGGTGGAGGGGCGCATGCTTCCGCATATCACCACACTTGCCGTAAAGCCGGGGCATAAGTTTGGGCAGAAAATTTTGAATTCTAATTTTTCTCAAGCGGATCAAGTGCCTATCGATGACGAAATTGTTTTGAAGCTTCAGGAAAACTACGCGCGTGGCGGTCAGTCGATTGTGATCGTGAATCGTCGTGGATACTCCTATTATATTTATTCATCAAAAGATCGTCAGGCCATTCGATGCCCTAACTGTGCCATCAGTTTGACTTTGCATCGCGATAAGCGCCAAGCCCGCTGCCACTACTGCGATTACAAAGCAGATCTTGATGAAATCCTGGCGGAACGCACTGGTGATGAGTTACTTGCGGTGGGTTATGGCAGCGAAAAAGTCGAAGGATTTTTGTCCGAAAAAATCACAGGCGCCAGAATTGTCCGATTGGATTCGGATGTGGCGAGTCAACGTGAAGAACTGACTCGCATCATTCAGCAGTTTCGCGAAGGCGAAATCAATATCCTTGTCGGGACGCAAATCTTAGCCAAAGGCCATGATTTTGCCAAAGTCACGATGATTGTATTGCTGGAACTCGATCAGTGTCTGAACTTTCCCGATTTTCGCTCAGGCGAAAAAACCTTTCAATTGGTGGTTCAAGCCGCGGGTCGCGCCGGTCGGGCCGATCAGGCGGGTGAAGTTTATTTGCAGACAGCCAATAGCCAACATCCGGTCATTCAGTTTGCTTTGCAGCATGACTATAAAACGTTTGCTGATGCCGAACTGACGATGCGCCAGTCCATGGGTTATCCGCCTTTTACACGCATGGCGATGATCGAAATTAGTTCGGCCCATCGCCGCACTCTCGATGACTACAGTGCCATGATTGGCAAGTGGGTGGACCAGTTTATGGCCACCTATGGCATGGAAGATTTAAGCGTTCTGGGTCCAACACTCCCACCTATCGAGCTTATTCGCAAACGATATCGTCGTACACTTATCGTAAGCTCTGCAAAGACGAGCGTCGTCAAATCATTGCTTACGGCTTTCCAGAATCGTTTCGCCAAAGCTCCCAAAGATCTCAGTATCAAAATCGACGTCGATCCTTTTAATCTCATCTAAATTTTGGCTAGCCAAGTCTTGCCGACATTTGAGGCCAGAGTGGGAGTGTGATAAAGTGATTGCAACAGCCAAAAAAATAACGGTGAATGAGGAAGGAATCATGATGCGCCATATCACTTTAGCCACGTTGCTCTTCATGCTAGTGGGATGCAAATCGATGCCTTCGCAAAGTGAAATCCAGGAGATGGGTTCGGCGAATGATCCGGCTTTGTTCGAGCAGCTGAAGGAAAATATTGGCAGATGGCATCAACTTTCCAAAGCCGACAAAGTTATTGATCACGGTGAGTTTCAGGTTCTGCTTTCCTATTATCACAATTACCAAGGCTCTTTAAAGGACGTCTATTCTTACGTATTTGATCAAGACAAATCAATGCTTCCCCGCGCGCGTGGTGAAAGCTTTCCGATGCATGTCTATTACGACCTAGATGCATACATGCCCATTTATATTTCTCATGGGGTTTTTGAGAAGTTCGCTCTTATGCAAACTCTTGAGGGAAGACCCACGATATCCATTCTAGACAATTTGAAAGGCGCCAGTGTCATTGGTGAGGCCGCGAGTTTTGCCTCAAAGTCACATGGACCCAGCAACTACTATACATTTACCGGTGGCAAGAATCTTATTCTGGAAGTGGCGATTCACCCGAGACACTATAGTTTAAAAGGTGCCGATGCAGTCCTTCAGGTCTTCTTGAATGGCAAGCCTATCCAAGTGGATCAGGTCTCCAAAGTTATGATTCAGCAAAAAGTTGTGGAGGCGAGTCAGTCGAGTGAAGAGCTTCATGCTTTGACCTTCATAGATGGAAGAATGCAAATGAGCGGAATAGATGTCGAGATCCTTCCGCGCAATTATGGAGAAGAGCACGCCGAATCTTTCGCGGTTTTGCATAAATCGGATTTTCTAAATAAAGGTCGAAACAATAGATATGTCACGCAAAAAGCTCATGCTAAGCGCTTTTACTCACAGTCTCTACTCGTTTATGCAAGCGTCATGGCGAAGAACCGAAATAATGCTTCTGCAGCACAGTGGGAACGAAATGATGTGGTTAATTTTGGCAAAGCCCTGGGATACTCCTCAGAAAAAATCGAAGATGATTTGAAGGCCTCTTTGGCGCAGTGATATATTCAGATTAACCTCTCGCCTGATTCCTATTCTTTATAACGAAATGAAATGTAAATTTGAATTGCGCGGATTTCGCTAACCTGCAGAATTTACACCAGTCAGACATGGTTCTTGTAGAGTAAATTTGGTCATGCTTTGGAGAGGGGATGTGTAGTTATAATCCCCTTCCAAATGACACAAGGGGATTTCTATGAATGCCGCAGCAGAGCTTTCTACACTGGTAAAGGGTATTGAGAACTGGATACATGTACACGGTCGCGAGCGACTTGCAGAACACCTTCCGCTGATCGCAGACTATCCTATGATTGTGGAAAAATATTTGGTCTGGCGCGGTCGTCGGTACGACTTGTCCGTCAGTCCCACTACTCTTGAGATTTGCAAAATATTTCATGAGAGCCGCGGACATAGCCTGTCGAAAGAAGAGTTAACTTCCGCGCTATTTGGGGAAACTCGTGGATTCTCGGAGCAGTTGCGTCGGGCTATTGATCACAATGTCGTGAAGCGCCTTAGCCGCGCTCGTCTGCTCCTGAAACAGATCCTTGGTCCGGACGAATCTTCTAAAAAGTGGTTTCACTACGACCAAGAGTCGAGCCGCTGGGTATTTTTGAAAGTTAATCTTTTTTAAGCCGCGTTTAAGAAGGCTTGTGGTGAAGTCTTTGTGAAAATCGACCGCATCTTCTGCCACAAAGATTCAATGTCCTGAGCGGGAAAATGAAAGAGCAACTGACCGACTTCGCGATGGCTTATGTAATGATTCACATAGAGGTGAAACAAATGTAGGCCGGTGATTTGACCGACGCAACGACTGATTTCATAGTTCAGATGCTCGTCGGTCAAATATACGACCAGCGGAGCTTTGCCGAATTTGCCACCATGAATACTGAGACGGCGTTGCAGCCAGTCCTGATGTCGTATCGCTTCTCGTTCTCCATGTCGACGATGCTTTGCGTGCCCTTTGAGATGATGTTGGTTGATATCGCGAAGATGTGTTTGCATGCCCTGAATGCATTGCATTTTTTGCTGAGGGTTAAGAAGTTTTGCAGTGAAGACCCCGGCAGCATATTGAAAAACGCGTAAGTAAAAGGCCTGATCTTGTTGGTCGGGAGAGGGGGAAGGTTGCCCCGTCAAATGCAGAAACTGACCCGCAGCTTCGTTGATATACTCGTGGTTGAGTTGGGAAAGAATAAGCTTAGAACCCAGAAACGAGAATCCATCTAGTCGAATGCGTCTCTCGTCGGGCGAGTTGTTAAGCTGCTGCTTATCTGTGATGGGGGCAATTCGAAACTTCTTAAGGTTGTCATCCGATAGATTGGTCTCAAAAAACTGATCGAGTTGTTTCGATATCGTGTAAAAATGATAGTCTAAGTCAAATTCATCATCTGCATAAACAGAGGTGAGGTCGTGGTGAGGGTTCTTCCACAAATTTAAACTTTGCCACTTGAGCCAACTCGGCGCATTCAGAATGCAGTAGCTATTTGCGTTGATCTGAAGATACTGCGCAGTGCTCGGGTCGTATGTCTGCGTATCGTGTGTGAACCGATCCGTATTATTGAAAATTCGCAGTAACTTTGTATCTGCGGTGTTTGCTAATATTTTGGCAGGTAAATGCGGCTCGGCCAAATGATATTCGCCGACAAGGCAAAACAGGTGTAGATCGGAATGGTTTTGACGGAACTGACAGATTTGTTCCGCAGCTAATGTGTCACGTTCATGAAGCTCGGATTCGCCACCATGGCGCGCATTTATGCCGATGATTTTGGTTTTTGTTTGCCGGGCAAACTCGAAAATAATGCGAAAGTGATCCCATGGAAACCCCCAGTACTTTTGATACGAGATTTTTTTCAGAAACTCGGCTTCCGTAAGTTTATCATTCAGATAAGAATCAATGGCATTTTGATCTACGACTCGATTCATTTCAAGTGCGATCGCAATTTTGTGTTCCCGATGCGTGTTCAGAAAGTCTTGCATGATTTTGACGAAGGTTTCTTGAGTCGGTCGAAAGGTATGAAAATCTCCAAACAAAATGATATCGCTTGAAGATAAGCTATCCACTATGGACTGATATTCCGTCGCCGTGGATGTCGCGGGCAAACTATCGTGAAAAGTGCCAGCGTAAGAAGTAATGGCTCGGCTGTTGTAACCCCATAGTATTTTCACATCTTCGAAGGATTTCTTAAGCAGAGCGCTGTGCAGCTCCGCCATGCGTTTTGGCGCTGGAGTCGTCAAAGTTGTTTCCATTCATTTGAGGGTGTTTTTTTGTGGAGGTTTCTCCTAATGTTATTCTAACTCTGAAGGTTTTGAGATTGGGCGTTGTGGTTGAAAATGCTTGTCAGCCTGCGATTGAGGGTAGGGGCAGCGCCAAGAAGCTGACAGAAAAGTTCGGTATTGTGATAAGTTGTCGCCTGAGCCGAGCTTGGCGACTCAATTCGTGGCCTTTTCAATCAATAGTTTCAGAGAGTTAGTTATATGTTGACTATTTATTAATCATCGGTAAATTGGCCTCTATGAGACATCTTTTTCTAACTTCCCTATTGTTCTTGGCACTTCAAACGCATTCTTCGCAAGCCTGGGCGTGTGAATCTGTTTTTGCCTTCCGCGCTCATCAGGAAAACCTTGTTCAGAGTTTCGAAAAAGGTGACTTCGAAGTCCAATCTTTCGAGGTACTGCCACATAGTAAGCGCAGTTTCTATGTTCATGTGCCTGAGGGCAAAGTTGTTTTGCGTCTAGAAAGCCACACGAATGACCTGCAGTTTGAAGTGTTTGCATCGGACACTTTTGAAGGATTAGGACTATTGACGGCGAAAGTTTCGATTGCATACATGCCCAAGTCACTTGTCAGTGAACTGAAGTTGCATATTCAACAGAATCCAGACGAAGAACTTGCGTTTCTCATGCGTGAAAATACAGATTTTTTGATGAGTGTGGCCAGCTTCTTCGATGAACCGTTTGAATTGGGTATCGACCACCTTTTGCGAGTTCCCGAATACAAAGCCGCAATCGAAGCCCGACAGTCTCAGAATGAAGATAATAGGGACCAAATGTGGAGATATCTGGATCCTTCTATTCAGACAAAAATAGCAGACACATGGGCGGGATATGTCGTACTGGGCATACCAGATATGCATCCGCACAACTGGATGATTGGCCCGGATGGCCAGGTTGCGGGTATAGATTTGGCAATACGTTCAGGTATTTTTGAAAAGGGCATCGCATCTTTACCTTGGATGATGTTGATGTCGCCATTAGGTCCCGCTGATATCGGAAAAGAACATTTGCATGAGTTACTCAGTTCATTGTCACCGCGAATGCGACAAGTGCTTGCGTCCTTAAGTCGAGATGACATTCTGGCGATAGCCGCGAAAAGCCAATTTCAAATCAGTGATGTTCAAGTTAATGGTATGCTGGCTCGCGCTAAGAAGCTGGCAGATCCGTCATTCTGAGACGGAGACCAGGGGATCCTTCGCACATCTCTCCCTCACCGGTTCCTCTTGCTCACCGGTTCGCAAAACACGAGACACGGAGCTGCGCTCTTGATGGCTCAGAATGACGATTGCTTTACTCAGAGTACCGAATTATTCAATCTACATGACACTCTAAAATTTATAGAAGACGCCTTTGAGCGGGCTTTCTTGATCTATAGGATGCTGCGGGTAAAGGAAGTGGCAACGCACCCCGGCGAGTCCCTTTATCATATTTGCCTTCGACAGAGTTTCGCCCATACGTTTGCAGGTGAGTTCCCGTACAGCTTGTTCAGTCTGCTTACCGAGCCGCCAATAAAGGAGAAGTGCCGGCCCAATTTTGTTTACATGAAAAGATGCTATGCGAGGGAGGTCAAAGCCTTTCAACTCTTCCCGAATTTTTTTCTCCCAATTATAAGATTTTTTAAGATCGGCAAGCTTTTGGATTAAGATACCTTTATCAGGGAACTGAATAGGGCCACTTTCAACAATAAGTTTTTTGGCTAATTCATATTTCACGTATGCACTGATATTATTTTTATTTTTCAGGTCTAGATCAGCATTTTCCATCCATGTACCAGGATCTTTACCTCCGAATGTCCACTGCTGGAGATGAAGACTACCGACTTTCCACAGGCCCTTCGTCATGACGAAAGTCGTTAAAAGGCGACCAAGTTCCTTCTCACCGCGCACCTGCATCCAGACGTAAATTTGCAGAGGGTAACCATACATAGGTAAGACATTGAGACCCTCATCGGTGCACTCTATAGAAACATCGCTTTCTTTTTTTGTATAAACTCCCCAAATCCTCAAAATACTAAACTCTAGTGGGATTCCGTAGGCTTTCTTCATATGCGACAAAAGAGCATAAACTTTCTTCTGGCTAAAGGCGTCTTGATTACTGGCGTGAAGGCTATCAAAAATACCCTTATCGTCTTCCTTGCGCCATGCAGTCAGATAGGTTTGAATGGCTTTATTTAGGGGTTCGTCAAAGCTTTGGAGATCCCCGCTCGGGTGACGGCTAAGTGTTTTGCACTGACTCTCAGGTGTCTTGGTTCCAAACATTTTTTCCAAAAGAGGTTCGGGAGTCTGAGCGTAAACGGTCAAGGAACACACGGAAATTAAAATGAGTACAATGAAGTTACTTAGCCACGCATGAGGTGCAGTTCTTTTTTCCATCGAGTCTCACGAGCTCCCATGTACCAAATTCGGAGTTAATCATACTGAGAGCGTCAGCTAAGAACGTATACTCGGCGGTAAAAAGTTCTTTGAGAAGTTTCGTCTCAATACAGTAAGCGTTATAAGTATAGCCCATGGTTTCGGGATCGTAAATTAAACTCACTCCGGCTTGGCGATCTCGAAAACCAAGTGCCATCGAGGTGTAGTTATCTTCTGTGAGTGGATTTATTATCAAGGTCTTCAAGCCTCATGAGTTTTTGATCAGAATGAAATCCGCCCCGTTTGGCGATTTCGTTTAGGGTCTTAGGATACAAGAAGCATTCTACTTTGAACACCTTGTCCGCCAAACTTTCTGGCGTGTCATTTTTCTCTATTGTTACAGAGCCTTGGCTTACAATGGGGCCATCGTCATAGATTTCATTGACCACGTGAACCGTTGCCCCTGAGATATCTTCCTCGGCGGCAATAACCGCTTCGTGAACTTTATGTCCGTACATGTTGTGACCGCCAAATTTTGGCAGAAGGGCGGGATGAATATTAAAAATCCTACCCTGCCAAGATGGGACCACTGGAAATTTTTTCAAAAATCCACCGAGTGCGACAAAATCAATATCGTGTTTCTCCAACCAATCAAAAATCTTGTCCTTCACAAAGACCTGTGACGAAAAACTGTCGTGGAAAACAGGAAGCTTGGCATTTTCAGCAATCGTATAGCCGCGACATTTTTGGTTCGAAACGATTACGGCGGCGACGACATAGTTTTCTTGATGGCGAATGAGGTTTTCGAGAGTGCGTCCTGATCCTGAGACTGCCACAGCGATCCTTTTTGGTTTCATGTCGGTTCTCTTTCAAAAGCTTGGGAAGGAGACTTTTTGCCGTTCCAAAACTCGGCTGCACTGATATCTTTGCGCCCTTCTAGTTTTAGGCGAAGTATTCGCAAGCTACCTATTTTGCACTGAACCGCTAATTGCTTCTCCGTCGGAAGGTAAACATAACTGCCGGGTTTTAGCTTCAGTTCGGGACCAGGGAAGGTGAGCGAGGTGAACTCCACTTTCTTGCCGTCTAAATAACTGTAAACTCCGGGCCACGGCTGATAAGCCTGATAACATTGTGTGATTTCGGTGGCGGTGTGTAGCCAGTTGATGTTGCCAGAATTCTTATCCATTTTTTTGCAAATCGTGACTTTGGTTTCATCTTGCGGGATACCGTAAAAATCACTGCGCGCGAGCTTTGCGAACGTGTCTGGCAGAAGCATCGCACCTTCTCTGAATAGTCGAGTCATGAGTTGTTCGGAAGTTTCAAGTGGCAAAACTGCACTTGAGGATTGGGAAATAATGTTTCCCGCGTCCAACTTTTTAACTGTAAATAAAATGCTAACGCCGGTCTTGTTTTCGCCATTCAACAAACATGTTTGAACTGGCGTCGCCCCGCGGTATTTTGGCAAAAGCGAGGGGTGAATATTGATCACGGCTCGCTTCGCGACCTCTAAAAAATCTTGCGAAAGGATCTGGCCGTAGGCTGCCGTGACGATGACGTCAGGGCTCTGTTCTTTAAGTAATTCAATAAACTCAGTCGAGCTCGCCTTTTCTGGCTGCCAAAGTTTTAGATCGTTTTGGCGTGCAAACTCGGCAATCGGTGGATCTTGAAGTTGGCGTTTGCGGCCCGCCGGTCTTGCGGGTTGGCTTACCACACCTACCAGTTTGCAATCGGGCAAATTGATCAACGCCTCTAAAATGGGTACAACTGGGACGGGGGAGCCCATAAATATAGTTCGCACACTGCCTCCATAACGTGCCTTGCCAAGCTTGAGTTTCATCAGAAGCTCTGAAAGGCGCCGGTGGTAACGAAATGCATCATACCTATCCGCGTTCATTTCGTCGAGCATGACAAGTGGGACCAGATTTTTTATACTCGTTGGTCCGTCCAATAGCCTTTTGTCGAGGAACGTATAAGTGCCGCAGTATGTTTTAGCTATAGACCAAGGAACCACTGGAAGCACCGCGATGATTCTAAAGTTAGAAGCATCGGCTTCGCTGCGAGTGATTGGACAATGCACTGTGAATTTTCAACAGTATTATCCAACTCCGGGTTGGGTGGAACATGATTTAGGTGAAATTTGGCACTCAGTTTGTGATGCCATTCAAAAATCTCTTAAAATCGCCGCTGAAGAAGACTCCGCTTTCAAGCCTTCCAACGTCGTCTGCATTGGCATAACGAATCAAAGAGAGACACTTTGTGTTTTTGATCGCCAGTCCGGGAAACCTTTGCGAAAAGCCATAGTTTGGCAATGCCGCCGGTCGACAGAGATTTGCAAAAGATTAAAATCTAAGGGTTTGGAAGTCAGCATACGATCGAAAACGGGATTGTTGTTGGATCCTTATTTTTCAGGAACGAAGCTTGCCTGGATTTTGGAAAATGAAGCTGAATTAGCCGCAAAAATCCAAAATGGTGTGGCTTGCATTGGTACCATGGATTCTTTTTTGCTTTCTAGGCTAACGGCGGGCGAAAGTTTTGCAACTGAGCCAAGCAATGCTTCGCGAACCCTGCTTTATGATTTACACAAAGGAGAGTTCACGTCTGAATTGCTTGAAATTAGTGGATTAAAGTCTGACAAGTCCTTACCTGAGTTGAGAGATTCGGCAGCCGTTTTTGGGAAGACCAAGGGGCTGGGGTTTTTACCTGATCATATACCGATCACCGGAATGTTAGGCGATCAACAATCCGCATTGGCGGGTCAAGCTTGTTTTGACGCTGGAGAAGCAAAATGTACCTATGGGACGGGCGCATTTCTTTTAACGAATATTGGCGAAGGTTTTCGAGAACCCCCTCCTGGGCTTTTGTCCACGGTCGCATGGCAGGTCAATGGCAAAAGAACGTATGCGCTCGAAGGTTCTTGTTTTATTGCTGGGGCGGCCATGCAATTTTTGCGAGATCAATTCGGTTTTATGGCGCACGCGCATGACTCCGAAGCACTTGCCAAAACTATTCAAGCTGCTCCGGAAGTCTATTTTGTTCCGGCCATGGCCGGTTTGGGTGCGCCTTATTGGGATCCCCATGCACGCGGGGCTTTCCTAGGACTCACTCGTGGAACGAGCCGAGCACAAATGGTTCGAGCTGGACTCGAAGGTATGGCATTTCAAGTGCGGGATCTTTGTATGGAAATGTCTAAGGCGCTAGGCAAACCAATGGTGCAACTGAATGTGGATGGTGGGGCCGCTGCTAATAATGTTTTGATGCAGATTCAAGCGGATTACTTAGGCACAATCGTGGATCGTCCCGTGAATGTGGAGACGACTGTTTTCGGCGCGGCTATGATTGCTTGTCTTGGTCATGGGATTTACAAAAGCTTTGATGAGCTGCGTGGTGTGCGGTTTACCGAGAAAAAATTTGAACCCACGAAAGATCCTGATAAGGCAAAACAAATTGAGACGCAAATCAACGGGTGGCATCGGGCTATCAAAGCCGTGCAGCATTTTGCGGTGGGTGACTCATGAAAGCTGCACCACGCAAACTTATTATTGTTCCCACTTATAATGAGATGGGCAATATGGAAAATCTGGTCGATCAAGTGTGTAAAGTCGTCGATGATGTCCATATGCTTTTCGTGGATGACAATAGTCACGATGGTACGAAGGAGTACATCGAAAAACTCGTCAACTCTTATTCCGGCCGATTCTATGTGATCAGTCGCCCAGGGAAATTGGGGCTCGGAAGCGCTTATTTGGCGGGTTTTCGGTGGGCACTTTCGCATAACTATTCTCATATTGCGCAAATGGACGCGGACCTTTCCCACCAACCCAGATATCTACCTGGCATTTTTGAGGCTTTGAACGAATATGATTTTGTGATTGGCAGCCGCTATGTTCAAGGCGGCGGAGTTGAGAACTGGTCATGGAAACGTCGTCTATTGAGTCGCGGCGGCTCCTTATATGCGCGCACGATTTTAGGAGTGCCTATGCGTGACTTTACGGGTGGATTTAATGGCTGGCGCGCGTCCAGCTTGGAGCGCATTGGTCTTGAATCGGTGAAAAGTGATGGTTATTGCTTCCAAATTGAAATGAAATATCGAGCGGCCAATTTCGGACTCCATTATGTCGAGATTCCTATTATTTTTCCGGACCGTACGGTCGGACAATCAAAAATGTCTTTCAAAATCATGCTTGAGGCCATAGTAAGAGTGTGGTCATTACGATTTCGTCACATGGGAGAGAGCGATGTTTAAAGGAAAAAAAGGTGTCATCATGGGTGTGGCCAATCACCTTTCGATTGCGGCAGGAGTCGCTCAGTATTTGCATGAGCAAGGCGCCGATCTCGCTTTTAGTCATCTACCCGATGGCAAGATGGAACAACGCGTTCGCAAAGTTACGGACCCACTAGGCTACGAAATCGTTTTGCCATGCGATGTCAGCAAGGATGAAAGTGTCACCGAATTTTTCGCTAAGATTAAGCAGGCGTGGGGTAAGATTGATTTTCTTGTGCATTCCATTGCCTTTGCCACAGTTGATGATATTCGATGCCCAACACTGCAAGCCAGCCGCGAAGGATTTAAACAAGCTATGGACATTAGTTGCTATAGTTTGATTGCGACCAGTCGCGCCGCCAGTGAACTTATGACTGACGGTGGATCCATAGTAACGATGAGTTACTACGGTGGCGAGCGTGTTGTTCCTGGTTACAATATGATGGGCGTTTGCAAGTCCGCTTTGGAAATGACAATGAAATATGTCGCATATGATCTTGGTCAAAAGAATATTCGCGTCAACGCGATCAGTGCGGGACCGATCAAAACCTTGGCCGCATCCGCAGTCGGTGATTTTTCGAAAATGCTCGGCTTCTATGCCAAGGGCTCTCCGCTTGGTCGTAACGTTACTCAAACCGATGTCGCCAAATCTACGGCATTTCTTCTAAGTGATATGTCAGCGGGAACGACGGGTGAAGTCTTGCACGTCGATGGCGGATACCATGTGATGGGGATTCCGGTCGGCGCATTGGACTAAGTGATGTTCCGCTGCCGGTCAGAAGAACCCCCTGTCATAATGTAGGGTTTTAAGGCGGAAGAATAATGTCAGGAGTTTGTATACGCCTGAATACGCTTTTATCCCCTGGAGGGTCAGCTCTTCGTGCGTGCCTACCGAAAAGGAGTTATGGACGTTGATTTAGGGTGAGTGGATTTATGAAAACATTTGGTCTGGCGTTTCTCATTTTGAACTTGGCTTTAGGCTTGGTTTTGTCGAGCGATCTACTATCTAAAATGCTAACGAAAAATGAGACGAAGGCAATCTACGTCATTATGGAAGAGCCACTCGACGAAGTAAGTTACCCATCAATGGCTAGCGTTGGTACCTGACGGTGTTTTTGCCGACCAACTTAAAATAAGCTTCGTATAACGCAATGATAGGCTTGGCGGTAGAGTTTCCAGGATTTTTCCGGCCTGACGTTGATTGATTCTCTGAAGGATCGTGGTCGCCATTTTCTCATCCATATCTTTAATCACGGCGCCAGCCTTTTGAGGTTGCATATTCTCATATACTCCCGCAATGCGTTGAGCTTTTTGGTTCTGGAGTTGCTTCTCAGCCAAAATAGTTTCATTCATGCGAGCTTGTTGGGCATTCATGTCTTTCATTTTGCGCTCTAATGTTGAGTTGAGAGCTTCCAAGTTTTTCTCGAGTTTCTTCAGATATTCGGCTTGCAGGTTGGCGCGTTCAATCAAGCGCTCTTGCTTTTGAATCAGTTCTTTATCAGGCGCTTCACTGGTTTTTCTGGTAACCATGTCCGTCAGCTCCCCGATCAGCTTTCTATTTTGATCCAGAATGTCTTGCTCAGCAAAGGATGCGGTGCTGAGCGTTACCATTGCCATAATGACAAACTTTTTCATGATTTGGCCTCAGTTCTACGGAGTTCGATTCCAATGATTTCGGACAAGCTTCGTTTGATCGCTTCTGTGTGAACCTCGAAGTCGCCTGGCACAATCGTCGCATCCGACTCAACTTTGCAAAGCGATTCGTCAAGGAAAGGGCGAAATTTTTCAGCGGTAGATGGGTGAGCAGCAATCACTACAAGACAATGGGACTTGTTTTTCAAAGTTTCGGCAACGACACTTGCGATATCTTCCGGGTGAGCACAGAGGTGCTTACGAATCAAATTCCAGCAAACTTTTCGAACGTTGGCACCGATTTCGGATGCGGCCTCTAAAATAAGATCTTGTTTAGAGTCTTTCAACTCACGTAAAAGTGCGCGCATTTGAAGTTCAAGTTGGTGATGACGACTTTGAGCGCTAGCATATCCCTCACTAAAGCCTTGACCGAAAGAAGTTAGTACAGTTTGTTTATCCATAAAGTTAATCCTTAGGAGCGCAAGATTTTGCGCAGTGCGGTTACGGTTTGATCTGGATGATGTCGCGCAAAGTATTTTAGCTTCTGATTGAGATCAGGCGACGGGTCGTTGTTTTCAAGACCTTGAAATTCCCCGTTAACGGCTTCCTTGATCGGAGGCATGCCGCGATGAAAGAGGAAGAATATAAGGCCGCCTAAGGCAAAAATCAAAAGTCCGGCCGCAACATATCCGTAAAACAGGTAGGATGAGGTGGTCTCGAGTGCGGGCGAGATAAAGTCGCTTTTATATACCATTAACTTCGTCGGGTGAATCGCAATGCTATCGCCGCGCACCGCGTCAAATCCGACTGTTTTTTGGATGATATCTTCCAGTCGGGACATGACTTCTGTTCTTTGCGTATCGTTCATGTCAGCAAAAAACTTCTCATTGATCAGGAGCGCTACCGAGATATTTCGAACACTACCGAATGGCGCAACCTTTTTAGTGACCATTTTCTTGGTCTCGTACTGAATACTTTCATCGCGGTTAGCACCGACTGCTTTCTCGCTTGTGATGATTGATTTGTCTGGATCAAAATCCGAGACAGTT
Source organism: Oligoflexales bacterium (assembly GCA_041740975.1). GTDB lineage: Bacteria > Bdellovibrionota_B > Oligoflexia > Oligoflexales > JALZUQ01 > JBGSKV01. The sequence goes on along the minus strand of JBGSKV010000098.1, from coordinate 32,775 downwards.
TCCTCAGTATTCGTGGCGGTGACATCGACATTAACTCGCACTTCTGCATTGCTCGAGCCTACGATTGCCGAAATGACTTCCGCTAATCGAGATTCATAGTGAATCTGCATGGACTTTTTGTACTCTAGTAATGAGGCCATTTGTCCGCTTGCAGCCGGTTGTGCGGGCGGGGGTGGTGCTTCACCCCAAGCGATATTCGCCTCAAATAAAAAGGCGATGATAATGAAAAATCTAATCATGCTAATGCTCTTCCTTTGGTAGGCTCGGCGACGTCGAGACCTTCAATTTGAAATTCATTAATTTTGTTTCGAAGGGTACGCAAGCTAATGCCAAGAGTCTTGGCGCTATGGGTGCGATTGCCATTGTGATGGGAAATGGTTTTGAGAATAAATTTAGTTTCAACTTCTTTCAAAGTGCTTCCCACTGGTAAATGATCGACCCAGTGATTGTCTTCTGTAAGAATGGTGCCTATTTCAAGATTTTCATGACTGATTTCCGGACCAGATGCTAAAAGGCAAGCGCGTTTTATGATATTGCGTAGTTCCTGCAAGTTGCCAGACCATCCGTGTTTTAGAATGGCTTGCTCGGCCATCATTGTGAATCGGCAAGCTTGATTGTTCGTTAGTTGTGTCAGAAAATGTTGAGCAAGCGGCAAAATGTCGGACTTGCGTTGACGCAATGCCGGTACCTCCAGGCGAATCACGTTCAGGCGATAGTAGAGCTCCTTGAAAAAAGAACCTGACCGAATCGCCTGAGCCAAATCGGCTTCCGTTGTGACCACGATTCGCGTTGGCTTTGGCAACGTGATCTGATTTTTGAGAATGGCATTAAACTGAATCTGAGCTGTTTCTGTTAACTTATCTATGTTTTCGATGATGACGGTAGAACCGGCGGCGTCATTGATCGCATCGAGGAGTTGGCCAACTTGGCTGTCCCGTTCCATTTCGGAAATATTGACTACTGTCGCTTCCGCCGCTCGATTCGACAGGTGATGAACCAATTGGCCGAGAGTCTTTTTTCCTGTGCCAACTTCGCCAACGATCAGAATGCAAGCGTTGGTGGTCGCTACTTTTTTTATGACTTGATAAATCTTCTGCATATTGGCGTCCGGTAGCGCAACGAGACCGAGGGGCATGGCCACTGCATGAGCGCACACGTTCAGCTTAGGTGCATTGTTGGCAGCAGTTGTTGGCGTTGAATGGGACGGCATTTGGCTTAGAACGTCTTTGCTCATGGTTTCACCTTAAATGTTTGTTGGGGGCGATTTGTCAGGCTGGACCGAATTCACTCGAATGCGCATACTTTTGGATCGCTTGAACTGCGACTGCGCGGTGTGAGTTCTGCCTGATAAAATTTGCTAAGCAATTACTACCAAGCAAAGAACGTGCCATTTTTGGAAGTAGCGCTACGCTTGGCTTTCCGATTTTGTGTGCCAGAAATCTGCCACAAAAATTACCGTTAGGGCCAAAGTCCTGACACTATAGCCGCCAAAGTCCTGACGAGAACGAATGTCAAAATGAATGTGTCGCCTCGCCACGAGGTGTATTGCTGCGAAAAGGTCTCGATAATTCTAGGGTCAAATGCTCCCAAAAATGCTGATGGCATTGGAGAATGCCTGTCACGAATGTCTATAAATATCTGAAATGATTGGCTTGTCTCGCTGTGGGATTTTGACTATAAACAAGTTAATGTGTAACACTAGTTTTTTAAAATGAAGTTGGAACCCGAATAATGAAAAATTCTTTAAACTTACAAAACCTGCCGTGGGTTAAATTCCAGATTAAAATTGCCGTTTTCGGTGATGTGATGCTCGATGAATATTTGTGGGGCGATGTGAAACGGATTTCTCCCGAAGCTCCAGTGCCCGTGCACAGCGTTAAAAACACCACTTGTACCCCTGGCGGAGCCGCAAACGTAGCGTTGAACATAAAAAGTTCTGAGTGTGATGTCAGTTTATTTAGTCATGTTGGAAACGACGAAACAGCCGAAAAGCTTAAGTCGAGTTTAAAACTTCTTTCGATCGATACGACCGGGTTACTGGTTCGCTCCGATATGCCAACGGTCAAGAAGACAAGGATTGTCACAAGTAGCCAACAAATCGCTCGTATTGATTTCGAGGGGCCAAAACCTTTGTCTGAAAAAGACAGCGATCGAATCTTGGATGATTTCCGAGTGGAGGACTTCCAAATCGTCGTACTTAGCGACTATAATAAGGGCTACTTGACAGCTTATTTTTGTCAAAAGATTCTTGAAAAGTGTGCCTCTAAAAATATTCCCGTGATCATAGATCCGAAGTCGGCTGATTTTACAAAATACAGTGGAGCGTTTTTGGTGACGCCGAATTATCAGGAAGCCTGCATTGCACTCGGCTGCGATGAATCAGAGAAACCAGATCCCGTGAAATTGGCAAACGCTCTTTTGGATCGTTATAAATTTAAGAATGCCCTTGTGACAATGGGGTCAAAAGGTATGGTCTGGGCAAGTGCGGATGGAAAAACATCAACCCTCCAGGCTCTCGCACAGGAAGTGTTCGATGTTTCAGGCGCCGGCGACACAGTGCTTGCTGTCATGGCCATGTCATTGGGTGCGGGAGAAAGTTTTCCTGCAGCCATGGAGCTGGCAAATTTTGCGGCCAGTGTGGTCGTTCGGAAGAGAGGAACACAGCCAATCTTTCTTAAAGAGTTTGATAAGCTGACGAACGCTGGTGGCCTGCCGAGTGAAACAAAAAATAAAATCATGACGAAGGAACAGTTTGTAGCTCGCGGTCGTGACGGCAAGAAAATAGTCTTTACCAATGGTTGCTTCGATCTATTGCATGCTGGCCATGTGGATTATCTTGAAGCGGCACGTGCTCGTGGCGATATGCTTGTCGTCGGATTGAACTCCGACGAATCCGTGCAAAGAAACAAAGGCAAATCGCGTCCGATCATTGCCTGCGGGCAACGTGCTCGCGTTTTGGCCGCACTAAGTTGCATTGACGCTGTGATTGTTTTTGACGAAGACACGCCACTGCGATTGATTCAGACTATTGTGCCTGACGTATTGGTTAAAGGTGCGGACTGGGACAAAGCCGACATCGTTGGTCGAGATGTCGTCGAGAACGCCGGAGGAGAAGTGGATAGTATTCAGTTCACGCCAGGGATTTCTACCACAACCATTATTAAACGTATTCACGATTTGCCAAAAAATCTGCAATGAAAGATTTTGCAACGCATGTCATCGGCGATGGAGCTGTTGGAACAACAGTGGCCATTTCTCTTTCAATGGTGGGCACGGTCTATTTACATGGACGAACGGGCCCAGTTTCGGGAAACCTTGTACTTTTGAATCAAGATCAAACGCTGACTGCGAAGTTCGAACTTCCTCCCTCAACGCCTGATTCAAAGGGGCTTTTTATCTTTGCAGTAAAAGCGTTTGATTTAGAGAAATCGGTCGCTCAATATTTACCTCTGATGGCTGCCGGTTCGACAATGCTTGTCCTTTGTAATGGTTATATCGATCCAGAAATTAAAAAATTATCTTCTTTATACTCAAAATTTCATTGGCATCGGGGAGTCGTTGTCTTTGGTGCGTCTAAGCAATCGGAGGATGTTTGTAGACTTCATACTGTGCAGCCAAAGGTCTATTTTGCCCTGGGCGAATACGAGCACATGCTGAGCTGCCACCTTCAATCCTCATCGCTTTTTAGTCGAAGCGAAAACATATTGCGCGATATTCAGATGAAATTGTTTGCAAACCTCGTCATGAACACTCTCACAGCGGCCTATAACTTGACCACGAACGAAGAAGTATGGCTTCACCAAAATGAACTTCAACTCTTAATGGAGGAAAGCTTTGATTTGCTTGGAGTTTTGTATCCTGCAGATGTTCGCGCAACCAAGGCTGAGTTTCAGGCGTACTTGAAAGCTGTTTTAACACTTACTAAAGGCAACACAAATTCCATGGTGGTAGACTTAAGGAGTAAGAGACCAATGGAGCTCGATTACTTATCGGGAATTGTTAGCAATCTCACAGGCTATTCCATGCTAAAGAAGCTGCATGGACAAATACTTGATTCTAAAACTTAAGACTTATAGGATGCAGGCGTCCTTGGAGATAGTGTTATGAGAACACTAATCATAGCCTTAAGTTTAGTATGTTTATGCCAGGTATCGGCCGCTCAGGTCCTTAAAGATCAACGAGATCGTTCATTACTAAAAGAAGAAAAACCTAAGGGTGATAAAACACTTCTTCATGTCATTCAAAAAATAAAAACACCGACCCTGCATGAATATGATGTGCAGGTATTGCAGTGGGATAAATTGCTCAAGCTGCATGTAGCTGGCAGTGAAGGCGTTGCTTATTTGGGGATGGAAAAAGATTTTGCAACGTTAGATTCATTTATTTTGGGGCACAATAAACTCAAACTTGCAGAGTTAGATGACGATGCGCGCTTGGCGATCTACATTAACCTTTATAACGCCGGCATGATTTACAATATTCTGAAATATGCGCGTGACAAGAAGATATCAGTAGGATCAAATGATTTTCTGAAAATACAGGTCAATTCATTGGATTTGATCGATGATATTTGGTCGAACCAAAGGTACAGTTTGCCTTTAGGTGGAATGCAGATCACTTTAGATGGGCTTGAACATGGATTAATTCGAAGTAAAATGAAGCCTGGTCGGTCGGGTTTTCCACTCGAATTGGCTATAGCACGCGTTCGGGTTCCCGATCCCCGAATTCATGCGGCAGTCAATTGTGCGGCTCGCAGCTGTCCTCCGATTCGAGATGTCGCCTTTCGTCCTGAGACAGTGCGCAAGATGTTGCAGGAATGTATGATAAGGTTTGTAAATGACCCTCGCCATTTTATGAAGGTCAGTGAAACCAAGCTTGAAGCGAATAGAATTGTTTTTTGGTATTACTCTGATTTCGATAACGCGGCAAAAAAAATGGACAATTTTAAAGGCGCGGGAGATTATTTCGCTTCCTTTATAGATTCTTCAGGTCCCGATGGTGATTGGAAACGAAAACACTTTTCGGCTAATTTTAACGATCGAAGTGTGTTTGCATTGCGTTTTACGAGTGCTTTCAACTGGCGGTATAAATGGCGAATCAATGACAAGAGAAATTACTCAGGCTAAGATTCTATCCACACGATGACCCGCTGCAGCTTTTTTCTCAATGTACTCTATAATTTTACCGGCAACATCGATATTGGTTGTGCTTTCAATGCCCTCCAGTCCCGGGGACGAATTGACTTCCAAAACAGCAGGGCCATTATTGGAACGCAAAATATCGACACCTGCCACGCTCAGTCCCATGGCACTAGCAGCTCGCACAGCCGTAATGCGTTCTTCGGGAGTGATTTTAACTTTGTGCCCGCTACCACCGCGATGAATATTAGAACGAAATTCACCCTCGGCACCTTTTCGTAACATCGCCGCCACAACTTTGTCGCCAACTACAAAACACCTTAAATCAGAGCCACTCGCTTCTTTGATAAACTGCTGGACGATGATATTGGCCTTCAACCCGCGAAAGGCTTCAATCACTGATTCTGCAGCTTTTGGTGTTTCGGCTAATACGACGCCGATACCTTGCGTGCCTTCCAATAACTTAACAACCAAAGGCGCGCCTCCGGCAATGTTTATCAGGCCTGCAATGTCTTTCGTGGAATGCGCGCATCCGGTGACGGGCATGCCGATCCCTTTTCGAGCCAAAATTTGCAATGATCGAAGTTTATCACGTGATCTTGTGATGGCTTGACTTCGGTTAAGGGTAAATTTTTTCATCATTTCAAACTGACGGACGACTGCGGTTCCGTAAAAAGTGTGCGACGCACCGATGCGCGGAATAATGGCGTCGACTTGAGTCAGCTCCTGGCCCATGTAAATGACCGTTGGAGAATGCGAGGTGATGTTCATGTAACAGCGAAGATAGTTAATGATGTGGACTTCGTGTCCACGTTGTTTTGCCGCCTCGACTAAGCGTTTAGTCGAATAAAGTTTAGGTCCTTGCGATAGAATGGCGATGTTCATTCACTGTCCTTCTTGACGCGATAACCTAACAGATGTGATCGACCTGGGTTGACCAGGAGGTGCCCCTTGATTGCGGCCCTCCCTAGTAGCATACGGAATCCCATTTCGTCTCTATTAATTAGAGTGAGCTCAATCTCCCAAGTCAAATCCCCAATAGTGATGGGGGTTCGGATCACGGGCCTAAGAGTCACCTTGCCTCCGGAGTCTTTGATCCTGCGCTTTTCCACAAGTTCGCCAACGCACTTGACAGATAGGTTTTGATTTTTTTGAACCGGGTGGACTTTGAACTGCACCATGGTCTTGCGGCCACTTTTGAACTCTTTCACGTCGTAGGCATGCAGGGCTGATGTACGAGCGCCAGTATCTATTTTGGCTTTGACATAACGAATATTAAGTTCTGGTAAGCACACCCACTCGCGCCAGCCAATGACCATAAGGTCTTTGTAGAATCTTGGTTTAGCGACTTTCCGTACTTTGATATCGCGATTCAATTGCTACTCCGTACGGACGGCATGGTGAACAGGAAAGTCCGGATCTGCCAATGTTTGAGAGATTTAGGGTAGCGAATATAGAAGCTCTGGTCAACATCTGGGGACAGCCACTTTTTGAAACCCGGAACACCTGGTTTCAAAAAGTAGCTGTCCCCAGACAATCAGGCGCGTTCATAACGGACGATGACTTTGTCTGCAGTGCTTAAGGGACGCTTGACAATGACTTCATTCGAAGCAGGCAAGTATTGCCAGTACTGCTGCAGTACCTGTAGACCGTTTATGAAAACGCGCATTTTTGAAATATGAATTGGGCTTGAACTTAGTTTGAAAGCGGATTGAGGAAAGGTTTTAAACTCGCGAAGCTTGTTTCCCAAATTCTGAAACATTAACTGCCAAGCCGACGCGCTATCTTGGCAGATGTGTTCGGTCACACCGGCGGTACGAGGCATAGAAGCGAGAGTCATATACTGTCGACCTATTTTACTTGATCCGAAGCCCAAATATGGTCCTGCGCATTTTTGCGTTTTGGCAATAAGTCCATGCACGTGAGTTTCGGCGGCGACATTTGGATTTGCGTCCAACCATGCAATAAAATCGGCTGCAGATACTTCGTCTGAGTCATCATCGGTCACAGCGACGAGTTCTTTGACTGCTTCTGGGCGAACGGCAAGGCCGCTTAAAGACTGGGTTTGACCAAGTAATACCGCTTTGCCAACACTGAGAGCAGAATGACTACCTATATAGTTCTTCATGCGTGCCACACGAGGGTCATTAAAAGTTAAATGAATACGTGGGCCGTCTCCGACAAGAAAAATACGGTAATCTAAACCGCTAACACCGATCAGATAAGTTGAAATCAGGTATTGAAGATTCCGCATAGTGAAGTCAATGCGAGGCTCCATGCTATCGCTATGATCCAATAAGAAAATAATATCGACCGGGTAGCGAATCAAATTGGGTCCATTGAATGGATCTTCCGCTAACTTAGGTGCGGGAATAGTCGTGTCACCGCCCGGAGTGATTTTCGGATCACTGCTGTCGTCATTGGTAAAGATCTCAGGGTATCGAGTTGAGTCTCCAATGGTCGGGAAGTTCGGGTCTTGCGTTCCAGGCGGTACATTCGGGTTCAAGGGGTTGGGATTTTCTCCAGCCGGAAGCCGGCGAATGCCGCCACCGAAATGGCTGGTCTTACAAGAAACCAAAGCTAAAGCCATCAAGGCTAAGAGAAAGGAAATACGTTTCATCTAAACTCCTCGCATCATCTACGGAAAAATCAGCCGGATGTTTTCATTATACAGCTTTCAACGCACAAGTTTCGCAATCGGCCCATTAGACTGAGTCATTCTTCGATAAGCTTTAAGTTTGTAACTATTTGGAATGTATCGATAAAACCCGTTTTTTGGACTTGTTTGTAGTGAAGTGTCAACGACTTAGACGGCCATAGGAAAAAGTGTCAGCGCCAAGAATATAACGAATCAGAATGATTCACTAAAAAGGTGGACACAGTTTTGCTTTAAATCGAGCTCTACGAGAGGTCCCAACTTCTCAGTGGAATCTGAAATTGACCATTCTTTGGGAGCTGAAGTTCACATGTCTAAGTACGCAAGCAAAATTTTCACCGGGTTCGTAACGCTCTTCTTTTTAGGTTGCGGAGTTTCTCCGAATCAGTCGCAACTCCTTGATGACATCAACCCAACCTACTTTCACGAATGCCAGTTGACCACTGTTGGTCTTGAAGAAATCGGCAAGCTTATTGGAACAGAAGTTCTGGTGAACGCTGACTATCTGGCGTGGGGCAAAATCGTCAATGATAAGAAAATGATTGAAGGCAATACCTTTGTCGCTCCTTATGCTTTTCAAACTCGTTGCTTTATCGAACAACCCTCTGAGGTCACCATGGACTTCATCGTTCTTAGAACAGCGAAAGATGAAAAGTCTGGCGACATCCTTCAGTTCGTCAAACTTGCAAAATACTATATTACGACTGGAAAAATTGTTCTTGTCGATGCGACGCTAGCAAGAGCGGAAACAACGATCGTCAGTGGATCGAAAGACCTCTCTGTTTCTTCTGAGAATGCCATCGCTATTTACACTCAAGATCGCCGAGTTATTTCACTTGGTGCAACCTACAATCGAATTTATGATAAAGACTTTGAAGCTCATGCGCCGATGGCAGTAGAAATGGCTTCAGCATCTGCCGACGAAAAAATCTATTTAATCTTCCGTAGCGGTCTGGTGAAGCAGCACCCTGAAGTTGCCACAGATCCACTTCAGTTGACCGTATCTTGGGATATGAAGATCGTGACTTTCAATATGACCGAGAAAAAGTCATTTGTGAATAATATTGAAGTCACCGAAGCACAAGCGGAAGTCATTTCGGATGACCCGAAAAGTGACGTGGATCAGCCAGCGGATAAGTCAACGACATCTGACAAGTAAACACTTCGCAAGTCAAAATAGTTTTTATTCGATAATTTACTAATGACTAAGGCTATAATTTGTTTAGCCGATTCGTCGGCCGCATCTTCGGGCGTGATCTTGCCACATAGAACCGCGATCAATTGCTGGATACTCAGTTTGTTGGCAGGTTGGGTGGGAAGCAGCTTCTTTTCCATCGCTCCCAAATCATCTCTATGACTTTCCGTGGCTGTCGCTATCAAACCCATTCGCATGAGCATTTCAATCTGATCAAAAACGAGTTCCGGTGGCACGCAAAGTGCGCGGCTAATCTCTTTTGCAGAAATGGCAGACTGTCCGCGCTCGAATGATTCGTAGACCATAAGAACACTCATAAAACTGGTCCATATACGCTGGCGAAAAAACTCAGGGTCACTTGGGTCGCGTCGAACCACATCTTCTTCTTTTTTCGAGTTTTCTTGAGGAAAACCTTGCTGCCAACGCCACGCAAATACGGCCCCGACCATAATGATGAGCCAGCTTAAGTAGAGCCACAATAGGAAGGTTGGAAGGGCGGCGAGTGTTCCATAGAGAGCGCGGTAATCAGCGACTTTTGTGATAAAAATTCCGTAACCTTTTGTAATTATCTGGAAGCAAACAGTCGCTAAGAGTCCGCCCATGCAAGCGTCGATGAACCGAACGGGACAATTGGGAATTATCTTATAGAGCGCCACGAACACACAAAAGCAAAGAAACCAGTTCGCAATCACCGCTGTGAACGAAAACGTACTTTGAATGCGATCGGCCGTGTCCATAAGCATGCTGTCTAGACGCATGTTAGCAAAGACTGCTAAACCTAAACTTAGAAAAAACAAACTCAGAGTGGAAAATGTCCAAAAGTACAGAAAGCGCTTGATCAGAGAGCGATTGTGGCGCACCAACCAAATGCGATTGAATGCAATTTCAACTTGACGCAGTAAGAATGCCAATGAAAAGAAAAGAACTATAATTCCGGAAGCGCCGAGAGCCTTAAAATCAATAGCCTTCAGCATATTCTTTATAAATTCGATGATATCACCGATGGCCGCTGGAGTGAGTTGTGAAAACAGGCGATTAAAAACTTGTACGACGTCGTACTGTTGTGAAATGAGCGGCGCAAAACTTGATAACAACGCCATGACGGCGGCAAGTGATGGAATGATGGAAAAGACCGTAACGTAAGACATAGCACTGGCGTGCCGGAACAAATCACAGCGTTCAAGGTCTTGTAATAGAAGTCTCCCGTTGGCAACAAGCCTGGCGGGATCTTTTATAAGTTTTTCAAACATTCCGTTACTCGAGTGGAGATAGATCTATTGTAAGGTGGGGTTCCACCAATCGCCAAGCTTCGGCCGGATCATTGGTTGGCAGCTGGCAGCTACCCGAAACGCAGACATAGGCTGTTGGCGCGTCGTTCAGCATGATTTTGGTGTCGGTCCAAGCCCGCCAGTTCTTATGCTCAGATGTGTCATCTTGCTGACGCAAGACGACGATCTGATTGGGTGAAAAATGCTCGCTCTGTAGTATCTGCGAAAAATCTCGAACGTCAGAAGCGCTATCTCCAACAAAAACGATCTCCTTAGAATCATCTTGAAGAAAGTCTGCCGTCAAAAGCAAGAACGGAAAATAACTAGGATGATCCGACAAAGTAGCAATGGCCGCAGAAAGGGTTGCAATACTTTTTTCTCGCCAAATTTGGTTTTGCGTAAAACTTGCCAGACGTATCAAATTGTAGGCGCTTACTGAGTTGCCGCTCGGAACAGCGTTATCACCAAAATCTTTTGGACGATGCAGAAGCGTAGAATCCTGTCCGTCGATGTCAAAGTAACCCCCATGCGAAGGATCGAAAAAAAGTTCGTCTTGCATCTCTTGTAGGTGCAACGCACGTGTCATCCACTTGTCATCAAAAGTGGCCTGGTAAAGTTCTATATAGCCGAAGATTAAATAGGAATAATCCTCCAAATATCCACGAAATCGCGCGTCACCATCGCGAAAACGATGTAATAGCCTTGCGTTTGCATCTACTAAGTTCTTTTCGATAAATTCGGAGGCACGCTCTGCGGCTTTTAGGTAAGTTTTATCTTTGGTAACAATGCTGGCCCGCGCCATGGCTCCAATCATCAGTCCGTTCCAACTCGTCAGAATTTTATCGTCGAGGCCCGGGCGAACTCGCTTATTGCGTTCCACAAACAGTTTCTTATGAGCCGCATCCAGGATTGGATCCTCAGAGTCCAGTTTGTCTTCGCTTTGCAGCGAGAGAATATTGGGTTTCTCGAGCTCAAGAAGTCCGGCTTCTCGTTCGATTTCGGCGATACCATGACTGACTTGATAATTACCTTGTAACGTGATGCGGTAAGTTTTGATAATCTTCGCGAGTTCTTCCAGCGTCAGAATTTTTTCGAGCTCTTCGAGTTGCCACACATAAAATTTGCCCTCTGTCTTCTCACTGTCAGCATCTTCGGCTGAGAAAAACCCACCGTCATCATGTTGCAAATCGCGGAGTACATAATCTAAAGTTTTCTTGGCAACGTGCAAGTACTCAGGGTTCTGGGTGACTTGCCAACCTTCCAAATAAGCGAGTGTGAGAAGGGCATTATCATAAAGCATTTTTTCAAAGTGCGGTATAAACCACTTTTCATCCGTGGCGTAGCGATGAAAGCCTCCACCCAAGTGATCATGCAACCCTCCTCGTGCCATGTGATCCAAAGTTTTGGTAACCATGGAAAGTGCTCTGGTGGATTTTGAACGTCTATGTAATCGAAGTAGGGCCATGATAGACATCGCAGGCGGAAACTTTGGTGCCGTGGCAAACCCTCCATGGCGTTGATCAAAGCGCTCCAAACTCTCTTGAAAGAACTTTTTCAAAAGACCTTCGCTATCCAGAACGGTCTGAAGGGGATGGGGCTGCGAAATGCGCTGAAGTTCTGAAGTGATTTGGTCGCTGCTTTGAATGAGCTGCATTTTTTTTTCAGACGCCCACATTTGAGCGACTTGAACCAATAGTCGTTTAAATTCCACACGAGGAACAAACGTCCCGGCCCAAAAAGGCTTGCGATCGGGAGTCATGAGAATAGAAAGAGGCCATCCACCTCGTCCTGTCATCATTTGAGCCACAGTCATATAAATACTATCGACATCAGGGCGCTCTTCGCGATCGACTTTGATTGAAATAAAGCTCTGATTAAGCAACGCGGCGACGTCGATTTTTTCAAAAGAGTCTCCTTCCATAACATGACACCAGTGACAAGTAGAATAACCAATCGATAAAAAAATAGGCTTGTCGAGATTTTTGGCGATTGTAAATGCTTCATGGTTCCAGCTTTGCCACCAAATGGGATTGTTACGATGCTGCAATAAATAAGGCGAGTGCTCTTCACCGAGCCGGTTCCGTTGGGAGTGCAAAGTTGTCATAGAATTGGCTCCGGTGATGGTCAGAACAGGAAAGATCGTCACCATATAAACAACGCATTCATGTGTCAAGTTGACGCGCTTAGAAACAAATGTATGGCGGAATGGTATGGTTTTGCGACTTAGTGAGCGCGCGCTATTTCGGCGCACCACAGACAAATGCCTAGCAAAATGCGGTTCCGGGACTTGCCGGAAATTGGCATGTGCGTTGCATTGCTTGGGTAGTTGTTTGATTCGCAGCGCAAAAAGTTCTTTACAAACCGTGAAAGGATTTGCGGGAATGATTGATCATCAGCCTTCAAAAAAATACAATCGACGTCCCGGCGTTGAACCCATTGGTCAGTCGACATTTCAAAGGCTGAAACAAGCTTATCGTTATATTCATACGAGGGGTTTCGATAAAGCATTAGTCATACTGTCTGAAATGGAAAAAAACTCAGAAAATAAGCTACACGAGCATGCTCTCGTCCTTCAAACCTACGGCCATCTCTATGCTCAAAAAGATGATTATAAAAAATCTCTGGAATTTTTCGAGCTCTGTTTGAACATGCGGACTCTCCATGAATCCGTGGCTCTCTCGACAATGTACACCACCGCTCAATTGAATCACTCGCTAAAATATTTTGCTCGAACGATTGAAATTCTCACGAACTGGATGGCCATGAGTTCAAGTATTCATGGAGACGCCTATGTTCTCATGGCGTCGGCATATTCTGAGCTTGGGCATTTTGAAGAGGCCTTGGCTTTTATGGAGAAGGCGGTTAGCGGTGAAGATTCGCCCAAAGAAAGTTGGCTACAGTTTCTTTTGGCCTTGCAGTACGAAACTAAGCAGTATGATGATGCAATTGCGACCCTGAATAAAATGGTCGAACTCTTTCCCGCACAATCGAACTATTGGCGAGAGCTTGCCAGTCTGTATATGCGGAAAGATCAGGTTGAACGCTCACTTTTGACACTAAAACTTGCCGAGGAAGGGCGATTCGTAGAAATGGAGTCCGAGATTTTCTCTTTGGTGAGTATGTATATCGATCAGAATCGTGCTGACCTTGCCGCAAAACTTTTGGACCGCGCCTTGAAGGATTGTCTAGTGGTAGAAGACGCCAACACCTACGAGATTCTCGCTGGTGCTTGGCGTGCAGCCGGAAAATACTCATTGAGCGAGCGCGCGATGGAAAAGGCCTCCAAGCTACTTGCGAAAGAAAATATCGTATCTTGAATTGATCAGCGTTATAATTTCCACAGTAAAACCTCGGAGATTATAATGAAAAGATGGAACGTAAAATTTGCGATTGTAGCGCTTAGTCTGAATTTTTCGATGTTTTCCGTGGCGCGTGCGGAAGAATGTACGCGGTTTTGGAATTATACCTCGGAAATTAACTCGCCAAACCCAAAGCCCATGAGCGGTGACAGTTTTGCAGCTTACGCGCTGATTGGCTGGGTGCACCAACCCCATCTCCAAATCATTATTAAGGGTGAGTATCCTAAGGGCCGTTTCATGAGTTTGGAAAGCTACAAAACTCAGGATAAGAAACATGTTGATGCACTCTTTGACTTTGAGATTTTGCCCGACGCTGGCTCAGAGAACCCATTTCAGGAAGGTGCGCCTGTCGATTTAGCCAATCGATCCTACACAGTGACTGCCAAAGTAAGTTCCGAAGAAGAACCAAATGTTCTGCGCCTCGATCCTCATACGAATATACATTCTATTTTCTACCGTTGGTATGTGCCAGTTGACGGCGTTGCTCCTAATGATGCCGATCGACCGAAGATTTTTGCAGTGGACGCGCGTACAGGTGAATCCAGAAAGTGTCCTCAGATCGTCGACACTCAGTTCACACCAGGCATTGAACGCGTTATTTTGCGGCTCATACCTCGTAAAAAAGTCCTGACGTTCAAAGATGCGGGGATTGTATCTAATGGTACCAATCATGCCATTCCATCATATACTTACGCCCTCACACGTTTAACGCGTGGTGATGTTGCTGTTGTTCGCTTTAAGGCGCCGACATTTATCGACACTCAGTCGGGAACGGGAGAGTTTTCGCACAATGCTCAAACGAGGTATTGGTCATTGTGTGCCCAAAATTTGAAGGTCAGCGAAACGTTGAACTGCATGCCGGATTATTTGTCGAAGTTTGACGCCAACGGGTATACGACTATCGTTTATAGTAAGAATAAAAAAGTGAAAGAAGCCGCTGAAAAGAGAGGGTTTGGATTTATGCCGGATCTCAGGAAGGCCGATCAACCTGTCGTCGCGTTTTTGTATCGAAATGTTTTGCCGCAAGAAGATTTTGCCCGATATGAAGGTGCTTTTTGTGCGCGTGGGGTCACGTGTTCGGCTAAGGAGTTTTTGTCGGGTCAATGCATGAAGACGTCGCATTTGAATGATTGTCAGTAAATGAGTTTTTCCACTCTCGCCCAGCGAGAGTGGGGATTTTAAATAGCTCCGCCTTTCACAGGCGGAGATTTTATTTTTGCAATCATCCGGTTAGGTCCTCCCAGTAACGATGTGTCCAGGGACGTTCGGCTGGATGCATCCCTGCATCCGCCTTCACTAATGTCGCTCGCATCCGGCTCGCTCCGTTCCCTGGACCCATCGTCACTGGCTTGACCAAACCATATCGTTGCAAAGTCGTTACCTCCCACAGTGAGGCTCCGCACACGCGTGCGTCACCGCACGAGTTGCTTCTGCAACGATTGCTCGATTTCGAAGCGTACGGGGATGATTCAATGGAATGTCAGTCTTTCGTTTTTTTGGAATGATTCTTTCGAATGCCAAAGACAGGCGTCCACGCCGGTGGATCACTGGCGGGGAAAGAATCGTCGAGAGTTTCGTCGATTTCTTTAGTGACCTTTTTATCTTGTTTTGATTTCTTATCTTTTTTTAAGATCATAACAATATCCAATTCATCCTTGGTTTAAGGTGACGGTGGAGTTAGATGCCTACAACTTCACTATTGAACGGCGGCGATTCCATCCGTACGGTCTGAGACGCCTCGTACGCCTTTTGTGCGCGCACAGTGCGCGCAGCAGAACATCCGATCATTGGACTCAACACCATGGCCCATAATGCGAAGACCACAGTGATCACAGGCAGGAGCTAACTGATGTATTGCACATTCAAATGAATCAAAAGTGTAGCTTTTTCCGTCCATCACGACTTCAAACGACTTATCATAAAAATTCTCACACACGACACAGCGGCCCATGAGTTCCCCTTTCAACGTATCTAAGTCAGCAATTGCAATTTGCTCGCCAGTTTTTGCATCATGTTATTGCACCATAATCAGATATGTTGAGTTGGCCTGAATATTGAAAGGCATCAGCAGGGTTTCTACTTTTTCTCGGGTAGCGAGGGGGCGATATGTATCAGTTCTTGGGAACTTTTTTGGCGGGCATGTTGGCGGCGTTTCTTATGGTGGGGCTTTTTACTGCTTGGAAAGGTGTGACTCATTTTAAGTTTGATATGCTTCGTTCAATTGGCTCGTTGATTTCGCGCCGATACGCGTTTCGCGCCGGAATGTTGATTCACCTCGGGATGGGCGCTTTATTTGCATTTTTCTACGTGAGCTTGTGGAGTTATTTTGGCTTGCCTCGAGACGCCTGGTCTCTTCTCTTTGGGGCCGTGCTTGGCTTGGTGCATGGATTTATCGTAAGTTTTTGGCTGGTGATTTTCGTCGCTGAACACCATCCGTTGAAGAAATTTCGAGGAGATAAAGGTTTTAGCGTAGCGTTGAGTGATATTGCCGGACACGTCGTTTACGGAGTCGCGCTTGCATTGTTTATCTCAGTCCTCAATCTGAACTTCAATTGGATCACGGAAATCGCTGAAGACAATGGCGTGGTTGCCATCACGAACGTCATCGGCAAAGATTCTTGGAGTTGGTAAAAGTTTTTTTACTTTTCCAATGGCATCAGATTAATAAACTAAAAATAGCCTGTTAAAGAAAACTGCCAATAGTTCAGGTCATCAGTGTTGAGGGCATCGAAAATGTCATGATAGCTCAACGCCACCGCGAAAGGATAAGCGAATTTCTTTCGTTTAAACATAGAAACTGTATCAAAAGAAATTTCCATTTCTTGATAGTTCTTAGATTTATCTGACCCAGAGCTAAGGGCGTCGTAATTTCCGACCAATTTTCCCGAGTAGCTGTCTTCAGAATGTTGGAAATGTCCGACACGATAACCAAGACCTATGGCACGCCAAAGCTTTTGTTTCACGAGAACCTCTGCCGACATTTCATCGCCTGGCGAGTACTGGACTTCAGTGGATCGATTTTTATCGATGAGCGGCTCATCACTCAAAGGAACTCTTTTCTCGCGGGTGGACGCAAAGCCATGGGAATAGTTGACATTGAAACCCAATGCAGAACTTTTGAAACGAGCCAATTGATTGATCCCTAATCCAAGTCGGTAAGTCCCAGTGCCAACACTGACATCCTGCAGATAGTCAGGCTGCTCGACATATCCAGTCGGAATCGAAAGGTTTGGGACAAAAGCGAGATCATAAATGAATTTACGATTGATGCGCCAAGCTTGGCCATAAATAAATCCGGCATAAACATCCCCAATGCCGCTGTTTTCCCAATTCTCAACGGGTTTATAGCCTTTTGATACAATGGCACCTTCTACATCAGTAACAGAAACTCGGCTGGCTAGCGTCAAACCTTCTTTTACTTGGTCATATGCCAAATCGCCAAGACTCTCGGCAATCTGCAAGGCGTTGTTGTTGCTTTTCATCTGGAGTTTTGCATCAACGCTTGCACGTACGTGTGTCAGGGCGCCAAAGATGCTGATGTTTCGAGTTATGCCATATCCAAGCTGCAAAACAGACGCGTTGATTTGAGCCTTGGCGTTGGCGGTCACGGTTCCCAAAAGCAACGAATCGCCTAAGCGTAAACCGTTTTCCATTTTTCCGTATTCGTTGAGTTCCTTAACCAGCTCGGCTAACCTTCCGTCTATGGAAATCATGTTTGCCGCATTCAAGTCCGTACGGATAGCATCCCCTGTCGGCACCATTTTGCCCTGATCATCGTAAGTTTCAGTGACGGTGCCACTTCGATAAGAAAGTTTAAAAAGACCGGAACCTTTGGGAAGTACCAATGCGCTATAGGGTTTCGCCTGACTGTTAGACGCAAAGAAGCAGCTTGTAAGGAATGAAAAAACCACAATAGTTTTTGTAGCAGAAGTCATGGAGCCATTTTTTCTTTAACATATGAATGTAGATCGGCAAATTCTTTCGAGAGTGCCATAGGATTATCGGTTGTGGCCAATGAGTCTATCAGAGCAACAACCCACGCCACATCCGCCTGAGATAGCTTCGGTTGGCTCAGTTGAGAGTTGATTTTCTTCGCGAAAAAATGTCGAGTCATGGTTTCAATTGCCTTTTTCAAATAGCTGCTTTGAATGATGTTCTTTTCGATTTTTGTCAAAACGACGATCACTTCTGCCAGTTCCGATAGGTTTAGATTTTTGAGAGTATGTTCGAGCTGTTCTGGTCCTACATTTTTCTTCAACATGGATTGTAAAAGTAAGCGCAAAACGTCTTTGAGACGAGGGAAGGCGGCTGCAATTGGCGTCACATCCAGACCATGTTCCGATTGCGTATTTATGAGATCGTCTTGATTTCTGAGCTGTTCCGCCCATAAATACACAGCATGGGCTGCACGAATCATGTCGATCAAACCGGCCGGTTCATCGGCATTCAGTTGAAACGGGGCAGTGTTGTTTGGAATCTTGGCGTATTTTCGTACTAAACGATTTTCCACATCAATAAATGGACCATTCAATAAAGTGTTCATGGAGGCAAGGATAGAAAGAGGCATGCCGAAAGCTTCCTTACAGAGGGCATGATCATAGAAATTGGAAAGTTTTTCATAATGTGCAGGCCGCAATCGCTCAAAAAGTTTTGCACCGGCCATCCACAACTTGGCTTGTTCATCTAATGTCGTTGCTGTTGGGATGTTGACCCATGTTTCGCTAAGATCCGACGCAATATCGACGATGTCGCCATTTTTGTAAGAGAGTTTAAATTTGCCACTGAAATAGCGTGTAGCGTCTGGCTCGGCTCTCAAATCGAATTTGCTAGGAGTCGCGACGGCGCCTTCTTTTGCGTCAAATGAGAGGCCACCATGCGGTGTCGACTGGCCGGGAACGGCAATTCCCAAAGAATATTGAAGTTCTGAAAGGACTTGAAGAGAGGACAGCAGTTGAATCCCATGATTATCATTATCGAGTGGTTTATCATCAGTCCAGAAGTTATCGATAGAAAAAATATAGTACCAACGGACGAACTGCTCTTCAAAAGCAAATTCAGAATAAGTTAGGTTACCTTCAACGACCTTTGGCTTAGCAGTAAGAAAGTGATCGAAGCGATAGTTTATCTTTTTGTGAAGATTTGTCTGGCGCTTGAGAACTTTATCTAAGATCGAGGTGATTTTGTTTTGTATCTCTGCAATGATATAGCTGTCATCGACAAAAAACTTCAGCATTGACCTTAGAAAGTCTGGCATTCTTGCTATCCGCTGAAGCAAATCATTGTTTTCGATTTCTTGGCGAATAGATGGAGTCAGAATTTGCGGGAGGGCGCCTCGCGCCAATGCCCACTTCCTAATAAGAACGGATTTGTGCTCGGCAAATTTTTGCGACTGCGATACGGCCCAAATGGCTTCACTGTCGTTCGGATCTATTTCACCAAAATTTGCGAAGCTAGAATCCATTAGCTGAAAGAACTCAGGACTTGAGATTGTTTTGGCAAAGTATGCGTCAGCCTCATTTGCCTGCCCATGCGCTCCGCGAGTTTCTACTAAGAACGAATCACCACAACTCGATATGCTAAAGCTGATGACAATCAATTGGATCAAATAGACAAGCCGGACCATTTTACTAAGCCTCTAAATTTTATGGTGACCGAACCAAAGTTCGGCAGGAGCACACAAGTCTTCGACACGGGAGGGCCGATTGCCGCATCACTCTAGGAAACGTTCGTAATTTTGGGAGGTTAGATTGATGTAATAGAGGCGGTGTTTTGATGCCGAACTATTGTCGATGGGATTTTAAATCTGCGACGATACGTAACTTGCTGATTATGTGAATAAAATCCAACGAAGGTCAAGTGTAACCCCGACGGCGCCGAAACGTCTTTATCGTTCTTTGGCTCGCGAGTTCTCTGAGGAGAGAAATATGAAAATCACTTGGTTCAAATCTGTCATTGTCGCCAGTATATTCTTCGCATCTCAGACTGGAATGGCTTCGAACTTGTATCTTTCGCTAACCATGAAGCCCGTGGTTGGTGGTGGTGGAACCTGGGAACTGACATGTGCTACGGACGGTCATGGATTGGCTGGGTTAAGAGTTTTATTAAAAAATATTTCGACCGTCACCATGGAAGCTCCGCGAGGAACGGTCAATAATGGTGCGTTAGCAGGTTTCAATGTGTTTCAAACCAGCGTGTTTCCGGGATACACGGAAGTTGTTATCGGACAGTCTCCACTTTATGCCTCTCAACTCATTAGTCCCAATAAACAAAATATTTTTTACGGTGTTGGTTCCATAGCGGGCGGAACGCCCACTTCGAGTGGAGTGGCTTATCAAAATCTTTCCAATCTTGTTGGCAGTCCGTGGGGAGTGACTCCTCGAACGCTTGGACCTTTGAAAACAGAAGTACTTTTACTCAAAGGAACGTTCGTTTCGGGTCAGTACCCACTGTTTTATAGCCAAGCGGGTAATACTTCGTCCGGCAACATCTTTACAGCAGTGGGTACATCTACGGTCATGGGACCGGCGGTGGTCGCGGCCAATGTTCGCGTTTGGCAAGGTTATAAAGGTGACTGCAATCTAGACGGCATTATTGACACGACGGATCACGTGTTGTGGAATGCGAGTTACGGCGGCATAAATTGCGACTTCAATCGAGATGGTGAGAGTAACTCTGCCGACTACACCGTGTGGCGTGATAACTCGGGTTTCAATATTAACAATCTGTGATTTCAATATATTTATTTCTAAATTTTGACATTCGGTGAAAAGTTGATTTAACCGGCCAGTCAGACAACTTCCCTTTGTCTGAGCATGAACCCTTATGTTAAGAGTCGGTAAAGAGCATTCCCATATCTCCAGATATTGTTTATACACTCCGCGACGATAGCGCTATTTTTCCTATGAATCCCTCACAAAGCACGCAAGATTGGCGCACATAGTTCGCAAATTTCTGAATTTCGCGCCTAAATTGCGCGTTGCGGCATTGTTGTAGATTTGTAGAATCAGGAAATGAATCCATTTTTGGAGGAGTGTAAATGAAGTTGTGGTGGACGTTACTTTGTTTGTTGTTGTTTGTAAATGAAGCCGCATTGTGCGCTGACAAGCTAGTTATTCTCTCTCCCCATCGTAAATCGATACAAGAAGAGTTTATTCCGCTTTTTGAAAAGTACTACAAAGAAAAATATAAGACCGATGTTGTCGTGGACTGGCTAGACCAGGGCGGCACTTCCGATGATATTCGGTTCCTTCGGGCTCGACACGCTAAGAATCCAAAGGCGCCTGGTATCGATATTTTTTGGGGAGGGGGAACATCGACTTTCCTTGAGCTTTCTCGCGATAACCTTCTCCAACCGCTCGATCTACCAGCTCATATTTGGAAAGACATACCGGCTTCCGCGGCTGGCACTGCACTCGCCGATAAAGACAAAACCTGGATTGCGACAGCATTGTCGTCATTCGGCATTTTGTACAACAAGAAAATTTTGAAAATGGAAAAACGTCCGGAGCCTCAAACTTGGGAAGATCTCGCAGCAGCTTCATACTTCAATAATTTGTCTGCAGCCGATCCTCGCCGTTCCGGAACAGCTGGAGCCATGAATCAAATCGTGTTGGCGGCATTTGGTTGGCAGAAGGGGTGGGAAATTCTTACGGCAACTGCGGGGAACATTCGGCAATTTACCCATTCGAGTTCCGATCCTATCAAGGCTGTTGTTTCCGGAGATGCGGTCGCGGCCATGGCCATTGACTTTTATGCATTTGGTAAGATTAATGAACTTGGCGCCGATAAGTTGGGATTTATTCTTCCGAAAGGTCAAACCGTTTTGGATCCTGATCCCATTGCGATCGTTAAAGGTGCGGCCAACAAGCAGGTCGCTTCACGGTTCATTGAGTTTATCCTCCGTCCCGAGACACAGCAAATCCTTATGCTACCCGTGGGAGAGGCGGGGGGACCCACGCGGTCTTACCTTGGCAGGATGGCGGTTCACCCCTCGGCTTATAAGTTGACGGATGGCAAGCGCGTCATGGCTCTGAATCCATTCGAACAAAAATCATATCTCAAAATTGATAATGAAAAAGCTGGCAAACTTCGAAGAATCTTCGATGACCTCCTTGGCGCAACACACATTGATACCCATCGCCAGCTTAAAGACGCTTGGAAGTCCATCGTCAAAGGCCAGCATGTCGCAACTCAACTGAAAATGATTTCGGTACCTCCCGTTACGGAAGCAGAACTATTGAAACTAAGTGAGAAGTGGGGAGACGATGTTTTTCGCAACCAAACTATCAATAAGTGGGTAGAAGCTGCCCAGAAAAAATATAAAGACGTACAAACACAACCCAAAGCAGGTTAATGGAATGGAAGTTCAGTTCTCACACGTCACAAAGCGATTTGGTCAAGTGGAAGCCGTCAGTGATTTGAATCTCACTATCGAGAATGGGGCCCTGCATTTCTTGCTTGGGCCATCCGGCTGCGGCAAAACAACAACTTTGCGAATGTTAGCGGGACTTGAAAAGCCGACAAGCGGCAGAATTTTATTTGATGGCCGAGACGTCACAAAGCTTGCCGCCGCCGAACGCAACATCGGTATGGTTTTTCAAAATTATGCTTTGTGGCCACACATGACCGTCAAAGCAAATGTGACCTATGGACTTAAACTTCGCAAATTATCGGTTTCTGAAATAGACAGCCGAGTCGACGACGTTCTGGAGTTTACTCAGTTAAAACAGTATGCAGACAGATATCCGGGTCAGCTCTCGGGTGGGCAGCAACAGCGCGTGGCTTTGGCTAGGGCCCTTGCTATCAGACCAAGTGTACTGCTACTAGACGAACCACTATCCAATTTGGATGCGAAGCTTCGGCTCGAAATGCGAGACAATATCAGCCGCATTCACAAGCAAACCGGCATCACTACTGTGTACGTTACACATGATCAAAAAGAAGCACTTTCGATGGGGACTGAAATAACCGTCATGCATCGCGGCAAGCTGATGCAGTCCGGATCTCCGCGGGAGCTGTATCGGTCGCCAGCAAATTCGTTTATCGCAGGGTTTATTGGCGAAACTAATTTGGTTCCTGGAAAAATTATAGCGCGCCGAGGCACGGACGATGTCGTGGATACCTCTATGGGAAAATTCTTTGCCGGATCACGGCGCGATGTCTTTGATATTGGCTCTGAAGTGACTCTGTCTTTTCGACCCGAATCCGTGCAGATTCGTCCGCTCAAGGCAGCGAGCTCTGAAGAAAACTCGTTTACTGTGACTTTGGACCATCTGACGTACTTAGGAGAAAGCGAGCAGCTTCAGCTTTGTCACGCGCAGCATCGATTGAGAGCGAATGTTTTTAATGCCGAAACTTCCAAAATAAGCGACGGAGATAGGGTCATCATGTATGTGGCCCCGGCCGACGTTACCGTTCTTCCAGAATCTCAAGACTTCGGACCAGGAACTTAATATGGCGACTGCAGAAACCCTTTCTGTGCCTATGGAGAATTCGTCGCGAACTTCACGAATGTTGGGTAATGCGGTTGGATACGGAACAATCTTTATTACGTTAGCTGTGCTTTTTATGTTTTTGATTTTGCCGGTAGGCGTGGTCATGACAAAGGCGTTTTGGAGCGCAGATGGATTTACGCTAGCCTATTTTAAATTGTTGTTTTCCAATCAACTGCAAACGCAAGCCATCTATAATAGTCTACAAATAGGAATCATGACGACGATACTCACGACGATTGTGAGTCTGCCACTTGCCTTTATCAACGCAAAACTCGATTATCGTGGAAAAACCATTCTTTCAGGACTGCTTTTGGTACCGATGGTCATGCCTCCTTTTGTGGGAGCGATTGGTATTCAAAGATTTTTTGCTTTGCGTGGTTCTGTCAATCTTTTCTTGATGCATGTTGGATTGATCGATCAGCCCATCGACTGGTTAGCTGGTGACAACGTGTTTTGGGCGGTCGTTATATTAGAAGCTTTGCACTTGTATCCCATCATGTACCTCAATCTTTCGGCTGCACTTGCCAACATTGATCCTAGTCTTGATGAAATGGCGAAGACATTGGGTGTGAGTGGATTTCGCCGATACCGCGACATCATTTGGCCTTTAGCGCGCCCGGGATACTTCGCTGGTGCGATTATCGTTTTTATTTGGGCTTTGACTGATTTGGGAACGCCGCTGCTCGTGGGGTTTCATGAAACTTTGCCTGTCCGGGTTTTCAATATGGTTACGGATGTTAATCAGAATCCGATGGGTTTTGCTTTGGTTTTCGTCATCATTGTGATGACCTTGTCGATTTTTATGTTGTCGAGAAAAATAGTCAGCGGCAAAAAGTATGAGATGCTGGCGCGTGGTCACGTGAGTGGCGCCATTCAGCGAGCGACTCCAGCGCAAACTTGGATGGCCTGGATTGTTATTGGTGGCGTATCGATGCTAGCCTTGTTTCCGCATGCGGCCGTTTTCATTACGAGCATTAGCGATCAATGGTTTATGACGATTTTGCCGGAGAACTACACGACTCGTTACTACAAAATGGTTTTTGGTACGGAACTGTCTTTAATAGGCATCAAAAATAGTCTTTATTTGGCGTCTCTGGCGACATTTTTGGATTTGTTCTTGGGAGTCATGATTGCCTATGTCGTGCATCGCAAGTTAGTGCCTGCGGCTGGACTTTTGGATAGTATTGTTATGATTCCCTTAGCGTTACCAGGCATCGTCATAGCCTTTGGCTACGTGGTTACGTACAGTGACACTATTTTGGATCCACTTTCCAACCCTGTCCCACTCTTAGTGATCGCCTATGCCATCAGGCGCCTTCCCTATATGGTGCGTTCGGCATCAGCAGGCTTGCAGCAAACAAGTGTGAGTTTAGAGGAGGCCTCGGAAACATTTGGAGCGTCGCGGTTTCATACTCTAAGGAAAATCACCGTACCATTAGTCATGGCTAATTTGATTGCTGGGGCCTTGCTTTGTTTTGCATACGCAATGCTTGACGTGAGCGATAGTTTGATTTTGGCAATGAAAGATCGCTTCTATCCCATCACCAAAGCCATCTATGTCTTGTTCTTAGAACAGGGCAATGGAGAGTTCGTGGCAAGCGCGTTGGGAATGGTTGCGATGTTGCTCTTGTTTGGCTGCATCATGGGTGCTTCTCTTATCTTAGGGAAAAAAATGGGCGAACTCTTTCGTGCGTAGAGCGTTTTGGAAGCCTTGACCAGCATAGCTTCTGCGTTCATGGAATTATTTAGATTTTATCTCCTGATTCTTCTACAATATTCGAATGAAAATCATAAAATTAGTTTATATTCTCTTTAGTCTTATACTTTTGTTTTGCTGTGTCGTTTCGACCAATGACTACGATGCATTTTGGCACTTAAGAAATGGTCTTAATATGATTGATCTCAGCATCGGACCAAGTCCCGATGTGCTGAGCTTCACGCATGCCGGAAAGCATGTCGCGGATAGTGGACGGTTGTTTCCCATTGCCATTGCCTCGCTCTATAAAGCTGTGGGCACTGTCCAAGTCGCGTTCCCACTTTACAAAACATTGTGTTTATGTGTGTTTCTCTGCTTGGTGTACTACTACAATGCCAAGAAAAACAAGGATCCCTACGTATTTTTACTAAGTATGCTTTCTATTTCGGTTTTTCTATTGGGCGTCAACTCCCGGCCGGAAGTGATCTCGTTACCTTTAAACTTTGCTATGCTGATGATACTTACGCAGATTCGCGAGCTCACTTATAAAACTGGATTTTGGATCGGACTGTTCCTCTTGGTTTGGATAAACTGGCACGTATCCGCTGTCGCGGGTTTCCTGACCATAGGTGCGTTCTACCTTTTTTTTCTCATACAAAGTTGGCCCTCTCGGCCTGCCGTTTTGAGAATTCTCATCATTGGTACGGTTACTTTTTTTATCCCCTTTCTCAATCCAGACGGTAGGCACTTTCTTCAGGGTTTTCATTCCTTTGATCTGCAAAAATGGAACCAAGTCATTGAAGAGATTAAACCGTTTGATATGGCGACAGAGGTCATCTACGTTAAAATTCTGTTGGTACTGGCAGTGGTTGTGCTCAATGCGGCCATTTATCGACGTCACTGGGCCTTTGTGTTCCTTATCATCGTCTTTGCCCGCCAAACTTTTTTGCTAGAAAAATTCTCGATCCATTTGGCAGTTTTAGTGTGTTTCGCGTTGATCTATTTTCACGATGTTCTAACGCAGGTTTTTACTCACGAGCGATTTGGCAAGTACGCCAAAGGTCTAATCATCGGCGTGAGTGGATTAGTCGTAATCGATATGTACTCGGATCTCAAACATCATTCCAAGAATATGTTCATTGGTGAGAAATTCTTTACGAATTTGCCCCAGCAACTGGATAAGTATATTGTCGACAATAAAATTACTGGCAACGTCTTGAACCCATACGAAGCGGGTGGATATATCGCTTATAAACATTGGCCAAACCTCAAGGTCTCCATTGACGGCCGTTCGAATATTCTTTACGACTACGAATTTACAAAAAAAATGCTGGAAGGCGAATTCAATCCCGATAGTTTCTCTCTCGTCATAGAGGATCATCAACCCGACTATATTATGGGTGATACACTCAAGGCGAATCAGCTTATCGACTGGGGCACTAGTAGCCAGCTTTATAGATTTGAGTTTGTCTCCAGGGATTTTGCACTGATGTCAAAGGGCGGAACTAAGTATAAGTTGTCGACATCACTGTATAATCACCCCGAATGCCTAGATGCGGTCTCTCCGTCAGAGCTTCAATCGGAACTGTCCACCGCCGAAAAAGAACTGCCTGCGGATTCGCAACTGCTTAGCTATTTAAGGTTTGCTTCGGATTATTTATCAGCGAAAGACAAGAGTGCCTACCTTGAAACAACGTTAAACAATGTTGTCGCCGAGCAACATTGGAAAAATCGCGCCGCGGCAGCATTGGCATTCAAAAACAAACAAATCAAAGTAGGGCTTGAGCTCTATAGCTATGTTTTAATTGAACCGCGGTCGAAAGATGTTTTTAAAATGCTTGAGCACATTTGCACAGAAAGTGCTTGTCAAAAAGCCGATAAATTATTCTTTGTATTCAAAAAGACGGGTGTGTCAGAAGACCAAATCGAAAAATTTAGAATGTATCGAAGTCGCATCATGGAGCACATGCCAAACATTGAATCCCAAGAGAAGTTCGATCGTGAAGCCAAAGGTGTGCGTGTTCGGGTACCCAATAATGTTGATGATGGCGGGTGTGATGAACCGTCTTCAACCTAAGTGTCAACTGTATTGATTCAGGCCTGTTTTTTGCTAGTTTGCTCGTCGAGTTCGGCGAACGCGTCTGCCATGACCTTCTGTGGTCTCTCCAATTTTGCGAGAATCAGATAAATGGCTGGCACCACAAAAAGTGTCAGTATCGTTGAGACAATAGTGCCACCGATGATCGCGAGTCCCATCGGGATGCGTGCCTCGGATCCCATACCCGAGCCCATGACTAATGGGCAGGCGGCGGCAACCGTGGCGACTGATGTCATGATTATTGGTCGAAGTCTGACTGGGCATGCCTCGAGAATGGCATCGACTGTACTTTCTGAGGTCTTGTCTTTCAGCCGGTGGCGAACTTGGTTGGTAAATTCGACCAACATGATCGAATTCTTCTTAGCGATACCCATCAAGACGATCAGACCTATAAACGAAAAAAGATTGAGCGACGTGTTGGTCACCCAGAGTGCGAGCAGGGCGCCCGTTACGCTGAAAGGCAAGGCCATGAGCACGGAAATCGGATGTATAAACGAGTTAAACTGTACCGCCAAGATAAGGTAGGCAACCAAAATACCGATAATCAAAGCTCCATACAAACTGGCGAAGGCCTCTGAGAATCCAGCCGACGCTCCTTCGAATGCATAGGTGTAGCCTTCAGGTAAGATTTCTTTGGCAATGCTAGCTGTTCGATCCAAAACTTTCGACTGAGACTGACCCGGAGCTAAGTTTCCGTAAATAGAAATAGCACGCTGTCGGTTGACGCGCGAAATGGACTGTGACGCTTTGCTTTCCGAGATGGTGACAAGCTGACTGAGAGGTAGAATGTTTCCAGCGCTGTTGCGAACTTGAATGAGTTTAATGTCCTCGGCGGAGCGGATATTTTTATCCGGAAACTTAAATCTTACGTCATACCGTTTACCGTCGGCTGTGTATCGACCCTGACGTGTGCCACCAATCGCGGCCGCAATGGTCTCTCCAACGTCGGTTACCGAAACGCCACGGTCGGCCATAGCTTCTCGGTTAGGTCTTATCACCAGTTCTGGCAAGCCCACGCGATAGTTTGTATCCAAGTCGACAGCGACATTCTCAGATTCAAGCCGACTTATAAGTTCTTGGGCTTTCTCGTCTAAAACAGCCAAATCTGGCCCACGAAAGCTAATTCCGAGTGGATTCTGACGCCCTGAGCTGAGGTTTCGAGCGGAATTGTCTCGCATGGTGATGCGAAGATCTTTCACGTCTTTAAATTTTTCACGTAGTTTGCTCATGACTTGAATGTGAGTAAGGTCGCGTTCGCCTTTCGGAGTTAGCGCCGTTGGAATAAACATTTGATTCACCGATCCACCGCTGCCTCTGGATCCAACCGAAACGATAAAGCCATCGACTTCGGGAACTTCGTTCAGAATGACTTCAATTTGTTTTGAAAGCTCGATGGTTTTTTCGAGTGAAGCGCCGGGCGCCGCCTGAGCTTGAATAATGACAATGTCTTGATCTTGTGGAGGTACAAACTCCTGCCGAACGCGTCCCACCAGAGCGAGAGAAACGACAAATATGATCAATGATACGCTGACGATGGTGCCTTTCCAGTTTAAGGTGTGCCTTAGTACACCTTGATACCAGTGACTATAGTCTTCAAATTTTTTGTCCAAATAGGCCTCAAACCGGCCAACCTCAGGTTCAGATGCAAGGAGTGCGGCGGCGCGCATGGGGGTAATCGTCACAGCTTCTAATAAGGACAACATGACCGCAGCTGAAATTGTGATGCCGAACTGAAAAAAGAATTTGCCGACGACTCCATCCATAAAGACGACGGGAATAAATATCGCCACAACGGCCAAAGTTGCGGCAATGGCAGCCGGCAATACTTCTTTGGCGCCGTCGGAAGCCGCCTTGATCGAACCTTTTCCCATGCGGTAGTGCCGCACAATGTTTTCTAAAAGCATAATGGCATCGTCTACGACGATAGAGACCGATAGTGTGAGTGCTAACAAGGTAAATAGGTTTAGCGTGAATCCCGAAAGATTGAGAATGATAAAAGTTCCGACAATGGATGTTGGAATTGAAAAGAGAATATTAACAGCCGCATGAAAACTTCCGAGGAAAAGGAAACAAACCAAGACTGTTATGATGCCGGCGACCCAGAGCTTTTCGACCGTCAGATCGACAGTGGATTTAGTGGATCGCGTAAAGTCAACATTTATGCGGTAGTTGTAGCCTTTGGGGAAGTTATCTTTAACGGCTGCAAGTTTCTCGCGAACGGCCTTAGCAACTTCGACTTCATTTGTGCCGCGCTGTTTACGAATCTGAATGGCAATGGCTTCTTTGCCTTCGAATGTTGCGATTCGGCGGATGTCTGTGAGACCGTCTTCGACAGTAGCCACGTCTTTGATGCGAATACGCGCATTATGAATCAGCTGGCCACCGCGTCGAAGGATGGCGATGTTTCCGACTTCTTCCGGAGTAGAGGCTTCGCCTAACCAACGGACGCGGAGTTCGCGATCAACTTCGGTAAACTGTCCCGCCGCACTTTCGATATGTTGGCTTTGCAGTGCGCTCGTCACGTCACCAATAGTGAGGTGATATTTAGAGAGCTTTACAGGATCAAACCAGATGCGAAGATTGCGCTGGCTAAAACCACCAATACCAACCTGACCGACACCATCGAGAAAACGAAGTTGATCGAGGAGGTAATTCTCAGTCCAGTTCAACATGTTCCTAATATTGTCATCTGCGAAGACAGAGACGATCATAATGGGATCTTCTTCAGGATTTTCCTTGCGAATCACGGGCGGATCAACGCCAGGTGGAGCGCGAAACTGACTAATGGCGGATTGCACTTCTTGCAAGGCAACATCAATGTTGTGATTGATTCCAAACTCTAAGCTAATTCGACCAGAGCCTTGCGAGGCGCTGGAGCGCATTTCTTTGATGCCTTCAATTGCTAAAAGACGCTCTTCTAATGGCACGATTAAATCCGCTTCGACAACTTCCGGTGATGCACCTTCGTACGTAACGGACACATCCAAAATAGGAAAGTCGACATCGGGCAGCTGACTGATACCCATGCGATTGAGGCTTATGGCGCCAAATACGATAAGCGCAAACATCAGTACCCAAGCGAATACCGGTCTACGTAACGATAAATCAATTAAGTTCATGGACGTTTATCCCAGGTCGATTCAGAAGTTCACACTTTCTTTAGGAGGTATCGGATGTTAGGCAAAGCTTTTAAGCATTTTATCGTGTGAACCATTTAAGAATAATGGGAACTGGCAAAAGTATAAAGATCCGACAAATTGGCGCAGTTTTTCAAGATTTGAAAAAGTTAAGAATTTGCGAAATTAGGGATTAGCAAAAGTCCCGAATATTTGTGTGCCATATACACTAGTTGAATCACTCGTCATGCCGGCACCCATAATTACCCAATTCGGATTGAGCATATTGGTGCGGTGTCCGGCACTATTTGCCCACTGATTCATGAGGCGAGATGCGACTTGTTCGGCATTGTCCATGGTAAAGCCAGAAAAATAGGCGACATTTTCCGAGCGTAACATGATATCAGAATAATCTGAAAAACGACTTTGCAAAACCCTGTTTCGTTCACTTGGAAAACCATTGTGACTGAGAGGCTGTGCACCACTCATCATCGTGCGCGACCAGTCTCGTGAAACAAAACCGATGCGACCGTCATAGATGAGGCTCGCTACGCCATTTTGAGCGCGCAGCGTATTGACTCCACGAAAAATAGCGGCTTCCACTGCACATTGAAAGTTTTGTCCGTCAATGCAGGGAGCGGAGCTGTCTCTAGCATCCGATAAGGAGTTGCCTTCTTCAGTCGAGCCACACGCAGAGGCGCTTGCGCCTGCAAGGCACAGATATAAGAAAAGTCTCAGTTTTAAAGTCTTTTGACTGCGCAAAGTCTGTCCCCGAAGATCTACATGGCACTATCGGGATCTGCGGCAAAATCATGAAAAGAAGTTTGTAAGTTCCTATTATTACTGCCTAATTGGCATCTTTTGGCGGATGAAAAAAGTGTTCAAAGTTCGGGGCGGGATTGGGCTTTTCATTTCATGGAACTGCGGTATGCTAGCCAAATTGCAGCACCAAATATGATCTGAGGAGAATGTCCATGACGAAAAAACTCGCCCCTTTGTGTTTACTATTGTCTATTGCGATCCTGTTCTTGGCTAGTGGGCGTGAAGTAGCGGCCGATGCACCTCATCGAACTTATTTCGTCTCGTTAGTTCCCAAATATTCCGTCACAAATTTTTACAACCGATTGGCAACATCGGACGCTCATGTTGTCTTAACGAGCGAGGAAGTACCTAACGCTGAAACGTCTATCGAAGTGAACGTTCGAGAAGATGAAGAACTGTTGTTAGTGGAACCTCGCAATCGCCGACCAGAATCAGTTGAGAACGCATTGTCGACGGTGGGACCGTATGCAGTCGTAAAGATTCCAAACTGGGGTGGAGCAAAACATTTTCACATTGGGGATCAGTTTAATTACGTCGAGATTGCCGAGCGTAAAGAAACCGTTCATTCACTTCCCACTTTGCCACGAGGCCAACTGGAAAGTTTGGAGTTTAAGTCTTCCGGTTTGGCTTTGGCCGAGCTTTCATCGTCGTTTTCGGATTTTGTTTTTCCAGAACTGGACGAGGATTTTTTGAAGCAGAAAATTTCGGAACTTTCCGGAGCGGTCCCTACCACTATTGATGGTCAACAAGTTACGATTTCTGAACGAGGCTCTAAAGAGGGTCGAAAACTGGCTCGTGCTTGGTTAAGGCAAGAGTACGAAGCCCTTGGCTATGTCACTAGCGAACACACCTACAGCACCGGATCCAACTTTATTGCAGAAAGAACGGGAGCCGATCCCAGTCGACACCTTATGGTAACTGCTCACTTAGATTCTGTGCGCAATGCGGGAGCCGATGATGATGGGGCGGGAACGATCACAGTGTTAGCGATTGCGCATGCTCTGAAAGATTTGCCAATCGCATACAATCTCCGCGTCGTTGGATTTGACGAAGAAGAACTAGGACTCGTTGGGTCTGCTGCCTATGCCAAATCTCTTGCCTCAAATAATGGTTTCGAGGGTCTCATCGGTGTCATTAATATTGAAATGACCGCTTATGATCGTGATGGTGATTTTGGTTATCACGTTATCGACTGCAATGAAAATACTTCGAGTGAACTCACGGCAATCATCGACCAAAAAGTTTCGGAACTTGGCCTTCCACTCAAGAAAGTTGCGGCTTGCACCAATCGCAGTGACCACGCCTCTTTTTGGCGTCACAATCAACCGGCCATTGTGATTTCGCAGAACTTTTTCGGCGGGGATTCCAATCCTTGTTACCATATGCCGTGTGACCGAGTGGATATTCTGAACTTTGAATATATGGCACAAGTGACCAGAGGTATTGGGGCTGGGGTGGCGGCTATCTTAGTCAAATAATGTATTCGGCCGCTAAGCGGCCGAATATCTAAATTTGCTCCGCCTTTCGCACTCACAGTTTTCATTTCTATGTTTGATTGGTCCGGTTCTCCCGGCTTAAATTTGTCTGGGCGGTGTCGGCTGATGCAGCCTCAATGCCCAGACAAATTTAAGCCGGCTCAACCGTCCCAGCCAACCATCGGGTAAAAACTGTGACGGCGAGGCTCCGCACACGAGTGCGCCCCGCACGAGTTGCTTCCGCAACGAATGCTCGAGTTAGGGACCCAGTTTGGCGGAGCCTCACTGTTGGAGATTTTGCACTTTGTGAAGAGTTAGGCAAAACTTCCCAGCACTGTCTCCAGAGGGGGTTGTGAGCGCAGGACGCGCGAACACCAGCGAAGCCTGGGCAGGAGCTCTGTTACAAATAAAAATCCCCGTGGTTATACAGGCAAGCGTACCCTCTGGAGACAGTGCTG
>JBGSKV010000097.1:0-8969 GCA_041740975.1 Oligoflexales bacterium | reverse complement strand
TGCTGACGTTTGGACAATCACAGAAAACAAAGTTATGTCAAACACAACTGCTGGTAAAACTGCTTGCTTGTAATCTGAATTGGTTTCTACAGAAACGGGTCCTTCGGGGCCCGTTTTTTTTTGTTAGGCGACAGTTACTTTTCGCCGCTCAAGATGGGATAACGGCACCATGTCTTCGGGTCAAGAGTGTAGTTAAAAATATGAAAGCTAGGTGCTAGGCGTTCTCGCTTCCATTGACTGGCTTGCCAAAGCCTAACGAATTTCTCCGCATATCCCTCCAGTTGGTTAAGTGTGAACGATGGAAAATCTTTCTGCAAAAGACCGGGCAAACGAATGGCTGGCAACTTATCCAGAACATACATTTCTTCGATTCGTTTAAGGATGGGGAAAGGCATCAGGTCTTTCTCGTCAGTTTGCTGGAATTCTGCGGGCTTTAGCTCTGCCGTCGCTTCCACCGCTAGAACATGCCTAAGAGAGGTTAATGGTTCCAGCCCTCCCGAACTATTGATCTTAGCCCATTCTAGCCATTCGCATATAAATGCTTTATCAACCCCGCCAAGGGGAGCAAGTCCTCCCGCACTATCGCCGTCCATGGTGGTGTATCCCACGGCCGCTTCACTGCGATTCGTTGTGGCCAATAGAACTTTGCCTTCCAGGTTCGCTAGCATCCACGGAAGCTGTACCCGGCATCGAGCTTGGATATTTTGCAAAGCAATATCGTGCGAACGATTGTCCCAACTGAAATTTTGCAGGGCAATGTCTTCCGACACTTTTAGGTAATAGTCCAAAGCTGGTTGAATATCAGTTTCAACAAATTTCACTTTTAGTTCGCGACTCAGTTCTTTAGCCGCATGAAGCGTCTCATGTGAACTATGTTCAGTTTTTTGATAGATACAAGTCACTATACTATCCGCATCGAGACTTTCAAGGTGAGGCAACCTTTGCTTTAAGCCATCTGGCCCCAGTTCTCGCAAGGCTAGGGCGCGCATATGAGAGGCGAGAATCGCCACGCAACTGGAGTCTCTGCCGCCACTCAACGAGATGACAAAGCCTTTCGAATGAGTTTTTCTAAGGTAGTCAAAAAGCCCAAGCGCCTCAGCACTGAGAAATTCTTCATGAGCGCTGTAGTTTTTGGTGGCTGGCACATCCTTGGCTTTCGCATTTCTTGGCAATGGTGCGCCTTGCAGTCGCAAAGAATTCTGGCGACTGGGGACATAGTCCAACGCCTTTAACAAAAAATAACTGTCTTTAAAACCAAAACGTTCGCTTTGTCGGGTCACTTGGCCATCACTTTCAATGACCATCATACTGCCATCGTAAATCAATCGCCCTGATTCGAGACCAATCATGTTCGTATAAGCATAGTGACTTTTGTGAAGGCGGCTCTGGCGCACCATGGTCGCTTCTCGACGTGCATCTTTGCCAATCTCAAAATGTGAAGCGCTGGGATTGCAGACGAGGTGAACGGGCTGAACCTGCGGTAGGCTCGGTTCCACCCAAGCTTCTTCGCAAATTTCAATTCCCAGATTGAAATCACCAAACTGATAGGCTAGGTCTCCAAAAGGAACATTCTTGTAGGTTTCCTGGCGTCCGACAGTCCAAGGTGTGAACCAACGTGATTCGTAATAGACGCCGGCGTTTGGTAGGGCTCTTTT
The DNA here is from genome assembly GCA_041740975.1 of Oligoflexales bacterium. GTDB lineage: Bacteria > Bdellovibrionota_B > Oligoflexia > Oligoflexales > JALZUQ01 > JBGSKV01. The sequence goes on along the minus strand of JBGSKV010000097.1, from coordinate 7,314 downwards.
GGCGTTGATGCCGAGAATTTTGCCATTTTGAACGACTGCAGCGCAGTTATATGTTTTTTCTTGGAAGCGACAAGGTAACCCCACAATAACGACGGCATCGTCACAGTGTTTGCGAATTTCGGAAAGGGACTGCCAACTTTTTTCGATAACGTCATCACTCAAAAACCAATCTTCACAGCCGTATCCAGTGATGCAAAGTTCGGGAAGCAATATGACTTCAGCCAATTCCTTTTTTGCTGTGACGATTGCATCGATGATGCGTTGTTGGTTACCACGCCAATCGAGTGGGATCTGATTTAGAGAAACGGTGCAGGCATTGACAGTCATTTTTTTTTGTAACCTCTCAAGAAGTAGCTATCATATCAAGGCCCCTTCGTCATGCCAGAAGGCGTCTCAGTCGACCTTAAAGCGAATAGGACCGGGTCAGAGGGGCGCCTCGCCTTAGATGGGGTCTTTGTCGCGCAACCTCCCCAAATCGCTAAAAAGCCACTTCAACGTTAAGCATTCAGCTCGGTAAACCGCCCGCTGAAGGTCGCCCTTGATAGTGCCAAGCCAGCGCCTGTCGCACATGGCTTTCCGCGATGACGGCCGCTGCTTCGAGATCGGCAAGAGTGCGGGCAACTCGCAGCACGCGAATTTGCGAACGTGTGGAAAGGTGGTTTTTGAAAACCTGTTCGAGGGTGGATTTGAATGTTCTTTCCGACATACCTGATGCTAAGAAGATATGGTCGGCTTTTAGTTCGGAGTTATAGTGAATATCAAATTGCTGATTGCGACTTCGCGAAAACTCTTGTGTTCGTTTCACTAAGTCTTGAAGTCTTTTCGTTTTGACATGCGACTCTTGTTCTTGAATAAAAATTTGCGAGACATTCGCTGCCGGTTTGTCAAAATACAGATGCATATCGATACGATCTAGCAGGGGGCCGGAAAGTTTACGCTGATAGTTCAGAAGCGTTTGAACCGAACAGGAACATCGTCGAACGGGACTGCCAAACCATCCACACGGACAGTTATTGCAGGCGGCGATCAGAAGAACATTAGCATGCCAGACGACTTTAGCTTTGCTTCGCGACAAATGGACGATCCCGGTTTCGAGCGGTTCTCGTAGTGCTTCCAGGAGATCCCGCCGAAATTCGGTGATTTCATCGAGAAATAATACCCCGCGATGAGCAAGAGAGAGGTCTCCGGGGTGGTCGAGTCCACCGATCAGTGCCGCGCTACTGGCTTGATGATGCGGTGATCGAGCCGGAGGTAGGCCTGCCAGAATCCGGCTAGCGAGGTGGTAATTGTGGATACTGTGAATATTGAGAACCTCTAAATGATGCGTCGAAGGCAGTGGACTTAATATAGAAGGAAGCCGTTGTGCCCACATGGACTTGCCACTACCCGGCACACCGCGCAGTAAGACGTTATGTTTTCCCGATGCGGCCGTGAGTGCCGCTAGCTCCAATGGCGGACTGAGTTCCATATCATCATAGGTAAAGGAATGTTCTTCGGCTTGATGATGTCTAGGGATGGGCTTTCGTAGTTCATTCTGGGAAAACTCGTCAGAAACTTTCAACCACTGAATGACTTCCGCGAATGTTTTAGCAGCTAGAATTTGAAAATTCTGAAAGGCCGGAGCATCGAGTTTATGAAGTGTCGCCACCTCATCTATATTATCTTCCGAGATGATCATGCCATCGAGGCCGAACCGAGCGGCCGCCAAAGCAAATGGAATGGCGCCTTTTACGGGTCTGATTTCGCCGTTTAAACCGAGCTCTCCTGCAAAAAGCCATCGTTCGTGCTGAAGCCGTGTTTTGGATTCAAGAATTTGCTCTAAAATACAAATAGCAATGGGCAAATCAAACTGACTACCGTCTTTACGTTGATCGGCTGGCGATATCGAAACAACGATGCGTTTTGCCGGAATAGAAAACCCGGTGGCTTCAAGTGCAGCCTTCGCACGTTCTTTGCCGTCATCGCAAATCTTGGATACATTGCCGATGATTTGGAGGCCGGCGTAGCCCTGAGTCACTGTGCTTTCGACGCAAAAGATAGTTGCCTCCATGGCCTGAATTTGTGCTGCAAAGATGTTGCCCATAAATTTTTCACCTCCTCTATAGGTTTAATAAAGTCCCATAAAGTCAGTAAGTGACCCATCCATGAGGCCATGTTCAGTGGGCTAGCTCAGTTTGGATTCCCGGGTGATCCCTGCGTGAAAATAAGCTAGGATGGCGTCCTATGACTTTTGACCGAAAAGAGATAAGTGCATATGACTGAGAAATTTCATTGCCCTGATGTTGCCGTTGCCGAAATGAGCCAGGCTATTGAACTGGCGCTGCAATCGGCGTTTCCCCAATCGCTTGCTGAGCTTGGGATGTCTGCATCCGAAATCGCCGCAAGCATATCGCAGCCACCGCAACGAGAGTGGGGGGACTATGCTTTCCCGTGTTTCCGTTTTGCGAAGCCTCTCAAAAAATCGCCGGACGCGGTTGCCGAGGTGCTTTCTTCGGCCATCAATGCCAACCCTAAAAACAACTGGATAGAATCGACCAATATTCTGAAGGGATTTTTAAACTTCAAGATTCGCCAAAAAGTCTTGGCAACGTATATTCTGCCGCTTCTCAAATCAGGCGCTTATTTTGATAAGCCGGGATATGCCATTCCCGCCAAGAAAAATGTCATGATCGAATACTCTCAACCGAATACGCATAAAGTTTTTCATATTGGTCACGTTCGCAATGTTTGCTTGGGCGATAGCCTTTGCCGCATCTACCAGTACTGTGGCTTCAACGTTATGCCCGTCAATTATATTGGCGATGAAGGCACGCATATTGCCGAGTGCCTATGGTACTGGGTCAAACACAAGCTTAAGGATCCGGGGGGCGAAGAAGAGCGCGTCGAAGCCCTCGAACAAGCTTACGTTGGTGCCAAAAAAGAAGTGGCCGAAGCCGACGAGACTACAAAAGCGAAGCTTCTTGCCGAAATAGGCGCCGTTCATCATGAACTGGAAGCCGGGAAAGGTGAGTACTACACCAAATGGCTTGAAACCAAAGCTTGGTGTATGGAGCATTTCCTGAATATGTATAAATGGCTCGATAGCCGTTTTGATCATTATTTTTTCGAATCCGAAATGACGGAAGAGAGCCAGCAGATTGTCGAAGAGTTTCTTGCAAAAGGTGTTTTTAAAGTTGATCAAGGTGCCGTAGGGTTAAGTTTAGATGATAAAGATCTTGGATTTTGCATGCTGCGCAAGTCCAATGGTGCGACGCTTTATGCGACGAAAGATCTGGCTTTAGCCCGCCGCAAATTTGATAAATACAAAGTGGATCGTTCGATCTATGTGGTCGCAGCCGAGCAAAATCGCCATTTTCAGCAGGTTTTTGCGACTTTAGAGCGCATGGGGTTTCCGCAGGCCAAAGACTGTTATCACCTGAGTTACGCTTTCGTGCGACTACCTGACGGCAAAATGTCGACCCGCAAAGGTAGCGCTGTCCATTTTACATTGGTACGTGACGAAATCCTGAAAGAGCTGGGAACTTATCTTGAAAAATACCAGGATAAGTGGACAACTGACGAGATTGCGGAAGCCGCCCACCGTTTGGCGCTTTGTGCTATTCGCTATGGGATGCTCAGTACGGATCCGAAAAAAGAAATTATTTTTCAAATCAAAGATTGGCTCAGCTTCGAAGGCAACACCGGACCGTACTTAATGTATAGTTATTCGCGAGCTCAATCTGTACTTCGTAAAGCAGCAGATCTTGGTTTCAAACCGAAGTACGACAATTTTGAGTTAATCGTCAAAGACGAAGAGTTCGCGTTGCTGCGTTATTTTTATGACTTTAATAAGATCGTTTTACAGTCGTGTGAAAATTACTACCCGACGGCCCTTTGCGGGCATTTGTTCAATATGAGTAAAGAATTTAATCGTTATTACGCTAATGTTCCCATCCTGAAAAATCCGGACGATCCGGCCCTGCAGGTTCGCCTAGCGGTCATTGAGAGCTTTGGCAAGACGCTTGCGAAGGGACTTAGTCTTTTGGGAATCCCCACAATTGAGAGAATGTAAAAGTCCGTTATTCAGAGCCGGGTCAAGCGAGACGTCGAACGGGAGCGAAGAATCTCCTTACGAATGTGGCAGAGACAAGGAGATCCTTCGTCCACGGTTCCGAATGACGGAGGATAACTAAGTAGCTTTGGTATTTAAGGTCAGCGCGTGGATCTCTTTTCGTACCCAAGATCCTAAAGCTTTATAAACTAGCTGATGTTGTTGGACCATGCTAAGGCCTTCGAATTCTTTCGCGGTCACCGATAACTGCCAATGATCGCCCCCACCGGTGAGGTCGGTAGCTAAAACTTTCGCGTCAGGAAAGTTTTCTAAAATTTTTGCAACAAGTTGGTCTTTAGAAATCATGGCAATTATCTCACTTCAAGGTGTCCGTTGAAGTGCTGATATAGCACAGAAATTAATTGTCGAGCAAAGGCTTTCGATTGATAATGTCGTAGGCGGATTCTTTAAAATCCGTGTATTCCTTTGAGGTTCTAATCCAACCAAAGTCTTTGTGGGTCAGAGCTGTTTTGATTTCGTTTTCATACTTTTGAGGCTGGTTCAAAAAACCATTGAGGACTAGGGTCGCTTCCGCCGGTTTGTTCATCTTCGCGTAGCAGCGAGCCAAGAGGAGTACGGATTGGCGCACGATCATTTCATTCTGAGGCCAGTAGTTACCTTTATTGAATCGTTTATTGACGATATCAAGCGGCTTAATAGCCATCGGGCAACGATCCAAGTTTCGTAAGCTATTGGCAAAGCGAAAGTGACCATCAATATTCAGCTTGCCATCTTTAAACGCTCGAGAATAAACGACGGACGCTTTATCGAACTTGCCCATCTTATATAACTTATCAGCATCTTCTTGGACGCGAGTGGTCGGTTCCGTTCGATCATCCGGGTTTTGAAAGACTGGCGAATCTTTAGGAGCTTTGCCGCTATTAAAGAATCGTTTCGCGACATAGGACGTCTGCAGTAGACAAGGCGTTTGGCTGCCGCCCGTACAACATTTTTGGTCCAGTTCAATTGAAATTCGATGGCCGATAAAGTTCTTACAAGCCACTTTAGTTTTCGGCATAAAGATTTTGATGGTTTCGCCTGCCAAAGCTCCCGAAGAATTTTTCTGATCTTTTTTGACTGCTTTAGAATTTACCACAATGCCGGTCACCAAGACGCCCCGATAATTGTCATATAGCTGAGCTTTGCCAACTTTATCGAGGTCCTTGATCCAACTAAGTTCTGATCGGGCGCGTGCGCCAAAATAGGATTCTGGTTCAATTTTGCTGCAGTTATTGACGTCAACGACCATGGCTCCCGAAACGAGTGCAAAACAAGCGTTATTCTGAGCATGGGATAGGTTATTTGGTAAAAAAGAAAAAACTAAGAAAAAGGCGACAATCCTTGGGGTCTCAACAATCCTTTTTAAGTTTGTAAGGTAACGCTTTAGCGAGTCAACCCAGAAAGATTCCATTTAAGTTCGCCTTTACTTTCCACTATATTACCATATTTGTCGCTGTAAGTGAAAAGAGCTTCAAGACCGAAGGGAGCCAGTTCTTCCGTGATTTTAAAGGCTTCAAATTTAAAGTTGAACCCAGTCAAATGCGCCATCAAGTCAACATCCGACCAAGCGGCTTCGTCAGCCCCGATAGGGCGGTATTTCATCGAAGCACTTGTGATTTTGTTCACTGCAAGTGCCGCTAAGGACGCAGCCAAGTCTTGCGCATTTTGAACCGTCGCATGGTAAGGCACACCAAGGTCATCTTTGCTGGCGATTTGTTGCTCTAAATGCGCCGGGTTCGTATCAGAGTTTCCTTGAAGCAAGGCGGTTGCTATACGAACGCCATTAGTTTTCAAAAGAGTGGCTTCCGTAATGCCATTTGCCGAAGTCGGGCTAGGTGCGCCATCCGAGATCAGATAAACTTCTTTGACCAGCGCATCAGGGCGACCGTGATTGGCAAACAAATCTTCTGCACCGCGAAGGGCTTGCGTGAAGTTCGTTCCGCCATTTCCATCACAAACCACGTTCACAAGTGGTTTATTGAACTTAGCTTCGATTTCGGCCAAGTTGCTATAAAAGCTGGTCGAGTTGTTTTTAATAGTATCTGCGAAAGTCACTAAACCGAAGCGAATATCTTCACCTTGTGCAGCATCGGCTATAGATTTAATGGCATCATATCGGCCGCAAGAACCATTGATAAACAAATCATTGCCGGTACGATTTCCGGAAGCGCCCACCGTGCTGAGGTTGTCCATTGATCCAGAAACGTCGATCACGAAAACCACGTCACGCTTTGCCAATGAAGGTGGGCAAAGGCGACCGCTGAATACAAATTTGGAGCCGATCAAGCGTTCGAAGTCGGCTTCGGAAAGCTGATCAGCGCCCGTCATGACCTTTTCAGATTGGCCGGCTGTAGGTACATCAGGTTGTGATGCGCATTGCCAGTACCAATTGATTAAAGAGAATGGAGCAGGCGGAACGGGCGGCACGACTGGCGGCTCGACGGGTGTCCCCGGCGTTTGGTTTTCTGAGCTAGGCGGAAGAGGTGGCGTTTCATTATCGATCGTGCCTACCGAGGCACCCGAAAACTCAACACTACCGCAGTTGTTCACGATTGCGAAAATAACGGCCAATACCAGTGATCTGGAAAACATACCTTTAACTCCTCTAAGTTTGAAACTGGAGTCAAAAAATTGACTCTAGATTTCAAGGTGGTTGTCGGGGGTATGCGGCAAGACTTTAAAACATTTTTGTAATATCAGTGAAATCAGGTAGTTAGAGAAGTGGCGGGTTGGGTCCGCTAAAATGCGATACTAGGTCCGCCTCGATTTCAATGTAAATCTGGGGACATGATTCCCCTTTTTAGTCAGGAGACAACTACTTTTGTAAATCGCGAATTCGCAATCTACAGAAGTAGCTGTCCCCTGAAAAGCAGATGTATAATAAAAAGAAGAAAAAGGATTTTAGATGAATCCCATCAATATCATCGGACACTATGTTCTCAAATTCTTTCGCCTCATTGAAAAATTGGGGGGATATTTGAAATTTGTCGAAGAAACGTTTCGACGCTGTTTCAATCCACCTCTCAATTTTCTTTTACTTTCAAAGCAAATGCACTTCGTCGGCAATCACAGTGTCGGTGTTATTGTTTTGGCGGCATTTATGATTGGTGCCAGTTTCGGTTATCAAATGGGATACATCTTTAGAATTTTTGGAGCTGAGTCCATGATTGGCGCTGCCGCGAGTTTGGCATTGTCGCGCGAACTTGCACCAGTATTTACGGCAT
>JBGSKV010000096.1:0-15340 GCA_041740975.1 Oligoflexales bacterium | reverse complement strand
TTTGACACCACTGGGTGAGACGTCTGTCATCTTTACCATTAGGCCATTTTGGAAAAGTTTCGTAATTGTACGTACAGAAGCGCCCTTCGCATTGGTATCAGTCCAAATAATTTCTGCAAGCATGCCGTTTGGATCACGTTTAATTAAAGTGCGGATCTCGCCTGTATCGTCCGAATAACTATTCTTTTTTATTTCTTTTTTCGGCACTGGGATGACACCGTCGATAACGAAATATTTCTCGGATTTGATAAGTTGAAATGGAAGCTTTTCCGGCTCAGGCAATATTTGGCAATTTGGATGCACGTAGCTTCCGGTCCAGCTCAAATCACCGTTGGTGCAAGTTCCAGTCTGTTCCTGTGATTTGCAGGTACTGCCGAACGGTACAGTCAAGGTCTGAAATCTTGTTCGCTTTGGCATGTCACCATGTTTAACGGTTCCGCAATCCAAAGGCGTTTCTACCGTGCAGGACGGTTTACTGAAACTACCAGACCAATTTCCCACCAACTCACCATCAAAGCATTTTTTAGTCTGTTCTTGCGAGTTACAAGTTTCATTATATCTGACGCTAGACTTTTCAAATCTCGTACGTTTTGCATCATTGCCGTGCGGAGTACTACCGCAATTTTTAAATGAGGCAACTTTACAGGTTTCATGAGTAAAGCTCCCTGACCATTCCTTAAAGCTGCCATTTTCGCAGAGACTTTTTTGCTCCTCATCGACGCATAATTCTGAAGACCCAACATTTAAGGCCTTAAATCGAGTCCGCGTTTGAAACTTGCCATGAGCAATTCCTCCCTGACAGGACTTGGCTTGACCAATTGTGCATTCCTCTGATTCAAAACTTCCGGACCAAGTAGAGAATGCTCCCTCTGTACAAGTGCGGGACTGTGTTTCTTGTAAACAATCGGCGCCAAAAGCCACTGCTGACGATTGGTAACGAATCCTCTCTTGCCTGACACCACTTTCGATATCATCACATTTCAACTTCGCAATCTGTTCGGGCTGTTCGATTGGTAGATTTTTTTTCGCATTTGCTCCCATTTCTCCAGGAGCACTACGCTCATTAATAACTTCCGCCCCATTGCAGTTAATCACGACAGCAGCGATTATTAAATATGGGGTCCATTTCATAACTGGCTCACCTAGGGATAGAAAATGGCTAAAGAGAGACAGCATGGGTATCGGCATTGGGGGTATGGCCCTGTATTGTGAAATAAATTTTGACGTAATATGCTGAAAAAACAGCCGAAATTCTCTATGCGGGAACGTTATTTTTCCGATGTCGTGGTTAGGTATTTTTTAAAATGTCAGCACGTCGTTTCCGCCTGAGTTCGGTCGCCAACAAATATCCACTTCCAACCAGAAGGGGTGGATGCTGCAACGTAGAGGATTTCGTAGTTTCTGGTTGAATCGTCCCCAGGTTTGAGAACAATCGCGAAATTTGGCTTTGACTGACGACTCTCCTTTAAGAAGTAGAGTTGATAGCCGTTTATATCTTTGCTTTTCTCGAGCACTACGCCACACTTAGGTTTATGAAAGCAAGTGACGGCCAAGTCTTGATTCTTAAGTGGAGCAAGATTTTGGAAAACAATTTCATAGGAGGTTGGACCACAGTCACTTTGTGCATTTAGGGCCGTCAAATGTGTTTCGACTAATGTTTTGTCGACGATCAAAGTTGCAGGCACAGGCTTCAAAGGAAACAAACCTGTGACACCCCCTGCTGGATTGGGCTTATGATGAATGCGAAATCCAAAACCTAATGGCCTCAGATAATTCATAACATTTTCACTTTCGGTGCCGATGATTTTGATACCATCTTCTTTTGGGACTCTGCCCACCAAAAAATAATTCTTAAAATCATTTACATCTGCAGCTTTGGAGCCTGGCGTCGAAGAGATGTGCTTAAGTATCTGCGCCCTAGCTTTTTTCATTGCCGCTTTCTCGGAATAAGCAATTTTGAAGCCTAAATATGGTGATTGATAGTCTTTGTAACCAAACGAACAGTATCCTCGTGGCCGGCACTCCGCCGTCTTATTCTTGGCTAGCGTTGACGTCTGAATGTAACCTTCCAGATTTTTATGCAGCTTTACACGCGACCAGTTCTTGCCTGGGGTGAGGATGGTGATAGCTTCATTTTCTACTGCATAATCCAAAATTTGTCCGTTTGGCTTGGCGTATATCGGCGTCAAACTTTGTTTGACGTATTGCAATGAGGTGCTTGCGAGCGATTGTTCTGCAATGCAGATGATAAGAAAAACAAGCCACGGCATTTATTTGAATCCTTAGGATGATTCGTCAATTCTAACACAACCTGACGCTATGCATACATCTGAATATCGCTAGATGAATTGGTTGACATGTTAAAATGTAATGAAAAAATGCACTTCCAAGTAGCTCACACTTTTAACGCAGGAAAAACAATTGACGTTAGTTAAAAGTATTTGCTCTAGCACGGCCGGCGCGCGCTACCTTTCCCTGGCAAGTTTTTCCAATATTGGGGTGAACTCTTCAACGCAAGATATTTACTCAGCATTTGAAAACTTTGCTAACCCACTTGTTGGGTCAGTTGGCATGTGCTGTACACGGAGAGGCGGCGTCTAACAGTTGCCGGCGTTAGGGTTCGAAAAAAACCCACAGCCGTTGGGAAAGTGATCTTGTTAAGGCTGCACTTATCATTCCAACGTCACCTGACGAGACTAAAACTATCTACTTTTTCACAATTCGGGTCCAGTCGGGAGTCGCGGGATTACCAGTCATTTCGCTTTCGATATCATGAACAGGAGCGCACAGCTTTGGGTCTCATTATGCCTGATGCCAAGAGCTCGCAAAAGACTGGTAACACTTCCATTGTCAGGAATAAAAGCGGTATCGACTTTGGTTCCATCGAAAAGATGACGAAGCGCAGTCACACAGTTCGCGCAATTCGGTAGAAATTTCCCATAATCAGGACGCTGGTAACTGAACTCAGCATCATGGTTCATGCTGGCAATGTTGCGTTGCAAGATGGATAACTGGAATTCATCGAGTGGGGCCACCAGCTGATGAATAGGCTGGATATTCAAGCTCATCATTTTATTGATGTACGGCTGCTCATCCACAAACCTGCCGGGGAGTGGCCGAGATTTTTGTAACCATGTCGAATAATCCTCTGTCGACAGTTTCTTCAGAGGATGATCTTCAGGTAGAGACTCCTGATCGTAAGGCCGCCAGCCAATGATTTGTCGGTCCGCTTCCGTCGAAAACTCAACCATGACGTGACCCCAGCTAAGAAAATTGCTGTAAACCGCCGCTAAGAAGTCCTGTAGAAGCGGCTTGGGCAGGTGGGAAAGACTTCTATATCGATCGACTTCAAACTTAGTCCATACCGTATAAGCTTCTGGAAAGGCATTGGCCCACTGACCTTGCTGAAAGCGGTCAAAAACTTCGAATGCACTAGTATTACCTTGGACTAGAATCCGTACGGTTGCGAAACTCTCCTGTTCTGCATGGGCAAGGCTTGCAGCAGGATCGGCCACGATCCATGCAACCATGAGAATCCATTTGAGCAGTCTCGTCATTGCAGGCAAATCCCCATTGTTAATGAAGCTCATAATTTACGTGAGTAACCTCACAAATGGCGTCAATCAATCCTGACAAGACCTTGGTTTTACTCACGACCGTATTGCATCCTGCTTCCCGACAAGCCTGGTATTTCTCAACTATGCCAGAAGCCGTTAAGGCAATCACGGGGAGTTCGTTCGGTGAAAATCGCTGTCGAATAAGACGCGTCGCTTCAATTCCGTCCATCTCGGGCATTTGCAGGTCCATGATCACAGCTTGGGGGCGAGCTGTTTTCAGATAGTCCAGACCATCGCGGGCAGTCGTGAAAACTAGAACTCTTCGACACCCTGCGCGCTCCAGTACATTCTTGACCAGTACCAAGACCTCTTCGTTATCATCAATAACAATAACCTCCAATCCAGGAGGAAGAATTTTGGGAATGATCTTAACCGCCGGTAGGACTCCCTTGTGTTCCAGACAACGTGGTGCCGGAAAGGTTAGTGTAAAACAAGATCCACCGCCAATCACGGAAGAGTCTAATCGGATATCCCCCCCGAGAGCATTGGCAATTCGGCGCCCTAAATAAAGGCCTAGTCCTGTTCCTGCATATTTCTTGGTGGTCGAAACATCCCCTTGATTAAAAATCTCAAAAATCCCTTCCCTCTGATCTTCCGAAATACCAATCCCCGTATCGGTCACACTGATACTAACCATTCCCGAGGAGTAGCTACATCTTACTACGACGCTACCCTCATCTGTAAATTTGATAGCATTGGCAATCAAGTTAATTGAAATTTGTTTGACTCGATTGGTATCCATTTCCAGCTTGCCGCACGTAAGACAGGATGGATCAACGGAAAGTGACAAGCGAAGTCTTTTTGTTTTGGCTTTTACCTCAAGGAGCTGGATGATTGAATTCATGAGCTCCATGAGATCTGCTGGCTCTGGCTGAATCTCTAATTGGTTCGACTCGACACGCGCAACATCGATCACGTCGGCAATCAAAAAATTAAGCAGCGTGCTGCTCTCATTGATAATTCTAAGATAGTGATCCCGTTCCTCATCGGTATTATGATGTTCAGCAAGCAACTGGCTATAGCCGGTTACAATACTAAGCGGCGTTCTAATTTCGTGCGATATATTCGCAAGGAATGATGTTTTGGCCCTGTTAGCTTGCTCGGCCTGAGTCTTGGCGAGCGTCAGTTCTGAGCTCAGCAAATCTAACTTCCTAACTTGTTCTGTTAACTTTTGATTTTTTTCGCTTTCCCGCTCTGCTGCATTCAGAATTTCGAGAGTAGAGCCGCAAAGTTTCGATAAAAAGTTAAGAAGAGAACAATCAACCTGACTGAATCGATGGGATGAGCTTTTCCCTGCGACATAGATCCCCCCAACTATCACGTCACCGACGACGATCGGAGTGCAAATCGCATCCTCGTAACTCATGCTGTGGCTTGGCACTAATTCCGCCTCTTCATTTTGGAGATTGAAAAGGCTAACGCTACCTCTTTCCTTTAACGCTTTATCGACCAAGGATCGATGAAACCGCAGCGGTTTCCCGCAAACGATATCGAAAAAATTTTGGTCCTGATTCTGCAAGAGAAACACGAAAGCCGAATCGGTGGTGAATAAATCCTTCACCAGGCTCCATGTTCTCATGAAAACATCCTGAGGTTTCTTCGCACTTAATATAGCAGCAGTATGTTCTGTGATGATCCTATAGCGATCAGCAATCATAGGACTGGCGGATCGTTCGATTGCCGCGGCGTTATTTTGAGTGATCTGAGCGATCGAAGCACGCGTCTGATCCGCGATCAGTTCATTAGTCGGCAAACCATGCGCTTCTTTTAACAGCTCTCTTGCCAACAGAGACTGTAGGTATTCGTATTTCATGGATCGCAATTGACTGATCGCAATTGATTTCTCAATCATTCTGAGAGCCTGCTTGGCTTTGCCGTTCATAGAATAGATGAGGGCCATTTCGCGCAAATAATGCGGATAACCGTTTTGATATCGCTGCAAGGTTCGATGGAACCGAAAGTGAAACACGGCAGCTTCACGAAACAATTTCTTCCTTTTTTTAGTCGCAAAAGCGCCAATCGCCTCGATCCGTAAACGAATGCAAGTCAGGACCCAAGGTAACGGCACCGTTGTGTATTCGTTATGTTGACCGACTGACGCAGTTAAATCGTACGCGCGCAATAGAAGAGGATGAGCGGCGACAGGATCGTTATCTACCAAAATCAACCTTACAGACTTGGCGATAAGTAACTGCTGTCTAGTTAAGTTGTCGCCAGTGTCTCGACGCAATGACTCTTCGATAAGACTCGGATCGGTACGGCCTAACTTTGCCATGGTTAAAATCGCTAAACTGACACCTTCTGACATTGAGTCATCTGTTCGTCTGGCCCGTGTATAACAATGCTCGGCACAGCTGGCTGCTTGCGCTAACTCCCCCATCCGGTAAAGACAATAAGCCGCATGCCAATCGGCTGTATTGCGTTCCCACATATCACCGGTATGCGTCAGAATTTTTTCCGCTTTCCTAAATCGCTCAAGTGCGGCTCGGAAGCGTGACCCAGCAAAAAGACTCACACCAAAAAAGCTTAGGGCTTGCCCTTGGCCCTGATAATCCCCCATTTTCCGTCGAATATTGTAGCTCATACGCGTATAACGGGCCCCTCGGGCGAACTTGCCAACAGAGGTACAAATCACAGCGTGTTCGGAATAAGCCTGTGCGACATTACTGAGACCGCCTTTGGATTCTGACAGGTTCATATTGCGGAGGTGAATCCAGGCGCTGTGCGCGCTGCTTCGCGTAAACCAATAGGTATAAGCAAGCCGGTTAAAAGTCTGACATATGGGCAGATCAGGTCTATCCTTGGACTCCTTAGCGATTCGTAATCGTCTCCCACGATAAGTTGAACGAGTCTGAATGCCGATTTCGAATAGGAGTTTGCTTAACAATCCGAATCTCGATTTGGGTGGGCGCTCGCCATATATGGATAACGATGATTCCAGGTAATGCACGGCACTTTGCATTTCACCTTTGCGAAAATTTAAATCACCAAAGCTAAAATTCACCAAGGCATTTTCAGTCTTATTTTTTATAAGACCTTGCGCCTGAGCTATTGCTTCAACTGACTTGTCGAAGCGCCCCGAAAGCATCTCGGCGCGCGCTAGATCTAAGTAAGCTTTGAATCGCATCGATCGACTTAAACTCCTGGCACGCAGTAGAATATGGAGCTGATCTATAGCCGTTTGCAATGAAAACCGCCTCAACGCAACGGCGGCGGCTGTTCGCGCAAAAGGAACCGCTAAGTCCACCTCATCTGCTCGATCGTAGTGAAACGAGGCCTCAAAGGAGCATTCAAGATCTCCAAGCTTGCGGTAATACTCTGCGATTTGATAGTGAATCTGTTTTTGTTCTGCCGGTGAAATTTTCGATAAAATATCTTCTCGAATTTTATCGTGTATGAAAGCATATGTGCTTGGCGGATGGATACACACGATAAGCTGTCGCTCGCAAGCCTCTTGAATCGCGCTTTGGACGAGATCATCTCTTCCCTTGTAAAACGTCTCGAAGGATTCTAAGGAAAACCTTCTGCCGTGGATGGCCGCGATATTCAAAACATTCAGTGTCGGTGAACTGACTGAGTAGAGACGATTTGCAACAATTGAAGCAGCATGCTTAGACGATTGTAAATCGCTGTGCAAGGAGCGCAATTGGATGTCGTCGAGTTGCCATTTTTCATTCTCTCTGATCAGCAGGCCTGACTCCCTCATCCCGACTAACATCGCGACGACCATAAATGGCGATTGGTCGGTTGACTTGATCAGTAACTCAACGACATCGCTATTGTTTTCACCTAGTCCTTTGATAACAAGCTGCTCGATCTCGGCGCGTGTAAACGAGCGGAGCTCGATGGCGACGCTAGATTCGATCTGCTCAAGAGCATGGGGGCGCGACCCGGATTCAATCCGAAAACAAAGCAATACCCGCACGCCAACGCTTTGATCGGAGGCACCATGAGTAAGAGAGAGAAGCCACTGTTGACTGAGGTCATCGAGCCATTGGCAGTCATCAAATATGATCAAACATTTATCGAACACTTTATTTGCCCAACCAAACATTCTGGTCAAACTTGAAAAAACAAAATCGATACTGAGATCGTGCTGCGTGCTATCGGATCGTTTAAGCTCAAAAATCTGTTCTAAGAATGGAAACGATTGCAAAATGGCGGACAGGTTCGTGTGAAGATCGCGTGTAAACTGGTCGATCAGACCGTGGCTTTTAATCTGCAAAGCCAGATCGTGTACTGCTTCGCCCAGCGCCTGAAAAGGCTTTTGGACAGAATCTACGGTACCCTGCCCGCGAAATGTTTTAAAAGATTTTGCAGCTGGCTCTTCCAAGACCCTATGCAAAAGCAGAGATTTGCCACTGCCACTGCGCCCAGTGATAATTGCTACGTCGGCACCAGAAGTTACAGAACGGGACAGCCAATCCCTTAGCATCTGCCTTTCGCTGTCACGGCCAATGTAAGGAATATCATTAAAGGATAGGTGTGCGACTTTTTGCCCAACTAATGGCTTACTATTCTCTCCCGGTGATTGCAGATAGGACTGTATGTCTTGCTCAACATCGGGCCAAGCCTGATAGCGTTTCTCAGGATCAAACGCCACCATCTGCTCCAAAATTGTCGCCAGTGATGCCGGTAAATCGGGGGGCATCTGTCCTGGTTGATTTTGAAAGCTACCTGCTTGGCGCAAGACCTCGTTAACCGTAGCTCCTGTATTGAGAGTTGTACCAGTCAGAACTTCGAAAAAAACCGCGCCAAGCGAATAGATATCGCTAGTTTTCGAGGTCGAAGACTCAATAAGCCCGAGCTGCTCTGGCGGGGCGTAGCGTAGTGATGACGGGTTTGCACCGAGTATATTGGAGTCATTCTTATAATCGCCGAAACCAACGTCCACTAAATGCGGATGTCTAAACTTATCGATAATAATATTGTTAGGTTTGATATCGCCGTGCACTATACCTTGTTGATGCAGAATATTGAGCTGACGACCAACCAAAAGAATCATCCGGGCAGCAGCTAAAAAATTCACAGGGTCTTGTGAAAGAGAACTGGTCAGTGGTTCACCAGGAATATAATGACGGGCTAGTACTATTTCATCGACAGTTTCTGATTCCACTATTTCAAAGTGTAGGTCAGGAAGATCTGCCTCAATATGTCGTCCAACAATAAAAGTTTTGATAAGATCATTAAGGTTTTCCGAACTGCATACCGACCTAGGAATACATTTAAGGATGAAGAGACTATCCTTGGCGGGGTGATTGGCTAGAAAGGTGCGACAAGCTCGACTTGATCTTAATTCGCGGATTGGCTTCAAATCATGGAAAAGCACAAATGAACCTCTTACCGTGACTTATAGACCACCAGCCACGGTATGATCAATTGTTGTTAGGCTTATCCCATTATAATCATGTACTTCTTCCGGCAGTTTTCCCGTCCCAACGTCGACGAAGCCTCAATTCCTGAGGCGGGTTTTAAGGCTTTTTCTTTACAAAAGTTGTGAGATATTCTGCCAGCTAACCGCTATTTGTATTCGGTTACTGTACAGGAAGGTACCAGTTGCCTTCTTTGTCGCGAGCTTGCTTGGCTATTAGTAAATTATCTTTAGAGTCTAAACCAAGCTCGTATGTCAATATTGACTTAGATGAAACTTTCTTTACCGGTTTTTCAGTCTCCGGGTCCGTAACTTGTTGCATGAATTCGGTAACCGTAAGCTGGTTTCCTTTAATACTCCAACTTCCCCACCCACGAATAAAATTACCTTGTCCAAAAGTGATATTTAGTTTGCCATCCTTTTTAAGCAAAGTTGTGTACGCAGGATTACGCGCATCTGCAATTTTTATAGGGAGGAGGCTTAAGAATTTAATTTCAACCTTAGTTCGTATCTTGGATTTTTCAACCGGTGCCGCTGTCGCATATAGACCGAAAATTGACGCACTAATTACCAAAAAAGCCCGTATTTTCATTTTAGTCACCCATTTCATTTCTTAGTTTAAAAAGATGGTTAGCGGTCAGGAACTATTAATCAGTTTTGGCTTATGGATTGGTGGTCAGATGCCTGCCAACGAAAACATATGGATTCTTAGTTCATCGCCTCTAGATTTATTTTAGCTGCCCGATAGAGGCTTTGCTATAAAAATGCGCCAAAAACCCCATCTAGCTGATTCAAAGACGTGCAGGGCCCGGACCTCAACGAGCTGCATGTTTGGGGAAAGGTAAGGATGTATTTTCAGTTGGTAATGACGACCATAGTGCGCTGTATGCATAGATGAACTGGTAGTGGATGGCTGTGAAGTAAGTTTCGCGAAAAAAAAGATACGGCGAATAAAAGAAATCAGAACTTGTGTCACAGAAGTCATCAAAGTTAAGAATTCCGAGTTCGTCACTTTCCTTCAAAAAGAAAAAGTAGTCCAACATCACTTTCTTATGCCAGTATGACTGAAACGCCCGCAGGTGCCGTTTAGTAAGTATTTCGCGTGTCCATGTCCACTCGCAGGCATAGGCATTTTGTTCTGACTTAAGAATATCCGGACTGGTTCCTACCGGAAGGGACCGTTCATAGAGGCAGTGTCCCAGTTCGTGCGCGATACTCGATACGTGCAAAGGTGATTGACCATCCTCGCCTCGAACAACAGCCTTCCCGTTCTTGAGATCCGTACGATAGCGAAGGTCGCCTTGGCAGAAGCTAGATTCATGAATAATCTCAGCAACAGTCTCTGAGGTACTGGCCAATACCTTCGTGGCGTTTGTAAGGATGGCAGTTTCACGAAGGAGTGGAGAAACCACCAAACAAGGTGCTCTACGGCCTTTGATGGTTTGGAAGTCGTCTTTATTCAGAACGATTTTTCCGTAACGATTTCTGATTTCGGCTGCTAAGTTGCGAAATCGGTCATAAGTAGCCGCGTGGCTTTTTAAAGACGGAAAGCTTTCTCGTCTTCTCTTGATCAGGCTATCAATGACGTTTCTACCTTTTAAGGTAGCCCGTAAAAGCTCAGTATAATTGCTTTGATACGAACGAATATTTTCTCGTATCGCAATGATCATACGACCACTTTGTCGCGGCGAATCCAATCGAATGCCAAATTCTCGCGTCGCCATTCATCATTGATATCAGACACCGTGTGAAATGAGTGTAGCCCTACCTTAAACAGCACGAGTGTGTTGATCTGCGGAGGGATGATTTCGAATTTGACATATTTGCCATCTTCTTTTTTACAAAAGTTAAGCTCACCACCGCATTTCTCCTGCCAATTTTTGGATAGCTGGAGGAGCATGACGACATCAATCGCTTCATTGGCATCATTGTGCAGAGGAATTCCTTTGCTTTGTGGCAAAAATAAATTGTACTGAGGAATCGAAGACCTTTTGAACACGAGTTCCTCATTGAGCAGGGTTTCAATAAACTTGCGAAAATCTTTTGATAGGAAGAGCTGCACGCCTTCTAGGTAAGAAAATGGGCCCCAGAACCAGTTGACATGCTTGGCAATGCCATCCGTGCGAGACGGCTCCGTTTTTAAGTCCTGACACTTTGTCCAGATATCCTCGATCACCTCTAGATTCAGAAAGTCCTTCAGGATGGCCAATTTAAAAGGATCGGTTGTGCAAAAGTCTTGATGAAGGGTTCCTCTTCTGTAAGATTCCAAGTACTTTGGATTGATACTTTCTTCGAAAGCGAACTTCATACTACCTCCACTGAATTGAAAATTTGCGACTCGCATTTGTATAAGCTAGTGCCATTTTATGACAACCTTCCGGACGTGGCACATAAGCGTGGCGCCAGTGCGTGATCGGGTCTCCGATTTTTGAGGTGAGTTTGACGCCGCCGCCGAGGTCGGCTTCGAAATAGATATGGCAGGCATTGGCCTCCGTCGAAGTGAAATCCACTTCTGCAACGAATGAAGAGTTTTTCGTTCGACCCAAATGATAGGTCGCTAGTTCTTTTGACTCATCTAATAAGGTTGCGTCTTCCAGGTTAAGATGACTAATTCGCGTTGCTTCCGCCATTAAGATCTCGGCTTTGAGATCTGTAAAATCAAAGCCCGGCTCAGAAACCTCTGCAAATGCCGACCAAACCTTGCCCGTCACCTTATCCAGTAGCTGGCTGTAGATAGGCTGCGCGAACATAGTGATTCGATTGGGGATAAAGGTTTCAATCGAGCGAAAACGTCGCGCCAAGTCATAAAATGTCTCCACAACATTCTCCTCTGGTCCCACTGGTCCGATGATTTCCGAGACCAGAACGTTCAACTCCGCTTCGGGCGAGAACTTACTACTCGCAATGTTCACGACCTCGATGTTACGCCCGGCCAGGACTTTTTTGGCGATGTCTGCAGTAGAGGAAAAATACTCGAGTGCGAAGACTCTTTGATCCGTTTGAAGGCGCGCAAAGTGACTGAGTACACCAGTACCTGTGCCCACATCGACGACGTTACTACCGCGCTTCACTTGAGAGACGATGGCCCTACGAAAGCAGCCCAGGCGATGTTCATCCAAAAGCATCGTCGCGTGATGAGTTGCATTAAAGCTCATAAGAAAGTTCCTTTTTAGCTAAGGAGAACTCATTGACAGCAAAGAAAAGCAAAAGAAAACCCATCGACAAGACGAAAACGTATGGCAATCCCCATGTATCCGCGACAAATCCGCCAAGTAGCGCGCCAATCACTACCGAGATCACAGAGGCTTGATAGTGGCGAGGAGAGGCTCTTGAGATCAGTTCTTCTGAAAAGTTTTTACTAAAGGCATAACTGGCAACAACATACAACATGTTGGAAGAGACATGGGCAGTGATGACGAGTGCGCAAATGGCGAGAAGCGACTGAGTTTGAAACGCGGCTAGATAGAGAAGGATGTAAATAGCGATCAAACCATAGAATGTCCTAGGCCGTGACAAGATTTTATCGAAGTTAAACCTTAAAACCAAAAATGGTCCCAGCACTTGACCAGCTGTTCGTGCTAGCACGGTCATGAGCACAGCACTGACTCCCAAAGTAAAGAAGCTGAATTGATGGTCGAGGCTTTCAGCGTATTTTGGCAAAACGCTCATCAGAGGGGCACAAATCAAAGAAAGCAGAGGTAATAGAACAAAAATGCGCTTTTGATAGGAGCTGCAGTCTTTCCAGAATCCCGTTGTGACTTTTTGCACGGGGGCCAGTTGCATCTGACTCCCATAACGAGAGTAAACTGTAAACAGCAACGCGGAAGCCGCAAAGTAAGTGACAATATCGAACGCAATAAAAGCCTCAGATCCTACGGCGCTGTAAAGCATGGAGCCAACTAGGTGACCAAAAATATATTGGGCTGTAAACACGATGCTGTCGTAAACTGAAACAACCCGAAGCTCATTGTCCGAGAACAGTTTGCGTGTCAAAGTCTGAACGATTGGCGCTAGAAATCCTGCTGCTGCTGAAGCTGTGATGGCGGCAATAAACAAAAGATAATAATTCTTGCTCGACAAAGCCAGAAGCGGCACGAACATTAAAAACGCCGCCAATAGTGTCGCTACCGCCGGTATCAAAACCAAAGTTGTGCGTCTCATGAAAAGCCCAGCCATCTGGCTGGTAAAGAGAGCTGGCACTAGCCCGCAAACCAATACAAGGGAGTAGAATAATGCCGGCACCTTGGCTTTTTCAAATTCTGCCAAAATGACGATAGACGTAAACGCGGAGCCGAGAGCGCTGACGAAACAGGCCAAAGAAACCACGAAAAATCCGGGCTTCTTTGCAATTAAGTTGAGAAGTTCACGAATTGAGCTCATTTTGAACCTTTCGGGTCTGCAGAATTTGGCGCAAATAATCCTTGTTAACTTTGGTAGATCTAACGCCCGGAATAAATAAGCTCGTACTAAAATCAATTAAATGGCCATAGCGGCAGAACTCGCTAAGCCTCACTTCCGTGACTTTGCTGGGGCGTTCACCAAAGTTGCTAGAAGAAATAAAATGCACGATATGATTTTCAGGAAAATATTTGAGAAGAATGCTCTGAAGCCGAGCCAAGTCGTTTTGCTTGGTGGGCTCTGAAACGAATACGCGCGAAGTACCGACTGAGCAAATGTGGTACAAATAATAGTCAAGCGCAGGTTCCAAAACATAATCAAACAGCAAAAGCCGGTTCACATCCAAGATGACGCTACCTTTTTCGATTGGATCGCGACTCATGTCATTCATCATGGTGTCGAAGCTACTTATGCCCGGTAGAACTTCGAGTTCGTACTCCGTGCGGTCTAGTTTTTCGAGCCACTGTACAACGGAGACCCCTATTCTAGGATGTCCCGGCACCAGTAAGGCCACCTCGCCGTGTTTTTCACATTCTTTACAGATCTTTTTAAAGATATTGCGATAGTTATCATTGTCTTCTGCACCATCTTTGTATAGTTCGAGAAGGCTCTCGGCATTATCCTGGCCGAGTTCTTGTAGAAAGTTTTGTAGCTCTTTGGCGACGACAGGAAGGTAGACAATCTTCTTTGCGTTACGGATAACTTCGACTGCTTCCAGAGTGAGGTGGCCGATGCTTTTGATTCCAAGTCCTACGACATATATTTTTTTCATCGAAGCGCTCCCTATAAAGAAGAAAGGAGCCCGCCTCAAGTGAGGCGAGCTCAGAAACTAGCCTTGGACTTGCTCAGCGTCTAATTCGTCCAAAAGATCTTCCAAATCCATCGGCACGGAGCTAAGGCAACGGATGGTGACATGCTCGTCTGCGAAATGCGTAACTTCTTCAAGGCTCGTTTCGTCGATAAGATTGAACTTATCCATGATGTGTTCTCCTATATTTGTGAACATAGAAGCTAAGAGCAATAGGCGTACCAACACACGACCCAAGTGATTATGGCCACTTGTCGATTGCATGGTTAGAAATTTGGTCTGAAAACTCTACTTTGATGGACCAGTTTTGGACCATCTTGGACTAAATTGGGCCAGCGAAGCTCATTGCTTACCCATTGTGTTCGGGTCCATTCGGGTGTGAGCTTCCTCAAAAAAGTAGCTGTCCCCAGACTCAGACTGAAATTGAAACTCGATTTAATAACACGCAAAAACATCAACGATTCTGATATACTAAGTCTAATTGTGCGGGAATTCCCTTATCCCGCCGATCCTTTTTTTAAACTTGGTATATTGTTATGAAAGGTCAAATTAAACTACAAAGAAATGAATCCCATGGTTTTTCGTTAATAGAACTCATGGTGGTGATTGCTATCATTTCCACGCTTGCCACTATTGCCATGCCAGTTGCCCGCGATCTTTTATCACAAGCCAAAACTGCTGAAGCGACTACGAATGTTAGATTGTTATCGGCTCTTATCAAAGCATATAAAGTTGAGTTCCCCGCAGCTAGTTTTATGCAGCAAGTTTCCATAAATGACTTTTCTTCCGACACATCTTGCAATACTTCAGCGGCAAATACTTTTGGATTTCGCTTAACGTCATGTCGTAACATCGGTTATGTCTATGTGACCTATATGACATCCATCGAAAGCGTGTTTACCGCGGCAGCATACGAGGGCAAATTGAATGGCACCAAACGCGTGTATCCACGCTGCTCAAACAATATGGATGTCTGGCTTGCCGATGGTCAAGGTGTTGTCTATCACCCAGGAAACCCGCGAGAGAGTTGTTCTATCTGCTATTATATTAATGCTATCGCAAGCACTGGTTCAGGTGAAGTTCCCAGGATTTAGTGGACACCGAGATAAGGGAGAGGTATCTCCCAGAAAAGAGGTGTCAGAATGG
>JBGSKV010000095.1:0-8829 GCA_041740975.1 Oligoflexales bacterium | reverse complement strand
AAAATCATCACGAAAATAATGCAAATCACCGGCCAGCGAGTTTTGTCAATCTTCAGCGGTTTAAAGGTGCCGTTCTTGGAGAGAAAGTACCCACAAGCCAGAAGTACGATCGGAAGGTACATAAGTGCATTATAGCGACTATTCAAGGTCAGAATAAAAAGTGTCCCGCACCATAAAGCCCATGCTTTTGAATTTCTTTCCAAGGCTTCGATCAGCGCGATGAAACCACAGGCAGCGAGGATTCCACAGATGCCATCTTGGTGAATGCGCGTGGTCGAAAACAAAAGGATAGGCGCAAATGCTGCCGCGAGAAGACCAATCGTGCGATAGGCTGAGCCGAGATTGAGCCTTACACACAAAATATAGATATGGACGAGAAATAACAGCATGACTAGATTTGCGAAGACGAAAAATACACTCTGGGGTTTGTGAATCTCTTGCCCCATTTTAAGTACGTAAGGAATGAGGGGCCCATGGAAAAATAGGGGAGCCCGGTAGACGCCAAAGGGCATTTTCGAAATCATTGGATCGTCTTTTAAAGTGTAATTTGACTGATCCCAACCCATGGTGGTGGCTAAGGTTAGATAGACGCCCTCGTCGCCCGAAAAATTCTCTCTTTCAAAAGAGGGAATATGCAGAAAAACACTTAACAACCAAATGAGCAAAATAGTGGTCGTTGCGTTGATCGTTTTTACCTGACGAAGCATCCCCATCGATCCTTAAAAGCTATTCTTTTAAGTTTAGCCCATTTCTTCCAGTTTTTGGCAAGTTTCGAGCCATTTTTCTTCCGCTCGATCGAGTTTGGCGTTGATGTCATCGCATTCTTCCTGAAGCTTGGAGGCGGCCTCGTAGTCCGTACCCACTAGGGCCATTTGCGAATCTATCAAAGTCAGCATATTTTTAAATTTTTCGATTTCGCTCTCAAGGCGAGAAATTTCTTTCGTCATTTTTTGGCGTTCTTTTTGGTCGATGCCTTTGACTGCAGCGGGTCTGGCTTCTTTAACCTCTTTTGTTTTCTGCGTATCGTTTAGTTCCAAGACATTGGGAAAGCTTGCCAGCTCAGCGAGGCGAGCGTAGTCGTCAAGTTGTCCTTCAAACAGTGCACCCCGACCATCGCCAACCATGGCGAAAACATGGGTGCAGACTTGATCAATAAAATTTCGATCATGGCTTACGAACAACAAGGTACCTTCATATTCCTTCAGTGCATTGATTAGGACTTCAACGCTGGTCATATCCAAATGGTTGGTCGGTTCGTCTAGCATCAAGAAGTTGCCGGATTTCGCCAGCACGCGGGCCAGAGCAAGACGGCTCTTTTCACCACCCGATAAAACGCCGGCTTTTTTAAAGACATCATCACCACGAAACAAAAACTGACCCAAAAGCGAGCGAGCTTTAGGCTCTCCCAAGTCATTGTCGGCAGCGAGAAGATTTTCCAGTACGGTGCGGTTAGGATCAAGGATTTCTAACTGATCCTGCGCGAAAAACCCCATATCGACATTGTCGGTAATCTGAAACTGGCCATGCAAAGGCTTCACTTTTCCGGCAATCGTCTTCAGAAGAGTGGACTTACCAATTCCATTGGCTCCAATCACCGCGACTTTCATGCCGCGTTCTATTTTCATTTCGATCTTGGACGCCAGTGGAAGATCGTAACCAATCGATCCGTCGATGATATTGAGGATCTCGCGTGGCGAGCGGTTCTTGATCGTGAGTTTGAATCCGACGCGGGCTTCGTTTTCGGGAACATGGATGCCGTCTTCGATTTCTCGAATTTTATCGATCATCTTTACGCGGCTTTGCGCCTGCGCGGCTTTACTAGCTTTGGCGCCGAAGCGATCGACAAACTTTTGCAGTTCCTCGCGTCGTCTTTCCAAATTCGCCAACTGTGCCTTACTTTGGCCGACACGCTCTTCAAACTGCGTCAAAAACGCATCAAAATTACCTTTGTAGGGCGTCATGTTCTGGCCATGGATATGCAAAGTTGTTTTCGCAAGGCGATTCAATAGGGCACGATCATGGGAAACAAAAAGGACTGTACCCGGAAATTTCTTCAAATAATTTTCGACCCAAATAAGACTCGGCAAATCCAGATGGTTCGTGGGTTCATCCAGAATCAAAAAGTTAGGATCCGAAATAAAAATCTTACTGAGTTCGATGCGCATTCGCCATCCACCCGAAAGCTCGGTGGGGCTTTGCTCTGTCATTTTTTTACTAAATCCAAGTCCGGTGAGAAGTTCGAGCGCGCGGGATTCGAGAGCGTATCCCCCTTGTTGCGCGAAGGATGCTTCCGCTTCCGCGAAGATAAGGGCATGCTCTTCGGACTCCGCATATTTTTCCGAAGCATCGTCCATTATTTTTTGCAGGGCTTTCAGATGAGAGGCTCCGGCCATGCATTCTTCTGTTACGGTAGGTGCAGGATGGGGGTTTGGCTCTTGCGGTAAATATCCCAAACGTAAACCTTGAGGTTTGACGACTTTTCCACCATCGGCATCAATCTCGCCCGTCAAAATACGCAGCAAAGTTGTTTTACCGGCGCCATTCGACCCAATCAAAGCAATGCAATCTTGGGAGGGAAATTGGTAGTTTAGTTCCGCGAACAAGGGTCGCTTACCGTATGATTTGGCTAGGTCTTCAAGTCGAATCAAAAAGCGACACTCCTGGTATATTTTTAGTTCGGCTGATTCTAACGTCTGGGCCCTAAGAATCAATAGACAATGACGATAGGGGAGGAGTCGGGGTTCAGCTTGCGTTTGCAGGGTGGTTCATATAATCCAGAGGTCACTAAAGCGAGGAGATTTTCGATGAAAAAATT
This sequence comes from Oligoflexales bacterium, assembly GCA_041740975.1. GTDB lineage: Bacteria > Bdellovibrionota_B > Oligoflexia > Oligoflexales > JALZUQ01 > JBGSKV01. The sequence continues at coordinate 6,014 of JBGSKV010000095.1, read as the reverse complement.
ATATACTGCCGTGGCCACTGCGACAGGCGGGCGAGAAGGCAAAGTCCGAACAGACGATGGCAACTTGGAAGTGACACTTGTGTTGCCGAAAGCATTGGGCGGACCAGGTGGCCAAGGTACAAATCCTGAGCAATTATTTGCAGCAGGCTACTCAGCTTGTTTCGAGAGTGCATTACGTCACGTAGCTAGACAGCAGAAAATTACGATTACCAAAGCTTCGGTCACGGCCTCTGTTGATATTGGCTCACTTCCGGCTGGTGGGTTTCAGTTGGCCGCGAAGCTTTCCGTGAGTTTGCCTGATCTGGAAAGAGATATAGCGGAAGGTCTGATTGAAAAGGCTCATCAAGTCTGTCCTTATTCCAATGCGACGCGTGGAAATATGGAAGTTGATCTCGAATTAGCTCAGTAAGTATGTTGGCTCAAGCCTTCAGGGTTTGGGCCGTTTCTTTTTTTGATTATTTAAGACACCCCTCTAAAAATACAAAACTTTTTTCTGTGCACGAATGCACCTGCGCCACTGCGCGCTGGCATGTTTATTGTAATGTCAAACCATGAAAGCGCCCGACGCTTAGTATAATTGCTAAGCGTAGGGAATTACCATCAGTTCAATTCATATTAAAGGGGCCCCATATGAGCTACAAAGACAATGCATTATTCGCACAACTTAAAAAAGAGCACGAAGAAGTTAAGTCACTCTTTAAGAAAGCTGAAAAAGCCGAAGGTCGCGAACGCGCGAGCATTCTTAGTCGCATTGAAGAAGCCTTGGTTCCCCATGCCCGTGCCGAAGAAAAAACACTCTACGCAGTTCTCTTAGCAGAAGCTAAAAGTGAAAATCATGAAGATGCGACATTTACCAGTCACGAAGCCTATGAAGAACATAGGGTCGCAGATAATCTGCTCAGTGAACTCAAAAAACTTCCGGTCACCGACGAAACTTGGGCGGCGCATCTTGCAGTCCTCAAAGAGAATATTGAACATCATATTAAAGAAGAGGAAAACGAACTTTTCGAGAATGCTACAAAAATGCTTTCCACGGAAACTTTGGACGCTCTAGCCGATGCTTATAACGTCGCGAAAGAAGGCTTTGCGGATAGCCTGCCTACGCAAGGTCAAATTTCGGAACGTGAGCCATCGCCTTTGGCAAAACGTGCCTAATTTTTTTTCGGGAATCGGAAAAAAATTAAAAAATTTAATGGCGGTTCTTGACGATTGGATGGCAGATGACTGCCTCGTCTTGGCCGCCTCTATTTCGTATTATTCAGCGCTTTCGTTTTTTCCATTGATTATAGTTTTGCTCGCCGTACTGGGCTACCTTTTAACCTACTCGTCGTACGTACAAAATGTCCAGTCCGCCGTTTTGAGCTTAATCTCCACCTCGATTTCACCTAAAGCTTCAGAACTAGCCTCTGAGGTTTTGGGCAATATGAAAGACAAGGCTCCATTCGGTGCTCCACTCGGGTTCGTCATGCTTTTGTTGTCTGCCGGGGGGATCTTCGTGCAGATTGATTTTGCCTTTGAGAAAATATGGCATCAAGAGCTAAACTTAAAACCTTCGCAATATATTCGAAAGTTTCTAAAAGACCGCATCAAGTCGTTTTTGGCTGTACTTGCCCTTGGGCTCGCTGTCTTTGTCGCCATGGTCTTGGGCATTGGAGCTGATATCGCGTTACATTATGTGGGAGAAACGCAGAACTCAGTTATCGTTATCATCGTCAGTTTCATCAGTTCATTTACGCTAAGTCTCATCGTTCTCACCTTTCTTTATAAAGTCATGCCCCCGAAGGCTGTTAGTTGGAGCAGCTCTTTGAAAGCAGCCGCTTTGGCGAGTTTTCTCTGGATCGTTACGCGCGAGATTCTGGGTTTTGTAGCATTTGACAAAACCTATTCGGTCTACGGAATCGTGGGGACTTTTTTGGCGATGATGCTTTGGATTTTCATTATGTCTTGCATTTTGCTTTTTGGGGCTGAATATCAGAAAAATCTATATGTCAGATCAACTATTGAAAATCCAATCTAAGGGTCTAAAAATACTTAATATTTCCAATTTGTACCATTTGGTTCTTTAAAAAACATTTTATAAATTCTTAAAATATATTAAAAGGCGGTCCTACGGTAATTTCTAGGAGTCGGACATGGCGCGATACGTTATTGGAATCTTGTTATTCGGCTTTCTTTACGCCTGTTCACCCATCTCGACAACATCACAGGCAAAAGACTTCGATACACTCGAGAATCTAGAAGACTCAGTCTTTTTGGTAGCTGGTGGTGGCTATAATCCCTTCGGTGCTCAAGTGGTCTTAGAGACCAATATGAAACTCTTCGACAAACTTGCGGATAAATATAACGCTCACAACGTCACGAGACTCTTTGGCGGCGGCAATAACAAAATAATAAAAGACATTTTGACCAAAGATCCCAATTTTCCCGTCGATGACAAGCTTTTTTCTTTTCTTTTTAAAGGAAGCGATAGAGCCGACTGTACGTTACGTCACAATAACCTCAGCAATCTCGATGGTAACTCGCGAAAAGAAACGGTTATGACTTGGATGGATGTCGCCGCTGAAGAGTTAGAAGACGATGATCGGTTTCGCTTCTACTATACAGGACATGGCGCTCACAAGCCGGACCGTTTCGACATCAATTATCTTGCTCTTTGGCAAAGTGAATATAGCGTACAAGAGTTTACGGATCAGCTAGACAAAATATCGGAAAAAACCCCGACTCAAGTCGTTATGGTTCAGTGTTTCTCGGGCGGATTTTCTCAGATGAACTATGTCGGCGGGGACATCGATAAGAAGCAACTTTCGAAGGCCAATCGATGCGGCTTCTTTTCTCAGGTGGCGGACCGTCCAGCCGCCGGCTGCTCGGAAGACATCAATGATCGTGAAGAATATAGCCCTTATTTTTTTGCCGCTTATGATGGTGTAGACGAAAAAGGTAATAAAGTGGACGCTGACTTTAATAAAGATGGCAACATCACTTCGGATGAAGCCCACGCCTACGTCATTATGAAAGAGCAATCCTACGATATTCCGATCACGACGTCTTCGCAGCTTCTCCGCGATCAAGATCGCAAAATAAAAGCCCGCCAGCGTTTAGCGTCTTGGGATAGTTTGACAGCGGATTTAAACGACTCGGAAAAAAACATTATTTCTTCTCTTTCCGAAGAACTGAAATACGACTTGAGCAAAGAAGATCATCCCTTGGATTTTATCAAGCAACAAATACGAAGTTTTGAGCGAAAAATCAAAGAAGCCGAAGAGGTTTTGGTAGCATCGGATAGTTTGTTCAAATCAAATATGAACGAAATTAAAAACTCGGTCGAAGAAGTCATGCCAATTTTTCTTAACCAGTACAGTGCAAACTATGCCGATGATTTTATCTTGGGAACGAGCGAAATGAAAGAAGCTCGCCAAGCGATGCTCGACCATCCGCAGTTCGCGAATTATAAAGAAACTTATGAAAATGCTTTGGTTAGCGAAAAGCAGTTCGATGCGATCACCCGCACGAAAGTGAAGTGGGAGCGTCTCGAGTATCTTTTGGAAACAAAGCTCATGGAAGCCATACTTTTTGAAAGTGCGGACACGGAAGTTCAAGATCGTTACCGTGAACTCAAGGCTTGCGAAGCGCAGTCGTTCTTTTAGACGTGAGAACCCATTAGGGTCATGCCATTGGCAAATCCGTGTAAGTGACAAACACTGATGTCCCCAGCTTGATGTTGGGGTTTGGCACTCATCACTTTCAGATAATTACTGGTTAGACCGTAGCGTTGACCGCGATCGTTGGTTTTTTCTTCCCACAAAACCTTCGTTTCCAACCCAATGAAAGGCATCGTGTACGCCTTTTGCAGCTCAGCAGAAATCTCGCGTAAGCGTGCCGCGCGTTTTTTGACGATAGCTGGATCTAAGTGGTTCGGCATACGGGCAGCGGAAGTATTCGGGCGTTTCGAATAGGGGAAAACGTGCAGATAACTGAGTCCCAGTTTACGAATATAGGAACAAGTCTCTTCAAAATCCTCTTCCGTCTCACCCGGAAATCCCGGGATCACATCGGCACCAATATTGGCCTTCGGGAAGTGTCTTCGTAGGAGGGCGACGGTCGCAGCGTATTCTTCGGTGGTGTAAGTGCGGCGCATCATTTTAAGGATCTTGTTACAGCCGGACTGCAGCGGCAAATGAAAGTGATCACAAACCACAGTTGGATGACTGGCAAGCAACTCCACCATCTCTTCATTAATTTCGGATGGCTCAAGGGATGATATGCGTAGGCGTTCTAGGCCAGCTATGGTGAGGATTTGGCGAAGCATCGTTGTAAAATTAAAATTTTGTTTCTCACCTTCGAAGTCACTGCCGTAGTCACCAACGTGAATCCCCGTGATAACGATTTCTTTCGTGCCCATCTGCACAAGCCGAGTGATCTCATTGATAACCAAATCCGGCTCGACACTGCGACTAGCACCGCGGGCATAAGGAATCAAGCAATAACTACAAAACCCATTGCAGCCATCTTGAATCTTTACAAAGGCGCGGGTTTGCGCGGAATGCGCTTCATCAAATAACGTTAGCGAAGATTTGAAATGTTTTTGTTTATTCTCGGTGACGGCGGTGACACCAGCCGGTAATTTTTCTGTTGTTTGATTGCGAAGGCGCTCAGTCACAAACTCAACCAGCTTGTCTTTGACTTCATTCGGTACGACGAGATCGATTTCGGAAAGTTCGCTCAGTTTAACTGAGTCGGTTTGGGCGTAACATCCCGTGGCAACGATGAGACTAGTCGAATTGGAACGTCGGATACGGCGCGCAATATAGCGAGCTTCTTTGTCGGCGTTTTCGGTAACGCTGCAGGTATTCACTACCGAAACGTCGGCATGATCCGGCTCGTCGACAATGGAGTAACCGCCTTGTCGAAATTGATTCGCCAACGCGTTGGTGTCATAGGTATTGACCTTGCACCCCAAAGTTTTGAAGTAAACGCTTTGCATGTGGACCCTTTTTCTCTGCCCTTTATTTACTCAAAACAGCCATCAAAATCTATAGCTAAATGAGCCAAACGAAGAATTTTGGTAGAATGGGACTTCCTGTACTCGCAAGGCAACTTTCCATGCGTGCATTCAAATTGCTGATTTAGGGGGCCGCATTGACTTCTGGTCGTTCAAAGTGTGTCTACGCTCTGCCTTGTTTCCCCATCGCAATTCTTATCTGTTTTTTTCTTCCCACTCATTCAATCTGGGCTGATCCGTGCAAAGATTTAAAAAAACGTCTCAATCAAAATGCCCTCTTAAGTGTTCGAGAGTACCTTAATCCAAATGATCGTCTATTGCATCAGTACGAGCGAAACCTTCCCAAAAGTTTTCAAGAAAATCTTTCCAAACTAAATACTCGGTGGTGCGACTCTGGATCAGGTTGGGGTCTTGCCGGCATTGGGTTTGCATCAAAGCGTGCCGATGCCAGAGTGACTACGATCAATGCTCAAGATAATTGGGGTTTCCTTAGAGAGTTAGACAATGACGATCCCTATGCCGAAAATCTAAAGGGTTTTTTTGTTAGGGCCTACAGTGCCTTTGGCCTGAATAGCCAAGAATTAGTTGAAGTCCATGAACACCTGGGTCCCCTATATAATAATAACTGGCAAGAAATAGGCAAGAATCGTATTTTAGGTGCGCTTAAAAATTTAGAAGATGCTGGAAGGCTAAAATACCAGGTAGGAATGGCGGAAGATGTTTTAAAGGGACAAGGATCCTTTGACGTCATTTCTGATTTTTTTGGAACCTATTATTATTCTGCCGATAGGTTAACAATCCTCAATCAGTACTACAAATCCCTTTCCAGCACAGGCGTCGGCTATATTGTCTTAGGCTCCACAGACTATCCTTTTGGGAAGTGATCTTCCCAGGATTTTTCGGACACACAGTTAAGCAACTTTCGTAAGTTCCTCATACCGCACCGGGCTTACGTAGCCAAGCGTTGAATGACGGCGCTTACGGTTATAGTGGACTTCAATAAAATTAAAAACAC
>JBGSKV010000094.1:0-4066 GCA_041740975.1 Oligoflexales bacterium | reverse complement strand
TCCTCTGTAAAGAATGGGTTCGACTGCTTCGACCGCGGGGTGCAGATTTGCAAGTGGCGTGTCCACGAAGTGTTTCTTAAAAATATCTCGGATCACAATCCCTTCCTCAGGCGTGATCCCGACCGTGGCTAGTTCGATTCGTTCCAAGTTTCGCGGGCTATTGTTTCCGTGAATTTCTATGTAGAGCTTCGGCAACTCGGATCCGAAAGACCATAGGTGGTCGACGAAAGCTTTGTAAATAAGCTGCGCGCTCGTCGTATGAACTTCTTCCGTATAGGGCATGCCATAGCCTTCGGTCGGTCGATTCACGTTGTAGGGATGTTCGACTTTGCGAAAGCCATAAGCGATCAAGCAATTCCATGGCAGATCTTCACAGACTTTTTTTGTGATTTCGCCAGTGTTCGTATCAAAATCACCATGAGGAGCGGCAAGAGTGAACGGGGATTCACGTTTGACAGGTTCAAAAAAACCCAACTCATTAGGTGCATCAATGCCATAACTTATTTGGCAATAAGTGAAGATCACTGTGGCGTAAAGTATCGAATATCGCATTTCGGTACTCATCTAGGGCAGTTTAGTATCTCAAACTATTATAGCTTACGTACGGACTTAGCGCCAAAATGTCGACAGCAAAAAAGGATCCGTCGTGTTTGTGCCTTCTATGGCAACGATTACATGGGGAGTTTGTTTAATGATATGAGTACATTTTTGCAGGCTAAATAGGCAATTGCGAGTTGATTGAACTTCTCGCGCTCAGCAGCGAATGGTGGAGAGAGTTCTATATTGATTTGCTCAGTGCCAAATTTCCCTTCAATGATCACGAGGGCTGAGTCTGATTTGGGTCTGATATTGAGGTAAGGTGCGTGTGTTTTGGCGGAGTGGTGGCCGAAAGCAGAGATGACTGAAAAATCCAATTCACTTGCATTTGCAAAATCCTGCAAAAGAATTTTGTGTAAACTACCAGCCGTGTATTGATCGCAAATAACCAAGCCTGGAAAATTTGCGATGACGTCATTGCGAAAAATTTCCATAATATTTTGCTCTTGTTCTTCGAAAATCCAAGGCTTTAAAATTGCTTTAAGTTCACTTGCAAAATTCTCAATTTCCATAGTTGGCGTTTCGTTTGGCTGCCAAAGCTTCACTTCCACGATGGGCATGCTGGCCCGGTATCCTAAGCGTAAGGATTTGGGTGGGGGAGTGAGTTTTTGAATTTCGTACTGCAATGCACTCTCGCCAATGCCCACTAGGCGCCAAGATGTCAGTATTTCGCTAGATTTTGGCGGTTTTATGCGACTAGGAACGTTATCGGCCCACATGGGTTGCAGTTCGCGCGGCGGGCCAGGCAAAACAATAATTTTGGTATGTGTTTTTTTATCGAACAAATAAAATCCATCCGCCGTTCCATAATTATTGGCGAAAATCTCGCTCCCTCGCGGGAAATAACACTGCTGACGATTGGTGTCTCGCGGTTCAGAGCCGGCTCGTCGAAAAAAGTATTCGATTCGTTCCCAGGACGGCGCATGAAATTCTAGAGGTTCGCCGGTAAAATTTGCAATGGCGTCACGTGTCAAATCATCCGTCGTCGGACCGAGACCACCGGTAATGCAGATCACGGCTGCGGATTTGGAGAGAAATTCAAGTGCGGAGACGATGTTCTCGCGTTCGTCATTACAGCTGTGATGCGCGTAAACTCGTAATCCCAGGTCAGTGAGCTGTTGGGCCATCCACTGCGAATTGCGATTGGAAATCTGGCCTGCAGTGACCTCATCGCCGATTGTCAGAATATTTGCAAAGTGCTCACGCATAATTGAATCTTTATAGAAATTCGCGCAGGAACACTATTTAAAATATTCGAATACCCACCAGTGCTTATCAATGCCGGAGACGGCTACCCATTTTAAGGAAGTAGCACCAGTATAAGAACCTGTTGAGCGTGGCGATTCGAGCCACCTCTCTTTTTGCTCGGTTAGTTTCGTGTCGCCTAACACAGCGCCTGTGTCATCGTAAACATAGCCAGTGACCACCGCCGAGTAAGGTTGAAGGGGTTCAATGACGGGAATAATTTTATCAATGTCCACTTTATTAAAAGCGACATCACCTGATTTAAATTTACTGACGTGCCGCTCGATTACCTTCAAACTGATCGGTTCTCGGATAGTTTTCGATTTTAGTTTTGCCCAAAAATATGGTTTCTTCGGCATAATGTTGAAGTCGCGAAAGGTAATTTCTTCAAGGAATATGAGGCCTATTTTGGAGTTCGCGCTGCGAAGAGTTTTTATGGCTTCTTTGTTTTTTTCGAGTTTCATCGCCTCAATGAATCTAATTTGGGTGCCGTAAAGACGAAACTGCTCGACGATAACTCCACTGACCCAGTGTTCACCTACGTCACGGTCATTAACTTTCAAGTGATATTTATCGGTTTCAATTGCCGACATGATGATGTGCGCGGCTCGTGTGTATTCATCTATTTGTATCTTCTTGTTATAGGCAGCGATCAACTGATCATTACGTTTGATTTCGTTTTGGATACGTTGGACCATAACTACATCGGTATTTGTTTTGAGTTCAGCAGTAAGTTCTTCGTTTTGTTTCTCTAAGAGTTTTTGATATCTTTTTGCCTCTTCTTCAGATGGTCTGAACTCGTCCCTTACTTCGCGGAAAAGTTCGCTGGAAGCACGAAAGACTTCGTCCTTTAACATTTTGTATGGAATCACAGAGTCACTGTCGCAGGCGTATTTTGGCGGATTTTGGCAGAGAGAGACAAATTTTTCGGAACTTCCTTCAACCGTCACCAGCTTCGGGTAAAAGAAAGACCCCAGCTCACCGAGCTGAACGGAATCGGTCTCTGATGTGGCGTTCTGTGTCGTTTTGCAGGCGCTGGCAGCAACACTCAAAGTTATCAGTAATGCAATGAATCGCATGAATCCCCCAATTGGACTGTTCATTTAGATTGAAAGTAAAATCTAAGAACATTGTGGGGTAAAGCCTTAGGGGGAGCAACCCTAAAATCAAGGAGGTGCCATGAAAGGGCATTTGCCTTCGGTGTAAGTAATATTCAATGCGATCGCATCGTACGAAATAAGGTGTTTAGGCCCGACTTTGAATCCTGCCGGTAGTTCATAAAGACCTTGAGACCAGTGTGGCATATAGGCTCCGTGCGTAGGGCCTGATACCGGTTCGCAAGCACAGTAAGTGATGGCTTCGGTTTTTATGATTTTTTGACTTACGCCTGAGACTGATATTTCTTTAACTTTATCGTCCTGAACTATGGACAGAACTCCTACTGGGGGAGGGTTACAACAATCGGTTCTTTGAAATTCACCCGCTAAAACCGCTGTCCCATCGCTATCCATAAACGTATTCAAAGGTGTTTTCGATTCAACTGGAGGTTTATTGTCTGTAGCTCCTAAGGCGCCACTGAGAACTTTTTTCGATGTCAAATCCTTAAATACCAAGCCATTGCTTTTGGCAGCGGCTTTAGCTTTCGCAAGACTCTCATTATTGAACTCACTGATTTTTTTGGATAACGCGACGGAAGCTGCTGAATCTGGCTCGACACAGTCACTGTTAGAGGTGTGTTTCTGTTTTTGATCATCTTCCTTTAGGGTCTGCTCTTTACTTTGGGAACGCCCCTTAGAATTTGAGGGTCCGCAGGAAGTGGCCGCAAATACAAAAGCTAAAAACACTAACCTTGTAAACATAGCTAACTCCTAAAGATACCTACTTATCGGCACTTTCAAGTTGTGAGGTTAATGGGGGGGGGCTCTAAAGCGTATTCTTGCGTACTCGGTATAAAATCGACATTTTCCTACTTCCGTAAACACTTCTACAGCGATCAAATCTTGGGTTATTTCAATTGGTTGTGCATTTTTCTCAAGGCGACCTCTTCAATGCCGATGATGTCAGAGAGGAACTTAGTTATAATTGTCAGGATTTACTAAGAAATATGACGGCAATTTTTGCAAAACTCAAAGATCATCGCGGCTTCTCCTTGATTGAGCTGATGGTTGTTATTTCCATAATATCGGCGCTAGCAACTTTTGCGTTCCCACGGTTTCAAGCTTTT
>JBGSKV010000093.1:0-4594 GCA_041740975.1 Oligoflexales bacterium | reverse complement strand
ATCCTGAGCGACGCGAAGGATCTATTTTATACAATTTAGTTATGTGTCCCTGAAATAAATTAACGTTTGAGAGCTTGCGCGATTTTGGCAATTTCTTCTTCTGAGGCGATTAAATTTTTCATGGCTTTGATACGTCCGATGGCGCTGATGATTTCGGATTTCGTTTTTCTGTGTTTCGAACTGTTAGCCAAGTTTCCATGGCACCCTGAACACTTTATTTTATACAAATTTGCCCCGTCCATATTTGGTTCTTCGGGTTCCTCAGGATTGGGTTGAACAGGAGGATGTGGAGTTTCGCCCGGGTTCGCGTCACTATCTTGCGGATCAGGTGCTTTCCCTTCATCCGGAACGGGCACTTGAGTATAAGGATATGGTCCCGTAGCTTCGTCACCACAACCAAACATCAAAAAAAGCAGACCAACCAAAAGGATAAACTTGTCCATAACGCCGTCCTCTAGTGTGCGCCAATGCGCAGTCCTTAATCGGCAGGAACATGGTCCATTTGATGAACGTACGAAAAATACTTTATTTTTCGGTATCTTATACCAACAATTGCTTAGGTGTGACGGACCTTAGAAACAAAGGCGTCCTGATTTCGCAAGAAAAAACTCGCCAACAAAAACGCTAACAACGCACAACCTATACTGACCAGAAATGGTGACTCCGACGAAAAACCGTATTCTGCAATTGGTGTGGCCGCGACCCCCACCATAAGTGTCAAGGTTCCGACTTGTTTCGATCCAAGTTTGGACCATAGACCAAAAAGCGTAATCACTAAAATTCCGGAAGTCCCAAAAGAAGATGCCGTTTCAAGCAAAGTATAAATACCTTCTGAATAAACCGCCATGGTGTAAGCAACGAATCCTGCCAGACAGACAACCGTTCGTGAAATACGAACCTTTTGTATCTCAGATGTAACCTTAAATTTTGGTATGACGTAATTATGCGAAATCATCGCAGCAATCGATAACAAAATGCTGTCAATAGTGGAAAGCAAAGCCGAAATCAATCCACCAGCAAAGATTGGAAACAAAAACCAAGGCAAATAAACTTTCGCGAGCTGAACCAAATATTGCTCGGAGTCACCTTTAAAATCAAAAATGCTGGGACCAATCAATCCCAAGACCACAGGCATGGATCCGGCGACAAGATATATCGCCGCCGATAAATAACAGGCTTTGACGGCAATACTCCTCGTACGAGAGGCAAACAACCGACCAGCGATTTCTTGCGCTACTAGCGAACCGAAAATAGGCACAGCCCACCGATCCAAACGCTGCCACCAACTTTCACCAGGCGCTATAAACGACCAGCGTTCGAGAGATTGCTGCGACAAAAGGCTTCCGAATGACGGATTCTTGCTCGCTACCATCCAAATCAAAATAACAAGGCTCAATACAATGATCACACCTTGAATCACATCCGAAATCATATCTCCCAACATTCCGCCCAAAACTGTGTAGGCAATAATGACAAAACAAGAAATCAAAAGTGTATTTGCGACCGGCAAATCCGTAACTGCAGATAAAACTTGGCCAAACGCTCGCAGCTGCGCAGCGCCCCAAATTAACGAAGACAACGCCAAAATCCATGTTGCCAAAGCTTCGGTGCTTGCACCGTAACGTTCGCGATAAAAATCAGCCAGGGTTGTAAATCGTTTACTCCAAAGTTTGGGAGCGATCAAAAGGCCAGACAAGATTAAGCAGAGGCTGTAACCAAACGGGTCCGCACGACTTCCCGACAACCCCGCACTATAAACTGCGCCGGCAGATCCTATGCACGTTTCGGCACCAAACCATGTTGCAAAGAGCGATATGGAAACCATAGCTAGGGGCAAACTTCGCCCCGCGACAAGGTAGTCGTCTTCCGATTTCACTCGTCTTGCCACAAAAAGACAGATCGAGAACTGAAGTACTAAGTAAATTACAAGAATCGAGAGGCTCATGATCAACCTTGTCGATGAAATGTTTCCATTCCAAAGTAGCACAAGCTGGCTCATGGCGCGAGCGATCGCACATTTTTGACGCTATTTTTTATTCATCTTTTCGCACATTGAACTGCAGAATAAGTGAGTCAGTTGAACCGTACCATTTATGATTGGCCGCCGAAATCATACCACTCCAGGTCAGGACATCATCTTTTTCAACAAGAGATGCGGCTTCAATATATCGGTCAGCTCCTTTAATATTTACAATCTCATCATTTTGAATGCGACCAATATGATTGAACGAAAAAATCTGGGCCAAATTTTTATCCTGACCAATGATATGTTCCGTCAACAGAGTTAAATAGAATCGCCGCGCCGTCCAAACACCCGCGACACGCTGGGTTTCAACGCCATTGGCATTGCCACACAGACTCCAGCCAGTGGTCTCGGTACCATCTTCATCAATCCCCAATATCCACCAGCCGGTACCAAAACCGGTCGGATGACTGTTCTGAGGTTGAAATCGCCCAATGACTAATACACCATTATCTTTTTTGATGATGGCATCCACCATAGTCCGACTTGCGCTACATTTGGTCGCATAAGATTTCTGCCATTTCGCTTCGCCAGTCGTCGCATGCTTTTGAATCTGAATGGCATTGTTGGAAGAACTTCCTACCGCGGTGTAAATTTGTTTGCCGTGTACCGCCAAACCAATACGTTCATCAGAAATATTTTTCAGAGCCACCGGCACAACAAGGTAATTTTTCTTTTCCTCATGAACCTTGACATGAAATGAAGTGTAGATTCCGGGAACGCTTTTGGTCTGCAATTTTCCGACCAAGAAAGCTAAGCTTCCTTCCTCAGAAGTTTGAAAGTCAATTACCTCTTCTGAATCGAGAGGTACAGTGATGACATCCTCACTGTTTGTGGAATGCACTTTCACTTCCGACTCACTTTGCAAAGCTACCCACGCCGATGTGGTGGTCGCCTGGCTGATGAAAGGACGTGGACCTGCTCCAGACTCGGGCACTCCCGCCATAGCTAAAGGTTTTAACTCTTTTTTGGTTAATCGGGAGATCCACCATTTCGTCTCGCTTGCCGCTTCTTCAAAACCAGCCACTAACAGCTCGCCTCCGGGCAGATGCGCAACCTGGCGAATGCCATCGCTTCCCGGACCTTGCCAGTCGATCGATTCTTTCGCACCCATATTTCCACTGTCCAAGAATATTGTTTTGTATACATCTGAATCCCGACTCGCACGAACAGAATTCTCCGACCCAACCGCGACAAGTTTTTTATCATTTTGGGCGAATACAAAATCTCGCAGTCCACCATTGGGCGGCAGATTAATTTTTTTCTGCATAGCACCCGATTTATTGTAATGTGCAAAAACCGCTGCGCTTCCCGTACTGAAGTCGATAGGGTCAACTGACGGAAATTTGCGCGCCAGAAGCCCAAAGCCGCCACCTTCGCGCATAGCAATTTGGGCCGTTCGTGCCGACAAGTCACTCAAAAGTATGGGATATGGTGCAGGGGCGACTTGGCCGCTGGCCAGAATTTTGTGAACCTGAACATTTGTCGCCGTAGACAATACGGCAAAATGATTTTGTTCCGCATCAATGGCTAAATCGTGGAAACCAGACGCGTAGCTCGGTCCCGAAGCGTGTTTGTAAAACAAAGTTCTTTTGCCACTCGCGCTGTAGTGACTTATCTCGCCCGATCTATCAAAACTAGAATAAACCGCGACGCCTCCATCATCCAGTATTGCAAAACGATCTTCTTTGGTACCGAGTGATTGTGGCCACCCGGATACAGGAACGCCATTTTCAGGATTGGTTACTGCGAGATAATGGTAAGTCGTCGTCTCTAAGGTCTGTGGATTTGTTTCCTTACGATATGTTAATACGTAAAGATTTCCCTTGCTAAACTTGATGTCCAGAATCCCATACTTTTTCCCGCAATCTTTGGCAAATAAAGTCATCTGTTCATCAAGTCGTTTTCCAGTCATATCATACTGATTAATGACACACTGAAATTCAAAATGGTTTGTCGCCACGAAAACCCTATCGGTACTCGCCGCCAAAAACTGGCCATCACCTTCGATTTCAATCGAAAACTGAGGATCCAAACCACCTTTAGAAAGGATTTTCTTGACGAAATGGGCCCGCCGTCCCGTGAGCTCGAAATTTGCCGTTGTAAAGGAAATCAAAATACTATCGTCTGGCAATATTGTCGCAGAATTTACGACCTGGGCTTGTGAAATTTTTCCTGACTTGCTGATAATGGCGCCTTGCGCACTACCCAGTAAACCTTTCGTAAAAAAGTCCGGGGCTTCATTTGGGTCTTCAATGACGTCTCCACCTTGAACTTCGGAACGTTCGTCAATTGGCTTGCCTTGGCAGCCTAAGACTACGAATAAGAGAATAGCTGCCCGAGTTGACTTAAGTCGCAAACGATGACCCCACCTATTAGTGCGTGTACTCCCAAGCTATCGGCCTATCGACTGAAGGACTTGAACACCTAGCTCTATCCGATCAAAATGTTTAGACTTAATGTTAAGCGAAGCACCTCCAATCGTTGGCTATTTTGGGCCAAAATTGGTGATTCTGCGAATGGAAGCACAAGAGTTTGTAAAATCGATACGATGGCATGGTTACCATGTAA
>JBGSKV010000092.1:0-50488 GCA_041740975.1 Oligoflexales bacterium | reverse complement strand
TGGGAGTATTTTCTCAATCCTCAACAACGCCCTCAAGGTGGCCAACAGCGCCGCGCCGTTCGTGGTGTTGGGTCTGGATTTATTATCGATTTGGAACGCGGGTTAATTGCAACGAATAACCACGTGATTGATGGTGCCGATGTGATCGGGCTCAAACTTGCTAACGGCGAGACGTACGACGCCAATGTCATTGGTCGAGATCCTCGCACTGATATTGCCGTCGTTGAAATCAAAGACAAAAAGTTTAATCGCAAAGGCTTAAGTTATTTGACGCTTGGTGATTCGGACAAATTAGAAGTTGGCGATTTTGTTGTGGCTCTCGGCGCGCCTTTTGAACTAGAGGCCAGCTTGTCTTTCGGTATCGTTTCCGCCGTCAAAAGAGACGTTCAACTGGATCCATATTCGAATCTCCTCGGTAGTTTTATTCAGACAGATGCCGCGATTAACCCCGGAAATAGCGGTGGACCGCTTATCAATATGTTAGGTCAAGCCGTTGGCATCAACACCGCTATTTATTCAAAGACGGGTGGTTACGACGGGATTGGATTTTCAGTTCCCTCTAACCTCGTGCGTCGAGTTATCGAAGAAATTCTTAATAAAGGCAGTGTCTCACGCGGATATTTGGGAGTTCTGTTGCAAAACATCGATGCCGACCTAGCTAAAGATTTTGGTTTGCCTGCAGGCGTGAATGGCGGCGCACTTATTACGAAAGTTGAAGAAGGCAGTCCGGCCGAAAAGTCAGGTATCAAAGCGAACGATGTGATTACAGATGTAGACGGACGCAGAATCACATCAGATTTTCAGCTTATGAGCGCAGTCGGACTCAGCTCGCCGAACCAAAAGATTAACTTTGGATTGTATCGTGAAGGTAAGAAGCAAACCATCAACGTGACTATCGGTAATTTCCCGACGGAAAGCAAACTTGCGTCTATGGATCCGCGTGGCGCGTCTCCGTGGGGAAATGGCAGCCCGAACAAAGGTAGCAAAACCGATGATTTTGGCATTGGCGTCGAAGACCTTAATTCTTCTTTAAGATCTAGATTCGGACTTTCCAGTAGCCGGGGTGCACTCGTGACGGATGTTAGACCAAATTCGCCTGCCGCTAGAACTGGGTTGCGACCTGGCGATTTGATTCTTGGCGTCATGGCTAACAGTAATCTTGCCGAAATTAGATCCGGTGCGGATTTTTACAAAGCTAGCCGCGATAAAAAAAGGATTTCTTTGCGCTTGGAGCGGCAGGGGCAATTCTTTTACGTCCAATTAGAGAAATAATTTTGTTTGGCCGCCAAGCGGCCGAGGTTTTTAATTGGCTCCGCCTGTGAAAGGCGGAGCAAATAAATAAAAAAAAACTACTCGTTAGGGGAGAGAGTCAAAGTGGAAAGAAGAGCATGCAACCCAAAAATATAAGACTGCGCCCCAAACCCCTGCACAACACCCAATGCATGTTGACTACAGTATGATTCATGCCGATAGTGTTCTCGGCTTCTAATACTCGATAAATGCACTTCCACGAACTTTAGTTCCAAAGCTTTCAACCGGTCCGCTAACGCCAACGAGGTGTGTGTCCAGGCACCAGGATTCAAAAGAGCGCCCCACCAACCATCATCCATTTTCGCAAGGTAGGCCGACTCGTCGTTTGTTTGGAAAAAAACAGGCTCGATAATATTTTCAATTCCCAAATTTTTACAAATTTCAGGCAGTGATCGTCGAATATTTTCATTGATCGTCGCAAGTGAAGTCGAGCCGTAAATCCCAGGCTCACGCGTGCCCAGCAAATCAAGATTTACACCATGCGCTATCAGAATTTTTTTGGATGGACTAAGCTTTGGCATGACTTGGCAAGCTACTCAACATTTGATGGAAAAAATCGATCTGGCGATCTATGAGTTCTACTGATTCGAGTTGATCGATAATATCATTTTCAAATTCAGTTGATTCAAGATTGAGTTCTTTTTCTTTACGAGACATTTCTGCCACTTTGTTCTTGTATAGATCGTGACTAGGAAACTTTACAAACAATCGACGATATACTGCCAGGGCTTTCGTGTAGTGACCCTGCTTTTCATAAATTTCGGCCAATGTTTTTGTATCGAGCTCCACTCCTTTTCGGAATGGCGACGACGTATCATTACCGATATCGGTCGAATTAAAAATTTCTTTTAAAGAGACTACAAAAAAATTATCGACTTCCCCCGAAATAGCAGGTTGCTTTGGAATGTTTTTCATACCTTCTGACTTTGCCAGAATAGATGGCTCTGCAGGAGGGACATCTTTTACTTTGTGCACCTTTGCTTCGACCGGAAATGATATTTCGCTACCTTTTTCCTTCAGTTCATCTATCAATTGGTCACGTATGGATGCGATGCCCGCGATATCAAGCTTCTCACTCAATGCCTTGATGTGCTGGTCCACCATATTTAATTTTTTCATGTTTTTTAAAATATCCCGGGCTTCATTTTCTTTGCCGAGAATAAGATGGAGGCGAAGACTTAACTTTTGAGCCAAGGCATTTTGATTGAGAGGAGTTGGACTTTGTATCAGGTGCTGCCAAGCTTGTGCCAGCATTCCATTTTCGTAAAGTTCACGAATGAGGACAACACGCGCCACACTATACGTCGGAAATCTATCCAGACCTTCCGTTAACAACTCTAAACTTTCGGTTTTGAGGTCGTGCGCACGGAGGATATCGCTAACCGGCAAAAAGCCCTTGCCCTCCGGTTCTTTTTCGAAACGTTTTAGGATTTCTCGCTCTGTGCGGGAAAGTGGTAGGTCCTGAAGTAATTTTACCCAGTGTAAATGCGTCAAATGATCATCCTCTAGCTAACGTACCGATACGACTAGAGTATCATGGCCAAATAAGTTGCGCTATCAAGAGGTTTGAAAAAGCTAAGCACTTAAATTTATTAATCTAGTGCCACCGTCCTCAATCGCCAGCTGTTTCCATGGTAACCGTGTGAGTTCCTGCGTCCACAGCGGTCGCACTTCCCGACATCAATGTGGTCGAAATTTCATGGGACTGAGTAAGACAAACAGGGACGTATTCCACCACTGCGACTCCGCATGAGTCGCTGCACCATTCGGCCCGAGGAGTCACAATGCCATGGTACTCGTATGGATCGACAGTGCAGTTTCCTGCGCTTCCCGAAACAGTGGCAACGTCAGTGCTCGTCGCACAAGCGTCTCGCACTCCCAAAATCTCGGGCGTAACACTGATGTTGGTGATGGGGATTTCAACGTTGAACTGGCCATCGTCAGCCCCTGGATCAAAAACATCTCCGCCTTGTTCATTGTAAATCTTAAACTTTACGGTCACCGGCCTGCCTAATGAGTAAGGCGTTGTGACAGCACCGCAGTTTAAGGTGTAGTCCGTTGTAATCGTCTTTATGCCTATACCCGACGCACTGCCAATCGCCGTCGAACTGCAATCCAGATTGCATTTACCTTCGCTTCCGGCGTCTGGCTGCACTGCACAAGCCGAAAGGCTTAAGACTAGCAGGATTAAACATTTCTTCCCTAATTTCATAAATAACTCCTCGAAACCATCTTAGTATTCATTACCTTGTTCCAAAGCGCCGTTTTGCTGAACTTCACCTTGGCCATTTTCTTGATATGTATTTTCCGATTGTTGAGTCTGACCTTGATTATATTCCTGATACTGCCCATTGCTGGTTTGCGAAGCGTTGCTGTTGTTATAGTTGGCGCTTTGCGAGAATGTTGCGTCAATAGGTTCTTCTTGCTGCATCTCTGTATTCTCGAATGTATTGCCAGAGTTTTCATTGTTATAAGTATTGCTTTGGGAGTTGTTGATCGCGGCATTCGGAGTTTCGTAAGAATTTGTAGTGTTCTCAACGGGAAGTTGCGCGTTATTTGGTTCCGTATTGAGAGAGAAATTGCTGGTAGAACTTTTCAATGCCTGGCCGCCAGCGTCCAAGATGCGTGGCGTCAACATGATGAGGAGTTCACGCTTAACGTCTTTGTTGATTGTGGTTTTAAACAAGTGACCAATGATTGGTAAATCACTCACAAATGGAATGCCCGTAACGGTTTTCTCTTTTAACGCATCCCACAAACCACCAATGACCGCTGTTTCACCCGACTTGTTTCTCAAAGTCGTGGTGATATTTCGGTTTGATGAACCAATGGATGCAGTTTGAGCAGCCGTTGTTTTTGGTGTGACACTACTGATGTTCACAGTCATTTGGACTGTTCCATCTACAGAAATTTGCGGAGTTACACCAAGCGAAATATTGAAGTTAACTGCATTGATGGCGCCGCCATTCGCACCTCCACCGCCCCCAGTCACGATTGTTGTACCCGAGTTTGGAACAACGAAGTAATCGGTCGATCCTCCCGCAACCGTAGCTGGTTGGTTATCTTGAACGACCACGCGGTTGGATTGAAGAACTTCAGTCGTACCTTTCGTTTCTTCAAATGCTAAAAGAGCTGTCACGTCAATACCGGAGTTAATACTACCCATGCGAATGCCTAAGCGACCAACACTAGACGGTATCCCAGGATCCACAGTAAAGCGTGACCGAACGTAATTCGGGAAGGTTAAGCCACCAAATCCAAGACCATTGTTGGCGTCGAAGTTTCCAGTAGTCGTCCATGTGATACCAAAAGCGTCGTTGTTAGTTTTGCTGACCTCTACAATTCTAGAAATAATCTCGACTTGCGGCGTTCGCAAATCTATCCGATCGACTAATGACTTAGCCTTGGCCAACTGAGACGCGGTACCTTCAATGAGTAGAGAATTGGTACGCGCATCGACTTGAACTCGAATCTGAGCTTCGGCTGAAATACCTTGGTTGAGTAAGCTCGTGACGGTTGCCGCTACAGTGCCCGCCGTCGCGTACGATAGTCGTATAATGAGAACTTTGGTTGGCGCCAAAGTTTCCGCCGTCTGCTGAGCGTTACGAATTTCTCGCGTTTCTTGCGCCAATCTTGCCAATTGGTCTATACGCATAAGGTTATCGGATAGTCGAACCATCGCGAGACCATTTGTTTCTAAAACGGCCTTGAGAGCTTGATCCCAAGGAACTTTCTTGAGAGATATCGTCACTGCTGCCGCACCAATAGCGGGTGGCATCGTAAAGTTGATTCCGCTCTCATTGGCAATAGCGCGTATCACGTCCGCAAGTGGCGCGGCGCGAAAATCTAGGTCCACGTTTGCACCATTATAATCGGTTTTTAGAGCGCGGATATCCGTTCCCACCATATCGGCATTTGCAGGGTTGAACACATTGCGACCGCCATTACCCGCTCCCTGATCGTCCATCATATTGGCTTGCGCAACAGCCCAGAAGTGAAAATCCTTCGCTTCGTGGCGAACCTCGAACTTTTCAATGTCATTTCCACTATCTTCTTCACCGTCAAAGTCGTCTGAATCTTCGAAGTTCAAATCATTCTGTTGATTCTGTTCATTGTATTGTTGGTTATTGTATTGTTGTTGAGTAGGTTGACTCTGATTTTGATACTGCTGCTCGCCTCCATTATTGTCATTGGCCGGTGCATTTTGATAGTTATTGGATTGTGTCGCCCCCTGGCCCTGATTAAAAATCTGGTTGTAGTTCTCTTTGCTGTTTGGCGCTGAGTTAGCATTGCCCTGTTCGTTATTGAATACATTTTTCGCATTTGCGTTCGTAGAGCCATTCGCATTTTGATTCATGAATTCAAAGTTTTGGTTTTGGATATTTTGACCCTGAAGCACTACTGGCTTGCCATTGTTACTTTGTTGATAGTTCGCAGCAACGTTTGGATTTTGAAAATCATTACGCGGCAATCCTTGAGCATCATAAGCGTTTTGAACGTCTTGAGTATTGGGAAGTTCCTCAACATTAACCGTATTGGCTGGGTCCGAAATGAAAGCCGGCTCAGACACAACATTCGACTCCACAGGAGCTGGAGTAGCAACCACAGGAGCAGCGTAGTTTTCCGGCTTGATGTCAGACATCAGCTCTGCTTGCGAGAAAGGAGCGGTAGCGACAGGCGCTTGACCCCAGTATCGATCAGGAATCGAATAAGTTAATTTAATGTCACTACCGGATGCATATAACTGCGGCTTCACGGGATCTCTCAAGGTGACAAGTATATCCGTATAATTTTCATAGGGGTTTTGTCGAGTCCGCACATGAGCCACAGGGGAGCGAAATTCATCGGCGACCAAAGGCTTGGTGAGACGAGGTCGCAGTAAAGTATCTAAAAGGCGAACGACTAGTTCTGGTTGCTGACTCTTGTTAATTTCTTGATAGAGTTCGAATCGAGCGTCACCACGAGTTTTCAATTCAACTGTCACTGATTTTTCTGAGTAGTCATAACCGAGCCATTGCAAGCTTGATAAAACGGGGACAGCATCTTGAGCTATATCCGTCGGCAGTGCAGGCGGAACAGAGGTTTCTTCGAATCCGGAAAAAGCGCTGGCAGGGTCGACAACGGGCGCACTATTGGTCGCGAGTGCATTTCCCGAAGATTGCCCCGGATTGGAGGTCTCAAAAGTTTGCTCACCACTACCGAACATATTTTCTTCAGTGTAGTTTCCAAAGTCTTCGCCGCCCATGTACGAATCCTCAGACTGCCCCTCATCCTCGGCGGTTTGATAATCGTTGGACTGACCTTGTTGCTCACTATAAGCATTAGAGCCTTGATTTCCTTCATCGAGCTCATTCCCTAGAGAGTTTCCGTCTTCATAGGTGTTGTACCCCACTTGTTCATCGGCAGATTGCACTTCGCCATCTGATGAACAAGCCATCGCCAATGACAACATCGCAACTAACAGTAAGATTTTTTCCATGGTCATTCCTTGCTAATCTGCTATTGATCGAATCACTATCATTTACATTCCACCGTCGGCTTTTGGCATGGGTACACTTGGCACAGCTGCTGGCTGAGCTGGCGCAGGTTCATCGCTCGACTCCATATCACCGAA
The DNA here is from genome assembly GCA_041740975.1 of Oligoflexales bacterium. GTDB lineage: Bacteria > Bdellovibrionota_B > Oligoflexia > Oligoflexales > JALZUQ01 > JBGSKV01. Next base: position 43,563 of record JBGSKV010000092.1, on the reverse strand, counting down.
AGCACTGCTATAAGACGCCGGATCAACTTTCGTCTCTATCGCCGGCAAATTTTCGGACGGAGCCGATGGAGCTTTGATGTTCGAAGAAATGGTGCTTTGCGTTGGCGCCGGTGCCGGTGCTTCTTCAGGTTTTTTCGGAGCAATTCCACCTTTGATAATAATCACGCCTTTTTCGACTGGCTCTTCACCCTCTAGGAAAACAATACGGTCTAAGAACTCACGAGTTCCATCTTTGGAGAAGTTGTATTCACGTACAGAAACTTTGTCTTTTTCGATCGCGTACAAAATCCCACCTTTGTCACCGACAGGGTCATCTTGCATCACGACAACACCTTGACGATCAGGTGTGAGCAACATCGCCTTGCGAACGCCAGCACTTTCCCAAACACCCACAAGCTTAAGTGCGGCGACACCAAACCTCTGCAACGGACTTACGATTGGAATTTCCAAATCAGTGCCACTCTTGGCATCATTACGTAATTTGAGCGGAGCCACAAAAGGATCGGCCAAATCGTAACCCGCATAGTTGTAGTCTAAGTTCTTATCGATAAGATCTTCGCCCAAAATCTCATCCGTAACATCAACAGGAGGAGGTGCGGCCGGCCTTCTTGGTCTCGGCGCTGGTCCTTCTTCTTCACCACCACCACCGCCCATGTCCGCATCAAAATCATCTTGCGCACGCACTGACGATCCAACTGTGAGCAGGAGCAGAATTAAGATTTTTAATTGTCTAGTCATGCCGTCATCCCGTCATTTCACGTTGCGCTTCGGTATGTAATAATTTCGAAAGTTGTATTGATGACTGTATTGTCACGAATTCTTCGCAATGCAGCATTATTATCTTCATCTGGATTGTCTTCATCGCCCCCTCGCACTGTCGACTGCATGCGGATGTTGTTGATATTCACGACTTTCTCAAGATGAAGGAGTTCATCAAAAAACCTCACCGTATCTTTAAATCGACCCGAAATTCCCATTCTGACAATGTTTTCGATAAACGACTTAGTTTGCTCACCTTTTGCCGCTGGATTCGGTGCCGCTGCCGGCGGGGCACCCTGAGGCTCAACCGCGGCAATGTTAATTTCCGTTTTTATAGCCAGCTTAGCGACGTTATCGAGGACCAGGTCAATATCAACTTCATTGGGGAGGCGTTTGGTCAAATCTCTAAGTAGTGACTCTGCTGTTTCAAGATCAGCCTCTAGTTTTGCAATCTGATTTTTTTTCTTTGAGGCTTCACCGAAATCCGCCTTGGCCTTTTCCATAGCTTTCTGACTGATATCTAAGACTTCGATTTGAGTAGGAACGGTACTGTCATAAAAATAATAAGCCAGAGCCAATCCGAGTATAAGCGGAATGATGACCTGATACTTTTTATCCGCGTACCGATACTTCTCAAGTAAATTTTTTATCGCATCCATTCTCGCGCCCTTTAAAGACTTACTTCACCAAGTTCATCAAGTAAGTTCATCGTAATTTTTTTGGGATCCGCCGGATTTGTCGGCGCTTTTTCCGAAAGATTTTTGATTTTAAAAGTTAACTGGAACCGATAATGCGAACCTATATCTCTGAATAAATCGTCGCCAGTGGCTTGACGGGAGAATCTAAAGTCCATATCAGCAAAATATATTTGAGTACGAATGTCGGAGATACTGATCTTTTGGCTTGCCGTCACCTTAATATTTGTAAGAAACTCTGCAAGTATAATGTTGTCGAAACTACCTCCATCGATAGAAACATCAGCCCCGCGATTCGTGATTTCAAGTGAACGAAACCACACTCCCGCAGGCTTGATCACTTGCAAGACATCCATGATAAGGACTGGTTTGAATCTCTCTAATTTTTTTCCAGTAATATCCTGTAAGATTTTCAACTTTTGTTTTCTTGATTTCACTGATTCGTCGATTGCTGCAAAGCGACTGACGTCCGATTGGATTTTGGCAAGTTTTTCGACGAATTCCCTAGAGTCGTTATCCATGGTTATCTGCTGCGCGCGCATATCGGAAACAACATACTCCGCGTAGAAAAAGCCGCAGGCGGCAACAACGAGAATGATCGCTACGGACGGGAGATACCAGTACGTTGATTCTAATTCGAGTTCGGGCGTCAGGTTAATTTTTATCAAAGTTATTAGTCCTCGCTGACGTGCAACTTAAGACACAAGATTAAGAGCAGGTTTTATTTCAATTTCGTTTGGTTCATGCACGTTGAAGCGCAGAACAGAATCAAGATGGGTGTGTTATCAGTTATTGATATTGTTTCATTTTGTTTGACACGGTGTCAACATTCACACGATCTCTAGGGGCTAGGCATTAGGGTCTTTGGGTTTGGCTTTTTGCAAAAAGTCCCCAAATAGCTCATCAAGTGAAGATGTTTTAGGACTATCGCTATTTTGGTCTACGGGAGGGGTACCAAATAATTTTTCCAAAGCCGAACGAGACTCATCTCTTTCGGTTTTCTCTCTATAACGAGACTGGGCCGCAGCCGAGAAGTATCCACAGAAATTTGAACGATCTTTATCCTGTACTAGGTCCGCCTGCGTCTCTCGGCATTGTTTATGGGCATGTCTGTCAAAAAATTGGCAATTACGGCAGGCGCGAGCGTCAGCACTGCAAGACGGACACTCGCTCGCTCGACCAAGTGGTGGTTCGAACGTCCACTCAAGAGCGCATCGGAAACATTGAATATGATGCTCAGCCACTAAGCAATTCTCCTAGGGTGTTCACCCACCCTCTTTCCATACTCATTGAGAGTTGCGTTGCCAAGGAGGAATTATTGTGACAGCCTAGTTTGACCAAAAAATTTGATCCGGCCGGAGACGTCATGATCTATCAGAACATCCTTGAAACTATTGGCAAAACCCCCCTCGTCAAACTCAATTGTGTCACCTCACAGCTGCGCTGCAATGTGTATGCAAAATGCGAATTCTTCAACCCGGGCGGTTCGATTAAGGATCGCATTGGTTACAGCATGGTGATCGCAGCAGAGAAAGAAGGCCGCATCAAGCCAGGCGACACTTTGATTGAACCGACAAGCGGAAACACTGGGATTGGCATTGCCTTGGCAGGAGCTGTCCGCGGTTACAAGGTGATCATCACTTTGCCAGAAAAAATGAGTCACGAAAAACAAGCCGCTCTCAAGGTGCTAGGAGCGAAAATCATTAGAACTCCCACCGAAGCAGCCTGGGATGATCCGGCAAGCCACATCAGCGTCGCCAAGAAACTACAAAAAGAAATTCCGAACTCACATATTTTGGATCAGTACGCAAACATAGCCAATCCCAACGCACACTACCAATTTACCGCACAAGAAATTCTTGATGACCTCGACAACCAAGTCGACATGGTGGTGATGGGAGCGGGTACTGGAGGTACTATCTCTGGTGTCGCAAAACGGATAAAAGAAGTGAATCCCAAAGCTCAGATTATCGGCGTCGATCCCATCGGCTCGATATTGGGTGGAGGTAGCGATGTGGCTAGCTATGTCGTGGAAGGAATCGGCTACGATTTTGTACCTGACGTTTTGGATCGAAAACTTGTCGATAAATGGATCAAGACTGAAGACAAAGCTTCCTTTCGCGCAGCTAGACGCATGATTAGAGAAGAGGGAATTCTTTGCGGCGGATCCAGCGGTTCTGCCCTATGCGGTGTATGGGAAGCGGCCAAAACTCTCGGCCCAGGGCAAAACTGTGTGGTGATTTTAGCGGATGGCATCCGCAATTATATGACGAAATTTGTTGATGATCAGTGGATGGAAGATCATCACTACACTGAAAACAACTAAAGCAACTTTTTCATCTCTCGAATAAGCCCATCCGAGCCATCGTCTAGACTTATTTTCGTGCCATTGAGAAAAAGTCCTGGCGTCATGTCTACTCCCAAAGCTTTACCTTGTTCGCGCGTATTGATGACGTGCATTTTGGTTTCTTCTGCATTCAGGCATTGCTCATATTTTTTCATATCTAACTTATGGTCCTTAGCGAACCGAAGTGGAAAATCAAATGAAGCTTTTGTTTGGTCTTTGAAGATTTGTTGATGATACTGCCAAAACTTCCCCTCCTGATGCGCGCAATGACCGCCTTTAGCGAGGTGGAAGGACAAATCACTTCTCTCCGATGGAAAATCCAAATAGACAAACTTCACCTTGCTTTTCATTTGGGACATGACTTTTTCAATAAGTCCGTGAGCTTTCGCGCAATAAGGACATTTATAGTCACCAAATTCAATCAGCACCACGCTTGAGTTCGCATTGCCCATAAATGGTCGGTCATTAGCCAGGGGAATCTGAAATCGCGGCGGCACTGGTGCGGCTATTTCCCATGCGAATTTATTCTTTTTCTTGATTTCAGAGACAATACTTTGTTTTTTTTCTGTTCGTTTTTCTTGAGCAAGCTTAGTTTTGAGTTCAAATTGAATGGTTTCAAATGAGTACGGAATCACGGACTGATTCGCATTATAAAAATCCCGAAGCTCTTTCTCCGAAACTGGGTTTGTTTTTAGCAACCCCTCCTCAACGTCTTCAACCGTAACTTTCTGCTCATCACTCAATTTTTTGAGGTGATCACGAAACAAATTGTCATCTATCAACGCTTTTTTTTCATCGTAATGCTTCTTATCGATTTCATAAATTTTCTGCTGCGCCGCAGGTGTTAACTGACTTTCGGAAACACTTTGTCCCCGCCACTGATATATAGGACCTGCGCGAAGAGCTGTGACATAACTGCAGATAAAAATAGCGAGCAACAACTTCATGTCGTCTCCTTATCATCAGGGAAGAATAATGGAACTATAACAGACTTAAATCTTATAAGGCTCTAAGACATTCAAAACTCTTTGAAAGTCCTCGGGAAATTTCGATTCATATTCACAGTAGGCGCCGGTGCGAGGGTGATCAAAGCCCAGTAAGTAAGCATGCAAAAGCTGAAACTGCTGGCCTTCCAAAATTGTACGCACATCCGAACTAAAGCTTACTGGTAGCTTAATCTGGCCACCGTACAACTTGTCGCCGACAACAGGATGCGAAATACTGGCGAGATGCACCCGGATTTGATGCGTCCGCCCTGTTTGCAGCCGAGCTTTCATCAGACACAATCTGTGGCCGAAGATGCTGTCGACTTCAAAATCCGAAGCAGCAAATCGATAACCCTTCGCCGAATGCGGAGGTTCGCTGATGGATACAAACTTCGTTCTTTGTGTAGGATGGCGTCCAAGATAACTTTGAACGGAAAACTTCTTGCGTTCGGGCACGCCCAACGTCAAAGCATAATATTCACGTCGATTCGTTTTGGCTTTAAACTGCTCGGATAGCTTCGTGTGCGTCCATTCGTTCTTTGCGCAAACCATGAGTCCTGTCGTGTCTTTGTCGAGACGGTGAACAATTCCGGGACGCATGCCTTCTTCACTAAGACTCCGCAGTCCCATTAAACTTTGACAATGCGCCAAAAGACCTTGCACCAGGGTTGGACCAGTGGCACCGGCTCCAGGATGAACGACGAGTCCTCTCGGCTTATTCAAAACGACGAGATCATCGTCTTCAAAAACGATATCAAGTGGCATATCTATCGGCTCAAGCAGAGAAGGCGTAGCCGACTTAAGGCTGCCTACCACAGAAACGACATCACCAAACTCCAAACAATATTTAGCTTTGACGATACCGCCATTTAAGGTGACGACACCATTTTCGATAAATTTTTGCAATTTGGTTCGACTCACGTCGGGAATACGTGCGGCCAAGAAGACATCCAGCCTTTGGCCTTCGTGTTCGGATTCAATGATATATTGCATATTTAAGCTTCGCGGCGGTTACTGTATGGGCGCCAAGCTATCACGGCTAACGTAGAAGCGCAGCAACATAGATCCGATAACCAGAAACCAGAATCCCGGTACACGCGCCACTAACCACACGACTCTATTACACTTAAACGCCACGATGACCATGAGGATGGCATGAATGAGGCAAACATAAATGAGGTCATTGCAAACTTTCGTCAAAACCATCCGCATTTCGGGGGTCGCAAGTAACTTCATATGATCCGCGAGCTCTGGCACATGCTGCATGCGATCCAGATATTTGATCATAAGAGGCGTGTCCCAATATTGAAAATAAAATAATATGACGGCAAATCCGAATCCCAAGAAAGCTGGCTGTAAAAGAAAAAAAATGGGTTTTTTGGAAACAATACTAATGCTACCCAAGAGCGATAATAAAACGAGAGCAAACATGATAGTCGGATCAAATATGCCAAGCAAAAAATAAGTCAGAATGAATTCTAAGATGCCAATAAAAATGGCCGCGAGGACACCCGCCTTTAGCCCCCACTTCCATTCAATCAAAGCGTACACAATCAAAGGCAGAGCGCCTAATAGAAGATACCACCAGCTCATTCTAACTCCTTAATTATAGGACAAGTTGAAAATCATTAATCAACAACCCTGGTAGGCGATAATTTATGATCGAGCGCGAGCCGTAGCTAGATGAGTCGAGAATGGACTCCTGTTTTCTAGTCACCGCTTCCAGACCACTACCGAGCATATGAGAAAAGCTATCGTCAAATCGCATGACGTTCAGAGGTGCGATGATCTCGCCTTTCTCTACCCAGAAACAGGCAAATCGGGTCATCCCTGTTACTCGACCAGCCATTCGATCCGAATAATTAAGATACCAAAGGTTATTAATCAAAAGCCCAGTATCCAATGTTTTCAAAATATCTTGGTCTTCTAAGTGTCCACCATCGACCGTAAATCCAACGATGCGTTCGGAGTCTTGCGCATTCAATTGCAAACCGAACTCTTGCGCAGATCGTGGTGACACCAAACTATTTTTGAATTCCCCATTTTCTACCAAGCTGACATTGTCCGGCAGCAGGAATCCATCGCTATTGAAACCGGGGCTAAGACTTCCGAAACTATTTTCGGCCAGTGAAAAATGGGGTGATAAGGTTGACTCACCTAGATAAAATTTTGCAAAAGGCGCTGTTCGGGTTGCCTGGGCTTTTTTTGAGAATCCGCCCCAGTTCCACAAGTCCACGATTTCTTGCGTGCCCATCGGCGATAAAAACGCTCGGTACTTCCCGGGTTTCAAACTGCGCGCATTTCCGGCCAGCAAGGGTAACAAGTCCCGAGCTTCTTTGATTTTACTATCGAAGGTCTCTTGGACCCATTCTGTACCCGCGTAATATTGCTTTACCGCTTTATCGCTACGAAGGTAGACACTCCAATCAAAATTGAAAGTAAAGGATTGGTACCAGTTTCTTTGACCAAATGAACTGGCAAAACCTTTATATATCGCCCCCTGAGCATATATGCCCACAAAATCCAAATCTGCGACGCGCTCCAGGCATTGACTGATGACATCCTGACATCGTGGTAGTCGATTCTCAGCCAACTGTTCGGACCTCGCTTTGCTTTCTGAAAAAATCAAATAAGTGTCGATCGGCAACAATGAAATTTCAGATCGCATGTCTTGGACTGAGGTTTTCAGCATTGCCAAATCTGCGGCTAGATCACCTGAGCACGTCATGGTTCGTGAAACTTGGCGCCCGTTGTCTATCAGTTTCAAGGAGCAGTAGCTTTGGTTGACGTGACCCGACTGCCGAATTTTCGCCTTCGTGAGTCGACAAAAATCCGACTGCTCACCATCAAAATTCAACAAAAGAACTTCCGAAGATTTTGTCGCAAAAAACTTATCTGCTAACGTATAAAAATAGTCTCGCACGACCTAAACTCCCCCCACCAAAAACTTGTACGTCCGCAAACAAACACGCTGGTGATGCATGTCCGACATGAATCGCTTGGTTGGGCTCACCTTTACCGCAGTTTGGGGTTCCCATGATTTCAAACGTAGAACGATCACCGACCGCCTTCAAGCTTCGCCAAAACGATGCGGAAATGCCGCGATAACCTGGGTTCTTCACAACGTTTGTCAGCTCGCCATTTTCGATTAAACGCGCCCATTCGCAGCCAAACTGAAACTTATTACGCGAATCATCAATGGACCAAGAACAATTTGTTTTCACGTATATTCCGCGGTCCACTTGCCCAATGAGTTGATCAAGCGACGCATCACCCGGTTCCAAATTAAGGTTCGCCATGCGATCAATCGGCGGTCGGTTCCAATGCGTCGAGCGTGAATTCGCAACCCCGGAAATGCCACCAGCTCTCTGTTGAGAAATACCACCACCAAGTGGCCGAACCAATAATCCATCTTTAATAACGTGAGTTTTTTGGGCCCGCAAGCCATCATCATCCACCGGGTAACTCGCAACTTGCGTGTCGATGGTTGGATCGTATGTGATATTCAATAAATGTGATCCGTACTGAAATTTGCCAAACATATCCAAGCTCACAAAGCTTGTTCCGGCAAAATTGCGCTCATCTCCCAAAATCCGGTCCAACTCCAGAGGGTGACCTATCGATTCATGAATTTGTAAGACCATCTGATCGGGCGCGACGAGTACGTCCATAGATTCTTCTGGACAGTTGGGCGCCGCCAATAGTTCGCGCGCTTCATCCGCCACCGTTTGCGCCATATCCGGCGTAAATCCAAGTTCGGCAAACCTCTCAAATCCACCTTGTTGGGTGTAGGCGTGGCCACCAAATGTTCGGGTTTGCGACTCAGAACCTTTCGCAACCGTAACGGAAAGCTGCGGGAGCATGAGTTCATAATCCGAAATTTGTTCGGATTGATTTGTCGCGATGACAGTCTTTTGAAGTCGATGATGCCAAAGGCTCGCTTGGCAATCAACGACATCTGGGTCAGTCACGCCATCATAAACACTGCGCAAATAATCTAATTTCGTTTTGAGATCGACAGAGCGCCAAGCCTGTTTGACGTTCGATTGGTACGTTGAGATTTCTTTGGGCATTTTGAGTTGAGTCGAGTCAAAAATAAACTTGTCGCGGCTCAAGCTTGCCCAACGATAGGCTTGATCAATAGCATTCTTGATACCCTTTTCACTTAAGTCAGAGGTCGACCCGTACCCCATGCCACCTTTGTCAAATATCGTGATCATAACGCCCGAGTCCTGCCGACTGCGAACGGGCAGTAGTTCATTGGTGCGGATTGAGAGTTCTTGCCAATCATGATGTTCCCAGCGCATCGAGGCAAAATGAACGGAAGGTAGTAAGTCGAAAAAAGTCGTTTTCAAACTAGAATGCATGGTCATTCCTTGCTAAAGTATCGGCACGAAAGCTTAAAGATAGCATAAAAACTTTACTTAGGTTAACTGGAAGCTAGCAGAAATGACGCGCTCAAATAGCAGTCACTGCCTTTTTTCAGGAGAAATGCACATTGGCATCACATTTAAAATTCGTGACATGGATCTGGTTTTTTCTTGGACTTGCATCTTCCGCATGGGCACAACAAACCAAATGGCTTGAAGTCGAATTGGAATCTGTGGGAGTTGCATCGGAAGACATTCTCAACAAAGCGATTGAGCGCGCATATTCCGAAGGTTTTAGCGGAATTCTACTTAAGATAGACTGTCCCGGCGGCTCTCTAACCTCAACAAAAGCCATGGTGAAGTCTATACTGGCTTCCAAAATCCCCATCATCGCATGGGTTGGACCATCGGGCTCTAGCGCCACTAGTGCGGCCGCCATTTTGGCGCTTTCCACTCCCATTATCGCGATGGCTCCCGGAACGATCATTGGCGCCGCCACTCCCGTTCAATCGACTGGCAAAAATATTGAAGGCGGCAAAGATGACAATAGCGACATGCATCGCAAAGTCCTCAACGATACCTCAGCATTCGTCGAAACCCTCGCCAAAACGCGAGGTCGCAATGTTGAATTGGCGAAGTCATTTGTGACCAACGCCGCTTCGATTACCGACGACGAAGCCCTCGCCCAAAAAATATCTGATCTCACGGCTTCAAATCGCAAGGAGTTGATGGAAAAACTCAATCGGCGCAGTATTAAGCTCAATGAAAGAGATACGGTTGTACTTCACACCGATAATATCGAGTGGACCACTCATGAACCGTCTCTTAGACAAATTCTTCTCTCTATCGTTTCCAATCCCAATCTTTTCTATTTATTTTACATTGCCGGACTGATTGGCCTCGGATTTGAATTGACGCATCCCGGCGTTATTTTTCCGGGCGTTGCTGGTGCCATTTGTATGATTCTTGCTTTGATTGGCACATCTGTCCTACCCGTGAGTTATGGAGCGGCCGGCCTAGTGCTGGCAGGTGTTGTGATGATGTTTGCCGAAATCTATGTCGCCAGTTTGGGTGCCTTGGGTATAGGCGGATTTATCGCTTTTGTGATTGGTTCCATTTTTCTCGTCGATCCCAACGGAATTGATGGCCTTCAAGTTTCCATTTTGAAGACCATACTTCCTATGTCTCTTTTTATTTTGGCGTTTATATTTTTGGTCGTCCGCGCCGTATACAAAGCCATGCAAAGCAAAGTCCTCTCCGGCGAAAAACTTCTTTTGGCAGCCAAAGGCACGGTTTTATCGGATTTTGTGAAAGGTAAAGGCCAAGTCAAAGTCACGGGGGAAATATGGGCAGCCTCCACGTTAGATGGGTCATCACCATTGCAAGGTAGCGATATTGTCGTGATCAGCCAAAACAATCTGGAGCTTGTTGTCAAAACACTTCAGGTCGACTAGGATCAGCGGCGCCGCGACTTCGCTCGAAGAGCGAAATCTTTTATTTAAAGAATTGAGGAGTTTCAAAATGAGTTTCCTAATTGGCTTGGGCATCGTTCTATTTATTATCGCATCAACAATGATTCGAATTTTGAATGAATACGAGAGAGGCGTTGTTTTCCGCCTTGGCCGAGTATTGCCAGAACCAAAGGGTCCCGGACTTATATTTTTGATTCCTGGTGTCGACCGCATGGTTCGCGTCTCCACACAAATTATTACGCTGGACATCGCACCACAAGATGTTATCAGCCGAGACAACATTAGTTTGAAAGTCAATGCGGTAGTGTATTTACGAGTCGTTGATCCTATTCGCGCCATCGTGAATATCGAAAATTATATGTACGCAACGAGTCAATTGGCGCAAACCCATTTACGTTCCGTTCTCGGCGAAAGCTCACTCGACGAAATTTTGGCTGCCCGTGAAAAAATCAACGAGCGAATTCAAACTATACTGGACGAAAACACCGACGCTTGGGGCATCAAAGTAACAAGCGTTGAACTCAAGCACGTCGATTTGCCGGCAAGCATGCAGAGAGCCATGGCAAAAGAAGCGGAAGCCGAACGGGAACGTCGCGGTAAGGTCATTGCCGCCGAAGGTGAACTTCAAGCTTCACAAAAACTCACGGAAGCAGCGCAACTCATGGCACAAAATCCAATGTCGCTTCAACTTCGATACATGCAAACCTTGCAAGATATCGCGACCGAAAATAGCTCCACGATAGTCTTTCCGATTCCGATGGAAATCCTTGAAGCGTTTAAGGCCATCGCAAAAAAGTAACCTTTTCTTCAAAAGCGATCTCTACCCCACCAGCACCCTTAAGCCTTCATAACTTAAGGGTTTTTATTTATTTAAAAAAATTATTTGGCTGAATAGCCAACTAATGTTATACATCTCAACAATACTCACGTTGAGGTTCCAAACTGTGTCTGATTGCCTTAAAAAATACCTGGCTATCATCCTCGCGACGCAAATGTCCCTTGGCCAGTTGGCCATGGCGGTGCCGGCAGTGGGAGTCAATGCGTCAGCGTACGAAAAGTCAGACGCTACATCTCATTCCGAATCCGAAGTAACCGACCCTACCGTCGTTAAAGTCTCATCGAATCCTGAAAATCCCAACGCATCGGGTTCCGTCGAATTCGAACAGATCACCGTCACGGCGAATGCCACTGCGGAAATGCTGGAGAACGTGGCGAGTCATATTAAGAACCGCCTCGCAGAAATTGATAGCGATCTTAAAGACGGCTACCATTTAGAAGTTTTATCTCTAAGTCCTGCCAAAGTTGGCAGCCCGATCGAAGTGTCAACCGCCCTCGACACGACAACGTTTGATATTGCGCCGTCGGAAAACGGCACCTTGAATATTACGGCTGATGTCAGTGCGGCCCATCCTTCCCCGCAAACAGCAGTCCACAAAGTTTTACAAGACGCCATTTCCGACCAAAACGCCGAACTCAAAAAAATCAAAGTCCCCCTAGACGAAAAGATCTCCAATTTTTTGGGCACCACGAAGCGTAACCTGTATTTCACTATCATTACCGCGGTCGGTGGCGGGGCTATTGCCGCAGGGCTCGAACACCAGAACATCGTTCAGTTGATAGGATCTGAAGGAGGAATTTCTCCTGCTTGGTCTATTCTTACAGGTCTAGGCGTCGGTGGATTTGAAGGCGCTATTCAGTTAAAAATCAAATGGTACTCCGACTGGATCAGCGACAAGGCTTTCAATCCTTACAGATTGACCGGCGATAAGAACTCAGGCGCCAGTGGCATGGCCAATACTTGGCTCAAACGTTTTGTCGTTTGTCTGGCTTTCGTCGGCATGGTCAATAGCATTGGCGCAATAACGGGAACCCAACCGGGCTTTGAAGCTAGTTTAAGTTATTGGCAAGAATTTCTCACCAGAACGCTGAAAGATTCTGGTGTCTACATCACCTCGACTTTGCCCCTGATGGAATATCTAAAAGCGGTCGGGCCAAAGAAGGGCTTTGACAGTGATAGACGCCAACTTGCTGTTATGGAAGCTGTCAATTTTTCGATAACTCAAGGTGCCAATGCCGCGATCCTACTTGGACGCTTACCCTCATCTCTTAATATTCCCTTGCCAGAACTACTCCAGTTTAACGGCGCAACTGATATCAGCTCTAGTGCGCTTGTTAGTGTAGGTATGCTCGTGGCTGGTTCGGTTTTATGGATCAAGCAAACATCAGTGGGTAGCATATGGCAAAAAATAAAAAACCAAGCCGCTTATGTTCGAGATGGTATCGCGTCCACTTGTAGCAGCATATTTAAATAGGGTCCACCCGACCATTTCCGATTTCTTTTGGCCTTCTACCTTTGGGCTTGGGTCTCGGATCAAATCCTGATAAATCGGTCACCATTCTGAGAAACCTTTCACTACCGAGAGGCCGACCAGTCTTGGTCATCTTTCTTATTTCAGAGAAATCCAAATCAACCTGACTGAAACCTCTAATATTTGCGAAGTTACTACTCCACCTGTATTTTTCACCTGAGGTTATAATATTGGCTCGAATCGGATTCTGCTCGACATAATATACGCACCTTTCGAAATGCTGCTCACTCAGAGGAACCGAAAAAAACCTACCTTGCCAAAAATGCCCGCGCCAATTCATCTTGAAGTTTATATATCTTGTGTAATGTTGATGCAATTCTGAAACTAGCGAAATTAAGGCCTCTCTTGAAGGAGGGGTTAAAACTAAATGAATATGATTTGGCATCAGGCAGTATGCAACAACTTCAACGCCAGTACTCACACTAAGATCCCTAAGATTTCGCAGGTAGAACAGATAGTCGAAATCATCGAAGAATGTCTGTTGCCGACGATTGCCTCGCTGGGTCACATGGTGGGGAATATTTGGAATTATGATTCTTGGAAGTCTAGCCATAAGAATCAAATTAACATCAGGACTGAATTTCGTGGACTGACATTTGCAACTAATTTAAATCGGAAATGGTCGGGTGGACCCTATTTAAATTTTAGGGCTTTTTTGTAGATTTGATCTTTCGCCCACCCGGAAGTCTCTAACTGGCTAACAATGTCTTTTGTCGAAACTTCTTCAGATACGAGGCGCTGTATTTCCGAGTCGACTTCTTCTTCAGACCAGGTGGTTTTACGGTAAGATCTCAAGTCGATCATCACTGCAAACTCACCTTTCAAGGTTTCCCGCGCTCCCAACCAAGTTGTCATCTCGGAAACCGTCTTTTGCACGATCTCTTCATGCATCTTCGTTAATTCTCTACCTAAAGCACAAAGTGCGTCCGGAAATTGGTTTCTCAAATCTTCAAACGCATCCAAAATTCGGGGAGCCGTTTCAAAAAAAACGACACTTCCGGGAAAGTTTTTCCACTTCGCAAACTCTTTTGCGCGCGCCTCGGAAGTTCGCGGCAAAAAACCAACGAAGGTAAAACAATCCGACGGCAAACCAGAAGATTGAATGATCGTAATCAAAGCCGATGGACCAGGTATCGGTGTGACTTTTACTCCAGCCGCGTGGGCAGCGGCGACCACGCGATAACCGGGGTCACTTATACAAGGCGTACCCGCGTCCGAGACAAGCGCAACTTTTTTGCCTTGTTTTAATAGCTGGATGATTCCTTCGGAACTCACCGCTTCGTTATGATCAAAATAATTTATGATTTTGGGTGCTTTGATTTTCAAACATTCATACAGATGATGCGCGCGGCGCGTATCTTCGGCGGCCACGACATCAACCTGCTCCAAACAGGCACGCAGACGTTCCGATGCGTCGCCAAGGTTTCCAATAGGTGTTGCGACAACAAACAATTCCAAAACTGCACACTCCTAAAACATCTAACAAAGCTTGAAATCGTCCATAAGATTACGTTTTTACGACATTCCGCTTGCAGGAAAATATTATTACCACAGCACTATTCATATCGGCAATTTATGCTAGGATAAGAATTAGGGTGACTGTAATGGTTCACTTTTTAGTGGGACTTTTGCAGCGCAGGAACCGATGCATATACTTTAGGGAGTTTGATCCTGCCGTGGTGTGCATGCCCCCCGCCTCGAGCGATTGGGGGAAGCCTGAAGCGTCAGCGGAAAACACCCACCTTTTAGTGGTGGGTTCCCTTTGCCAGTCAGAAGTCTTGCCATTGCACCACCCTACCTCACTTTTTTCGTCGTTTCTCCATACAAAAAATGTAATATTTAAAAAATTCGATGTCGCCTGGGCGCGAAGCTTCGTCATGTTGAGCGAAGCGAAACATCTCCTCGATGGAGATCCTTCAGTGTCTGCCGACGTGTCTTTCCGAACCGGTGAGGAAAGAGCGAGGGAGAGCGACTCAGGATAACCAAAATAAGGATATCATTGTGAAACTTTCCGTTCGCACTTCCGTAGTGGACCCATCCGCAACCGTCGCACTCAACACCAAAGCCAAAGCTCTCAGTGATCAGGGCATTGCTGTTACCAGTTTTGCAGTTGGTGAGCCGGACTTTCCGACTCCTCAAGCTATCGTAGACGTCGCAATTGCCAGTCTTAAAAAAGGTCGCACGAAATACGGGGCGCCCGGCGGAGGCATGCCACTGCGCAAAGCCATCGTCGAAAAACTCAAACGCGAAAATAATCTCGAATATAAACCTGACGAAATTGTCGTCGGTTGCGGATCCAAAGAAATTCTTTTTCATCTTTTCTTGGCGCTGATCAATGACGGTGATGAAGTTCTCGTACCTTCACCGTATTGGGTCAGTTATGCCGCACAAATCAAGGCAGCAGGTGGAGTGGCCATCGAGCTTCCCCTTCTGGATGATCCCGCCGGGAATATCGATCCGCAGTTCATTCAAACATTCGTAACACCAAAAACCGTTGGCATGGTGATCAACTATCCAAACAATCCGAGTGGGTTTATTCCCACGGACGCACAACTTAAAAAACTTTCCGAATACATTTTGACCAAAGACTGGTGGGTGATTTCGGACGAGATTTACGAATACCTCAGCTTCGACAAACCACACGTTTCACCACTCAACTTGTGCCCGACATTGCGCGATCGCCTCATCCTCGTTAACGGCCTCGCTAAGGGATTTTGTATGACGGGCTGGCGTGTGGGTTACGGCGCTGGGCCGAAGCCTATTATGGATATTGTGCGCACACTCCAAAGCCACTCGTCCACCTGTTTGCCAGGTTTTATCGAAGACGCATCGCAGTACGCGCTCGAACAAGGCAAAGGATTGATGACAGCGGAGATCACGGAAATGAAACGTCGCCGCGACACCGCTGTGGAGCTTCTCAAAAAGTACGACATTCCGATGATTCCACCGATGGGAGCGTTCTACGCTTACATTGATCTTCGCTCAAAACTTGGGCAATCAAAGATGTTTTCCAAATCCAGCTCGCTCGGTTTTTCGCAATGGTTACTCGAGGAGTATCATATTGCAGCAGTTCCTGGTGAAGCATTTGGCACACCTGGCTTTTTAAGGTTAAGCTATGCCGTGGATCAAAAACTACTCAAAGCGGGCATCGAAAAAATTGCCGAAGCCTTAAGGGTTATGACGTAAGCCAATGGATATTCGACAAGAACTAGAACAAACCAAATCTTTGTTCTTAACATCACTATCATCCTTAAAAAAAACTCCTGACCATATGAAGGTCGAAGAGCTTCGCATTCAGTTTTTAGGACGCAAAGGCAAAGTTAATAGCCTTATGGAACTGCTTAAAAACGCGGACAAAGCCGATCGTCCTCTTTTTGGCAAGGCCGTAAACGATCTAAAACAAAACATCGAAGCAGAGATTTCTCAGCTAAAGATAGCCGCCGAAGCCTGGCAAATGAAAACTTTACTCGAACGTCCCGCGCTAGACGTATCGATGCCCGTCAGTGAACCCCAACTTTCTTCTTCTTTGCATCCCGTTAGTTTGATCCGCATGGAGCTACTTGATATTTTCCGCCGTCTTGGCTTTAGTGTTTACGATGGCCCCGAAATCGATTTCGATTTTTATAATTTCTCGGCTTTGAATATTCCGGAAGATCACCCGGCGCGTGACATGCAGGATACTTTTTATCTGAAAGGCGCCGAGAAGTTATTTCTCCGCACTCACACTTCCAATGTGCAAGTGCACGCGATGATGTCCACAAAACCGCCTTTGCGTATCGTCGCGCCGGGACGAACGTACCGTGTCGATAACGATCCCACGCACACGCCGATGTTTCATCAGATTGAAGGTTTCATGGTCGACGAAGGCATTTCCTTCGCACACCTCAAAGGCACTCTTGATAGTTGGGTCAAAAAACTCTTCGGAATCAACGCCCAAACCCGCGTAAGACCGAGCTATTTCCCCTTTGTAGAGCCCGGGGCTGAAATGGATATGTCTTGCATGGTTTGCTTTGGCAAAGACAAGTCTTGCCGCGTCTGTAAAGGCACAGGCTGGCTCGAGATCGGTGGCTGCGGCATGATTCATCCGAACGTATTCGAGTCGGTTGGGTACGACAGCGAACGCTACACCGGATTTGCTTTTGGTTTTGGTTTAGACCGCATGGCCATGCTTAAATATCGCATTGATGATTTGCGAACCTTTTTTGATGGTTCGCAAGAATTCCTAGAACAGTTTCCCGTCTTTTCTCGCTAAGAGTAACCTATGCGCATTTCACTCAATTGGTTAAATGATTACATTAATTTGAAGGCTTATATGCCGACGGAAATCAGCCAGACTTTGACAAGTTTAGGGATCGAAGTCGAAAGCATTGAGACTTTCAAAACATACAGTGGACCCGTTGTTGTTGGTGAAGTCGTCGAATGTGAAAAACATCCCGACTCCGATCACCTGAGTATTTGCAAAGTCAAACACATCGACGACAAAATTTCGCAAATTGTTTGTGGCGCAAAAAACGTAAAAAAAGGCCTGAAAGTTGCAGTCGCTCTGCCAGGCGCAGCCCTGCCAAACGGCATCAAAATCAATACCGGCAAAATCCGCGGCACCGCCTCGGAAGGCATGCTCTGCAGTGATGATGAACTTGGATTTGGTATAGGCACCGACGGAATTAAGGAGCTAGATGCCAAAGCGCCTGTCGGAAAAGACGTCGCTGAGTATTTGCAATTACACGACACGGTTTTCGAAATCAGCCTCACTCCGAACCGAGCCGACTGTTTGGGATATGTCGGTATCGCTCGCGATCTAGCTGCCAAGTTACAAACAGCTTTGACTGAGCCGCCGCTCAAGGGTCAAACGACCGATAAAATTTCGTCCGCGAAAACAACGGGCGTCACCGTTCAAAATAAAGATGCCTGCGCGCGCTTCAGCGCACTCTATGTCCAAGGTCTCAAAGCGCTCCCATCACCAATGTGGTTACAACGCCGACTTCTCGCGGCCGGCCAAAGACCAATCAATGTGATTGTCGATGTCACAAATTATGTGATGCTAGAGTCTGGCCAACCCATTCATGCTTATGATTTGCGAAGCATAAAAGGCGGCAAAATCGCAGTGCGCTTTGCGAAAGACGGTGAAAAACTCAAAACTCTCGATGGTGCGGAACGCGTTCTCCGCGCGGAAGATATTGTGATTTGCGATGCCACTGGCCCGATTGGATTGGCTGGCATCATGGGCGGCGAGAATTCGGAGATTCGCGAAGACACCACCGATGTTGTCATTGAAGTGGCCTGTTTTGATCCGCGTCAAGTTCGGCGGACGTCGAAGCACTTTGGCTTGCACACAGACGCATCGCACCGCTTCGAACGTGGCGTTAACGTAGATAATATCGCAAACGTTAATGAACGCGTGGCGTTTCTCCTTCAAAAAGCCAGCCAAGATGTCGGCAACAATGATGTCCAAATCGCCGCCGATATGATCGATTCGTATCCCTTGAAGTCAAAGCCGAAACCAATTGCCCTCCGAGTCTCAAGACTTCGCAAAATGCTTTCGATCCCGGCATTGAATGTCGAAAAAATCAAGGAACATTTGAATCGCCTCGGCTTAAAACTTCTCGACAGCACTGATGATCGCCTCCTCTTTGAAGTTCCGACCTGGCGTCTGGATTTGGAGCGTGAAATTGACCTTATAGAAGAAGTGGCACGTCTTGAAGGCTACGAGCGCATTCCTTCACAAATGCCGATGCTAAACATTGAACCGAGTTATGAAAATCCACTTATTGCTTTTACGGATTCGGCGCGTGTCAGCTTGGCGCGCTGCGGTATGCACGAGGTTATTCATTATTCTTTTATCGCCGCCAAAGATTTCGATTTGTTGATGATCCCAGACGGCCATATTTTAAGAGCGCATGTTGATCTCGCTAATGGACTCAGTGACGAGTTAAATACGATGCAGACCACGTTGGCTGCTAACCTCCTCAAAGCCGTCATGCAAAACCGCCGTCGCGGCGTGCGAGGCAGTCGCCTCTTCGAAACGGGTCGGGCCTACTTCGACCAAAACCACAAAAATATGAAAGCCAAGCCTCCCAGTTACTGGCAATCCTACATCAGTGACAAGTCACGTTTGATGACACATCAGGCTGCCGATGAAAAGCGGCCCATCGAACGTCCCATTTTGGCCGGAATTTTGGATCAGCCTCGCCAAGGTAAAAGTTGGCAGTCCGAAGAAAGCTCTCTTAATTTCTACGACGGTAAAGCCGTGGTCACGAACTGGCTCAAAAGCTTTGGCTTAAGTCAGTCTTGCCGTTTTGAAGCCCTAGAAACGCAAAGCGTTCCTTTCCTTAATCCCACGGCAGCGGCGACCATCTTCGTCGGTTCGACTGCAATTGGCTATCTTGGTGAGTTACATCCAGCTGTCTCACGAAATTTTGAGTTTGGCGTTGGTGATGGACCCGTTTACTTTGAGATCGATCTCCAACGACTTTTTGCGAAAGTTGAAGAGCCAAAGACTTTTGTGTCTGAGCTGAGCAAATTTCCAGCAACCCTACGTGATCTTTCGTTTGTGGTGAGATCAAATATTACTCACCAAAATATCCTAGATGCGGTCGACAAATTCCCGGAACGTAGCTTACTGAAGTCATTCCAACTCTTCGATCTCTACAGTGGAAACCCCATACCAGAAGGCTCCAAAAGCCTCAGTTATAGCGTAGCATTCCAATCAATTTCTAAGACTCTCAATGATAAGGAGGTGGACAAGGAGCTAGACGGTTTACTCAAATGGTTAAACCATTCCGTTGGCGCCGAACTCAGGGTATAGTGTCAGTTCCGAATTTTTTAACAGTTCTCAAAAGAAGGATAGTTCATGAAAAAATTGCGAATGATTTCAATGTTAGCTTTCGTTGGATTGGCATGCACAGCTTCCGGAAACGAACTTGCAACGTTTGGGTCGGAAAAAATTACTGAAGCCAATTACAAATCAGCCTTAGAAAGACTGGGGCCTCAAGCGGATATGGTCAAAAATAATCCAGATATGCGTGAGCGTTTCATGGACCATTTGATCAATAACCGCCTGTTAGCTGCTAAAGCTGTGCAAGAGAAAGTCAATCTGGATCCGAAGTTCAAACAACTTGTTGACGATGCGACTCAAGATCTTCTCGCTAAGTTCTACCTAGACCAAGCGATGGAAAAAGCTATGAGTGACGAAAACGTCAAGAAGCAATTCGAAAAAGACAAAGCAAAATACAGCGGCAAAGAAGTCAAAGCGTCACACATCTTAGTGAAAGATGAAAAGACTGCAAAAGACGTTCTTGCGCAAGCTCAGAAAAAAGGTGCGGACTTCGGCGCTCTCGCGAAAAAACACTCTTCTGATTCTAACGCAGACAAAGGTGGCGATCTTGGTTTTTTTGGTCGCGGTATGATGGTCCCTCCTTTCGAAGAAGCGGCCTTCAATACACCTAAAGGCGAAATACATCCGAAAGTTGTGCAAAGCCAATTTGGTTTTCATATCATCAAAGTTACCGATCTTAAAGGCGGCGACGTTGTTGCTTTCGACACTGTAAAAGACAAAGTCAAAGCACAGATGCGCGGCGAAGTGGTCAAAGACCTTCTCGAAAACCTCCGCAAAGACGCGAAAGTTTCGATCAAAACAGACAAGCTGAAAGAATTGAAGTTATAATCCGTTAATTCGGGGACACATAACTAAATTGTTCACAAAAAAAGCTCCGAGGTAAAATCTACCTCGGAGCTTTTTTTGTGAACAATTTAGTTATGTGTCCCCGAATTAACGAATCATACGAGCTTTAGGTTCGTTGCCAAGAAATTCAACTAAGCGGCGGAAAGTCGTCTTCTTTAAGACAGTTGATACATGAAAGTTGAGTTCTAAGCCTAAAGAAGCAATCGGGCTGGTTTTAGAACCAACGTTAGCCGTAGAGATTTCTTTGACGTTCAAATCCACTGTGTAACCCCAGAGAACATTTACGTCACTCGGGATGATTGCCGCAGAAGTGATGTAGGCGCCCTTGCCTTCGTACGATGCGCCGTACTGGTGTGCCAATGTCAAAACAACATCATAGACAGTGAATCCAAGATAGTTTTTTGCCGAAATGCGAAACGAACGGTACTGGTACGGAGAAGCCCCTTCTAATTCGTAAGCGCTTTTGAGACCTTGCGGTAGTGCATTCGCATACATGTGGCTTTGCGTTACGACTGGTTCGTTAGCCTTTACCACTTCCCAAACTTTAACGCCGTAATTGATCACCGTTGAAAGATCGATTCCTTCTAGCAAGTCACCAAGTCCACCTGTGTCGCCAGTGTCCAGATCATCTGAATCCTCGACGTCTAGTCTTGGATTTAAATTCATGATGCTCAACTTGGCTTTTTTCAACTGCATTACGGCAGGAGCGGGCGTTCGAACTTCTTCAACATCAAAAGTCAATTCTTCTGCATTCACAATGCTTGTTGAGGCCATTACAGGTAATGAAAAACTAATCGCTACTAAATACGTTAGCAAACGTGTCATAGAGCCCCCTCTTAAATTTTGAAACTATAAAGATTGTGTTACGCGGGAAGTAACATGGAATCGCAATGAAAAACAAGAAAAAAAATTTGCGAGTCCCTGAAAACTACGCTAACTCTATGAACTGAGGATCATCCGACATTTGTATAGGGATATAACATGCTAAAACTCATGGCTCTTTCGTGCACATTGGCGTTCTCGTTTTTTTCTCAAATTTCTTTTTCGGAAGGTGCCGCAAGAAATGGAGAAGAAGAGCTCATATCTGCATTTGAACGTGGAGAGACCGTGACTGGTTGGGTGCACGCGGCTGTGCCGAAGTACCGTCAGTATGTTTTTACTTGGCGCAATCCACAAAATTTTTTTGAGTCTTTCGAATACCCCATGATCCCCGGTGACGATACTCTCTACCCCGTTTTTAGTGAGCTGAAGCGCCACGACAAAATAGAAGTGAGCGGTGAACTTTTTGAAACGTCGGCAGGCCAACGTCACTTAATCGCCCAATCTCTAAAAGTGACCGAGTCATATGAATCAGACATCACCATCCCTCCCCATGAGCCTGTCTCGCCCGAACGACTTGCGGAGCTAGGCCAAAGCGACGAGGCAATCTTTAGCGTCCATGCGGTCCTTCAAGAGGGCAAAGTTGTCGTTCTCGATTATAAAGATGCGATTTTGCCACTTATAGTCGAAAATGCTGATGATACGAAGGGCCTCTTTCGCTACGATATCGTTCGCGTCCGGTACCTCCTCGAGCTCCATCCCGGCCGACCACAGCATCTGGAACTACTGCCGAACGAACCGGGTAAGGCCAATGTCACGATCCTTAGCCGAGTCACCGACGGTCATGATCAGCCGATTGAAATCACCGGCGACCTCATCCTTTTCCCGAAAAGCCCGCAGATCAAATTTAATATTTTTGCAATTCGCCATATCGACCAGAATGGAATCAAAACGGTTTACACTCTCGTGAACTTTGAAGACATGGCCTTATTCGAAGAACTCCGCGCGACATTACAGAATGCTTGGGACGCGTCCTCAGTCGAAGCCATCAATGATCGCAATAAATTAGTAAAACCGGGACTTGTCATTCAAGCGAAAGGCACAAAAAACATAGTGTCTCCTAACCAGGCAAATCCGCAGATCCTCATCGACAGTCTTACGCAGCTCATTATTAGAACACCCTAAAATCCCTTGGGTTTTTTGAAAAACAAAAATATCGAGTTGGCTAAATACCAATTATTTGCGAGTCTCCGTCTATCCAAAACATACGGAGTTTTTGAGTGGCGTTTAACAGAAGTACCTTAAGAAGAATGTGTCTGATTCCTCTGGTTCTCTTAGTCGCCAGCTGCGGTGCGGACCATCATCAAACAAAAGCTGTTGAGCCTATGCTTAGCCGTTCATCTACTTCACTAAAAGACAAAATGCTCGAACTTTGTAAAGAGGCCAATATTCGGACAGAAGAGCCGACATTGACGGATATGCCATTTTTGATGGCGACTTGTTTGTCTCCTGATAGCAAGTCCCAGGACTTCGATCCTGAACGCCCGATCAGCTTTTCAGATGTCGATTCGCGTAGTTTACAGTTTTCAACTATTTCCGATCAACTCACGGTCAATAAAAAATCTTTGCGTATGTACTTGCGTTCCCAGACCTGGCTGCAAAAGTCTTCGACCATGACTTTGGCGCGACTCGCCAAAAAACTAGATTCGGGAACTGGCGTCGATGCTAGTTCCATGGAATGCGGCGACTTCACCCGCAAAGCCTACTTTGCAATACGTGGACGTCCGACCATTGCTGAGGATTTTTCAAGTGCCGCGCTGAGTGGATTTCTTTTGAATCTCAAGAAATTTAATAATGTCGTGGATATCTGCAATCCCATCGACATCAAAATCCAACGCATCGGTCGATCTTTTTTAATCAGCGCATACACGACGGAAGCTGCCAATGTTGAGACGACTCTTCTCAAAAGAGGCAAAGCCCTCATTTTTCTAATTCCCCACGCGAATGATGTTTACATGGAAGTGATCATCAACGCTGATCTCTATTCTTTTGGAGTCGACCGCTTGATGTTTGACTCTGCCCTGCCAATGGTGGGAACGGGTATCTCCAAAATTGTAAAATATTTGTTAGAGTCTTAATTTTTTTACTATAGTTAAATGAATGGCCGCTTCGCGGCCAACGTCATCCAGAGGCGAAGCCGAAGGATCTCCTGCTCCGCCAAACTGGGTCCCGCAATCGAGCAATCGTTGCGGATGCAACTCGTGCGGGCACGCACTCGTGTGCGAAGCCTCACCGTCGCAGTTGTTACCCGATGGTTGGCTGGGACGGTTGAGCCGGCTTAGATTTGGCTGGGCATTGAGGCTGCATCAGCCGACACCGCCCAGACAAATCTAAGCCGGGAGAACCGGACCAATCAAGCATAGCAATGAAAACTGTGAGTGTGAAAGGCGGAGCAAATTTAGATATCCGGCCGCGGAGCGGCCGAATGTTCATTTAATTATTATTTTGTAATACTAAACTCTACACGTCGATTGTTCGCCCTACCCTCAGCCGTCGTATTCGAATCAATTGGTTGCGACTCGCCGTAACCTTTAGCGGTGATCGACGATGCGTTAAATCCACCGAGTTTGACGAGTCTATCTTTAATGGCTTCGGCGCGTTTCTGGCTGATCTTCAGGTTCGTCTCATCGGAGCCTAGTGAGTCCGAGTGACCCGCAACTTCAAGTGCCGTGAATCCTTCCTTCAAAGTTTTCACCAAATCATTAAGCGCATCGCTCGTACCTTTGTCATTGCTAAGCACAGCAGAACCAGACGCAAACGTGATGTTTTTAATCGTAATTTTTTGTTCAGGTTCAGGCAGCGGCGCCGCAACGGGAGTTGGCTCTGGCATAGGAAGCGGCATCGGTTTCGGAATAATCACTTCCATCGGAGGCGGTGTGCCACCGAATGTTAAGTTTACACCAGCGAAAGCCCGCCAATCCGCAGAGCCTAAACTATGCTGAATTTCTCGGGCATAACCAACCTGCCAAGCCATGAGTCGAGATGGGGACCAGCGAAGTCCGACTAAACCTTCGAACGGATCTTGCTTGCGATCAGTTGGATGCGCCACATCATTGGAAGCTTGGCCGCGATAAAGCTCTGCCGATAATTTCCATTCATCGTTAGCCGCAAAACCAACGGCAGCCGATGTTAAAATCATATCGTCTTGGATTTGGTACTGCTGACCTGCGATATCATCACCGGTGCCATTCCATTTGTAACCAGCATTAAAGGCGACATCCACTTTATCAGAAAGTTGCGAGCTCCAAGCCAGTTCAAAACTATATCCAATGTCAGGATCTTTTCCGGTAAAAACGTTGTCGTCAATCCGGTCTAAATTCAAACGTCCGATCAACGCTACGGCACTTTTATCATTTCCGACTAAACGCACTTTGGTCGCGAACCGAATTTCTGTTACGTTGTTGTCGCTCAAATCATTCTCAACAATTCGACCATTCTCGACGACCTGATTGAAGGCGACGGGAACCGTAATACCGACATCCCAACCCTCCGTGATTCCCAATCCAAGCGTAAATGTACCGGTTGTTAAAGAATCTTTGCGATCCTCTGTCAGAGATCCATCAACGCTCTCCGTCGTTATGTAAGGCAATGAGTTGGAACCATAATCGAACATTATTCCTAAACTAAACTGACCGGATTTAAGCGTCTGGCTCGATTCGACGGTCACAAAACCAGATCCGTTATAAGTTGGATTGAAAATCTGGTAAGCCGATCCAACGACGTTCGCCGATGCGACTTGGGTTGCCATAAGCAGCCCCAAACTAAGAATGCCTTTAAACATGAACTTCATATGAATTCCTCGCATAAGGTTGAAAACTTTGGTAACTGCGCCAAGATTAGCGTGACTGGCTTGAATCCGTCGCCAGAAGCAATCAGCGCCATGAGAATATCCCAAAGCCACATGAGTTCAAAAGAAATAGAGGTTTATTCTTAGGGACATAGCTAAGAGAGCCAACTTACAAAGAATTGATTGCATAAAAATTGAACTTTCCGTAAACCACTCCTGACGGAAACGACTTCAACTAAGGAACTGCTCCATTGCCTGAAACCAAAGCCCCAACTGACGTACCAAGCCCAGAGGCTGCGCCGAAGGCCAGCCGAAAGCCGAACCCAACAAAGTGTGGATTCATCGCGTTATTGGGCCGACCCAATGCCGGTAAAAGTTCACTGTTAAACTCCCTTGTTGGACAAAAGGTTGCAGCCGTTAGCCGTTTTCGCCAAACCACTCGCCATTCCATTCGCGGTATCTATACCGACAAACAATATCAATTTATTTTCGTAGATACGCCAGGTCTGCATCAGACGCATCGTACAAAACCGATGAATAATCTGATGCGACAAATCGCTGAGCAGGTTTCGCAGGAAGTCGACGTTATCGCATACCTTATCGATGCGACCATCGGGTGGCATGATGAAGATGACTATTTTTTGCGAAATCTCGTAAAGCAAGGTCTCAGCAAAAAGATTTTTATCCTCGCGACAAAAGACGACAAAATAAAGCGCAAAGACATCGATCGCAAAATTGACGCCATTGGCGTTCACCTCGATAAGATTTTTGACACCGAAAAACCGATCCTCAGCTGTTCGGCAAAGCGCCCGGATAGCATCGAAGAATTGCGTGACTTATTCGCGAGTTATATTCCAGAAGGCGCTTGGCATTTTGACGAAGACTCATTGAGCGATCAGAGCGAAAACTTCCTATTAGCAGAAGTCATTCAAGAACAAGTCTTTCGCCAACTTCACGAAGAACTTCCGTATCAATGCCGTGTCGTCGTCGAGGCGATTGATCATCAAGATGCTATTACTCATGTTCATGCAACAATTGTTGTGGCTCAAGATAGTCAGAAGTCGATTGTTATCGGTGCCAAAGGTTCTCAAATCAAAACCCTCGGTCAAGAGGCCCGTAAAAACCTCGAAACCAATCTTGGGAAGAAAGTATTCTTGGATCTTCGGGTCGTCGTCGAAAAAGACTGGGATCGCCAGCGCGATGTCCTCACCAAATACCTTAATGTCACCTAATCTTTTTTCGAAAGCCAAAAAAGGCTAAATCCCAAGTCGCCAGTGAAGGCAACTCGGGATTTAGTTCATAAGTGGGGGCACGCTTATTTTCGGTTATTTACAGTTGATAGCACCATTGATAACGATTTTTTCCATGACCGCTGGCATCTCGCTCGCGTTGTCGATTTCAAAGTATGCATCAGAGATTTCCTTAAGGATGGGGTTGTGACCGTTTTCACCAACGACTCGGCCAATGTATTCTTGATTGGTGAATTCTTGTGAGTATTTGTTACTTCTTTCACCGATCAATTTGCGGTAGTCGGCGACCCGTTCAGCTCTATTTTTACCGTCAGTATTAGTGATCGCATAAATCTTTCCACCCATTGAGCGGAACTGTTGAGCGAGAGAGTAAATCTGGTTTAAGCCACGGTCCGTGTTGAATCCGTCAGTTACAATAATGATCACTTTCGCACGTTCATCGGCAGATAAAGCACCTGATAGGGCACGAGAACCGCCACTTAAACCTTGATAAAGAGGCGTGTCGCCGTTCGGGTTACGCGTGAAATCCAAATAATCTGAGAAAGTAGAAGAGGCTGTTTTTGAAGAAACCGAAGTGATATGTGTCGTGCGTCCATTAACACTTGGGTACGAAATAAGAGACAAGAAACTTTCGGCAAGCGGATTATTTGGTTCGCGATCCGTTAAAGTTTGTAAGTATTGAACGCCCGCCATGGTTGCTGTTTCACGCATTGTCGCTTGGCTACAGTAAACTCTACCGTTGCTGTTTTGCATACCGGGACAGTCGGTAGCGATTCGCGTCGAACCGTTACTTGCGGAGTTATCGATTACGAAGGCGATATGAGCACCAACACTATCTTTTTGTTGATCGGTACACTCTGGTCGGTCGGTTATGGAGTGAGGGTTTATTTTCTTATTGTCGGCGGAAAACTCTGCGTCGTCGCAAGAGGCCAGCCAGGAAAGGGCAAGGATGGCAATTAGGGAGTGGCGTTTCAGTTTCATCTCTACCTCGGCTTCAGCGTTTAACAGCGGGGAACTTAGCCATCAGAGACGGCTTATAGAATAGATACCATATTTTATTAAAAAGTCAATATATTTTAATAAAATACTTTTAGAATGATTTGATAGTTAAAATAAGTCAGCTATATCATATACTTAAAAACTACAGGAGTGCACCGCAATATGCGAGATCCGTATCACCCAGTAGAATTGCCGATAAAATCACATCCCAATAGGGATCGTTTTCGTAGTCTCTGAGGTCCCTGCCTTGCCATTCCACTTCATGGGGAACGCTTTCTTTAGGGGCTAACTTCAGCATCTCTGCGACTTGTTCGTAGACAGCTCGGAGGGTCAAGTGCAACTCTTTGTCAGCCTGAGACAAACCTTCCGTACCCGCCGTAAACTTCATCGCCTGGACGGCATAATATTTTCTTAAAAGGACAGTGGACGTATCCACAAAATGCAAAAGCGGTTTGCGTCCAGACATAAGTGTGAAGTAATCGTTACTTGCCAACGCCTTATTCATGGCCTGCACATCGTGATTTATTTTCATAAAGGCTTTTCGATAAAACGCCTGCAGTGGCTTCGCGCTTGGATACTGCCCGGCGCCAGTACATTCGCTTAAATTATCCGTGTAAGATTTCAAGTGAGACACGGAAACTTTTAGTCCTGGATAGTCATATTCCACCGCAGCAGTGATGAGAGCGTCAAAAGGATTTTCACCATTTTCGTTGTACTCTAAGTCGTAAGTATTTCTCGGCCCAATTTGTTCGCCGCTAGACGGGTCGACTTCGATACCTTTTTGATGTGCATAAAATTCGATAACGTCCATAGGCGGAATCATACCAACCCATCGTTTAGTGATCTGACGATTTGGATTGAGGATAGCAACTTGTAAACCGGTTCCCGAATTCGTGAAAACGGACTGCATAAATCGAGCGGATTTGCCACCATTCGAAAAACTTATATAGGTATGCCCCTGTGAACGGATCGCTCGTTTTATAACGCGACGTCCGGTGGACGGTCGATGGCCTTCGGACTTTCCGACGGACCATTCGCTTTTAAACAAAGAAACAATGCGAATATCATCTTGATCGATTAAGCCTTTGATCTCTTGATTTATGGTTTGTCGAAGTGTGGGATCGATTTCGCGAATGGCATCCCTAATTTTGGCGGGAGATTTTTTGACGACAATACTGCGAATGATGCGTTTGCCTGGTCCGTTATACTTAGAAGTCTCTTCGCTAAATCCACTGCGGATATCTGCACGAGCGTCGTATACAAACAGTATCTGGAATCCTTTGAGTGGGACAAAACCCGAATCGTAAGACGCGCTATCCACTTCATCGCCTAGTTCAGCGACGGCCTGTTTGATCAGTGTTTTAAGTTGACCTTGAGAGTTGCCATCAAAGCCAATCACAATGGTATGATCGCGAGAAAGAAATGAGGAAACACTTCTTCCGTTGATATCTAGAATGTCTGACGACTGAGCATGGGCAGAGGTGGTAAACCATGAGAATGAGGACGCGATGGCTAGGCTTAACATCAGGAAAATAGAGTGGCATTTGGTCATAGTTTCCCCGCTCTTCTATAAGGCTAAGTTAATAGCATAGGCTTAGCTATTTCATAAAATCTTAATATCATTATAGAATAAAGTCAAATTTTATAATATTTCCTAAGCAATATTAAGAATTTCGATCACGCTCCCCGATGCTATCGTGATCACGTTCTCGGAACACGTGATGTCCATGCCGACCGGGAATGGGGAGTTCATGGCCCCACTCAGGCGTTGCTTCCTCATGGAGAGACATTCTTTCTTTACGAAGCCTCTAAAGCCTCAATTGAAGGAAAGCGTCGTCAAAATTTTCTGGCCATGAATAAACCATACCTATAAAATAAGTTCTTTAGCTTCAAAGAACTTATGAACCCACCTCAGTACATATATTATCTGACTTTGGCCTTCACTCTGATTCTAGGATATCTCCTTAAAAAGCCATGTATCGATCTGCCATGGGGCGGACCAGAATTCATCGAGTACAGCAAAATTTGCTACTCGGATATCATACCGCTTTATCAATTGCGCGGTTTAGAAACGAAACTGTTTCCCTATGTACAGTTCAGGTCGTTAGAATACCCTCCTTTCATAGGGCTACAAATGTGGCTCACAGCGCTCGTATCCAGAAATTATATTCAGTTTTTTTATGCAAATATTTTCATAAATACGTTGCTGGCATTTTTGTCGGCGTGGGCACTACTCGCTGCCGCACCTGATCGGCGAAGGGTTTTTATTTTTTGCGCGGGCACGCCTGTTTTATTTTATGCCTTTTACAACTGGGATTTGACATCCGTTTCAGCCATATGCTTGGCAATTCTGGCATGGTCAAGGCAACGAGTTTTTCTCACTGGTCTCGCCATCGGAATTGGAGTGTCCGGCAAACTCTATCCGATATTTGCCATCCCTTCACTTGCAGTCGCTATTCTCGGCGGAATGCCGAGGCAGTCTTTAGCAAATGTATGGAAACCAGTCGCAACACTCTTAGTGGGATTACTATGTGGCCTAGCACTGCTCAATGCGCCGATTATGTTGGGTGACTATTTAGTCAATGGCAATATTAAAGGCTGGACTGCTATTTTCACTTTTCATGCAGCGCGCACGCCTGACTACGGTAGCTTCGTATACTGGCTCATGCGTATCTTGGGTTTTGACCCAACCAACTTTAGCTATAAGGCTATGATTGATGGGTGGAGCAGCGGGTTATTGATGCTGGGTACTGCTTTTGTTTTGGTTTTGCAATATCGCCGCAAGTTCGATACGTGGCAATCCACAACAGCCATACTGGCACTCTGTTTGATCCTTGCAAAAGTTCATTCGCCACAATTTACGATTTGGATGGTGCCACTTCTTGTGGTCACCCGCGTGCCAATGATCTTAATTGTTTTCTATTTTATCGCCGACGCGGCCACACTCACGACCCTCTTGCAGTGGCTGGGAAACATGTCTTCCCATAGCCTTAAGAATGCCGTCATGGCTTCTATTATCTTAAAGAACCTCGCGTTGATCTGGATATTTCTTTGGTGTGCAGTCGCCAAGCCTGCAGGCAGCATGGTTACCGACAGCCGTTTAAGCGCTTGACCAAGAGGTCGACGTTTCTTTGCTCAGTAAAACTACGCAGTAACTTAGTCACTCGCTCACTTCGTCTCGCCAGGCGCGTCACTTCAAAGTCCAGATTTTTAAGCTTTTCTTTTGTCGTAGAAACTGACCAGACCTGACCTTCCATACCGACGCTAATGCCCGTGTCCGTCATTATAAGACGATTGCCGAAACGAAACTCCGGTCGCATTAACTCTGTGGTGGTATGACCTACCGCCAGAGCCTTCATGTCCCATGCTGCTAACATTTTTTCAAAAGTCGCTTCATTGATTCCTTCTTCCACCAAACTACGGCCCCAGAGTGGGCCCAATTGTCCGAAAAGCGCTTTGGGAGTCGGCTTAACAGCTTGCCCATCACGAGACTTGGTCAACAACTTTTCGACATACTCGCGAAAGAGCGTATTAACTTGATCAGGTGTGTAATCAAAAACAAACTGATCAAGTCCCGCGTGCACGAACCCCAACTCACCTATTTTTATGAAAGCCTGACGTTCTTGCAGCTCCTGCGCATAGGGCATCTTGGGATCGGTCAGCAAGTACAATATCTCTGCTTCGCTGTCCATTCCGAGCTTTGCGAAAGCAATCCGGTCGATTGGATGCATGTAACTAAAGTCACCTTCGAATGGCATCAAGTCGTGATTGCCGATCAAAGTGTGAATTCGGCAGCCGTTATCGGCAGCCAATTTCTTGTAATGAATGAGTAGGTCGAGAGTTGTCAGTGAGTCCGGACCCCGATCGATCATGTCTCCCATAAAGACAATATCGGTATCTTTAGCAATCCACTCGCCTTTATCGTTAATCATGTCGTTGTACAAAAGAATATTTAGGAAGGCATGCGGATCAGCGTGCATGTCGCCAATGATGAGCAGATTTCCTAAGGGATCGAATTTGAACTGCCTGGCGTTCGCGTGCAGCTCGAAGCTGCTCAATGCCAAAATAAACAAAATGAAAATATTCAGAAAATGCATACGTGTCTACTTGCGAATCCCCAAATATTCCCAAAGTACTGGCAAGGGTAGATCCGTTTCACCAAAAACATCCATAGTCTTCATCTCACAATAAATCATGGATGCACCTGCCTTGTCGATATGTTTACGATCGTTTCTTCGATGTATCATGCTGAAATGAAAGCAATAATATAAAATATTAAGCTTTGGTGAGGGATTCCCGACTTAATACATAGGTAAAACTGAAATCTAAGCACTGCGGAAGGTCGACGTGAAGACACCTCTATTCCATAACCAAAACGGCTTTTCGCTCGTCGAGTTAATGGTCGTTATATCTATCGCATCCTTGATCGTGGCGTTTTCCATTCCTAATTTCATGATGCTAAGAATCAAGGCTGCAAGATCTGAAATGAATTTGAATATGAACGTCATCAGTACAGCGTTGCATAGCTACAATGCAGAGAATGGAAATTATCCCATTGGCCATCAAATTGCTGGATATCAGTATTTTTTGTGGTCAGGTGGGCAGATTTGCGCATCTCCGCAGTTAGGCTTGAAATTCGATAATTGCAGCAAGCTACATTATTATTATTCTTTTACCAGTGCGTCTTCCAGCCAATTTGTAATTTCGGCAATGAACTTGCTAAGCATAACTGGTGGAATGAAGGTACAGTATGGCGCTACAATTCCGACGAACATGTGTAAGCGGCCCGTCGGCCATACATCCTACTACCATGATTCATGGTCCGTAAATGAAATTGGAGCCAGCATTGGGACGCCAACCGATGCCATGAAAGTCTGTTTTTAGTCTTTAGACCTCAGTTCCTAACCATGCCACTTAACCCATCACAGAACACCTAAATACGATTTACGGCAACTTGCCCCATTCACTCGGCATGGGGTTCTTTTGTGCGTCAGAAAGGGCTAATATAGACAGGCAAACAGGGACCAGGTTTAGGCCCCTGATCGAATTTCACGGAGGAGTAAGTATGTCTCATCTTTCTAAGAATCTTTTATCTTTAAACCTCATTCCAATTTGTTTTTTAACGCTTTCATTTTCGGTTTCGGCCGGAGTGGACCCGATTGGGCAAACTGCGTCTTACAAAGCGGTCAAAGGCAGCCGCACCTCTTCCATGGTCAAATCAGCGGTCGCTGAGGTCACTGTGGCTAGTTTCGTCAATACACCGGAAGAAGGTTCGCCTCACTACGTCATGAAGGCAGACTATGAAGCCGACATCAGACTTTATGGCCGACACTCCGGAACCGAATTGATTGATGTCCCTGACTATTACTTTACGCCGGAGTTTATCGAAAAGATTCGTCAGGACGGCACTTACGAAGCACCTGATTTCAAGGTGAAGCATCTGGGTTACGAAAACGCAACCAACGGCAATCGTTCTTACCAAGACTGCGATCATTTGTATTTTTATGACATAAAAACGGAAAAGACCCCGTCGATGTTCAATTTTTTTATTGCAGCCGCATTCGGAAAAACCCCGGACAGCCTTAGCAGTAGCGATATTCAAGATTTGAAGGTTTACGCCAAAGTCAAAGCCGGCATTCCGGTTCTAGGCGCTGTGCAAATTGATATATCGGGAAAGTATCAAGGAATCGCCGCGAAAGCTGGATTTGATTATGTAAGTCAATAGTGTGCGGATTGATGGAATTTTCCTCCAAACGACTCGTCCTTGCCAACCGAAGTTAGCAAGGACGTGAACGTAGGAAGTTAACACGCTCTAGGCCGTGCGAACCATCTCTTGCATTTGGAAACCGACGAGTGATTTGGGAACCCAGAAAAGGTTCGCGAGGTCACTGACGACGTTGCGACGAACGTCTAGTTTCGCAAGTTCTTGCGCCAACATATGCTTAGGAACAAGCAAGTTTGCGACAAAAATCATTTCTTCAAGTTCGACCAGATTTTCGTTCTTCGCGCCGAGCTCCGGAAATCTTTCCCGCTCACCCTCAAAGATAATGCGGGCGAGGTCACGAGACATACTCATACGAGTTTGTGGCTTTAACTCGCCTTTGCAGAACTGAATGCAGTACTGTCCGGGACGAACGCGAAGGATACGGCTGAGCTTGTCCAGCATATCGGTCGGCTGAGTCGAGACGAACGAAAAGAATCGTAAGACCTCTGGTAGATAAAGTGGGGGAGTTTCAAACTCACACTGATTGTGAACACTTTTTACGAATGCTTCGACTTGGGCGCGAGAAGTTGCAATGGCTTCTTCACCTTCGGCGAGTGCATGTTGTAAAACTGTGCTGTAAGTTCTGGATTCTTGATATTCGTAAAACGCTTCATTCAATCCTGAATGACCGCTCACGATATCATGCAAAATAGCCGTTTCGAGCTTGAGTGTTTGCGATAGTTTTTCTAGCGCAAAAACCGAACGAACACTTTTTTCACCGCGTTTCCAATGACTGCAATCAGAGGGGTTAAAACTGAGAATCGCTCCAACTTCTTGATCATGAACTCGCTTTCCTTTGCGTTGTTCATGCATCACCTTCTGACAAAACTTAAAAAGTTGTGCCGAAGCTGGAAATTTTGCCTGTGCTGAGCGCTTCATCGCTCTTCCTCCCTCATCCTTAAGGTAGCTTTAATGGCCAAATCAACAAATTGTGAGCTGATATATCATTAATTGTAGCTGGCCGAGTTTCTAACGTCAAGAAATTCGCCGAAAAAAGTTAGGATTGTTGCTTATTTCTCATCATGCTCCGAACCGCGCTCCAGCTCAGCGATTCAGACTTCAAACTTTGGCCAATGGTATGGCCCGCAACGACTCTAAAGATCATCCAATAAAAGAGGAGACCAGCATACTGACTGGCGCAGCAGCCTTACCGGAAAAGCTCATTAAGATCGAACCCTACTCACTTCGAGCTTAGAAGCTTTTTTTCCCAGTGATATGCAGACAATAAAATGGTCTTTAAATCATCATACTGCGGATGCCAGTTGAGTGTTTCTTTGATCTTACGGACATCAGCGACAGCCCTAGCAACGTCCTCACTACGCTTCGGTGCCCGCTCCCACAAAACGGGACTGCCGACAATTTCCTCGAATTTACTAATGATATCAAAAATGGAATAGCCATGTCCATAACCACAATTCAATGTCGTCGAAGCACCTTTTTGATTCAGATAATTCAAAGCCGCAATATGTGCCGATGCTAAATCTTCCACATGAACATAGTCCCGAACACATGTGCCATCAGGTGTTGGATAGTCATTTCCGAACACGAGCAGCTTTTCCTTGAGTTTAAACACTACTCGCAGAATTTCTTTGATAAGATGGTGCGCGCTATCATTATACGGCCCCATTCTCAATTTCACATCAGCTCCCGCGACATTAAAAAAACGAAAATTTACAAACTGAAGACCGTGACGTTTACTCAAATCATTAATCAACCTTTCACAGGCGATTTTTGAGCGGGCATAAGGGCTAGAGGGATTTAACATACTTGATTCGGAAATATTCTGAGCCTGCTGATCTCCATATACAGCAGCTGTGGAAGAAAATACAATTTTCCGAACTCCGGCTTTCAGCATTTCCAATAAGAGTTTTTGGGTATTGATGAAGTTGTTTTGATAATACTTTTCAGGATTGTTTACAGATTCGGAAGCCGAAATGGATGCGGCCAAATGGAAAACGCAATCAACTTTATGGTTCCGAAAAACCTCAGCGAGTTTTTCAGACTCGGATAAGTCAGAGACAAAAAGTTGTTCATTATGAATCAAAGCCTTTGTGGTGCCAGTTGACAAATTATCGTAAACAAGCACGGTATGCCCTAGTTCGGAAAGTTGACGCACGACGTGGCTACCAATGTAACCGCAACCACCTGTAACTAAAATTTGCTGCCCCACCTTAACTCCTATTGTTCTCAAGAATCCCAGCTACCTGAGTCTGGAGCGAAGGAATGTAAGTCCAAAAATTGCTAACCATATTCCTATTGATAATAAAGAAACAATCACCCCAAACTTCCACGTACCAAGAGACCCGAAAGTGATCGTCACTCGTTCTGAGGATGGTACGACACCAAGAAAGCCTGGGCTTATTGCAAAAGTTTGATCCCCATTTTCAGGTCGTAAAGCATGATGATAGGCAATTTTCAAAATATGCGCCTTCCCAGGACAGTTTGTTTCCAGAATAATTTTGTTTGTAGTGGGAATAGCTCTAGCTTTACAATGCTCGTCCGAAAGAAAATTGCTCCCGCCAGACTTTCGAAAGTTATCTAGCAGTTCTTTGGATAAAGTGCTTTCCAAAAGTAGAAAGGGTTCATTCCCTGTAAAATCTTGAAACCACTTGTCAAAGGTCTCACGCCAATTTTTTTCCTCCGCGAGCAACTTAGGCGGTGTATCTAGTAATGTTACGTAGTTTTCGTACATATTTAGGTTAAAAACTTGCCACGCTCCGAACCGAGGTCCTTCGCGCAATTCTGCTATGGATCTTGCTTCTTCGATGCTTTTTTGACTGGATAAAATCAGTTGACCAACTCCAAAGAGTCTAAGCTTCGGTAGAGCTGCAGCAAGATTCATAGGTGGACAATAATAACCCTGAAACGGGCAGCTACGCTGGTTACCGACAAGGCCCTGCAGCCCAAAAATCTGGGGCGATAGAATGGTAGCCTGCATGTACACAGATTCCAGCGTGGCGCGCCCAGAAAAATAAGGGAGCATTTCAAAAACCCGCGAGGACCCAGCACGGTTATTAATTTCAATGTTATGTTCAAAAATAACTCGCGGGTCCTCAAACGTTCCACGCAAATAATTGGATAAATTTTGTAGATCGGCATAGGCCGGCTTTGGCTCCCAACCGCTGTAGTTCCATTGGCTCCAAGACTTAACATTGGTTCGCCCATTTTGTGACAAAACCAAAACACCTAAAGTAGCGACAACGATAACAATCACCTGGATCCAGCGACCAAATTTAACCGCCCAATACCCAGCACTTCCGCCTGCCAGCAGAGCAATGAAGAGGTGAATTTGAGGGATCGCCCGAACATCGACTAATCCAAGGTAAGGAAATACCACTATCATTGTCCCGTAAAAGATACTGATACAAAGCCCCACGAGAGTAAACCGAATCCACGAACGATGCTCTTGCCACCAATCCTTAGATGGAAAAAAAGGCGAACTTAAGATCCAAACTAAGAGCATAATCGAGACTGCAAGTGGCAAATAGGCTGACGGCCCGACCCAATTTAGCCACTGATCTGTATTGGGTGTGGTCCACTTTCGATTATCGATCATGGGGTAAAGCCACCAAATTGACAGAAGAACAGCCGTAACTCCGGTCAAAACCCAAGTTGCCAATATCTGGCCAAGAGATTTCTTGTGACAAAGCACCAGCACCATAAAGCTAGCGAATGGAATCCCTAGAGTCACATAACCGTGGCTAAGGGCAACTGCCGCAAAGGAAGCCCCTGCACACAGAACGTGCCTTCGAACAGGCCAAGGCCGGGCTAACATTCCTAGTCCGAGTAGAAAAAAAACTAAAGCGTACACATGGCAAAACTGCCCCGATAAAGTCGACAAAATATTGCCACCCCAGGCCGTATAAGAATCTAAAAAAAGAAATCCGACGGAAAATACGGCCGCAAGCAATGGTGCTGGATATCGCAAAAAACCGCTCAAAAAATAAAAACTCGCAAACGGCAAAAAGAAGGTCGGAAGCAATGTCCCAATATTAAACGCTGTTTCTAAAGGAAGAAAAGTTCCAAGTATCGCCATAATGATAAACGGCAGCGGAAAATAGTGCACGAGCTGAGGCTCACCCGCTAAATTTCCAGGGTTCCATAGGAATACATGACCTTCGGCAATTCCATGTTTGAATAGGTTGTGAAGCGGCCAAAAGTGGGAGACTGTGTCGCCGCCGGTTGCCGGTGTTTTTGCCGTTAAGACTTCGATAGGAAAAGCTGAAATCAGATAGCAGCTGATAAAACTAAGTACAAGAGTGTTGACTAGCCGTTCGGTCCGCGCACTGGCCTTCCTTTCAGCTTCAGCTGCACCTGACTGATCCATTACTTAACCGATTTTATCAATGGTGTGACTCGATTCGGTCCATAGATATCAGAGATTACGTAGGACGGCCTTGCCTTAACCTGCTGAACAAGTTTTCCGATATATATTCCTATTACACCCAACACTAATAGCTGTACCCCTCCTACCAGTAGGAGACTTGCAATCACGGAAGTCCATCCTGGTAAGGTTGTCTGAGCAAAAAAATGTGCGTAAAGCGCATAAAGGAAATATGAAAAAGATAAACCCGCAAATACCACGCCAAACAAGACACTCAGAATCAGTGGCCTTTCGCTAAAACTTGTGATTCCAGATATAGAAAGATCAAACATTTTCCGATAGGAAAATTTGGAGTCCCCAGCATGTCGCCGCCCGCGATCATATGGAATCGAAACTTGTCTAAAACCTAACCAAGAAACCATCCCTCGCATAAATAGATCACGCTCCGCCATAGGCTTGATTAGGTCTACAACTTTTCGATCTAAGAGCCGAAAGTCGGCGGTACCTTGGGTGAAGTGAGTTTCAGAAATTGCGTTGACCAGTTTATAAAAAAGGTTTGAAAATAACTTTTTAAAGACCCGAATTTCACTGTGATCGTGTCTGATCGTTGAGACCACATCGAAGCCCTGCCGCCACAATTCTACCATCTCTTTAATAAGTTTCGGAGGATGTTCAAGATCCGCGTCCATGGTGATCACGCAATCTCCAAGCGCCTTATCTAAGCCCGCACGAAGAGCTGCCTGATGACCAAAATTCCGTGATAAACGAACGATGATGATTTGGTCGTGGGAACTGCAAAGTTCGGTCAGAAGATCCATACTCCCGTCACTACTACCATCATCGACAAAAATCAGCTCTGAATCCTCAGGAGCCAAAACATCTAAAAGCTCAGCAACCAAAAGCTTGAGATTCTCCCGTTCGTTGTAAACAGGAATCACAACTGATATGAGTTTCGATTTCTTATTCATGCTTTTTGTACTGTTGACAAAATATATTCCGTTGTATTTCTAAGTATAGTAAATGACAAGGCAACAAACTCCTCAGTTTGAAATGCGCTAGTTATAATCGCAATAGTCTTGCCCAGTTACTTTGCGGCAGTACCCGCTACAACATTGATTGTTGGTTGAGCAAGAATCCCATCGAGCTCTGCAACTTGTCGGTAAGGTCGTTGTGGTGGTTGGAGGTTGACATATTTTAACTCCGGCCACATTTGAACTACACTGCAACCCAGAACAACAATTAGCAGAAACTGTACAACCAGCTCCCCAAGTCTTGCATGCCGGCATAGTGGTTGTAGTTGATGATGTTGTAGTAGTTGAAGTGGTCGTAGTGGTGGTGGTCGCAGACATTAATTTACACACCCTTCTGGTCCCACCACCAGCACATGCTTCGCTAGAACAAAATGATCCAGATTGGCAATTCGTATTGGTAGTACACAGATGAGTGCATGGAGCCACACACACCCATATATTGTTTAACGGTTCACACGCTGAGCCCGAACAACAACCGCCTAACGCAGGACTACTATTTATATTGCCGGCACAATTGACATTTAGAGTTTTGCACGGCGAAAGAGTTGTCGTCGTAGTTGTCGTTGGTGCTGGAACACAGCTTCCTCCTTGGCAAAGCCCACCGTTACAGCATCCGATGACTTCATCGTAACCAACTGTTGCAGCAGGGTCGATTGGTAAATTACCACAAGCCCCTCCGACCGGATTGCAAGCTCCCTCTCTGACAAGACACTTTTTCATCGTAGTTAATGAATGTGCAAACCGACATTCGATGTTACTTCCGATGGCCTGATTTTTTACACAGCAATCGCTAGTATCATCGCACGGCCAATTGTATTGCTGAGTACATCCGGCTGGGAACGGTGGAAGTGTCGTTGTGGTCGTCGTTGTGGTCGTGGTCGTAGTCGGAGGATAACACAGGTAAGTTGGGTCGCCGTTACCGGATTGGCGGCACACATACTCCGGATTGCAACAGATGTCCCCTTCCACACATTCGTCGATTCGACTTCTTTTACAATTTGACAAAGTGGTGGTGGTCGCGTCTGAACTCGGCTCGCAAGTTTCCGTATCGTAATAGTCATCATATGTACAACTTAAACTCTCACAACATTCAGTGCCACCCTGAGTACAAACAGTATGTTGACTTAAGCACGGTTGGGTTGTGGTGGTGGTGTCACCGGATGGATATGTGGTGGTAGTGGAGTTATACGGAAGTGTTGTCGTGGTCGTAGACTTACAGACATAGGAGCCATCGTTTTCGGGGGCTCGCTTGCACGCCAAGGGATCTTCGCAGCAATGCTCATCAATTTCTTCCTCTGGCTCCGAGGGTGTGCAGCCATCACCCATGGATTCGCAGGGAGGCTCGCCCATAAAGCAAATCGCGTCTTCCTCCAACATGACAGGACATCCCGGTGAATAAGGAGGCGAATTGTCGTCGCCGCAATTGTCGTTCGAATCTTTCTTGGGGTTGATCGTTACCTTACGGACGACTCTACCGTTCGTGGCCCATCGGGGCAAACCACGAGATGTGTCGACTTCGCAAGGATAGCTGCTGCAAGACTCTAATTCCCAATAAAAACTGGCAGGAACACCGAGAGGCACTGCTTCATTGGGTAAGACAATGATCGAAAAGACATTCGTCTCTTGATAAAGTTCACCCAAAGTGACCGATTGATTTCCCGCAATACTCTTCACTGCTGCTGGCTCCAAAACGCCACAATCACTAGCACTAAGTATCGTTAGTTTTGTTTCAGGGCTAGCCCCAGGTGAAGGACATTGTCCTTGGGCCACAAAGTTTTTTGTTTGATCCATACTCTCATCGCCGTCGTTCTTTGGAGTACCTTGGAACTGACGGACAACCAGACAGTGGCCACTCAAATTCTCTTTGGCTATGGAATCTACATTAATTTTCCAATCAACAGCGTATCTATCTTCATTTAGCTTATGGTTGAGGATGTTGGTTCGACGTTCTCCGTTAGAATTCCTCACACAAGAGGTGATCAGCGGGTCCTCTGCGGAATTGGCCTCGCAGGTTCCAATAATGATTCCGCAATTGGATTCAAATCCACAATGTGGGCAATGTTTGGGATCGCTATTGGAACAATCATCGCCGCCAACATGGCGAACCGTTAATGCCGTTATACAACTCCCACTTCCCGTGGCAAAGGGGACGGGTGGAGAAGGTTGATCGGCTCCTTCGAACACGAGGCTTGGTTCGTCGGTAGGATAGCTCGTAACGACTTCAAACCCCCCGATCTCAATGTCAGTTGTGAGGGAATCCGGGTTACCGTTTAGTCTCAAACTTGGCGCTGGACTCGTTACCAATGCACTGAGACCAGACATGGTAAGCGTTGTTTTTCCGACGGATACGGGCACAATATCTTTGCCATCGGCGCTAATTTTTGCAATGGATTCATTGCCACTTTTCCATTTTACTAAGTGCGATACATCGTAATACACATCTTTCGAGTTGACGCCCAAAGCTTCCAGTTTGAGGGGGCCTTGCCGAGGTATTGTTGCAGGAACTATCGATACTACTTTTTTGAGGGGAGGAATATCACATGGTCTTACCAAAGAGATTTTCGTCAAAGAAAACAAATCGGTTCGAAAACGCAACCTTGTCGTCGCATCTTGCCAAATAGCCGTCGATCCTGTGGCTAGACTAAAGCCCATTTGCCCAAAGACACGCTGCACTGCTTCATTGTTGCTAGCCACTAACTGAGTGGCTGTATTTTCAAGAATATCTTCATCAAATTCATCCGCTTTCCGACATGAACTTTGCTCTACTTCTTCAAAATAACAATATTGTGCAGCATTGACGGCGCGATGATAGACGCCGTTCGTTTCTGGTCCACGGGGACCGGCGTTTGTTTCTGATCCCGCAATGGTACCGTCGTCTTTGAAAAATTCTTCGGCAAACGCGCTGTTGTAGGTCACTGTCATACAAATCGCTATTTTTGCTGCTTTAAAAGATGCGTTGACGTTGGTTCCTAGCACCGGACCGTTCCCGTCAGAGCCAAGCGCTTTGACCGAAATCCCTGTTGATCTTAAAGCATCGGCAAAAGAGTCATGCCGAAGATCATAGTCTCTGATACCGTCCGTTCTCGTACTCAACTCATTGGAGCCCGTACAAGATAAAATGCTAGATAAGAGAAGAAGTAGTATGAATAGTTTCATTTCACGCACCTTTTCCTAAAATCCAGCCACTAATATCATAAATTTCAGCATCGGGATTACCGTTCAAATAGTCTTTTATATATCTAGGAAAAGTATTAGATTGGCCATCATACAAAAAAATTTTTCCGTTGGTATCCTTGAACGCATTGATAAAATGACCGAAGTTTTCGTTCTTATAACCATCCAAACAGTCGGCGCACGGAACTTTCTTTTGCCACCTTATAGACAACAAGGCTGAGGTTCCGTCACCGAATTCGTTTAGCCACACCTTAAGATCATTATCATTACCATCTATTTTAATGCTGTCAGGATGAATGCCGGTAATGGAATCAGCCTTGTGACCTTCCATCGTCCAACGGTAGCCATCATTCTTCGGAAGCGCAGAGGCTGCATGCCCTCTTCCGACCGAATCCGCAGTGAGCGAGGTATAACCGCAGTTAACAGACCGCCCCATGTCCTTTAGCTCACAATTTGTATAGGGTTGGCCTGTGTTATTTGTATCAACATTGATGAGATGCCCATTCTCCTTCAGATTTCTTTCATACTGTCCCATGTTTGGATCATGACCGGCATGAACGGGACGAGTGACTGATTTCGCAGTCTTATGGTCGACATCGACGATTTCAACTCCTTCGCAGTTATCTTTGACCTTTCCTAATTTGGTTGCGAATACTTTGCCAGTAACGATCTTAAACAACAAAACATCACCGCCAGCGCCCAAAAAGTTTCCGGCCGCTTGCAAGTAATTTTGCCGTTCAAGTTCTTTGAGACCAACACCGACATTGAGTGCCATCGACAAGTAGTTCATACGATGCGCGTGAGGCTGAAGCTTATTCTGAATATCAACGGCTTTTTTAAGTTTTGCAAGCTTCCCGAGCTTAAGAACGGATAGAAGTGCTACGTCAGCCACGATGTCAGCCCCAGCCTGTGCCCAACAGTATGGATCGCCTGAGTTGGTGCACTCCATTACTGATAAACTTGAGCCAACAAGCGGTGTGAAAGAGGCAACCATTTTGATGCCCGTTTCCGCCATATCAAATCGCTTAATCGCTTTCTTTTGGAGATCGTTAAAGAATGTTTGATAGCCAATGTAGGTTGGCGTATCACTCTTTATATAGTCGTAGCGAACTGCAGGTGCACCGGCAGGAAAATCCGTGCTTTCAGACATTAACCTCGCTAACGGATTCGAGGAAGACGTCATTTTTTGAATGGTTCCAGAAGGTAAATGAACCTGCGGGTCGTAGCAGGTTTCGAAGACCACATACTTTCGAACCTTACCTCTAGTGCCAGGTATGGCCTTGTTGATGAGGGCTGGTTCGACTACCGCGTCCCCATTTTTCATGCCGACACCCCAGATATTTTTGGCATCTAGTTTTAGGACCCCATGCTTTTGAGGGACGTAAGGTTCAATGACCTGATGAACTTTATAGGAAACAAATCCCAGAAAAGATTCTGGCTCAGCCCCGGCTTCACCAATGCCATCACTATAGTCCGCATAAGATACGGGAAGATAATATCTCTTCTTACCATCAGCAAAACGCTGGTTTCCAATGGGATAAAACATCCGCTGCTTGTACTCATCGGACGTCACCCGGCCGTGCATACCTGTAACCAGGTCAGAGGGAAAACTTTGGTAGTATTTTAATCCAAGCTGATGGCAAGATACTGTATCGTACGCTTGGTCGCGAACTTCG
>JBGSKV010000091.1:0-47184 GCA_041740975.1 Oligoflexales bacterium | reverse complement strand
GAGACAAATATACTCCGTATCGCCATTGGGTCAGGCCTTCGATAATGTACAGCGGGATAGCGATTATCAAAATGCTATTAAAAATTCTAAGTTTGTTTCTGCGTTCCCTAGTCAGGGCGACGGACTTGTCGTATTTAATATATTGGGCGATCAATACAAGCGAATAACCGACTGCTCCAGAAATGCTAACTAGTGCCCATTGGAACCCAAGCATCAAGAAAATCCGATCGGTCACTATAAGGCAAGTGGTGATATAAGCGAAGGCAACAATGCTCCAAATAACCTCAACATTGAACCGATTACTTTCCAGTCTTATAAATCTAAAACAAAAGGCTATCAGACTGGTGAGAGTTAAGAAGTTAAATATCGATTGAATCTTATGCCTATCGCCGCCAAACAAATTCGTTGTCGAAAAATGTTCGACGGAATTGTACGCGACGAGGAAAGAACAAGCCATAATCATCCAGAAAACATCCGGATATCTCAGGCCAAAAAACCATGCCATGGCAAAAATAAAGAGAAACGACAAAGCGTAACTCGCGCGAGAGGCGGGGAGTTCAGCGTACCATCCGGCTGACACATTTCGGGCACTTTCTACGTCTTTGCGTTCGGTAGTGTAGACTAGCGGATGCCGACCGGAAATGCCCGGTATCCCCGCTTCTTCAAATCGAGATATCACACTCACGACAC
Source organism: Oligoflexales bacterium (assembly GCA_041740975.1). Classification (GTDB taxonomy): domain Bacteria; phylum Bdellovibrionota_B; class Oligoflexia; order Oligoflexales; family JALZUQ01; genus JBGSKV01. Next base: position 46,494 of record JBGSKV010000091.1, on the reverse strand, counting down.
CTGCCTGCACACGATCTTCTGGAGTCAGCGGGAACTCAGCTAAACCATGGTCGTTTTGTTTTAGTTTTAAAGAATCATTAAAATAAATTGCAGAGTCACCTCTTACCCAGCCTAAAGTCATCCATGCAAATTCATTTTGAAGTTCTTCAGGAAAATCGACTTCACATTTTATGTAAATGTAGCCGTCATTAGGCACGGTTGGTTTTTTTTCGAAACTGGGGATATTGTTTGGAACGAAATCATGACTTCTCGTGCGGATTTTCTCAAAAGTATCCCCATCTCTCCAGTGGCCCGTTGCGTTTGAACAGCGATTGCCAAAATGAACTTGGGGTTTGTAGGCATCGAGCCAATTAATGTCGTATTTGAGATGTTCAGCTAAAATCAAAGAATAGAAGCCGAGGGCTAAGAATAAAGCGAGCGACGTCCTAATCATGGCTACTTACCATTCTAGGCCAAGCATATTTTTGAGTTCATTCTTATCGAGGAGATTTTGATCACTAAACATCTTCAGTTTGTCGCTCAAACTCGAACGAGGCATATTGAGTATCTTTGCTAGACGCCGAATGGACAAACGTGAACCGTTTTCACCCAGGTGACGAATCATTTGAATAAGTAGTTCATTGCACATTCCTTCGTAACCAGCAGGGCTTTCAGGATCCCAGTCCAATGTGAGCTTTTGATGCCCTAGGTTATGAACATCGGTTTCAACTTCGGTTTCATTGTCAAAGCCTTCTAACTCCTTTAGAACTCTTTGCGGAATAGCGACGGGATTGAGCGTTTTGTCTTTATGATATTCGGTCATCGCTCGGATGCAGTTACGAAGCTCTCGGATGTTGCCGTCCTTCCACTGTAATGCCGAAAGGATCTTCTTAGCGGGCTCGGTGATTTTGTAGGGTCCGCCTTCCATCGTTTTACAAAAGTATTCGATCAGACCAGGAATCTCTGCTGGCCGATCCCTCAAAGGGGGTAGGGCGAGAGTGACTTCCATAAGTCGCTGCCACAGGTCCTTACGAAACGTTCCCTTCTTAACGAGTTCTTCAAGCTTTTCGTTGGTTGCCGAAATCAGCCTGACCTTGATTTTGGAGTTTTTGCTAGCGCCGACAGGTTTGATTTCTTGATTTTCAATCACTCGCAATAATGCGGCCTGTGCTTGTTCCGTTAGCGTTGCGATTTCATCCAAAAAAATCCATCCGTTGTGGGCCTCGGCAAACAAGCCTTTGCGATCTTGGGTGGCTCCTGAAAAAGCGCCTTTAACATGACCAAAAAGTTCACTCTCCATAAGTGAAGGCGTGATCGCCCCACAATTGACTTTGATAAAGGGGACATTCGTCTCGATATGTGCTTTAAAAACATCGGCAACGACTTCTTTGCCCGTACCAGGTTCACCGACAATATGAATCGACTGTATGGCGCTTTTTAGAATATTTTGCACACGGTTGCTGACGCCTTGCATCGTTTGACCGTAAAACATGGTCGATGCTTTTGGGTTGCTGGGTGTATCACCAATATCGCCTCGTTTGTGTCGCGCCAGTTCAAGTGAATGAAGTAGGCGAAGACTCAGCTCACCGTGACCGGTTGACTTCGAAATAAAATCATCGGCTCCGGCTTTGAGACTTTCAATTACAGTTTTGGTATCACTAAGTGAAGAACGCATGACGATAACGATGCCATCAAACTGCTTACTTATAGCTCTAGCGAGATCAAATCCCACTGGATGGTTCTTAATCTTTTTATCGTTCAAATACACATCGAGGACTGCAAGATCGGGAGTTTTCATCGTCCCCAAATCCATCAGCAACTTTTCTGGGTCCATATAAGACGTCACTTTAAAAATTGGTCCCACAGATTGTTTGCTTAAAGTAGTCTCCAACTCTGCCAACTCAAGCGGATTATCGTCGAACTGCAAAACATGGATTGTTTTTCTACTTATTTCCAGATAGTTCCCCTTCCAAATGTACGATGACAGCTTGAAGCTCGTTTTCAACAACCGTCATGCTGTCGAGGAACTCCTGCATCTTTTCTTGAGCATACGGTTCCGGAAATCGAAAGCTACCTTTGATTTCGGGTAGTCCCAGTTTTATCGTTCGCATGGCCGTTTTGAGACCATGGAGGCGGTTGCGTTTTGTTTCTGAGTTCGTTGTCATTGTCGAATATAATCCCATCTAATTCCCCTATTGACAAGTTGAAAGCAACTCCATGTCTGGTGTTTATGCCATTCCTGGAGTTGCCGTCTTCGCGTGTGCTTACTGCTGTACCCATTGGGGAACCGCCGACTGTTCCTTTTATCAAATGTGCATCACGATGATTTTCTTTTCGTCCGTCCATAGCTTTGAAAACCCGAACGCTTTGCTAAGCCACGCAAACGTATGTTTCGAGTAAAACGTCGCATGGGTGGGATCGCGCGGATAATGCCATTTTGAAAAGTCAATATCAGGTCGGTGCATTTCGGTCATCAAGGCGAGAAAGCCGTCTTTAACAAGAAGTGACTTTAGAAAGCCAAACTCTTTTTGGGGAAAGTGAAAGTGTTCAGCGACTTCCGTGCATGCGACAAAGTCATATTTTTTTTTGAGAACAGAATCATCAATGGCAAAAAAAGGATCATACAAATCTACTAATATCCCATGTTCGGTCAGCATTTTGGCAAGAACAGGCCCAGTCCCGCAGCCATAATCCAATCCAGAAGATCCGGCATCAGCCAAGCTCAGTATTGTTTCGAAAACTGGCTTCATAAAGTTTTGATAGCGCACATCCTCAACATTATTCTCATGATTTAGATAATGAGTTTTTTCTTCAGCCGGAGACAATCGTTGAGAGGGGTTCAGAAACCTTAAGTCGCAAGTCTCACAATGCAGGTACTCACGAGCGGACTTGGGCTCTTTGTAGAAGGTTCGAGAAGGCGCGCTGCAAAGAATACAATTCAATATTTTGTCCTTCTTTATTTGCACCAAATGAAACATCAAGGAACGTATACATTAAATCGACAATGCCGTCCCGACGGTTTCTACAATTAGGCATTCGAAAAGTGCAACCCATCCTCTAACCGTCTGAGTTCATGTATTTATTTTTTCAGAACCTATAATGTTCTTGAAAGTTCAAATTTGCTTGTTAGACTCGGCAGCAATCATCTAAAAATTGGAGTCACACATGAATAAGATTTTGATCGCGACTATTCTCCTCTTTACTTCCAGTATTGGCCTTTCCCATCCCGTGCTTGATTTGATGAAATCCGAAGACAAGCAACTGCTCATAGGTGAAGGAACCTGGCGTGCTAAGGACGGCGTCAAAGACGCGTGGACTGGCAAAATGGTTATTTCGAAATGGGATGCGGTTTTGAATAACGAGACGGGACTAAAGTTGACGATAGATTTAGCGATTCACAATGGCGAAGCTGTCACCCCCGTGTCCAATGTTATTCACTATGCCATTGACCGGGATCTTTTTATTAAAATTTTTGATCATACGGGATTTAAGCCAATTGGCCACGGATACTGCAATGAAAACTATTGTCACTTCAGTGTGGAAGGCGCAGATGGTTCAAAAATGGAAGAGAGCTGGACAACGAAAGAAGGCCTCAAAAGCATTATTTTGAATGGCTCGCAAGTCTTTGCTGGGACCAATGGGGTTGGAATGGTTTTTCAAGGAAAATTCGAGGAATAGATAGCGCCTCTCTCAGTAGATTCAGTAGGCGCGTCCCGCTTGCTTTAGGCATGTCGAGAAGCTCTGACTTTCCGCTAAGAACCAAAATTTAGCGACTCTAAAACTTTCATTTCTTCTTTGCTGAGATGGAGCGACTCTCGTGATTGTCCGCTGTTCGGATCTATTTTATAAAGTAATATTTTTGCAAATTGCTCTGCTGGTATCACCCGATCAAATGCATGTTCCAGAGCTTTCCAAAATTCAAAGTAAGCTTTCAAAGCAGGTGCTGAAAACTGCTTGAGTCCTAGTCGATCATCAACTTGCATGGCGATGTGTAAATCTAACGATTGGACTGCGGCCATCACGACGTAACCTTCACGCTCAGACGCTTGCGATAGTAATTTCTGTAGGTGGCCGGACTGTGCCAACTCAATCATGAATGCCGACCAAATGTCTTGAGAAGCAACATTACTAGGGTTTAGGGCGAGAGCGGGGTGACTCATTTCAATATGATGAACGAGTTCGGCTGGTGAGGTTTGGGACATATCAATAGAGGAGAGTTTTGGCGTAAACACAGCGACACAGGCCATCGACTCTGTAGGAGCCGCATAAAACCCAACCATTAAAATGAGTAAGTAAAATTTCATAGTGTTTTAATAGAATCCGCAAATATGTGCGCATATTAATAAAAATTTTATAAAATTACAACAAGTTTATAAAGAATTTTCAATGGGCAGAGCATGCAAAAGAGGGGAAGTCTGATATAATAGCTTAACTATCCTAAATTAATAAAGATTTTCTAATGAATACCTGGCTCGCCATAATCTTCTTGTTTGGGCTCCTCTGCCATCCCGCGGCTGTGTTATCCGCCAAAGAGATCGATATTGAAGGGATCACTGTTTTCGCTGACACCAAAGTGAAAGATGGTGGTGCCACGATTCGGGCCGACTTAGGCCCAACGTCTTTAAGGGAACTAGGTGAGGTGGATTTCCGGCTACCTGATGGAAATTCCGCGCTACCCCCGCCTTCTGAGCCCATGACTGCACTGGTTTTCGTTCCCAACACAGTATCAGAAGAAATTGAAGCCGAGTTCGGCGAAGGGATTCGACAGCAACTCCTAAAAAAGCGTCCGAACATCAATCTCCAGATTGTTCGCATTGATATCAAAAAGGAAAAACTTCGGGCCGAGGAAATGTCGGCTGAAATTGCGCACGCCATGAATTCCGTTGAAGAAAATCAAGCGGAAATCAAAGAAATAGCCGCAGCAATGATCGATGCGAATCGAAACACGACAAACGCTCTCGTGGACTGGAGCAATGAGTTTATTCGTCGTGTGAACGAAATGAAAAGTAAACCAGAGGCGCAATCGCTTTTCGTGGGTTCACTTATCGGCATGGCCTCAACGATTGGTCCCGCTACCGTATTCTTATCGACTACTGGAGCAAATTTCTTCGGCATCGCGCAAGTGATCTACGCGGGTGTCTTTGACCAGATCAACTCGACGTTTTCTACGAGAGTTATAAAGTTTGAAGATACGCATCGATTTCCTTGGTGGAAAAAGAAATTCCTCGTGCGTTTTTACAATAACCACTTTTTTGCCAGAGCTTTGGCTGTAAATTTTACCCTCCAAGCCTACCAAAATTTTTCATATAGGCTTTTCGCACATGCGGCGGATCCGACGAACATCGCTTCACCCATGGGCTGGGAGTATTTACTATCCGCAGGTGGGCTGGCTTTCACCAGTTCGTTGGCGACTTCGGGAACTGATATTGGCGTGCGATCACTCCGCAAGAAGGGCTATATCTCGCAGCGGGCCGAACTCTTTACAAACTCAGTCCTCAACTTGATAACTCAAATTAATGGCGCGATGCTAGGCTCTGGCTTTATGGATTTCCTGCCCTACGGTTTTGCGGTTGAGTGGGGCACAAAGGGTATATTGGGCGTCATGGGACGGTATTTACCCACTCGAGGCAATCGTTTCGTACTTTTGCACCCTGCTATTCCTGAAAGTGACGCCAATAATCTGAAATATATTTACGACCTCCAAGAGGCCGTAAAAGTCCGAGACATGACGTTCGCTGATGCTCGGGCCATGCTTGATAACCTCGAAATTGAAGCTACGAGAATACAAAAAGCGATAAGGCTGCGAGCGTCCATGCAAATATATTATGAAAGAATGCAAATGCATTTTGTTCAGATATATAGATATGCCTGCGACCAGCTGATGGTCCTTCGAAAAATGATTTTCATTGAATAATCTTATCGAATTCAGGCAGGGGTACCACTCGCCCAACATTCCTTTTCAGTTGATTACAAGAGATCTTGTCCAGCCTCTGGCTGAGAAGCTTCCCTTGCCTGTTTTTCAATTTCCTTAGATTCACTTTCCAAAGATCCGTCGGTGATAGGCTTGTCACTTTTTACCATCTTGGGGGTTGGATTAACCTTATCTTGCACATAGCTATCAGGGTTCATAACCACAGGCACGCCTTTCGGAAAAACGATTTCGCGAGCCTCGTCAGGCATTGAGATCCCAGCTTTTTCAAATGCATCTTTCGTTCGAAGAATCAGGGCAGAACGAACCTTGAACTGACTATACTGAGAAATATCAATCCAAAAATACACCCTAAGATTTACAGTCGCAGATCCCAGCGACTCGACCAGCACGAGTGGTTCGGGGTCGTTGAGGACAGCTGGGTGTTTTCCCAAGAGAGAACACACAACTGATTGTGCCTCGGATATCGAATCTTCATAGCCAATGCCTACAATAAAATCAAAACGAGATTTTGCATTAGCTGTAAAATTCAAAATGGTGTTTTTATAAATAATTGCATTGGGAATTTGAATATAATTTCCTTCCAGCGACATGAGTAAAGTCGAACGGGTATTCACACTCTGAACGTACCCCCTATGTTGGACGACCTCTATGAGGTCACCCCGTTTAAAAGGACGCTGCAAACTAATAAGGATACTCGCCAGAAAGTTCTCGGCGATATCTCGAAACGCGAAACCCAATATCAATCCTAATAGTCCTGTTCCTCCCAGCACAGTAACGGCAAGTCGAGTCAGTCCTGATATTCGTAAAACAAAGTAGAGACCAATAAGAAAAATAGGCACCGCTAGGATACGTGCCGCAACGTCGCCAAGTAGCTGGCTTTTGAATGTTCTTTGAAAGATTCCACGCGAACTTTTGACTGCCCAGCCTGTCGCAAACCAAGTGAGGAGGAAAACAATAAATCCTGCTACCACCAAAGGTGCGTTGGTTAGCGCATCCGTACGTAAAGTTTTCAATCCATCCAAAACAGGAGAAAAATCCCATATGGATTTCTCTTCAATTTGCAAGTTGTTCACTACTGCAACAACATCCTGAGTTTTGGAAGCTATTTTCTGAGCCCAATCGCGGTGCGTTTCCGAATCTGTAGTCCCATCCAAGAATGCGATTCCTTCTTTGACCCGCACTTTCGGCTTCTGAAACCATTCGGTTGCTTCCAGTATTCCCTCTATTCGCTCGGCAATGACTTTGTCGTTAGCCGGCTTAACGTCAACTCTGTCGACCATTTCAGTTGTGTCGGCACTGGTCGTCGGAGCGAAGTCATTAGGCTGTGCGAGTAGATTGGGAACATTGAGTAAAGTAAATGAAATCCATAAGGCTGCGAGGCTAATTTTTATCAATGTATTTCTCCTCTGCTGCAGCTATCATTTGACGGATTTCAGAAAAGCCAGAAACTCGCGAGGCGAAGGAAGATTGTATCGAGCGTGAAAGTTCGGTTCACCTATATGAATAGAAATGTTTTTCTGAGGGTTGACGGCGTACATGCCCTCATCCGTAACTTCATCACCGACACTTACGAAATATGGGTCGGAAAACTTCGTATTGCGACTGAGAAAGAGACGTAACGCCTCAGATTTCTGGCAAATCGCCGAGCGAACTTCGACGGTCTTCTTGCCGAATGTAGCGCTATAAGTTGTATTCGTCAAAGACTGCGAGAGGATTTCACGGAGTTCTTGCGCCTGCGCTGAAGCATTTTCTTGCTCTGCTCGTCGATAGTGGAATATGAGAGAGCGTTCTTTGACTTCGATAAACGATTCGGCCACTCTTTTTTCAAATGGAATCATAATATCCAAGCATAGATTCTTTATGGCTTCAAACTGCGCTTCGGTCAAAAGTTCCTCCCATTGAGTTTCACCAAGAGGCCTATAAAAAGCTCCGTATTCGGCGTACGAATGGCACACATCGGATTCAAAATGAACGTCAAAAAAGCTTCTGGGTCTGCCTGAAACGATGACAAATTCGAGTGATTTCCGAAATTCCTTGATCATTTCTTTAAGGTTTGGAGGCGGAGTCGCCAAATCAGGATGACTGGCTATGGGCACCAAAGTGCCATCATAATCACTGAAAACAAAAGTTTTCTTTTGTTGGCTAAGTAAAGACTTTATGTCTTCGCTGGCTTTGTTGTGCAAATCAACAGAGTTTTCACGCGGCAATGTCACGACGTCTTTCCAGGAACTCGTAATATCTCGAAACCACTCCTGATTATTGTAACCGGCGACTCTCTGATAGCAGGCTCGCATCCGACGCACTCGTTCAGATGCGACCATTGATACGGCATTAGCCATGGCCCCGGCCATTTCCTCTATATCGTGCGGATTGACCAGAATGGCTTCTCCCAGTTCAGCAGCTGCTCCAGTAAACTCGCTTAGGACAAGGACGCCGCTGTTCCCGCCTTTGCATGCGACAAACTCTTTAGCGATCAGATTAAGGCCATCTCGAAGTGGTGTTACCAAGGCAATATCAGCAAGGCGCATGAAGGCGTGCACTTCTTCTGGCGCGTACGATCGATACATATAGTGAATAGGCGTGTGCCATGGAGAGGAATGTCTGCCATTTATCTGGCCTATTAATCGTTCCACATAGAGTTTCAGTTCGGCATAAGCTCTCACATCCTCGCGCGAAGGTGCGCAAATTTGCAAGTAGACACATTTCTCCACAAGTTCGGGATGAGTGGTGAGAAACTGAGAGAATGCCAACAGCCTCTGCGGAATGCCTTTGGTATGGTCAAGCCTGTCTATTCCCAGAAAAACCGTCTTACCTTTTATCGTTTCGACGAGTGCCGCATCCATGGATTTAGCTTCGGGATGATTTTCATCCAATTTTATTTTGGCGATATCAATGCCCATGGGAAACGCCCCGACGCGGGCTGTTCGATTGTCGATAGATACGTCGTTGAACTCGACATTTTTTCCAAGTATTCTTGTGACGCTTGTCAAAAAGTGCCGGACATAATCATACGTATGAAAGCCGATCAAATCTGCACCTAATAACCCCTCTATGAGATGTTTTCGATGGGGCAGGGCTCGAAAAATTTCTGATGAAGGGAACGGTATGTGATGGAAATAGGAAATTCGCAAATCAGGCCTGGCTTGGCGAAGCATCGCAGGGAGAAGCATGAGATGATAGTCGTGCACCCAAATGTAATCGCCTTCTTGAGCCTCGGCACAAACCTTATCGCAAAATATTTGATTAACCTCTACGTAAGCTTGCCAAAGATTAGGGCTGTACTCCATCAACTCGAGAGAGTAGTGGCATAGAGGCCAGATCATAGAGTTGGACATGCCTTCGTAATACTTGTTGTAGAGCGGGGTGGATAGCGCGACGGGAATGATGCGATGATCTTTCCGAATACTTGCAAGTTCCGATGCGCTCATGGAGTTACTCGCTTCTCCACAGAAACCTATCCATAGCGCCTGTGTAGACTCGAAAACAGAATAGAGACCGGAGACCAGTCCGCCTGCCCAATTGAATTCGATACCTTGTTTCGTGAAAGTGGCAGGTGTGCGATTGGCTACAATCAACAGCCTCTGGTTTGTCGGGATCAGGTCTTGATACATTTTCTTCCTATTTTCAAAGAAACTAATCCCATGGCTGACTCAACTGAAAGGCTGCCAGGATAAGTCCGACATGTGAGTAGACTTGTGGAAAATTGCCCCACTGTTCGAGACTGACGGGATCGATGTCTTCACTAAAAAGTCCCAAATGATTTGAGCAGCCCAATAACTTTTCAAATAGGAGTCGGCCGCCTGCGGTCTGGTCGATTCTGCCCATTGCCTCCGCGAGCCAAAACGAACACACCGTAAAAGCATTTTCAGTGGAGCCGAAATCATCGAGGTGGGCATAGCGTCGGATTAACGAATTGTGAGTTAGCAAACCCTCGGCTAATTTTTCAATGTGCCGTTTGGTGTGAGGATGATCCGTAGGGATGAATCCCAAATTTATCAGCAGTAACATGGAAGCGTCATAGTCCGTGCTGCCGCGAGCTTGAACGTAGAATCCAAGTTCTTCGTTCCAAGCTTGTTTTTCAATCGCCTCGCGTGCCTCTTTTTCAAGTTCCTGTGCGAGTGGAATCATCTCTAGGTATTGGTATTTCTCAGCAATTTGAGCGCCTTTGGCGCTGCCGGCCCAATGCATCAATAAACTGAACGTATGAATGCGCGAACGATTACGAAACTCCCAAAGCCCAGCATCTTCCGCGTGCATATACCTTTTAATCTGCAGGAGAAGATTAAGAAGCATCGAACGCGGAGGTTCCATTACATTGGCCACGAATCTAAGATCCAAGAACAGCGGCGCAATTGCCAAAATTAACTCGCCATAGACATCATGCTGAATATGTTCGTGTGCCTGATTGCCAATCCGCACGCAGTGCTTACCTTGATAACCCTCCAAGTGAGTGAGGATTTCTTCTTTCAACTTAGGCTCACCTGTTAGGCCGTAAACCGGTTGAATGATTTGATCAGCCGATTCGACTACTGTCCTCAAGTAGTTAACGAACCCTTCAATCTCCTCAAAGTGTCCAAGTTTACGAAACGCATTGAGAGCGAAATGTGCGTCACGCAACCAGCAATATCGATAATCCCAAGTGCGCTCAGTTCCCTTTGCTTCAGGAATACTTGTCGTCGTTGCAGCAATAATCGCCCCGGTGTCTTCAAACTGATGAAGCTTGAGGACCAAAGCCGAGCGAATGACTTCAGCCTGATAATCGGCCGGCAAATGACAGTGTTTTACCCAGGTTTCCCAATAATCTTTGGTATTTTCTAAGTAACTCTCACATGTTTGCTTTAAGTTCGGCAACTCATCGCTACCCATGCAAAAAACCATGTAATGATTTTTCGAGAGAACAAAAGGTTTGTCCTCAGCGATTAAATTCAAAGGCATGTCTGTATGCAGCGAAAACTTGATATCCTGAGAAGAAAAGAGAATGCGATCAGATAGCAGCCGGCGATCTAAGGGTGCTCTGCCGTAGTCATAAGTCGGTACACATCGAACGCGAGCGAGTGGCTCGCCGGAAATTGGTCGAACCATTCGAATCAGCATCGTCGGTCGAAAGGATTTGCGACCGACTTTGAATCGAGGAGCAAAATCAATGACCTCAAAATCACCCTGAGCACTGTGAAAAGCAGTTCGCAGGATATTTGTATTGGGGAGGTAGCTTTGCTTTCCCATTTCGGAATCGTCGGCAGCATTGATACTAAACAAACCACCCTTGGATGCGTCCAACAAACTGCCAAAAACAAAACTAGAATCAAAACGCGGCCAACACATCCATACAACGGCGCCGCGGCGATCAATTAATGCGCTATACTGACAGTTTCCGACAATGCCAAAGTCCAATTTTTACCTCCAGCCAAATTGATTCCTGATAACAAGACGAAAAAACCAAACGGAATGCCTTGGTCTTGAATGTTATTATTAGCAAATTACGACATTGTGGAGCCTTCTTTAAGATTCCCTTATGAAAGCAATGCAATTTGCGAACCATGCGAAGAAAATATGGTGGGGAACTTGCATCATGATGGAGAGGAGATAAGCAATTGAAGGAGGGGGACCTACTATGAGAAATACTCCAGAAAAGATCAACAAAACCGATGAAAAAAAAGTTAAGCAGAATAGTGGGGGCGAACCAAAAAAGGGCAGTGACACTCGATTCGCATCGCAAGACGATCTTGAGTCTCTTGAAGATGCGAAAGATCGCAAAAGAAACAATATTGGGCCGTCCGGCCAAGGAACCCATCGAGGTCGAGAACGACGTAACAAACAGACATCAGCGTCGGAGAGACCAGACGTCTCTAGCATCGGCGGAAGTTAGGCTGCCAGTGTGAAGGGTACGAGAATCAAAGCGATAAGCATTAGGACTGCAATGGTAACGACGACCGATGTATTAAAGGTTGTCGCATTTTTTGCCTCGTTTCCTTCACCAGACTTTGGTTTGGGCACGTAAAAGTTATTTGTGTTCGGGATCTGCTCAGAATCGATAATAATATCGTTCTTGGGACTGTTAATTGTTCGTACATTCGAATTGTTCTCAGTTTTCTTCCAGTTTTCGACTTTGTTTTGCTCGTTCATTTTTACATCCTTTTTCATGGGTATAGAATTTACGTGAAGGGCACAACATTCATGTGTCGGCGGAAAGCTACGCATTTACGACTTTGTAGGCACGGTACTGATTCGTACTGTGAGAATCACGCTTCTTTTAGAGCAATGCAAGGATGATGCCTTCATCTTTGCAAACTTGTTTTCGCTCGTTTTGCGCGCCTCTTCATAACCGGCCCCGCGGTTAGACTATGTACGATAAGAGAGATAAGGACCGTTAGGCCACAGACGGACCAAAGTAGTTTCTCGTGCGAAATATTTTTGTAAGTCATTGCGTACGATAAATAATAGAACGAACCGATGCCTCGAATTCCGAAAAAGCTTACAATGGAGCGATCAAACCATGAAAGACGAGAACATCCAAGCAGTCCGACTAATCCTGCGGTAGGCCGGATGACAAAAACCAACACCAGACTCACGAGCGCTGCCTGCCAAGTCAATGAGGACAACAAACCGCCAGCGATGGCTCCACCGAATGCGATCAGAATTCCGGTAAGAATAAGTTGTTCAGATTGTTCAGCCACGACGTGCAGGGAGCGGTGCGGCAGAATTGTTTTTTCAAGATGACGAATCGTGATTGCTCCGATAACTACAGCCAAGAATCCATAACCTCCCACGCATTCCGTCACGCCATAAATGATCAAAGTCGCGGCCAGTGATCCGACTCCCGTTCGCGAACGATGAGCCTCACTTTTCGTCGGCAATCGAAGCAGTATTTTAGCCAAACACCATCCTAGAGCCAGTCCTAATATTGTGCCCACAATGAGGCGGTACCCCACATCAATCAGCAACCAATGGGAAAGCCAGTTTGCCGGGGCAAGCCCATGGGTTGCGACGAGCAACGCCAAATATGTAAAAGGAAATGCTAATGAATCATTTAAACCTGCTTCTGCCGTTAACGCGAAACGGACCTCATCTTCTCGTTCTTCTGCGGGCTGTTGCGTCTCTTCTTCGGGCTCACCTACTTGTACATCGGATGCAAGCACAGGGTCCGTTGGAGCCATGACGGCACCAAGCAACAACGCAGCCGCAGGTGTGAGTCCCAACACCCACCAACCGAGAAAAGCGGTTGCAGCAATGGTGATGATCATCGTGATTCCAAGTAGCCGCCACACAGCCGTCCATGTTCGCCAGTTCGGTCGCCTATCAATTTTTAATCCTACTCCCATGAGAGAAATAATAACGCCAAGCTCTGTGACGTGCACGATCCACGTTCGGTGTGACTGCGCATCGGGGGGTGTTAGTCCTGGCAAAAAAGAAAAGGTTAACCATCCCAAGACAAGTGCAACAAGCGGATAACTTCCCGGTAACCCATCAAATCGATGCATCAAGACGGAGATCCCAAGCACTCCAAATCCCAATACAACAAGTAAAACATCGTAATGTTCAAAAAAGCTCAATAGTTGAGTAACGTCCATCACATTTCTTTCGTGTATTGGTGACGCATGAATAAACCTAAACTCCTGCTTCATTGAAATGCAATTCTGAAGCCATTCGTACCATTGCGAAACTTGCCGATTAAAACCTGGAATTAATCTGCCGTACGTTTTAGGATGGCGTCCATTCCGCTTCGTCATTGGAGCTTGGAGCGTAAAGGGACAAACGATGGAGAAAAGTCATGGATCAGATCAAAATAGAACGGATGGAAAAGTCACGAGAGTCGATGGCGAGTCGCTACCCGGTGAAAACGGCTCAGATGCCTATTCAACTGTGTGTGGATTTGTTCGGGAGGGGGCGCAGCTTGTAGGTATTCATGATCGTTTACTTGAACGCATTTTAAATCCGGACCGCGAACTAAAAGTCGAGATACCAATGTCAATGGATAACGGTGATCAGCGCTTGTTTCATGGATATCGGATTCAGCACAATAACGCCCGCGGTCCTTATAAAGGTGGAGTGAGGTATCATCCCAAAGTTGATATGCAGGAGGTACGTGCTCTCGCTTCACTTATGACTTGGAAGACAGCTGTTCTTGGAATTCCGTTTGGTGGGGCAAAGGGCGGAGTTTCTGTCGATCCGTCCACACTTTCCGACGCAGAACTCGAACGTTTGACGCGGCGATATACCTCAGAAATCGAGCCCATTATTGGCGTGAATACCGACATTCCCGCACCGGACATGGGAACGGACGCGCATACCATGGCCTGGATCATGGATGCGTATTCGCGACATCGAGGGTACTCTCCGGGCGTTGTGACCGGAAAACCCATTTCTTTGGGTGGCGCTTATGGTCGAAAAGAAGCGACCGGTTACGGTGTCGCGATCGTGACTCGTGAAGCGATCAAACGAATGCAAAAAAACATTAAAGGTGCGCGCATTGTTATCCAGGGCTTCGGCAATGTGGGTTCGTATGCTGCAAAAAGTCTCGAAGATATGGGGGCACTGATTGTTGGCATTGGTGACCGAGACTCTAGCAAATACAATCCGAAAGGTATTGACGTTAATGCAGCGATTAAGCTGCAAGAAAAAGAAAAAACTATCAAAAAACTAGCGAACGCCGAGGAAATTTCGAACGAAAAGCTGTTAGAACTCGACTGTGATGTTCTCATTCCAGCGGCGATAGAAAGTGTTTTACACGAAGGTAACGCAAAACAGATTAAGGCCTATCTGGTCGTCGAGGGTGCAAACGCTCCGACGACACGGGAAGCCGATGTTATTTTTGGAGATAGAGGTATTGTCGTCGTTCCAGATATTCTTGCGAATGCAGGCGGTGTGACGGTTAGTTATTTTGAGTGGGTGCAAAACACCCAACGCTACCGTTGGACTCTTGCAGAATCGAATGAGCGGCTTGAAAGCGCCTTAGTAAAAGCCTTCCATGCCGTTTATGAAGAGGCCGAGAAACTGGAAGTATCGCTACGAATTGCTTCCTACGCCATTGCTGTTAGAAATGTCGCAGAAGCTACGGAACTTCGTGGGAGTTACTAAATGTAGAATCGGATTTGCAGATTCGGTTTTGTTCGCGATGACATTGATCTGATTAAATCACAGAGGCACATTTGGTGGATAAATCAACCGGAGTTAGCTCCGTCGTCGTGACGAGGTATTCGCCAGCCATGGAATCATACAAGAATTTTTTTGTTCCGTGGCACTGAAATGAAATGATGTTGACGTCCTTGCCAACCTTCAGAATATACAGGTAAACACCTTTGGGATTGTCAGTGATTTTGGGAAACTGAGGAGCGAAGTTATCAGCGTCAGTCAGTACTTCTGCGTTGGCGATTTCAAAGTTCACACTTGGATAATCATCGTTAACATCAAGTGCATGCAGTACCTTAATGGCCGAACGAATATTACTTTCAGCTTCCACATCATAAGCTTTGTGTTTGAAATGGTTAAAATTTACCAGTCCAAGCGCGATGATCGTTGCCATAATACTAACGACAATCATAAGCTCAATAAGGGAGAAGCCCCGAGCATGTCGCCCATCAGTTTTTAAATACAAAAGCATACGCGTTAATTTTGCCTATCTTGATACATGTATGATCGAGCTTTCGACGCCAAACTTGAGCCTATTCTCATTGTGGTCCGATTCGCCACCTTAACTATCTGATTTAAATGAGTAATTTTCAATCCCTGGGGCCACCGGGGTTTACGACATTTGGTCATAAAAGAACCTTATCCATGGAGATGCGCAAACTCATAGAAAAGCTCCAGTCTTGGCATCCATAGCGCCTGGCTGCGTGACTCTAGGCTAAGCTTAGAAAATACCTAATATAATTAGATGTTTGTTAGAATCTTTTAAAATAGTCATAAAATAATTGACTTTCTAAATATAAAGCCTTAAAAACGATCAAGGAAGAACTCTTCAAGTTCCTCACATGTCCACTTATATCCATGAACCTCTTTAGAATGAAAGAATTGAAAGATGCAAAGCATGCACCTAACTGTCTCCATGTCTTTTGTCTTGGTTTTATCATGTTGTGCAGTTTCTTGCGGATCCAAAAGTAACAATAACGAATATGAATACGAAAACAATACTTACGATTCGACATGCAGCTACTCATTTATCGAGGATTATAATTCACTCGGCGAAGAATTTAAAAAACCCTCCTTCGGTTATGTATCAGCATCGTATGAAGCGTTGGCAGAGAACATTGAAGAAAGTACACAAATTTCTGATGGCATTGCCGTAGATCGAACGCCCTACACCAGCCAAATTGATGCCATAATTGAAAAGTTTATTGATGAGCACGAGGGTGAGCTCTCTGGTTTAGGTTGCAAAGCTGCAGATACAAGCACTAGTAGCTCCTATTACCCATCCAGCTATCAAAATACGGTTTATGTCGACGAAGCCAAGATCAGATCACGAGCTGATGATATTTCGACAGCTTTTGACAGTGTAGACTTGGCGATCGGTGAAGTTGCAGACAAGTACAACGAAGATATGGCCGAAAAAGTTGCCAAAATTAAGAAATCTGACTTGGACGACGAAGATAAAGATCTGCTCATTGAAAAACTTCGCAAAGACACGGCTGCTGCAATTAGAAAAACTGCAGAAGAGCAAAAGTCCGAATACGAATAGTTAACACCATCTGTTTTTAAAAGGACATCTGAATGAGATCGCATTTTCTCGCTATCCTTGCCATGTCTAGCCTGTGGGCCTGTGGAGGTCCAAAAAAAGTGTCCCATTCTCCTGACGAAACCGACGTTCTCTATGAAGAAATGGATAGCGATTCTCAGGATGATAAAATCACTGGCGGGTCAAACTCGCAAGTGACTGTTCCTCTGATCATGCGTGCAAAACTCACTTGCGCGAAAGGTCAAGTTTGTCCTAAGAACGTTGTTAGTCTCACCGTAGCCAAAGCCAATGATCCAGACAATTTCTCCACTTGCTCGGGATTCTTAATTAGTCCTGATACGGTTGCAACGAATATTCATTGTATTGATAAAATTGCCAAAGAAAATTGTTCTGACAACGTCGTATTGGATTTTATGGATGGGTCCAAGCGTCGCTGTAAAGAGATTTACTATAATGATGCGGATTACATTGATGAAAGAAAAACCTTTAATGGTGATTTTGCAATTATAGAATTAGACTCGCCGGTAGCGGCTGAGCTCGTTGAAATGTCGATTTCCCATCGTGGTTTCAACGACGAGGAAACAGTCAAGGTAGTGAAAGTCAATACTAGTGCTGTAGATAGACTGGTTCGTCGCGTTTTCGTTGCAGAATGCCAAGTTTTGGAGAATTCCCCTGAAGCTGCGTACTATTCTGACGTTACAAAATTTTTCGTCCCGTTGTTTCACTGCAGTAGTAAAATCATCGAGGGCAATTCGGGATCAATGATCGTCAATAGTGATGGTCAAATAGGCGGAATCGCTAATGCGAGCAATGTCGATTTTCAATCTTCAGTGAAGAAACTTATCGATTCTCTGTTTAATGGGACGGCTGCTTCAACAGACTCCGAAAATGACAACTCAGTGAAATACGGCAGAGGTGTGAATTTTTTATGTTTAGAACTCGACGTCAATTTTCGAAAAATAACTTGGAGTAATGAAGCGATTTGTGAGCGCGTACCAGAAAAAGTTCTAGAGCTAGGATATAATCAAGTCATAGTTCCTATCACCAAGCAATTGCAGCGCAAAATTACTGCAGTGCTCGATCAGAAAGTGATCAAAGATGTTCTGCCATTTGTCGTTTATGAATTAGAGAGCTCAGGCGATCATTACAATTTTCAGCCGAAATGTTTCAATTATAAGAATTTTGAGGGCGATGAAGCTGATCTCCCCAAAACAATTCCTGTCGCAAGTTTTTCGGTGAAAAAAGAGATAGATTCCCATTTTCGCCCTGTTTTTGAAATTCAAAACTCCAAACTTGAACAACGTGATTATACTCTTGCTTCGATGAAAAGAAGCATAACCTTTGGGTTTGATGATTACTTGATTCATAGAGAGTATTCAAACCATGCGATATCCCTTTTAGATTGTAGTGATAAATCCATCGAAGAGTGGGAAGACTCCTTCAAGTAAACGCACAAGCCTTGTTGAGGAAGGGTTTGGTTAGCTTTTTATGGATGCGCACGGGTAGCCGTGGAAACATCGCCTAAACAAAAGGTATGGGATAGAATATATCTTTGCCTTTGGAGCCCGTTCCATGAAATTCATTACCATGTCTTTTTTTATCTTTCTTGCCATCACTTCTCATGCCTACTCTCAGGCAAAGCCTCCGCTTGAGCAAGCCAGGCCTTGGTTAGGCGTTGCAATTGACGATCATGAAAAAGGTGTTTTGGTGAAGCAAGTCTTGCCAGATACACCAGCCGAAAAGTATGGAATTAAAAACGGCGATGTCATCACCAAGATAGACAACAAAGTCATGTCGAATGCCAAGACCTTGATGGAGGAGGTTGGATTGAAAGGAGTCGGTGTAAACGTTACCGTCGAATTATTGAGAGATGGAAAAGTTCTTTCCAAAAAACTGGGTCTGGTGGCAAGGCCTGATTTACAAGAAGTTCCGAATATGCGCCTTAAGGGCAAGCCCGCACCTGCGTTTAAGCTTTCGACCGCCTACGGTAAAACCTCTGGAAGTTTGGCCGATCATAAAGGGAAAGTTGTACTTCTACAGTTTTGGGCAACATGGTGTCCCGCATGCCGTACCACTCATGACGCTTTGTCAAAAGCGGCTAAAGAACTAGGTCCACAAGGTCTTGTCGTTCTAGCGATTAGCGATGAAGACCCCAAAGTAATAAGCGACTATTTGTCAAAAGATAAACTGCACTTCAGTGCCTTGGTAGATCCAAAAAGCGTAGTGACCACAGAGTATTTTGTTCCTGCACTGCCGACTATGGTCATCATTGATCGCCAAGGATATGTACAAAGAGTCAGTGTCGGTGGCGGTCAATATTTCGTGGATGTATTGAAAGAAGTGGTGACGCTTCTCAACAAAAAATAAAATTAGAGAGTATCCAGAAAGTTCGTTATGAGATTTTTTTCTTCGGTGGTTAGAGTTCTACCGGGCGGCATATTTCCAGACGTGACTCTTTGATCAAGGTCATTCTTGCTTAGGCGTAGGGCGCCGACGTTGTTCCAGCCAGCGTTGTGGCAAGCCCCACACGCAGAATTAAGAAGCTGAGCCACGTTAGTTGGAATGGTGACCGTATCGACGAAGGTGGCCGTAATCGAGTTCTGATTGGTAATCTGCACTGTACATACTGGATTGTTACCGCAACTACTTTCAGACCAACCGCCAAAAGTGGAACCTGCCGCAGGTGTTGCCGTAAACGTTTCGCTGCTGACCGTGCTCAATGCGACGAAGCACGATCCAGACTTGAATAGATTTATATTGTTGCAGTTGAACTTGTTCGAAGCAGAAGCAATAGTCCCTCGTCCCGTTCCGGCGAATTCGGCGATGAACTGTGGCCCTGATGCAAAAATAGCTGTGATCGACTTGATGCCATCAATGATAACGGTTCTGGTCGGATTGCTATTTGCTAAATCAGACCATCCGACAAATGCCGAGCCTGACGCAGCAGTCGCTGTCAGTTCTAACGTTGTCGCAGAATCGAAAGACATGAAGCAATCTACGCCACAGTCAATTCCGGCAGGGTTTGACGTGACTACACCCGATGCTTCAACAGAAGCGCTGCCAATTCCGACAGACAATTTGTATTCCAAAACGATATCTTCATCTTCGGGATCATTATTCGAGTCCGAGTCGTCGGCGTCGCGGTTTTCAAACGCAGGATTGCTAGGCGCTTGTCCCTGGCAAGAAGCGAGAAAAGTCAGGAGTAAAAATTTGTACGTCGATTTCATATTCAACCTCAAAAACCCATATCGGCCCGTAGTCAGCAAGTTCTGAGGAATATTTCTCCCTAGGAAGGGTTGGCGAAATAATCAGTAATTTCAATATGTTTGAATCGGCAAGCGTCATTTAGCAGACTGGTTTAGCGCCCAAATCGACCATATCGGTGAAAGAATATTCGGCAGGTGCCAGGGGGTGTATACGGAAAGCTTTTCTGCTGTCGTCTGATTTTTCAGAACTGGAAATTCAGGCCAATGCCAAGTCCTGGTAACCATGTTTGAGAGTCGATGTTTATATCCAAACCGACTTGGAGATTTTCCCTATCATGCTGCGTCCATGCAAATGCCGGCTTGTCAATGTTAGGCTTCTTTAGCTGTCCTTGTTGGATTTTAGTAGAGAGAGTGGGGGAGTTGTTCATCATTGCATGTATCACTCCGATCGCCCAAAGTCCCCCAAAGGCATACAATCCATACTGGGCGTTTAAATGCGCTTTCTCAATTTTCGCACGCATCCCACTTTTACCGTTTGGACCGTAAGCATAATATTTCTGCGCGGCACTAACCTCTGATTCAATTTGCTCGTCCGAGTACTGAGGATGATCAATGGAAAGCTGATTACGTGTTTTGCTGCCAATGTTATTGATCTCTTCCTGAGCTTCTTCCCGCCCTTGAAAATATTCCACCAATTTCCATATGCTGTAACCAAGCGCCGCGGACTCAGCGCCTAAAAATACTAGTCCGATCAAGTCGTCATTATTCTGGAACTGACCAGCTCCGAAAGGAAGTAAAGATGTCAGCATGCTCCCTTTTTTCTGCTTAAGATGTCGATCGTCGAGCTTTTTTGGGTCGAAATCGTCCACTCCACTCTCACTGTAACTTGGAGGAAGTGGATCTGTCATAGGGGCCGGCAAGAAAACGACCTGGGGTTGATAGTTTGTCAGGTTTGCGCTGGTTTCATTTTGAAACTCCTTTATCAAGTCAGGTTGGCTACTCACAGCTGGTTTCAAACTCGGTTCCTCACTGAACAAGTCGTCTGATGGAACGGGAGGAGGTCGCTTTTTATTGGTCATCTTAGACGGTTTATTTCCGTTCGCAATGCCTCGGGCACTGCCTGCTGCCAAACTCGAGGAGGGCTTCCATTTTGTCAACTGCACAGAAACCAGATTCTCCCTGTTTTTGACAACTTTGACATTCAATTTCTTCGTTCGGTATCCATCTGCATAAAGGGTAAGTTCCAGTGGTCCAGAGTCGGCATCGATCTTTTTTCCCGTTGGCCCTGCATAGATACCATTAATGGAGACCTTTCCTTTGACGTTGCTATTGACGATAAGAGTCGTCTTAGAGGCTGAATCTGCAAATGCGCTTGAGTTCTTCACTCGATTGGGTGAAAGCTGACTTAGAACAAACGTCTTCTGCTCGTAGAAGAAGTCAATAGCTTTAAGGTCTAAAACTTCGTCTGTTGTCAGTTTCAATTCATTATTAAGTTTGAGCGCGCTTCGAAACGCTGATGCAGCGCTAGTTTTATTTTTCAGCATGAAATGACAGATGCCCATGAACTTCATGATTCTAGCAGCGTCAGGTATTGAGGGTTTGTTCTTCACCGCGATTTGAGCCTGGGAAACACACTCTTTATAGTCCGATCTTAGATATGATTTTTCGACGGTGCCTACCGTGTTTGCAATGGCTCCCACATCGAACATTAGAATTGTTGCAATTGCGGCAAAGAGAAATCTGCAAATGCTTCGCAACAAGCAAAAGTTTATCATTTTTTTGGCGATTGAAAGGGGAGAGTTTGACAGAAAACGCCTTGCTCCTTGCAATTTATAAACATCTCTAGTCATTGCAAAAAAACTCAGGGCTATCATCCCTATCGGATTTTCCCATCTTCAACATAACTTTTATAGAATATGTAAAAGATTCTATAACTATAGACACTTTCAATTTTGAGTTTTCGGCAGCGGGTCAGAGTTGAGGGTTGGTTAGGCATGACCACACCCTTGGCTGCCTTTCAATGCTTGCACTCAGTTCATCTGATACCTATAATGAGTAGGCCACCCCAATTTTGAAGAGACGTACATGTACATTCGATTCGTGATTACAACTCTACTCTGCATGGTTTCCATGGGTTGTAAAACATCCGAAAGCGGGCGAAAATTTCCACATGACGGTCTCATTGGCACCGCAAATTGTTTTCAGATAGTGAATGGTCAGAAGACTGCCGCGTTTCCAGAAGTCACTCTGTTACTAATTCTTAGTTCTTCCAATGGTATAAAGGGCCTTTGTACCGGTACATTTATTGGTACAAGGACGGTTCTCACGGCCGCGCATTGTGTGGGGGGGGCAAGTATCGGGTTGTCTCGCGCAACTGAAGTCGCACCTACGCAAGAAAGTGAAAGAGCGGCACTTTCAACTTTTGTACCTGCCACCAAAATTCTAAGTATGAACCCGAGCGCATCGACGCAGAATAGGTGGCGACCCGAATATGCAAGTAATGACATCGCCATTCTTATCTTTGGAACTCCTGTTGCACCTGCCGTGGCTCCACTGTTGGACCGCAAGGGTGTTCCCATGGAAGAGGTGACTTTGGTTGGATTCGGAGCTGACGCTGTTGATCCGCGTAGAGCCGATCCCGTCAATTCAAAACGTTTTGGCTATAATACTTTGGGAATCGTTCCATTTGGACTGTCTATAGTCGGTCCACCAAAATCCGTGGGATCTCAATTAGCCAGAAATTCAACGACTGCCCCTGGTGATTCGGGCGGTCCTTTGTTTGTTGGTGGAAAACTCGGTGGTGTTTTGTCAGGTGGAGGTCCCTTCTCATCCGCTTTAGATCAAAGTTATTATGCAGATGTCACAACAGACTCAGTCCGAACGTTTATACAAGCGGCCGTTCAGCAAGGGGGCGACATCGGCGGTGGAATGAGTTCTGGTCTGGCTGGATCAAATAGTCCGATCCGAAATCCAGATTGCTTGCATTAATTAAAAGTAAGGTTGAAGGCGAATAGAACCTAACATATTCCCCCCAATTCAATCTTCCTCATCCTTCGCATTCCATGCTTATCTCATGCATAGCCTATATTACCGTGTAAATTCAGGTATTTCGAAAAGATGAATTTTCTTGTCTTTAAGCCCAAATAAATTTACAAATACCACCCGCAGGTTAGACGTCATGAAGCCTTCGATTCTTAAAAACCTAATCCGAATATTACTCTTTTTGAGTTTGGTAGAGACTGCTAGTGCTCAAAATAGTTTTGCGCAAAGCACCAGCGCGCAGATTTGGAAGCCTAAGTATGGACCGAAAGTCTTAGTACTGAACTCGTATCACGCCGACTTTTCATGGACTCGAGACGAAATGATCGGCATTTATTCCGTGCTCGATAATAAATCGATTCTATTTGTCGAATATATGGATACGAAAAGATTTCGCTACGACACAATGGCTCCGCATATAGTCGCGATACTGAAAGAAAAATATCAAGATATTAAGTTTGACGTCATTATTACTACTGATTATAACGCCCTAAAGTTTGCGCATGAAAATAGGAATTCGATATTTTTAGGTGCTCCCATTGTTTTTTGCGGTATTGAAGATCTCGCATTCGATAAAGAAAAATGGGGTGAATATTCTGGTGTCTTTGAGGCAAGTCACTGGATCAATACCGTCGCTTTGATAAAGAAAATTCAACCAAATGTCACTCATGCTGCCTTTATTGCCGACCCGTTGAGCTCCGATACATTAGACAATGCCATTCCGAGAATACGGCAAATGGCCGCTAAACACGGTATCGAGATGGATTCCCACGTAACTGACGAGTCTGAAGAAAACCTCAAGAACTTTTTAGAAAAACAGCCGCAAGGTACAGTGATTTTGGCGAGTGTTTTACGCGACAAGCTTGCAAGGGAATGGCTGGGGAGACGTGGTACGGTTGGCGTCATCAAAGAGATTTCGAATTTTCCTATCTATTCTTCCCAAATGGATATTGTAACGGAAGGGGCTTTGGGAGGCGTCGTCAAGTCAGGCATGACGCAAGGGCGAAACGCGGCAAACTTGGCCATGGACCTGCTAGCGGGCAAAATTAAAGACCCAATTAGACTGAATAGCCCGAAGCAGTTCATTATTGACTACAGTCAGCTGGACAAACACAAGATCAAGTTAAATGACCTTCCGAAAAATGTAGAATTTCTTAATCCACCGGACGTCGATAAATCTGAGATAGATTTTCTTTTTAGCGCAGTCGCTATTTTATCAATATTAATCCTTGGACTTTCTATATGGGTGACCTTTAGCACCTTGAAGAAGCGTCGCATACAGAAAATACTTGCATTTAGTGAGGCCCGGTTTATCGAGCTTATTGATAAAGCTCCGGTCATGCTCGGAGTGTCTGACAAATTTGGTCGTATTTCCTACATCAATGCTACGCTTTTGAAATATTCTGGCTACGAGGAACATGAGTTGATTGGTTGCGGTTGGGAAGAGCTGGTTTTTTTTAGTGATCGAAAAAAGGTGATAAGTTCCATTGAAAATAGTTTAAAAACGGAATCCGCGTACGCATTGGAATTCCGAATCCGTCGTTATGATGGAAAGTACCGCTGGATTTTTTCTCAGTCCGTTCCCAGATTTGATCTGAGTCAAAAGTTCATCGGGTACATTACGTCTTGTATTGACATTCACGATCGTAAGGTCATGGAAAGGCGCTTGCTGAAAAATGAGAAAAACCTCATACAAATGAAAGAGTGCGCGGAAGTAGCAAATGAATCGAAGTCGCAATTTCTAGCGTCTGTCGCGCATGAGTTACGGACTCCCCTTACGGCTATTTTAGGATTTGCAGAGATACTGAACCGTGAAATTTTGTCAACTGAGACATTGACCCAAGAGCATTTGACTGGGCGTGTTGATGTCATCGATCGTAGTGCTAAAAATCTATTGGTCCTCGTGAATGACTTGCTGGACCTGTCAAAAATAGAGGCCGGCGTACTTCAAGTCAGGAAGCAAATGACCCGCACTAGTGAAGTTCTGGAGGAGGTTCTCAACAGTTTGAAGGTTAAGGCTGATAGGAAGCAGATTACTATTAGCATGACGGTAGAATCGCAAGTTCCTGCAGTTATATTTACAGATCCGCTTCGATTAAAGCAAATACTCATGAATCTCATTGATAATTCGATTAAGTACAGTGACGTAGGCCAAATCAAGATTCACGTTTCAAACGTTTCACGGGACGAAAATGATTATTTAGTCGTTACAGTGGCTGACGAGGGCATCGGCATCGCTCGCGACGATATTTCAAAACTCTTTTTGCCTTTTTCTCAGATTGCGAATGCAACCGCCCATAAATCAATTGGCGCGGGGTTGGGTCTTTATTTGACTCGTCAACTGGCCCATGCCTTAGGGGGTTCCATTGAGTTGGTATCCAGCACGCCCGGCAGTGGCTCCCTTTTTCGATTGACCGTTTGTACGTCCGCAACAGCTGCACCTCAGAATATTCAGACCGGTCACCAGAATGATAGTACTAGCCAGGATATGCCTGAAAGTTCCTCATTAATAGACTAACAAGACTTCCATAAATTCACTTTATGGAAACTTTTCCACAATGCACGGCATCGGTGAGTTTACACACTAAATCCCTTCTTCTACACTATACTGATATGTAGATTGTCAGAGTTACCGACGTTGAGTTACCTGAAGGAGTTTTCCGTGCAGCCATCCTTTCTATTATCGGTCCTACTATCCATTGCAATAGCACTCCATTTCATGGCCTGTGGATCGTCTCCAAAAAGTTCTGGAGGAGGGGTCGTAGAAGATAGTGAGTCTCCCGTTGTTGGAGCGGCGATTTCGTTTTCTGATATCACTTTTCGAGAGATCAATATTTCAGTCGGAGCAGCTACGGATGATCGAACGGATCAGGTTGAGCTCGAATACAAAATTGTCCATGCCGCGACGGAATCCGATATCAACACGATCGCGAAAGCAAATGCTTCGACAGAAGGAAGTATCGTCCAAAACTGGACTGCAAACGTAGTCGATTTTACCCATGATAGTTTGGATCCGGCAACGAACTATTGTTACGCGGTCCTCGTTCGAGACAGGGCCAGAAACATGTCAATCTATACCACCGATTGCCAAGCCACGGCCGGAGATAGCACTAGTCCGGTTCGCGGAACTGGCATTGTGTTTACGGCAGTCGAAGGCGATGAAATGACAATCTCGGTTGGCGCGGCCACTGATACTGTTACTCCCGCAGAAGACCTTACTTACAAGTTTGTGTACGTACCAGGTGCGTCCACAACTCCTATCAATACGATCGCCAAGGTTGACGCATTCACGGGGCCTAACCTTCTTCAGGACTGGACTGCAAACGCACTTTCCATCAACCACGAAGGGCTTTCTCCCAATACCTCTTACTGCTACGCTGTTCTCGTCAAAGATTCCGCTAACAATATGTCACTCTACAATCCAGTTTGTCGTCTGACGTTAAACATTCGGCGGATATTCGTCACAGCTACTTCATATAATGGCAATTTAGGTGGAGCGGCCGGGGCCGATGCCAAGTGTGCATCAGATGCCAATAAACCCGCGACTGGCAATTATTTTGCGTTGATTGCCGATAATACAAGGATTCCTAGCACCCTTACAGATTGGGTACTGAGCCCTTCGACGGCTTATACGCGAGCGAATGGTGTGACGCCAATCGGCACCACAAATGGCGCCGCCATTTTCACTTTTCCACTTTCAAGTTCCATTGGCACAGCGCCTGCATCGGTATGGGTAGGGATCAATGACACCGATTGGAGCAACTTTGATAACTGCGATAACTGGTCCGATGCTATGGCGATAGCGGGCCGATATGGAGCTGCTGATTCCACGACTGCAACGGCCATCCACGCTGATACCAGCGCCTGCACTGAGATGCGTCGATTGTATTGTGTGGAAGTTATAACTTTCTAAAGACGTTGGCGGCTTGCCACTTCCTCGTTTGAGCTGGTGCAAATTTAAAGCTTAGCGAAAACGTTCTGTCGCGTCATCGTCCTGAAGACTGCACATGATCTTGCTGTCAGTATATAGTTCTGCCCACAGTTTACCTGTAGCTTCTTTGGTTGTAAGAAAAATCCGGCCAAGCATCATGCCGTCGCGGCATTTCGGGGAATCAGCCGGCGAGTATTTAACAAAGTAGCAGTCTTCTCTTTCCGAAATCGTAAATAGCAGTTCGACAAGATAGTCCTCATCTGTGGCGGCAATACATAGCTTCCACTGGCATGGAACTTTTCCTTCCACAAAAGCTTTTCCTTTACGAGTCATAAAGACATCGTTATCGCTAGCTGAGAAGTGACTTCTTGGCGTCATGATGTTTCCCGTGATTTGGTTCCAGCCTACCGTAAAAGGTAGCGCGAATCAAACGTCAAACATGTTGGAAATTGTAACTTAAATTGAGTGGTGTTAGATTATCATAACTTTCTTTTTTATGGAGATACTCAATGAAGTTCAACGGAAGCTGCCATTGTGGGTCTGTTCAGTTCGAAGCGGATGCTAATATTGAAAATGTAAATGCGTGCAATTGTTCCATGTGCCATCGGAAGGGAACACTGTTAACATTTATCCCTGCGACTAGTTTTGACCTAGTCAAAGGAGAGTCGAATTTGACGAACTACCAGTTTCACAAAAAACAAATTCATCATTTGTTCTGTAAAACCTGTGGAGTGACTTCCTTTGCGCAAGGCGCCATGCCAGATGGCACCAAAATGATTGCACTTAATGTGCGCTGCCTAGAAGGTTTCGATATAGATAGCGTTCCAACCAATAAAATCGATGGTAAAAGCTTTTGAAGGGAATTGTCATTTTTGAAGAAAATAATTAAAGAAATTTTGCGATATCTTTTGGCCGCATTTGTCATATCGGCAGGTGTGGGTCATTTTCTGTGGCCGGAACCATTTGTCCGAATCGTCCCGGACTATCTTCCCAATCCTCTCCTTTTGGTTTATGTCAGCGGCTTTTTCGAGATCCTCGGCGGCATAGGGTTACTAATCCCAAAAGTTGCACGTTGGGCGGCGTGGGGGTTGATTGCGTTGTTCATCGCAGTTCTGCCTGCCAACGTTTACATGGCCATGAACAATATTCCACTTGGCGACACAATCGTTCCGAATTATGTGCTTTGGGCGCGTTTACCTGCACAGTTATTATTAATCCTTTGGGCCTGGTGGTACACTCGCGAGTAACCGTCGTAAAGACTGCCCAGAAGGCTTTTCAAATGGTTGGCCTTTCGGACTGAGGACTTGATAATCGAAATCAGGTACAATCGTGAAAGAAGAAATCACAACCAGAAGGCCATCGCATGTTTCATCCAGTCTTTAAATATATTCTCGGAATTTATTTGATAGGCATGGGGTTCGGAAACTTTTTCGAATTCGAAGAGTTTATCCGCGTGGTCCCTTCTTATATTCCGTATCCCGGAATGATGATCTGGGTGACTGGTATCTTCGAAATCCTTGGTGGCATCGGCCTTCTTCTTCCTTCCACCAG
Organism: Oligoflexales bacterium; assembly: GCA_041740975.1. Classification (GTDB taxonomy): domain Bacteria; phylum Bdellovibrionota_B; class Oligoflexia; order Oligoflexales; family JALZUQ01; genus JBGSKV01. The sequence goes on along the minus strand of JBGSKV010000091.1, from coordinate 18,187 downwards.
CCGTTTGATGGCGATCGTTCTCCTTGTCTTGTTTGCTGCAGTTTTTCCGGCCAATTTACACATGGCCATGAGTAATATTCCGGGTGAGGGTTTTCCTGTTCCCAGTTGGATCATGTGGGCCAAAATACCAATTCAAATCGTTTTGATTGGGTGGGCTATCTGGATGGTTCAAGGTGGCGATAATAAAGTTTCCTCAAAGCCTCTTTAATTTTAGCTGCTATTTGAATCAGCTACACTTTTTTCATCACTATTAAATCTAGATTATCAATGACCATTGTAGATATTTTGGAAGTGCTTATCGCTCCACAGCTATGGTGGTAGATGATTAGCGTGCGTTGTAGGTATTCGCCTACATGGGAATCGGTAAAGAATATATGTACTTCGAGGTCGTAATCCTATAAAAAATGAGTGTGGGATGAACGCTCATGACTGATGGCTCTGCATTATTTCTCCAGTAGCTTCCGGAAACCTCCCCATAGAAACAGAATATTTGTAGCGTCAATTTTCGTTGAAGGAAGTGCACAATCGAAACAGCGTTCAAAATTCTAGTTGTCGACGATAGTGAAGATTTTAGCCTTTTGGTTAGGCTTATTCTAAAAAAACGAGGGCATCAAATTGAGACGGCCGATACCGGTGCATCGGGAATCGAAGCATGCAAGAAGATGAGGCCTGATATTTTATTTCTGGATATGACTCTTCCCGATATGACGGGGGTTGAAGTGGCTGAAGTTTTAAAAAACGAATGTCAGGATTTACCTGTTATTGTCGGTCTAACCGGACACTTGCCAAGTGATATAGCCGAAGAACTTGCCGGATCTGCGGTTAGCTTTTGGGTGCAAAAGCCCATGGGTTTTAATGAACTTTCCATCACGCTTCATGATGCAGTGGAAAGAGTTCGCGCAGAGTATGAAATATAATTTACTCGAGCTAGTCGCAATATTTCACGAAAGATTTTACTATTCCTTGACCAAGTTGAAATTCTTTAGCGTTGGCGGGTGCTGTGATATTTCTTTGTTCAATGAATTCGTAAGTTGCTTCAGGGTGAGGCTGAAATGTCCAAAGGGGATGCTTATGATGACGAAGACCTTCAACAGCGACTTCAGAACTAAAGGCCGTGATGCGTAGATCTTGTGGACAGCTGCGAACAATTTGGCAGTGAGAAACCACCAAATGACCTGACTTTTTCTTGCCACCCCAGAGTTCATCGGGCAAAAGCTCGACCTTGCGAAATCCGCTATATTTTGTTTTATCTGGCAATGCATAGTTCACTTTGGCGCCGTAAATGGAAGCGATCATTTGATGACCAAAGCAAATTCCCAAAATTGGCACACCAGACTCCAAAAACTTGTCGATCCATTTGACGAGATTTGTTTTCCATGGAAGGCGTTCATTCATGTTTGCCGCACTACCAAGGATGACTATGCCTTTCAGAAGGGGAGAGCCTGGGTCTACATCCAGTAACGGACCAAAATGAGACATCGATGGCAAATGATAAAAAACCTCTCGTTTGGTGAGGGAAGTTATTAATTTTAACGAACTTATTTCCGGCCTTTTGACAGCCGGATCGATCACAAGCAAAAACGGTTTCTGTTGAGATGAGGATTTTTGCTTGGCCATCGCTAAACCATTGGCTCCGATTTTGCTGGTTCTGAGTCTTTTATCCGCGACTGAATTAATCTAACACCGAATCCAGAGCGTAGGAAGCCAATCAAGCTTGCAATGATGATGACAATTCCCATTGCGGCGAGGGGTTTATTATACTCTTGGCGTGAGAAAATAGATCCTTCACCAATATTTGGCATGATCGGCGGGGCGACGGGCAATGAGTATGATCTCGCCAAGGAAACGACATTCACCAGATGCAGGACAGGAACTCCTTCGCGCATAAAATGCGACATTATCGAATTGACTCGCAAGGCATTGTTCGTTGCGCGGATATTTAATCCTGGCGTGTAAACTTTTTTGCCTTGAACACCACCCACAGAAACAGTGCCGCCCCCAACATTGATATATGCCTTGTAAGGGCGTCCTTCGGACGAAGTCTTGTATAAGGTGACGCGTTCTTCAACGGCAGCGTCGACGTCGTTGGCTCTCAGAAGGTGGAGACCTAGGTTTGTAATTGATTTTTCCAGACCTTCTTGAGCATCCAACTCCATTCCCTGACCAATGTCGTCCAAACCACCTAACGAGGCCGCAATAGACTTGAAGGACATCAGGCCCGATCGAAACAAAAAATCTTCCATATCGATCCACAAAAAGCCGTTCAGGTTGGCGCCCCACTGCGAAGCCGTCGCACTAGAAATGACAACAGGCTTAGCTTTCATGACTTCGAGAGCGGCGCAAAGTGCCGCATTGATAGCTGGAAACGATCCCGAGTACCCGACGGCCACCAAGTCTCCGGGCTTCACGCCAGCGTCAAAAAGCATTTCGACAATTACCGCTGCAAAGTTTGGATTTGCGGATGTTTGCTTCGCGATCAAATTGCCGGGAACGCTGGTGACGTCAGACACTGCACTACCAATCAGACCGGACTGGCTCGGATCAGCTTTGGGAGTAAGAGGGATACCCCGACGGAGTCGTTCTGTTTTCAAAGCTGCAAACATTTCTTCCGCAAGTTGGGCGGCTTCTATTTTTTCTTTATAATGTGGTTGCAGAGTTTCGCGTTTAAAGATTTCAACGACGCCGACAACCGAAAGTGACAAACTAGCGATAAGTGTTAAGACAGTGGTCGAAACCCGACGAGGGCGCCAATAGACTTTTTTCATATAGATAATCCTGTACCAAATATCAGAATCAAGATGAGACGAACGATACTAGCAGACGTAATCAAAGCCGCAATCGTTGCGACAAAACCTTGCCGGTCAATCCAAATGGCAATAAGCCCAGGAATGATATTACCAATGACCGAAATCTCGGAGCCTTCCAGGCTCGCAAACACAGAAAGTCGATCCACGAAGGAAAACGGCAGCCTTTGCAATAAAGCACCAAGGATATACGCAATTAATATCGTGACGACAGTTCGGCGTTTGCCGTAAATAATCATGACTTGCGATAGGGAAAGCACAAGTAAATATGTAATGAAAGCGACACCGATAGTCAAAATGCAATCAAGTGGACGCAAAAGGTAAAGAGCAAAGTACCCTGGTACAATCATACCCCCAGCGGCAATCCCAAAGATTTCCGACAAGAGTATGCTCACCGCCAAACCGATACCAATTGAAACCGCGAGTAAATTAAGCATCCATCCCCCAAGGACTCGAAGAGTGACTTCGATTTCTAAAGTGTCGCACAAGATCCAAACCAGGGCCGCCGATGTTTCCGAGTCCCATGACCATCGATGATTTCCCAGACATTTCGACGACGCGTTCAAATATTTCACTAATACGATAATTTTCTAACAGAACCAGTTTTGCCGAGGGGAGGTCTGATTTCAAAGCATATTTTGCAAAGATGAAGGTGCCGGTTCCAATAAGAATATAAGTATCTGCAATCGGCCAATTCGCGCAAACTTCGGCAAGTTGACGAGAGCGATCAGGACGATCCGCTCGACAATTGAAAATAGCGATTTTCTTCTCAGAATTTTCACCGTAACGCTTTATGGCCATACGCCAAATCTTTTCCGTCGATTCTGGATCGTTGGCGGCAAAGCCATTTACGAATGTCATTTTTTTGCCAAAGAAATCCAGTTTATGAACGCTCATGGCACCGGGATCTGGTACGCCTTTCCACATCCCGCGCAAAGCGGTTTGTCGGTCTACTCCTAGGTCGGCGCAAACTTTCAGCGCGAGCGCCACGTTTTCTTCATGCTCGACATAAGTGAATCCCGCCATGTCTTGACTAGTGATGGCATCGACTTCTTTATCACCCACCGCGATAAGTTCAGTCTGGCGATCTGCGCAAACATCTTTGAAAATATCAAGAAATTTGCGCTCGGCCGTAAAGAGCTTTTTCCCGGGAGGCACCATACCTGCGAGTGCAAGTGGCACGGACTCTCCGCCTGGACCCATAACATCTAAATGATCTTCTCGGGAATTCGTTATGACACCGTGCGTAGCTTTCACAAGCATAAACTCGCAGACCATTTGTAGTTTGGGTTGGAGCGCCATGCATTCAATTACGAGCACATCAGCTTTGTAGGCCACTGCCGAAGCAATGATTCGGATTTGTTCGATGACGTTAGCTTTTGCTGGGCGAAAGACGGGGTACTCGCCGCCGTCCGGTAATATCATGCGAGCCAGGGTGCCTGTCGTTTTGGCGCAAACATTAAGACCCGATTCCTTTAATCCGGACGCTATCAATCGGGTCACGCTGGATTTGCCGCGTGTACCGTTTACATGAATGCGATATTTGATCTGACTCAGTTTACGACGGTGGAAATGACTCTCGAGGACACCGAGAATGACTAAGACCAATAAGACCAGCAACAAAACTTCAACCATGCGAAGGCCCTAAAGATTATCCAAAATTGAGAAAGCCTGAAACTTCACTAAATGAGACTGGCAGGACAAGTCATTAGAAATAAAAAAACACCAGCTATTTCAATTGGTTATGAGTGACTGCGCAGCGGGCGGTACGTATATCTATCGAAAAAAACTCGACTTTATATCCGGGAACGACCCGGCGGGAAAAGAAACTGATTTGAAAATTAGTGAAAAAGACGGAACTTCGTAGGATTAAGCGGCTTTCTTAGACGGACGAGTAACAACAGTCAGTTTGCTTGTGAGTTCTTTAACTTTTGAATCCAACTCGTCGTTTTGCCATCGGCCAGCATATCGCGTTCGCATAAACGCAACGGCAAAGTCTTCGATTGCTTCACGCTCATTCGGCAAAGCGCTTGCTGCGCGATCAAAGAATGAAATAAACCCTTCACCAACTCTGTACTCGACACCTTTACTTTTCGCGAACTTCTTAAACTTTAGCATGATGTGACGCAATGGGTCTTTGTCGAGCATCTGAAATTGATTCTTAAAAATAATTATCAAACCAAAAAGCGTCACAACAATAATGACGGCGGCGAAAAGTTCGCCAGGTTTAACGTTGTCGAATCCCCACTTTTCCAAAATCCGTTTTTGAAAGTCGAAGTCATAGTTTAAAAGAAACAAATCCCAACGACTCGTCAAAGCATCACCAATCAGGCGTATTTGCATGAGTGTTCGAAAAAATGCGTTGCGAGACTGATTAGCGAGTTCTTGAATAGATTGTCCTGAGTTTTGTGCGTCCTGGTCTAGGCGAAAGTATTCTTGTCCGCCGAGTTGCATACGTTCGGGTGCGACAGCACTTGTCGGATCGTGCCGAACCCAGTTCTGATTCTTATCTGACCATACTTCGGTCCAGGCGTGGGCATCTTTGGACGTAACCGTATACATTTCATCGTAGGGATTATAGCGACCACCCTGAAACCCGACTATGACTCGAGAGGGAATTCCTGCCAGACGCATGAGAGAAGCAAAAGCAGAAGCATAATGCTCACAGAAACCGCGCTTCTTCTCAAATATAAACTCTGAGATGGTATTGGTTTCCAAAGCCCCTGGTTGAAGTGTGTAAGTGAAGCCACCTTTTCTGAAAAAATCCGTGGCGACTTCAGGAATTTTTTCGAGGTCGTTGGTAGAATCTAACCAACTTTGGACAAGTTTTTTGACTTTTGGGTCCGCAGTTTTGTCGATTTGCAGGTAGGCTTTGCGATCTCGGTCAGTCAGTTCTCCAGAATTCACGCCTGAAGATGATTCCACTTTATAGATAGCTTGTTTGAAAAGGGGGCGCTCCAAGCTAAAGGTTCCACCGGCGGAACGTTGAAGCAGTCTTTGCAGTTGAAAATCTTGAAACGTCAGTGTGAGTGGGTAGTCCAAAGCGAAAAGCCAATCATTAAATGTCGGTTCAATGATGATGGTCTGCTGGATTAGGTTACGGCGATCGTTCTGCATAAATCGTCGTGCCATGAGTTCGAGAACGGGATCTTTGTACCAACTCATTCCCTTGCTTTTCGCAAGGATCGATCCACGCCAGTACATGCCAGCAGGTGAAGGCAAAGTGCTACCGCTAAAGCGCACACGAAAGGCTGGCTGATCTGAAATGGCAAGTTCTGATATCAGGCCAGGCTCAAGTGAATTTGAAAAACCGATGGTGGATTTCTTTATCGGGTTTGGGATAAACCTGGTTTGAATACGAGGAAAGAAAACGAAAAGGAATGCCATAATGGGCGCACCCCACATTAATAATCGTAAGCTTGGACCAAGACTGCGTGCAAAAGACACGTTCTTATAGTTTACGGCGTGCAGTTTATACATAAACCCTACTATGGCGATGACATCCACAAACAGCACGATCGTCATCAAGAAGGTCTGCGAATACAGCAGTTTTCCCATCAAAAGCAAGAAGCAGATCATGAAAATATTCATTAAGTCGTTATAACCTTCGGCCTCCAGAAGCTTTAAACCTGCTGCCAAAACCAAAGAATTGAGTCCCGCTTCGATCCCAAAAATAGTTCGCTGAATGGAAAACAATAATACAAAAGCAGCCAAATAGATGAGGTTTCTTAAAAGTTTATTGGGAAGCGGGATATTATAAAACTCATGAAGACCGCGCCAAATGAGTGCTATCGACGTTATGACTGAAACCCAAATAGGACAATGCACGTAATGCATGACCAGGTTGAACCCGACCAACACCAACGCTGCAAAGGATGCCTTTGAGCTAAGCGCTTTTTTGCGTGCGATTTTCATATACAGCCAGTAACTCCAGACAATATTTTAAATGAGCGTTCCCTTTGTCCGCTTCTACTCTTTGATTTGGAAGAGTCAATGCGAATGCTTCTTGTTTCTGGGCGGCATCAACTATCCATCTCGCCAACTGAGAGACACGTTCTTCTGTATCTAAAGAGTGGACATCTACCCAGCGAAAATCATAGGTTGCCTCGCCACCGTCGTCGAACTTCTTAACGAATAGGTTGCCGGTTCGCGCATGCGCCTTCCAGTCTACATGGCGAATCGAATCCCCCGTGAAGTAATTTCGCAATCCGGAAAAATCATCCCCGCCTGATCGATCCAGTCCACTTTCCGCACGAGCAGTCGTAAGTGGTTGTGGGAGGCTTTGCTGACCTTGGATTCGCGGATAGACAAAGGCTTCGCGAGAGATTTTGTGATATTTCCATGTATTCCAAAGTCCAAGTGGAAAAACTGAACTCAACTGAATTCCTTTCAGCGTATAGAGGCCTCGCTTTTCTACGGGAACAGAGATCTGAACAAAGCATCCATCGTGGCTTTTTACTGTTACGCTATTCGAGTAGTTCTTTATTCTTATGTCTTTGAAAAGTGCTTGGCACAGAATAAGATTGCAATCGAATGCCGTCGGATTCTTTAACACTATATTGACATTGATATATTGATCGGCATGACCGCCATCGATGGAAACATCGTCAATATAGACGGATTTGAAGTTAAAGTGCGTTTGGATTAACGAGAGCATCATTACGGCGAACAAGCAGAAGGATAGAAGATAGGCCAGATTGTTCGCATATGTCGTGGCCGACATCAGAATCGCTAAATTCACGAAACAAAACCCAAGACCAAAACGAGTTGGCAAAATATAGACTTTGTCGCGGTTCATCAAGAGGTCAACAAATGTTTTTGTTGCGCTCATAACACCGGGACACTTTTCAGGACATCGTTGACGCGATGACGACTATTGATTCCGTGTGGATCGTCAGTTGTAGACAATCTATGGCTCATAGTCGCGACGGCGACAGCTTGTATGTCTTCCGGAATCACAAAAGTTCGTCCTTCAATAAACGCCCAGGCTTTTGCGGCGGCAAGCACGCCGAGCACTGCTCGTGGTGAAAGACCTTGGAACTTGGCGCGAGTTTTATCGACGATATTTTGCAGGTACTCAATAACAGAATCAGAAACCTGTACATCGCGAGCACTTTCCTGCATGGCCAGAATTTCATCGGTCGATGTGACTGGCTTCAAATGATCGATCATTTTTTGGCGTGAATCACCCATTAACAGCTCTTTCTCGGCGGCACGGTTGGGATATCCCAAATGTATTTTCATTAGGAAACGGTCTAGCTGAGACTCTGGAAGCGCGAACGTTCCAATGCTTTGACGAGGATTCTGCGTGGCGATTAAAAAGAATGGTCTAGGCAAAGGATGAGTCTGCCCATCGACAGATACCTGATACTCTTCCATCGCTTGTAGGCACGCACTCTGAGTTTTGGGCGTCGCCCGATTGATTTCGTCGGCGAGGACCAACTGAGAAAAGATAGGGCCAGGAAAGAATACGAAGCGTTTATCGTTTTGGTCGTAAATGGAGTTGCCAATGATGTCGCCCGGCAACAGGTCATTCGTAAACTGAATGCGATTAAAGTTCAACCCGAGCAATTTAGCGAGAACCTTGATAAGTGTTGTTTTGCCCATGCCCGGATTGTCTTCCACTAACAGGTGTCCGCCTGCAATGATACAAGACAAAGTCAGGCGAATTTCATTCTCTTTATTGAGAATGACGCCATTAGCCATCGATTCGAGTTGGGTTAAAGTGTGACTAAATTGATGATTGTCAGCAATTTTAACAAGTACGCTCATGATTTCACCTCTTCTTAGGATAGACTTCGGTCGTCTGGGAGCGCATTTAAATTTTTTTTTGGTTGGAGGATAAAAATCCGAAAGAATGGATTGAGGAAGATCCAAAAAGGCGGGAAAAGTTCAGCAATATTAACCCTCACGGGTCAAGGTAGATAGTAAGCCAAAGCGAGCTTATGAAATTGTTAAATTGGTAACCAGGAGCCGATAGCCATTTTCCAAATCGTCGAAAAGGCGAGGTAGCTAAGAACCACCAATCCAACAAAGAGCGCGTTCAAAAACATTCCGCGACTCAAAATGATCGCACCGCGTCGGCGTACGAAAAAACCAACACCAACGGCCAACAAAGGCCATGCTACGTAGAAAAATTCAGCGCGCGGCAAATTTTCGTAAGCTTGTCCCCAATTTGAGATTAGTAATTGATCGATCGTGAACCCAACCATCAAAGGCATGACAAATGCTAAAAGAACTAAGCTCGAGTCTAACGTTCTCGACGCAACGGACTTGGGCATGCTGACAGATTGTGCCAGTTCCATAATTAACTCCGGTTCAGGTTTGCAGAGAAATTACCATGAAAGTCATGGAAAGCAATAACTTTTCAAACAGGATCTCATTTTTCATGAGGTCTTTAATGAAGGATGGTCCACCTCCAAAAATGTGAGTCTAGATAGTATATTGCGGCCTCGGTTAGATATTGGTAGGCTGCCCTTAAATCTCACGGCAGTTTTTAAACTTAGTTTTAGAGGTGTTATGAAACCCTTCTCAATATTTATTCTGATCTACTTACTGAGTCAGCCTGTATGGGCAAATGCCTGCCCTGATTTAAATGGCAAGTATAAGTTTGTCGATAGCCCAGTTAGTATGAACCGTCATCACTATATGTCCATTGAGCAAAAAGATTGTAAATTCATCAAGGTTACCCATGACATTAAAGTTGATGGTCATAACCAGGAGTTTACTGTTGTTTTTCAGTTGGACGGAAATAAGTACGACCCAACTTCAAATCCGCCGCAAGAGACTGTTTCAGAAAAGGTTGGATACTATCGCGGCAAGTTACTGAAGAATGGATTCTTCATTACCTCGGTATCAAAAGGTTCAACGTATAGTGATGGTTCTTGCGATGAAAAAGACTATCGCATTCAAGACACCTGCTCGGTTACGGCCTGGGAGTTCATTTATCATGCCGATGAAGAAAAATATTATAGTATTCAGATCGGCAACTCAAAATCTCGAAATGACTACAGCATGTTTCGATTCGCCTGGCTAAAGATTTAATTTGAGAAATTTTTGACTCCGGCTCCAATAGGTGTATTCTTGAGGGAGCACTCGGGGCTAATAAATGGACAAGAAAAAACTTCTTAAATTACTTTTTTCTCTGCTTATTCTTTATTTTCTTTTTTCCGCTAAGGGGCAGTTCGCAGAAGCGATGACTTCCCTGAAGGAAGTCAACAAACTGGACTGGTTTCTGGCGGTTATTGTTATTGCTTTCACTCCTTTTATTGCCGGAATACGCACAAAGTTGATTGCTGGAGTTCTTGGAGAGCATATTCGGTATCGGTCATGTATTTATGACTGCTTAGTTTCAGCAACTCTCAATACGTTGTTTTTCTCCGGTTCAGGAGACCTCTATCGAATGAATGGTCTCAAAAAAAGGGGCATTGCCGCTAAAGAAGCTGTTGGTACCGTAGTTTTTGACAGGCTTTGGGGCATTGCTGCCTTAGTGTGTATGGCTTTTGGATTTGCTTTTTACGAAATGAACATGAAAGATCAGGACACACCCGCTGTCGCGAGTGTGATCATTTTGGTTGTCCTACTGTTGATGGGTCTGACCTTCATGCTTCGCCAACCCAAGCTGGGAAAGGTCCAAAACTCAAAGATTATTTCAGTCATTCGGGATCTAATTCTCCGATCATCAGCCAAGAGACTCGTCAAGATAGGGCTGTTGTCTTTTCTTGGTTCAACTTTTACTCTAGCGAGCGTGTATCTATGCGCGCGTGCGTTGGACATTGACTGTTCTTTCTCATTTATCGCAGTTGCCGCTAGTGTGGCTATCATTGCGTCCATGCTACCCATTTCGGCTGGAGGCATCGGTGTTCGAGAGTTTTCGTATGTTTTTCTATTAGAGCCGGCGGGTGTGCCACCCGAAAAAGCCCTGGCTCTCGGAATTGTTCAATATTCTACTTTTTTGGGCCATGTTGCGATCATCTTGATTTGTCAGTTTATTTATATTTTGTATAAGAAAATGCGCTCGACTGACCTTCATTTAGACCAAAATTCATCTTCAAAACGCCCCTTATCCTAAAGGTGTATTTTCCCATTAATTTCAATAATTTAAATCAGTTGAAGAGTCTGTACATGGGTTGCTCAATATGTTAGCATGCGAGCGCTAAGCCGCACGTCGTCCCCTTTCCTTTTCGCGTTGCGTTTTTCCCACTCCTGCTTGGCATGTCTCAATTTATCAATTTTTTTTGGAACGAGGATTGTGTGTCAAATCAAAGGTGCATTGTCATTTTTGCATCTATGTTTTTTTGGTCGCAACTCACCCTAGGGGCTGAGGATGAATCCAAAGAAATCGAACCCATTCGAATTGGAAAAGTCGAGGTAACAGTTGTTAAAGACTGTTTAAGTATTTTTTGGAGTGCCGCCTCAGGTTTTGCATCCTTTCTTCCTGCACTTTCTTTGGTCTCTCGCGAGCCTCAATTGCAGAATTTCATGATTGTCGGAGACGAGGCTTGGCGTCAGTCTCTGCAGATTGTCAAAGGATTTGTCCAACGAGAACATTTTGATTTTCGAAGTCCGAATTCGCCATATCACTCAAGCACAGAAGAACCTATCGAGGATCTGACCCGCATTCGGCAACAGGCAGCGGCAGCCCTCCTGGGGCATAAAGATATGGCTGGGGCTGCTGCTGCGGTGAAAATGGTTTATTTTTTGCACCTTTTGGATGATGTTGTCGACCGCACCGACCTGCTGAATTTGCCAGTGCCTTTCTTGAAAAAACTGCAAAACCCGCGCGGATTTCGCGAAGTTTATTTCAGTAACAGTCGCGCACCAGCAGTGCAGTCGATGCGAAACACATCCCATAATCTTATTACTATAGTAAGGCTTATGAAAAGGGCGATTCGACAGAGATTTGGTCATCCGAATCCGCGTGACATGCACACCCGATTGAGAGCCGTTGAGGATTCGGCCTTTATCATTTTTCTCGCTTCGGCTGCTTCGCGCCATTATGGCGATGATACTGACAATCACGAATGGTACTATCACCTGAATATACTAAAACTCCAATCGCTTTACATGCTGAAATCTAAAGATCTTCGCGGCAAGTTTATGGATTTTCCACCTGCGCTTTTTTACTTAATAGCGAAGACGCCCATGAACGTGATGTTAGCCTTAGAATCGTCTGAGTATGACAATGATAATGCCTTCGTCTGGAGTATGTTATTTTCGCCTTTTTTCTACAATTTCCAGAAAGAGCGGAAACCTCATCAAGAAATGAAAATCGATGTTGTGATGTCTGCGTTGCGAGAAGCGGCAGACGCTACCAGACCCAATGCAGACCCTTATTTTCGTGATCGCATCAATCAGTTGAAATATATGCTCATTACATGGCCGAAACTACCGAGCGAAATTGCGGATTTTTATGAGTCATTTATATTTAAGGCTGGAGGCAGCCATGACGACTAAGAAATCGCGGCAACCATTTTTTAGCAAAATCAATTCTGATGACGAAGGCAATTTTTTAGGTACCAACCCATCGATTTCAGATGACCAAAGGTTTCTGATTGTTTTGGTCTGCTCAATGGTTTTGATTATTTTGTTATTGGTTAACCTCATCAATCGCTATTTTATTTTTGGTACCCTGTCTGCACCAGCCGTGTTAGCAATGCTTGCCGTCAGTTTGGTTCCGCTTTTTTCCCCGATTAAAGGACGCGTAAGATACTCTGGAATTTATTTGGCGGGTGTGGGATCGATACTATTGCCATTTGCCGCTTACCAAGAGGGTGGGCTGATGAGCGTTCCCGTCCTCTGGTTTCCAGCAATTCCTCTTATCGCGATGTTTTTTTCTGGCATACGGGCAGGCTTAACTTTTACAACTTTGATTGTCTTTGAAGTTGCAGTTTTTTGGATGATTCACGAAAATAGTCCGGGTATTTTCTCAACCGTCACTTCACACCGCGATCCTCAGATGTTTCGCTATGCGGCGTGTGCGGCGATTGCGGTGACTTTCTTTAGTTCATGCCTCGCGGCATTGTCACGATTATACGAATCTGCGGCGTATCGTGAGTTATCGGAAAGTGAAAATCAGTTTCGGCTTCTCGCTTCTGGTATTCCCGTCATGGTGTGGCGCATCAATAAGTTGCGAAAACTCGATTTTGCTAATCGAAATCTCAAGTTGTTTTTGGGTCGTCGTGATTTCGACCATCTCAAAACCGTCATTCGTAATGAAGATTACCGTAAAGTTATGACGGTTTTTCTAGATGCATGGCGAAAACAAGCACCGTTTAAAGTGGAGTTTTGCTGTCAAGATGCGACGAATCGAGTTCGTTGGGTCAGTTGTACCGGCGTACCGAGAAAGTTCGAATCGCGAGGATTTTTAGGTTACGTTGGGGTTTGCATAGATATAACTGATCGTAAGACCAAAGAAGCAGCTCTGACGGCGGCGAAGAATAAGTCCGAAAAAGAGAATATGGCGAAGTCTAATTATCTTGCGTCTTTAAGTCACGAGATTCGCACTCCCATGGGAATCATCATTGGCTACACTGAGTTATTGAGGGAAAACAACAGTGTGCCAGATGATTTTCGCCGACATTTGGATGTTGTCGACCGAAATGCCAAGCACTTATTGGAGTTATTGAATAATGTACTCGATCTTTCTAAGTTAGAAGCCAATTCATTTCAACTTGATTTGAAGCCAGTAAATATAAGAAAAGAAATTTTGGATACCTTGGAACCATTTCAATTTATGGCACAACGTAAGAGTATTCAGTTGCTTATACACTTGGATGATAGTATCCCCCAACGTGATGTCATGTTAGATCCTTTGCAAATGCGCCAGATCATCGTAAATCTCGTGTCTAATGCGGTAAAGTTTACGAATAAAGGTGAGATTCGTGTCAAAGTCATGGCTTCTGTCCATTCTGGTATGACATTCGACGAAAAACCAAAACGTCACTTTGAAATTAGAGTTTCTGACACAGGAGTGGGCATATCTCCAGATGAAACATCTTTGATTTTTAGACCTTTTGTTCAAGCGAAAGGTTCGGAGTTCCTTGGCGGAACTGGTTTGGGGTTGGCGCTGAGCCAGAAGCTCGCTCGAATTATGGGTGGGGATGTCTTTCTTGAAAAGTCTAAACCCAATCGCGGCTCAACCTTTGTTTTTCAGTTCGCCACGGAAGACGCCTCGGATGCTACCTTTGAGAATGTTCCGTCTTCTGCACTTGTAGCTCTCCCCGCTCATGGTTCTCTATTGCAAGGCTGTCGCTTGTTAGTCGCTGATGATGTAACTGAAAACAGAGTTTTGCTTAAGACGCTGCTCGCAGAGGCTGGTGCCGAAGTAGAATTGGCAGGAAATGGTATAGAGGTATTGGAGCAAGTTAGTCGATCGAAGTTTGATTTAATATTGATGGATATTAAAATGCCTCTTATGGACGGTTTGCAAACAACGCGTCTCTTGAGGAAAGATGGTGTTACTGTGCCGATTGTTGCGCATTCTGCTCACACCTTCTCTCATGAACGCGGAGACTGCATTGCAGCAGGTTGTGACGATTTTATTTCGAAACCTTTTTCGACTCAGGCACTCGTTATGAAAATAAAAAGTTTGACTCAGAATCATTCCATGTTGCACTAAGGGCTTTCCAATGACTAAAGAAATCAACATTGATAAGTACAGTGACCCATCACAACCAGTTATTTCGCTCATTGCTGATGATGAGGCTGTCCGCTTGACCTTTGGCGTTTTTTTGGAACACATGAAGAAGCGCGTCTCTGACTTAGATAAGAGTATTTCACAGAAAGACTGGGGTGAAGTCTTAAAGTCGGCGCATAAAATAAAAGGGTCCGCGGGCTGTTATGGATTTCCTCAGCTTTCCGATTTGGCGCAACTTTTGGAAACTGAAATCCAAAGTGAAGATAAAGATCCTACTCGGATTCAAAATGCAATGCAGGATATTCACTTAATGGTTTTGCGAATCGAGTTAGGGTTGAAGGCTTATTCTTAGTTTTTCTTAAATTGGCCAGGATCAATTTTAAATTTATTAATCAGGCGATAAATATTTGGGCGGTATTGCTTGGAAAGCCTAGCGGCTTCGGCCACATTTCCAGAAGTTTCATGTAAAAGATGATCAATATAATTACGTTCAAAAGAGTCTTTCGCTTCTTTGTATTCCAAAGAATAGAAAGCTGTTGCGCCGGACCGAAGGCTTTTCTTGTCGATTTCTATAGTTTTGTTGGGTAGCAAATCCTCGAGTTGCATTTCGTTGTTAGGGGCTAACACTACGGCTCTCTCAAGCGCATTATGCAATTCACGAATATTGCCTGGCCAATCATAGGCTTGCATGCGAGCTTGGATTGCCTTGGAAGGACATTGGACATTGCGGGAGTACTGTTTATTAAAAGAGTTTACGAAATGTTCTGTCAGCTGTGGAATGTCGTCTTTTCGTTCACGTAGTGCCGGCAAATTTAATTGAAAAACAGCAAGGCGATAATAGAGGTCGCGACGAAAGTTTCCGATAGCTATCTCTTTATCCAGATCTCGATTGGTGGCCGCTACGATTCTCGTGTTAATCGGAACTGGAATGACAGATCCGACAGGTGTGACCTCTTTTTCTTGCAAAACCCTTAAGAGTTTACTTTGTAAACCAGGAGACATTTCTCCAATCTCGTCCAGAAAAAGAGTGCCTTGGCTACAAGCTTCGAAGTAACCCTTGCGATCCTGCTTTGCGTCTGTAAAGGCGCCGCGTTTATATCCGAAAAGTTCTGATTCTAAGATCTGTTCCGAAATGGCTGCGCAGTTAATTGCAATGAACGGACCAGAAGCGCGATTGGATAATTTGTGAATGGCTCGTGCAAAAAGCTCTTTACCGGTTCCGGACTCCCCACCGATAAGTACGGTGGACTCAATTGTGCGAAGGCGATCGATTTTATCGCACAACGCTTGAAGGGGTTTACTTGTGCCAATAATGCCGAGATCTAAGAGATTCATGCCTGGATGACTGACGCGAGGAATTTCCTCGGCGATGAGTTGCTTAAATTTGCTTATGTTCTCGTCGGGCAGATCAGTCTTCACAAGAAAGCCTGACGCGCCTTTGTTGGTTGCTTTGATCGCGTATTCAATACTGGCGTTGGCGGTTAGAATTACGATTTTGCAATGGGGGGCGAGCGACAAAATATCTCCCATAAGATCGAGGCCAATGCCATCGTCCAAATAGAGATCGAGAAGTACGGCGCGGAATTTTTTCTCCTTCAACTTCGTGCGGGCGGAAGATAAATTTTCAGCACATTCTACTGAAAAACCGTTGGCCTCCAGTTTGGTAGAAAAAAAAGTACGCACTAACAGGTCGTCATCGACGATAAGAATGCTACCACTTGATTTGAAGTCAGGAAAAATAGGAATCGACTCGATGGATTGGTCTTCCGAGAGCATAGGTGCAACCTTGGTTAAGATTTTAAAGGTCGATGAGTCCAAAGATAAAACAGCATGATCACTACACTGTGAATACTAAACAGTACACTAAATGCTGTCAATGAAGATCATAAATGCGCTCTATATTCGAGTTGTTGTATTGTTTTTGATACGCAATGAGATTGCAGTGCGCAGTGGAGGCTCTTAAATAGCTGCTGTCCCATCTCACTGAAATGGCACGGATAATGCATTGGTTTCCTTAACAATTAGGTAGGCTTCGGCGGGCAATCGCAGGCAAGTTTAATTGAGCATATAAATCAACATAAGTTTGCCGCGGTGAAACATGTCCAAGTGGGCGTTGCTGAGAGACGCATCACATTAACGCGGAAAAAGAAAAGGGCATGTTGTCGTGGGAGGTGTCTAGAAGGGCGATACGTGCCAAGGCTCTTTTTCACGCCTCCCATTGGAGGAAAACCGCCAAGGTTAGATTAATGAAGTCCAAGGTCAATAGGGGGTTGGTATGTTAAATTCATCGTTAGAGTCAAATGCAAGTGTAAGAAATTTTTCGAATCGAGCGTCGAATTTGGCTACTGAGTTCGGACGACTGGAGTGGGAACCGCGTACCGAAGATTGGAGCAATCTTTACTTGGGTAAAAAAGTTCTTGATTCTAACGAGCAGTTTTGTGGAACTGCAGTGGATATTTTAACGTTTTCTGATTCGCCAAATCCAGAAAAAATCCTCGTACAATCGAAAACATTCTTGGGTTTTGATCGAGCTATGGTGGTCCCAGTGCATCACATCTGCAAAATTACATCCTCAACTGTTTTCTTAAATATCACCAAGAAAAACATAAGATCACAAGGCTCACTGGCTGCTATACGCTCTCATGAGGACAATTGGGACTCGGAAGATGCGATTCAACTTCCATTTGTGCTTTGAAAGTCTTGTCTTCAATAGGCTTTTATAGTTGAAAAACCCTGAGATCATTGCATTTCTGGGTTTTTTTTATTAATTTTTTTCGAAAAAAAACGGCCAGTATCGAAATACTGGCCGTTCGTTTTTTAATATGTAATCAGCGAAGATTACCAGCGATTGCCGCCGCCTCTATGGCCGCCGCCTCCGCCGCCTCCACCACCGCTGCCGCTAGCGTGGGCGGCTCGAGCAAGCAGAGCAGCGTCCCAGGGGTTATGGCAGGCGTCTCCGGTTCCCCCTCTCCTGTTGTCGAGAGGGGCAGGTGGAGCTCCTGATGTTCAATCAGACGCTGCTGATGCTTCTGATCGTGCTTCCGCTGCCAGCAGCAGCACGCAGGGCGGCCGCCTGCAGCTGCAGGCTGATGCTGGGCGGGGGGAGGTGTGGGGACGCTGCCAGGAGCGCTGCTAGCGGCGGAGAGCGCCTCAAAAGATGACAAGATGGAGCTGTAAGCGATCTGGATAACGAAAGTCCCCTGAAGTCTGGCCCAGGTGGGGGTTGAGGAGGTGATGAGCGCGGCATTGGTGCCCCAAGGTGGTGTGGGTGCCAGCAAGGACACTGCCGGTCCCCTTCCCCGACGGCCCCCGCGGCGAGGCAGAATGAGTGTACTGCACCTAATATGTACGCTGATCATTTCACCAAGTCTGATCAGTAACGCGGTGCGGCGGGCAGCGGGGACACGGCCAACAACAAAGCGAGCCTTGCCGGGCCGGGCCGGGCCGCCGGCGGCAGCGGCGATGGAGGCAGAAAAAACAATCAATGGCAGCAATGAGGACGACTTGGAGTCAGTGAGCGACGAATTTGACGAATCGCCCTTCACCGAGGAGATGCTGAGCGGCAACGGCAGCCTGTGCGTGCTGGGCGCCTCCATTCGCGACGCGTCCTATCCAGGCGACTCAGGTGGGCATCTGGCTGGCCGCTCCCGCGGCTGCAGGTGGGGCCCCTGCGGCAGCCTGCAGCCGCCTGTTCATGGTTGACCTGCTCTGCAGCTGCGATGCACCGGCGGCGGTGGCGACGACG
>JBGSKV010000090.1:0-11977 GCA_041740975.1 Oligoflexales bacterium | reverse complement strand
GCGGAGCCTCACTGTTGGTGATTTTGAACTTTGCGAAGAGTTGGGCAAAACTTCCCAGCACGGTCACCAGAGGGTACGCTTGCCCGATAGATCACGGGGATTTTTACTTGTGTCAGAGCTCCTGCCCGGGCTGCGCTGGTGTTCGCGCGTCCTGCGCTCACAACCCCCTCTGGTTACCGTGCTGGGAAGTTTTGCCCAACTCTTCGCAAAGTTCAAAATCACCAACAGTGAGGCTCCGCACACGAGTGTGTGGCCACACGAGTTGCGTTCGCAACGATTGCTCGATGGAGGTAACCAGTTTGGCGGAGCCTCGCCGTTACAGTTTTTACCCGATGGTTGGCTGGGACGGTTGAGCCGGCTTAGATTTGGCTGGGCATTGAGGCGGCATCAGCCGACACCGCCCAGACAAATTCAAGCCGGGAGAACCGGGCCAATCAAACATAGAAATGAAAACTGTGAGAGTGAAAGGCGGAGCAGGAGATTCTTCGCTTCGCTCTGGATGACCACTACCGCATGACTTCCACACAACTTTTCAATCGTATTGACATCAATTCATCCCCACTTTACTCTTAAACATCCGCTTTTACTGGAAGATGTTGCAAAGTTTAAAAGGGATCCCCACACATGACCATCGCCGTCAAAATCGACAAAGTCTCGAAAATTTACCCGCTCGGAAAAACCGAGGTCAAAGCCCTCACCGATGTCAGCATGCAGATTACGACGGGTGAGTTTGCCGCTATTGCGGGTCCGTCGGGATGCGGTAAGTCCACAATGCTAAACCTAATCGGATGTATGGACACACCATCAGCCGGAGAAGTGTTTATTGATGATCAACCTATTTCGAAACTTAGTGACAGACAACTGACCTCTTTACGCTTGGAAAAGTTGGGATTCATTTTTCAGAGTTTCAATCTGATACCTGTTTTAACGGTGGCGCAAAATGTTGAGTTTCCTCTTCTCATCCAAGGCAAGCATTCTCCTAAGGAACGCACTGGTCTTGTAGATGAGCTTCTCGAAGAAGTTGGACTCACGGCTCAACGTAATCAACGCTCAAATGAATTATCGGGTGGCCAACGTCAACGAGTTGCCATTGCCCGAGCCTTAGTATCAGCCCCTCGGATTGTCTTGGCAGATGAACCCACTGCAAACTTAGACTCGACCACTGGTGAGCGAATCATTGACCTCATGAAAAGAGTCAATCAGACTCGGCAGACAACCTTTATTTTCTCAACACATGACCCGCAAGTTATGAAGCACGCCAGTCGTATCATTCGACTCAAGGATGGACGGCTTGCCGACGCATGAAAATAAACCAAACCTATAAGCTTATCTTAAAAGTTGCCGCACGCAATTTATGGCTGTTTCGCCTTCGCACCTTCATCATAGGTAGCCTTCTCGGCTTCGGGGCTTTTCTCGCAGTGCTTGGTCTGTCTCTGCTTAGAGATGTGGAGACTTCGATGCGAGCCAGTATTACGGGAAGTGTGGTGGGCGATATTCAAATTCATTCCAGCCAAGCCAAAGATGATTTAGCGGTTTTCGGCGGCGGTTTTATGGGTCGCGCCGATATCGGAACCATCCCGGACTTGGCGGCGGTGCGCGATGTTGTCATGAAGGTCCAAAACGTTGACGCGATGATCCCCATGGGTCTCGACATGGTTTTCTTGGGTAGAGGCAATGAACTTGATGACACTTTGGAGGCCCTTAGAAACGCACTCAAATCAAACGACCAAATCATCGTTAAAGATCGTGTGGATCAACTCAAATTCCAACTCTCGCAGCTCAAATCAGAGATCGAACAGCAGCGCAAACTCACGACTCAAACGGATGAACTGGACGAACAATGGGCCGCCATAGCCCAAGCCGAGGCTCCCGATTTTTTAGATACGTTGACGACGGTTGATGAATCCAAGCTTCAGTTTTTAGACACAAAGATTGCACCGATTTCCGGTGAAAAAACGCCTGTGTATCTGAATTATGTGGGTACCGATATCACTTTGTTTCAGCAGAAGTTTCCCAAGTTCACCGTCGTCGAAGGCGAGATGATTCCGAATGGTAATCGGGGGATTTTGATCAGTCGAAAATTTCGCGAGGACTTTCTGAAAGTCATGGCAGCGCGAATTTTTGATCGCCTCAACAAGCGACTCACCAAGGGTGGAATGACTATTTCCGGAGACCCTGAGAACAAACGTCTCGCGGCGGATCTCGCCCGCCAGCACGCCCAAGTCATGGCCCAATTGGACCGCCAGGAGGCGACGGAACTGTCGCAAAGACTCTCGGAATATGGCTTGGAGCCAGAGAATAAAGACGCCGAACTCATAGACAAGCTAACAAGCCAGCTCAAGTCTTTTTTGCAAGTGGATGACGACAAGTTTACTGAGCGTTACAAACTTTTTTATGAAGAGATTGCACCGCGCATTAAACTTTACGAAATCTCTCCCGGCGAAACCATCACTCTTCGCAGCTACACCAAAAGCGGCTATATCAAAAGCCTCCCTCTAAAAGTTTATGGTGTTTACACGTTTACAGGATTAGAGGACTCGGACTTAGCTGGCGCCATGAACATTCTTGACCTAGTGAGTTTTCGCGAACTTTTCGGCCAAATGAGCGAAGCCTCTAAAAAAGAGCTGGACGATATGCGTGCCGCTGCCGGAATCAAAGAGTTGGACACCGCCAATCTGGAGGAGTCACTTTTTGGTGTTAACGCGGCGCCGGTTGAATCGACAAATACGACGGCCGCCGTCGGTGCCGCCCCAACGATTGAGGTGAAGCCAGTCATTGACGAAACGTTCGACTTAAGAGAGAACGACTCCGGACTCGCCCTCAATGCGGCGATTATTCTTAAAGACCCAAGAAAACTGCGACGAACAATAAAAGACTTGGAAAAGACTTTTAAGCAAAACAATATGGATTTGAAAGTCGTGGATTGGCAGACGGCCGCCGGTATTGCAGGGCAGTTTGTCGTCTTTGTCAGAATGGCTTTGATCTTTTCTCTGATTGTTATTTTTATCGTTGCACTGGTGATTATCAATAACTCGATCGTCGTCGGAACTCTCAATCGCACCCGCGAAATCGGAACCATGCGAGCGATTGGGGCGCAAAAATCCTTTGTCGTGGGCCTATTTTTGGCCGAGACTGGATTGACAGGTTTGTTGGGTTCGATTTTTGGATCGATCGTTGCATTGATGATTTTGTTTTGGCTTTCTATAAAGGGTATTCCGGCCGCCAATGACGTTGTGAGTTTCCTCTTCTCCGGTCCCAGACTTTATCCTAAAATGCGCTGGGATATTGGCATTACGGCACCGATTGTAGTAACGATCATCGCTGTTGTGGCATCGATTTATGCTGCGCGTCATGCCGCGCAAATCCAACCTGCGGAAGCTATGCAGGAGAAAGAATAAGATGCGCACTGTTCTCACGATAGCCTTTCGAAACCTCGTGCAAGCTAAACGACGCACACTTCTGCTGGCCTTGGCGATCGCGATGGTTGCCGCTTTGTTTCTCTTTCTTCGTAGTGTTTCCTCATCGATCTCGGAACGAATGGTCGAATCCGCGACAACACTTTCCGCTGGCCACGTCAATGTAGGCGGCTTTTTCAAGTTTCGCCGTCGAAGTGCCGCCCCACTTTTACATGAACGCGAAAGACTTCTAAAAGAAGTGAAAGAAATCGTACCAGAAGCTGTCTCGATTATTGACCGCCATCGTGGTTGGGGTCGACTGATTGGTCCTTCTACGTCAATCAATGTTGGCGTGAACGGAATTCAGTATGATCAAGAAGAACGCTTCTTCAAGTCGCTGCGCATGGCGCGCGAATCCGAATACAAAAAAGATGGCGGCAGTGAAGTCTTTGGTGATTTTGCGGAACTCGCCAAGCCAAACACAGTTCTACTCTTTGCGGCGCAAGCCAAAAAACTTGGTGTTTCTGTTGGCGATGTCATGACGTTTGTAACAGAAGCCAGTGGCGGTCAAGCTAACTCAGCTGATTTGCGAGTAGCGGCGATTGCGTCTGATGTCGGTTTTATGAGTAACTGGAGCATCTTCGTTCCTATGGAGACGGTTCTCGACCTTTACCGCATCAGCCCCTCCACAACAGGCGTTGTTATGGTGTATCTCAACGATGCGAGTGCTGCGACGGCAGTGATGGAACGGCTGCGGACAGATTTGAAAGCCAAGGGTCACGACATCATGGACCACGACCCGAATCCTTTTTTCTTTAAATTCGAAAAAGTGGCCGGTGAAGA
Source organism: Oligoflexales bacterium (assembly GCA_041740975.1). Taxonomy (GTDB): domain Bacteria; phylum Bdellovibrionota_B; class Oligoflexia; order Oligoflexales; family JALZUQ01; genus JBGSKV01. The sequence goes on along the minus strand of JBGSKV010000090.1, from coordinate 7,739 downwards.
TTGGCTGGGTCAGAAACTGGATCTGACAATCTGGAGTGACGAAATTTCGTTTGTTCTTTGGATTACCAGCGCACTCAACCTAGTTTCCTTTTTCGTGGTCACTGTGCTTTCCATTATCATTGTCGGCGGTATTATCAACGCCATGTGGATGAGTGTGCGTGAAAGAACCAAAGAGATCGGCACGATTCGAGCCATTGGTGCAAAGAAACGATTTGTTTTGGCCATGTTCGTTTTTGAAGCGATTATGCTAGGTGTTTTGGCATCACTGGTCGGCACGGCCTTTGGTGTCACGTCCCTTTTTATTCTTAATTCGATCGCTTTACCTATCACCAGCGAAGGTCTCCGGCTCGTGCTCATGGCTAATACTTTGCAGTTCAACATCCATGCCGGTCAGGTGTTTACAACTGTGTTATTGTTTGGTTGTATCACCGGATTGGGCGCTCTCTACCCTTCCATCAAAGCCGCTCGCATGAAGCCAGTGGATGCATTGATGCAGACAAAATGAGGAAGTTCCTATGAAGTTTATTTTGTTCATTCTTTTGATAAATATATATACGACCACAGCGTATGCTCTCGACGGCAAACAAACCGCTGAACTCATTGCCTTAGTTGATGATCGCCAGCGCAACACGGGTGATTACGCTTCCACCGTTTTTATTGATCAGAAAGACAAGGACGGCAGCTCTAAAGCATTTGAAGCGCGAGTTTATCGCCGCGATGCGGATGACAAATGGATGATACTATTTACAAAGCCAAAAGCTGAGGCCGGCAAAGGTTATTTGCGACTTGAGAAGAACCTCTTTTTGTACGAACCCACCTTGGGTAAATGGGAACGCCAGACTGAACGAACGAGCATTGCCGGCACGAGCAGTCGGCGCGATGACTTTGACGAGTCTCGTTTGAGTGAAGAGTTTACAGCGCAGTTTATTGCCGACGAACAACTTCATGCCTTCAAGGTCCATCGGATTAAACTCACCGCTAAGCCAGGATTTGATGTAGCCAATCCCATCGTCGAGCTTTGGATTGATCAGGCGACGAAAAACATCCTTAAACGTCAGGAATTCACCTTGAATAACAAACTGCAAAGAACCAGCATGTATCCAAGCTGGGACAAAATGTTTAGTCCATCCAAAAAAGCTGAAGTGTATGTCCCCAAGCAAATCATCGTTGTCGATGAGATCGAACGTGACAAAAAAGATCCGAAAAAAGTAAATATGAGTACGATTGTACTGAAAGATGTTCGTTTAGATCCGCTGGAAGGCAATATGTTTACCAAAGCATGGATAGAGAAGCAAAGCCGATGAGAACACTCTTAACTTTTAGCATTTTTCTCCATATGTACGCTTCCGTCGCCTTCGCGAACGAAGATCTGGAAAAGCGTCTTTTTGGCGGCGCTCCACTTAAAAAAGTGAAAATTTCGGCTAGTGACAAACTAGCGGATTCCTTGCAGGTGGGTGGTCGCTTGGAAATCCGATACAATTCGGCACATACGGAACAGCAGAAGTTTTTTGATTCGAGTTACAGCCAGCTAAAACGCGCCGATATTTACTTTGATACACGTCCGACCAACGATCTTCGGGCTCTGCTTCGCCTTCGGTTGACGGAAGAAAAACCGACAAACACGACTCTGGCGGCTGCAGTGGCCGCTTACGAGCAACCCATAAGCACCAATATCGACGAGCTTTGGTTCAAATGGGACATCAAAGACTCCGTATTCCTTACCGTCGGAAAGCAACATCTGAAGTGGGGCAGCGGACGCATGTGGAATCCAACCGATTTCACGGCAGTTAGCAACCGGGACCCGCTCGCCCTGTTCGACAGCCGTCTTGGTCAAGAGCTTGTGAAGATACATATTCCGGTCGAAAAACAGGGATTCAATTATTACGTCGTTTTTCAGTTTGATGATATGAGTCAGACGGAGGATCTTGGCCTAGCTTTGCGAGGCGAGTTTCCTTTTTTAGGAACAGGGGAAGCGGCGTTAAGCTTTCAAACCCGAAGCGATGAGGCACTTCGCATCGGCGCTGACGTTTCTTCAGCCGTAGGGCTACTCGATGTTTATGTGGAATCGGCATTTATCACTAATGAAAAACGAACGTTCTATGAAGGCAAGATTGATCCGAATACGTCTACACTCCCTACAGGCTACGATCGTAGTGATTCTTTCTTAACGCAAATCGTTGGCGGTGTATATTATACCTCGAAATACTCTGATAATGACAATGTGACGATTGGTGCGGAGTATTTTCATAATGGCCTAGGTTATAAGGATCGCGAACTGGAACTTTATTCTCTCGCCTTGCAGCAATCCGCCCCACTTTACGCGGGTCGCGAGTACCTCGCAGGATACGTACGCTTGCCAAACCCCGGTACTTGGAATGAAACTTCATTTTTCGCTAATGTGCTTTACAATCTTAGCGATGAGACCGTTGTGGCTCGACTCACTGCCACCACGCAAATTTTCAAAGATTTGACCTTTGAGGGTTTTATCAGTCAGTGTTTTGGCGATTACGGTGAGTTTTGTTTCCGCATGCCAGAAAAATTCAAACCTCTGGCTTCTGACCCCGCTTTTTCTCCAGCGCAGCAGCAAATTATCGGAGCTTTACCCACCAAACGCACGAGAACTTCGGCTGGCGTTTCACTCAGTATGAGCTTTTAAGCTTTTCTTTATAAAGCCACAGCCTTCTTAACTTCTACCGCAAACAAAAAAAAGGATCCCCTTTTAAAGGGGATCCTTCAGAGTAAGAAACAAGTGGGTGAGGAGAAACCACTTGTCGCTTATAACTATCGCGTCCAGTGATTTCGATTAAAACGTTGCCGGCGTCGTGTAGATGATTTCGATCATCGGACCGCTTGGCATATAATCCGCGCCTTGTGGGCTTCCATCGTTTTGACCGTAGCTTTGTGGGTATCCACCTTGTTGAGGGTATCCACTTTGATCGTAGTTACCTTGTCCGCCCCAAGTTTGGCTTGGATCTTGGTACTGTTGACCTTGGTTCGGTTGACCGTATTGTTGACCTTGGTTCGGATAACCTTGATTCGGTTGACCGTATTGTTGACCTTGGTTCGGGTAACCTTGATTCGGTTGACCATATTGTTGACCTTGGTTCGGGTAACCTTGATTCGGTTGACCGTATTGTTGACCTTGGTTCGGTTGACCATATTGTTGACCTTGGTTCGGGTAACCTTGGTTCGGTTGGCCGTACTGTCCACCTTGGTTCGGGTAACCTTGATTTGGATTTTGATTGTACTGTCCGCCTTGACCGTTATTTGCAACTGAAGTTGCCGGGATCATGACCGCGAAAACATTCCAGTTTGGTTGCGTGTAGCTACTACCTGCACCCAAAACTTGGCTTTGATTCACTTCGCACTTTTGTACAGTCGCTTGAGAGTTGTTACCGATGATCGCTGAAATTTCTTGTGGGACATACTGAGCTGTAGTCGAACCATTGCCGCAAAGTCTTTGGAACTCAGACTGTTGAGCCATGCCATTGGCATGCAAGTTGATCAAGATGCGGGCTTGCGACCCCGATCTCGCTTGACCGTTGTTGCTTGAAGAGTTGAGGTTGAAAACATCGTTACTGCCTAGCATAATATGCGTTGGAGCAAGAAGTTGATTTGTGAAACCAGTCATCGATCCTTGGTTTAAGCTAGTGCGGCAATAAAAAAGGTTTAACTGATTCTGCATGCTATTGCTAATGACCGCGCCGCTTTGTTGTGCATTGATACAAGAATCGTATTGAGAACTAGCAGTACCAACGTGCGCCAAGCGAGTCCAAGTCGCTCCGCCTTGGGGATACTGTTGAGTTTGCATTTGAGTAGTCGTGCTCGACATGACGTGCATGTTTTGCGGAAGCTGGAACTGCAACTGACCAATACTCAAACCTTGCGCAAAATCTTGCGTGACTTGCATCTGGTGCTGTGCGGCTTCTTGCAAAGTGACGACTCGGTAATCTTGGCTGAGCGTTTGACCGTAGAAGGCCAAAGGACTGTTCGCCAGTTCTGCCGGGATGTCGACCGTGTTTTGACCGACAGTAGGATCAAGGGGAGCTACGGATGTATCCGGCTCCTTGATATTGGGCACATTGCTAGCTTTCTTCTTACTGCTCCCACAGCCTACGACCATAGCCGCCAGCAATAGAGCGTACAGAGACGCGTTAATATTTTTCATAAGATAACTCCTCAGTTACATAATTTTTATTAATATAACAAAGATTTTATAGAATAGCAAGCTATTTTATAAAAACAAGCATGTTTTAATTAAAAACCCTGTGGTTTTAGTGGGTTGGTTTTACAATAGATGCCGATATGACGCAGTCTGGGGATAACCACCTTTGGGGGCTTGGGCACAAACGAACAAACCCCGCGTTCCACCAGAGGAAGCACGGGGTCTATTATTAGGATTAATTAGGTGTCAGTTCTTCGCGGCCGGAGCCTTCTCTTTTCCTTTAATGACCGCAGTCGACTGACCCTTCGTGACCGTTGCTATCAATTCGGGAAGTTCAAGTTTATGACCGATTTTCTTTCCATTGATCAAGCGGACATAATCAGCCGTGATGCGAACCGTCTCTTGAAGGTGAATGTCATCTTTCAGGGATAGGTCTTTATCTTCGCTCATCATCTCTTCTTCTTTCTTATCTTTCTCGTCTTTCTTTTTGGGATCTTTTTCCTCTTTCAATGACATGCGCGTACGCTCTTTTTCCTTATCACGATACTCTTTGATCTCTGCCATAAGCTCGACATACTTAGGATCAACTGCCACTCGTTTTTTACTTTCAGCAGCTAATTGCGATGCGAATGGTTTGACTTTACCAAAGTTCACATATTTATTTGGTTTGATAGAATCCCATGGCAATGCATAGTCATAATACTTTTCGCCAATTTCATATTCATCAAAAAGACTTGGCAATACGACATCGGACTCGACACCTTTGATTTGCGTACTAGCGCCGGAAGGACGGTAAAATTTACTCGTTGTGACCTTGATGGAACCTAGTTCTTCAGTCATGTCACTTAGGTTTTGCACGGTGCCTTTACCAAACGTCTGCTTGTCACCGATGATCAATCCACGTTCGTAATCCTTGATGGCTCCGGCGAAAATTTCGCTCGCACTCGCCGATTGGTGCGAAATCATGACCACCAATGGTCCGTCGTAATAAATATTCGGATCAGTATCAACATGTACAAACGGCTTAGAGTTCAACTCCTGGCGCTGAACCACAGGCCCTTCTTTTATGAATAAACCTGTTAGATCCACGGATTCATCCAAGCTTCCGCCGCCATTAACTCGCAAGTCAATGACCACTGCATCCACTTTCTTTTCTTTTAGTTTTTTGAGTTCATTTAATACATCACGCGTCGAACTACGATAGTTAGCCTGATTGTTTTGACGACCTTGAAAGTCCATATAAAATGATGGCAACGAAATCACACCAATATTATAAACCTTCGATTTATCGCCTTTAGGAGCGTCATCGACATCATTGGCTTTGACCTTGAAAACTTCAGACTTGGCTGCACGGTCGTTTAACTGAATTTTCTCACGCGTCACATCTACGACTAAACGCTCAGACTTGCCTTTTTCTTCGCGCAAAATAGTGAGTTTAACAAGCGTGCCAAGAGAGCCGCGAATAAGCTTCACAACTTCATTCAAGTCCATATCAATAACGTCAACAGGAGCAGACTTTCCCTGCGCAACGGCGACGATCTTGTCGTCTACTTTTATTTTGCCAGTTTTAGCCGCAGCACCACCGGGAACCAAACTTTGAATGACTGTGAACCCGTCTTCTCCACGAAGCACAGCCCCAATTCCTTCCAGAGAAAGACGGGTGTTGATTCGGAAATTCTCAAGTTGCTCAGGGTCATAGTAATCAGAATGCGGGTCTAGGCTCGATGAAAACGCATTCAAATAATATGATAGTACTTTGTCATATTTGAGCTCTTTATGGCGTTTTTCAGCAGTAATGAAACGCTTGCGAATAAGTTCTTTCGCTTTCGCCATATCGACGGCGTCTTTTTTCTGAAGAAACTGAAACTTCACGCGCTTACGCCATCGTTCATCGAGCTCTTCATTATTTTTCGCCCAGCTGACTTTCTTCGGGTCGAGCTCTAAGTACTCATCTACGCTGAAGTCATGCTTTGCTTCGACAGCCTTCATGATCCCAGGTTGACGTTCTTTAAAACGTTTTGAGTAGGTCGCAAAAATATCATCTATGGCCGTGCATTTGCCTTTTGGAATCTGGTCATCCAAAGTTTTGCCATACTGCTTTTGAAAGCGATCGATATCAGCTTGCAAGAAATAAACCTTCGAAGGGTCCCAAATCTTAATATAATTATCTAACGAGCGTTGTGACATCGCATCATCAAATTTTTTATGCTCGTAATGTCTTTCCAAGAACGCTTCTGTAATCGACTTAACACTTTTGCAATCAAAGCTGTAAGCAAACGGACTATAGACCAATGCTATCGCGATTATTCCTTTGTGCATCAAATGCCTGGCCATAACTACAGACTCCTTAAATATCAGCTCGCCATTCACATTGGCAATCAATGCGAAGCTAACCTTTTATCAATAAGTTCTTCGGTAAGGCGAGCCCTTGCCTTAAATTTAAAATAAGCCAAATGAGCTTTTTTATCTAATCCCAACGACCCGTATAAATCGTGGTCATCATACTTAGTTATATCAAATCAAAGTAAGATTGCGATGAGATTGCCGGGTGGCTTGGTCTACAGAGATGGGGCTACTGGCAGCGAGGACAAATACCATAGAGATCGAGCCGATGTGCCGTTAGTTTGAACTTGTGGGTGGCCGCGACTTTGTTTTGAAGCTCTTCGATTGCCTGATCCTCAAACTCAATCACTTTTGCACAGGTAACACACACAAGGTGGTCGTGATGCTCATCGGGAGGATTAATCTCGTAAAGTGAGCGACCATCTTTAAAAAAATGCTGTTCGACTAAATCGGCCTGCTGCAAAAGATTGAGCGTTCGGTAAACAGTTGCGAGTCCGACATTAAGACCAACGTCCTTGGCTTTGCGGTGCAACATTTCGGCATCGACATGGGTATTGAGATTTAGAAACTGCTCGATGAGTTTTTTGCGTTGACGTGTTTGCTTGAGATTATGCAGCGCAAGATATTTATCGAGAGCAGGCCAAAACCATTGCTCCAACCTACGGCTATTCATTTTGACTGGCATCGATGACTCCCCTCAACGCGGGACCTATTCTATGCCCCACGATAGCCCGCCGGAGTCTATTTTGACAACCCTTTCCATAGGCGCCCTTAAAACTATAGTTTAATGAACATTCGGCCGCTCCGCGGCCGGATAACAATACTGGCTCCGCCTTTCACTCTCACAGTTTTCATTTCTATGTTTGATTGGCCCGGTTCTCCCGGCTTGAATTTGTCTGGGCGGTGTCGGCTGATGCAGCCTCAATGCCCAGCCAAATCTAAGCCGGCTCAACCGTCCCAGCCAACCATCGGGTAAAAACTGTGACTGTGAGGCGTCGCACACGAGTGCGCCCCGCACGAGTTGCATCCGCAACGGTTGCTCGATTGCGGGACCCAGTTTGGCGGAGCCTCACTGTTGGAGATTTTGAGCTTTGCGAAGAGTTTGGCAAAACTTCCCAGCTCTGTATCTAGAGGGGGTTGTGAGCGCAGGACGCGCGAACACCAGCGCTGCCCGGGGCAGGAGCCTCTTGTCGTTTTTTTCTCGTTGGTTACCGGGCAAGCGTACCCTCTG
>JBGSKV010000089.1:0-5327 GCA_041740975.1 Oligoflexales bacterium | reverse complement strand
AAGGCGATTCGCGCGTCGTGCTCCCTTCCGCCATTTTTTGTACCTTGCGTTATCGATGGACGCTGGTATGTCGACGGTCAAATCACCAAGACTTGCAATCTTGAGTTTGTGATCGAAAGAAACTGTAAACTTTGTTTCATTATCGATCCCATGCGTCCGAGTATCAGCATGGAAGCGGGGGGCAATGATCAAAGAGGCGGTGTATTCAATGTTATTCAAACTATCAAAGCCTTAGTTGCCAGTCGATTCGATCAGACCCTACGTCACGTTACGGAAATCTATCCTAACGTCGACTTTTTGATTTTTCAGCCCGACGAGGAGTGCGCCAAACTCATGTCTGGGTCCCCTATGCGTTACAAAATTCGCACACAAATCATCGAACTCGCTTACAAGGGCGTGCTACGCAAACTTCGCGAACGTCACCATGTTTACAAAACCACATTAGACAAAAACAAATTTAAACTCTTGCCCGCCGAGGAACTTTTGGAGCTCGAGAATAAAGGCTTGAATTTTGACCCAGAGAGTAAAGAGACATGAAATCCACGGATATCACTCTATACCACTATTGGAGATCTTCAAGTTCTTGGCGCGTGCGATGGTGTATGGGCGTCAAGGGGCTTGAAGCAAAATATGTGGCCATTGACTTACTCAAAGGCGAACAACGAAGTTCTGAATTTCTTAAGAAAAATCCAGCCGGACATGTCCCTGCTTTGGAGGTTGACGGTGTTTTTTATCAAGACTCCATGGCTATGCTGGAGTGGCTGGAAGAGAGTTTTCCGTTACCAAGAATTTTGCCTAAAAAGTCAGTCGACAAGATGTATGTACGCTCACTAGCCTATATTATATCGTCGGGAACTCAGCCTTTGCAAAACTTAGAAATGCTAAAGTATCATTCTGACGATCCCGTTAAACAAAAGGCGTACGCGGCGCATTGGATTCGAAACGGCCTTGCTGCTTACGAAGGAATGCTGCACAACAATAAGAAACATATTGGCAAATATAGTTTTGGCGATAACGTAACGATGGCCGATCTATGCTTGATTCCTCAATGTTACAACGCCAAGCGTTTTGATGTGTCTTTGGATGCGTTTCCTTTGATTAAGAAAATAAACGAATACTGTTTGACGTTGAAAGAATGCAAGGCAACTAGCCCGGATCAGTTTCAACCGAAATAAATCCCCTCATCGCTTAGCGAAGCGAAGAATGAGGGCGGATGACGGGAATGGTAAGTTAGAAGGTTCGTTGCGAGACTAAAAAATCCGATCCATTCACTATCCCATCACCATTCAAATCAAAATCGGGCTGACCACTACCATGGTTTGCTATAACGAGCGAAAGAAGATTAGTCGAGCAATGCTTCCTGTAATCAGTTGCATTATACAAACGGCCACCACCATCGCCGTGCCAAGTGTCACGTAACAACGAACACTCTTGAAATATCCTCCTCGCACCATCAGGCTCAGAGCCCTCTGTGGCGAGCGCGTATGAAGAATCTGGTGCATCTGCATAACCAGTTACATTGTATCTATAGTTAATCTTACGGCAGTCGGTTAGTTTAAAACCAATGGCATTCGCCGTATGACATGAATTCTCGCTCGAGAAATTATTAAGACTCATGGCTGTAGCATTGCCAATGGAAGCGCCTCCTTCTTGAATATAAGCACGACTCAAGAGTGCTGCGATCTTTACATTTAACTTGGCTTCAGTCTGTTTGGCTTTTCGAGTCATATTTTTAAACTGTGGCATTGCTATAGCCGTGATGACTCCAATAATAGCTAAAGTCACCATTAACTCGACTAATGAAAATCCCTTTTGTTTACCGGCATCGCGAGACATCGAATTCGTTCCTCCGCAGTTTTACCTGATAGTTTAATCGTCGGATATGGTAGAAAACGTTATATAAAACCATATATACCTGAAAATATAAGGCTTATTAGAGATGGAGGAGATCTTAATGGGTCGTACCAGCTTTGTTTTTTTCAAGGATAGGATCTGACAAACCATCAAAGTATGCGTAATCAAAATCTTCGCGACTGTACCAGCGTTTGTAATAAAAATAATTGCGCATAACAAGCTTCACGTAAAGGCGCGTTTCTTTATACGGAATACTCTCGGCAAAGATCAACCAGTCTTCCGTTGGAAGTTCTTTACGCCATTTATCGGCGGCCTTTGGATTGGCGTTGTAGGCAGCCAGAACCATCAAGGGGTTATTGTAGCGCTTCAGTAAGTTATGCAAGTGATGAATGCCAATCGATAGATTGAGCTCAGGGTCGAAAAGATTATTCGAAGTTTTCACTCTATGTGAAATATCCTTTAGGACGTCGGAAGCGACATAATTCTTGCCAAACTGTTTGACTTCACCGCGAGCGGTTGCGGGCATGAGCTGCATGAGTCCGCGTGCCCCAACTGGCGACTCAGCACGAGGGTCAAAAACACTTTCTTGCCGAATGACGGCAAAAATCAAATGATCATCTAAGCCGATTTTTTTGGCGAATTGCTCAACCATATCTTGGTATTTCATAGGAAAGATGACGGACTCGAAACCAATGGGAAATAAGAGATGACGATGGACAAGAGGGATATCGTTTAGCTCCATAACGGACCCAAGCCAGTCATTGGAAGCATGCAAAAGCAAAGCTTTAGCGGCGTGTTCACGATGGCCGACAGCCACAATTTCATCAAGCTCGCAGCGAGCTTCCCGCGACATTCCCATTTTCAACAGATCACTAATCAATGTTGCCCTAGCATGTTCTTCCTTGGCAAAACTATTGGTAACCCAAGACTCGTCAAACTTCGGTGCTTTGACTCGCTTGATGCCGTAATCCTTGCCGGTCATTTTTTCTAAGTATAGATGTGCCATGGCACCGTAGAAATGTGAAAAATATTTTGCAGCCATAAGTTTCAGAACTTCAATTGCATTATTCGTCATACCTTGCGCCGCGTAAGTACGCGCTCGCCAAAACTGAACAAAGCCAACATCACTCTCTCGACTTGGCGAGTCCATGAGTACTTCTTCAAAACTACTAAGCCACTTTTGGACTTCCACGTATTTTTTACTTTCAAAATCCATAATGATCAGCGATCGAAAAGCATCGGCTGTCTTCTCAACATCTTCTGGTTTAAAAGCGATAAACTCAACCAACGCGAGGCGCCCGGCCTCTTTGTCACCACTTTCGATTTCAATTTGTACAAGTTTGTATTGCGCCTCTATGCGAAGCTCAGGCATTAGTTCTTTGGAATCCAGAGTCATCACAGTCTTGAGAAGTTGTCGAGCCTCCACGTACTTTTCATTATATGCGAGCAAGATTCCACGATTCATTTTTGCAAATGACGCGCCGTTGTGTCCGTAGGCTTTCGCCAGCACGACTTCCACCCGTTCCCAATATTTAATGCGATTGGCGAGCGATCGGCTTGCACGGAAACAACGATCAACTGACCGGGTCAATGCAGATGCTTCATCAAATGATAACGGATTGGCTTGGCCAGAAACATTTTTGACGATAAGTTGTTCCGCGCTGGCGCAGTGCTTTTTGCGGACCAATTCGTCGGCTTCGCCACTGATTGCGTCAAATTTTGTTTTAGGCGCTTGCGGTGCAGCGGTCAATTGCTTCGTCCAACTCAAATTGCGCAAAAGTGTTGGATAGTCTTGGCCGTACTCTATGACCAACGTGGCGAGGTGTTCATCTTTGGGTTTTTGACGAAAACGATCCAAAATGGCCCGCATAGCCTCTCGCTTGAAACGCGCAGATTCGAAGCTTTGGATAAGATTCATCTTGTCCACAAGATAAGATTTGTCGAAGGTCTGTAAAGGCGCATAGCGGACATTCTGCAAAACTGCGGATTGCATGGCACAGGTTCGCGATTTCTGTTTTAGATTGAGATCCACCCAGTAACGGCTGAGGTTCGCACCTTTGACTTTGCGGCGCACCATATCCGCGACGTAGGAAGCCCACTCGGGGCCAATATCGGGAAGTTTAGCTTCAATGTCTTTAAGGTCGGCGTCACTTAAGGTTTTTTTGCGCATGGTCTCAGCATAAAGAACCGCGCCTTTGTTTTGAATAGTGGCCATTTTGGCTTTGAAAGCCTCATCTGACAACGAAACCACACCAACATCGTCACTATGAACCTTAAACCACTTCTCTAGTTCAGGATCCGTCTCTTCTACCAGTGACTTGCCTTCGACGAGCTCAACTGTAGGTGCGTCTTTGGCGGAGAACCGAACGAATGCGGTCAGGCCCAACAACAGGGATATCAGTACGCTCATTCGTGCAAACATCGCATTCTCAAGTGAAATAGTAAAAAGGAGAAGTAACTGTGATTATACTTCGCCACCCAAAGGAATGCGACCCTAACTTTAAACTCTTACTGGGCCAGCGTTTTGGAGTGTCAACTTATAGAGGTGATGAACCGTAGACAGGAATAGGCTGCATAAAGGTACCCTGGATTGCCACACTTGTCTGGCCTTCGCCGCTTGCGCCAGGCAATCCTGCCAAGATGGATCCCCAGGTATCTTTAAGTTCACCATCCAACCTAAGATCAATCTTGAGATCCAAAATTGAGGCAACAATATTTTCTTTCAGGCCTAACTTTCCGACAATCGAAAGTGAGAAATCATTTGCTGTCATTCCAGCATTCTTATCTAACGTGATGACCCCGTTCTTAATGTCGGCTTTCAAAAGCGCTTTGGAGAAAGTCTGAGTTGGAATGGTTTTATCAGTCATCTCTAAGCTGGCTTGTTGCATGGATAAATCAATCGTGCCGGAAGCGTTTCCTGGGCTCGAACCAGACATGGAAAGGTCCATAAAACCTTGGGCCCGACCTTTAATTTGAATGGCCTCCACAAGCGGCAAAAACAACGGGTTCATCAGGTTTCTTTTCTGCGCAAGAATGCCGAGGCCGAGGCTGGCAATCTGCTCGACTTCAAACTTTTTCGCATTAAGCTCAAAAGACGATAACGAAAGTTGCCCTTTGAATAGCAGCGAAAAAATGCCGGCTTTCATGGCAATATCGAATTCACCTTTTTCTCTCTTGCCATTAAGGGCGTCAATATTGACGTAGACGCTGAGTTTCCCGATTAAAAATGGCAAGATTCCAACGTTGAGACGAATCGTATCGAGATCAACTTTTCGGGGGGTTCCCGGCTTGGTAATGCTGACATCACTCAGCTTCACCCCAATCGGAAAACTCATACCCATTTCACCGATACTTACGTCCAGACCGGTTTGTCGTTTAATATTGTTCGACAATGTTTCCTTAAAAATTTCATAGGGAAACGTTAAAAAAACAAAAAATACTAAACTCATAGCAAATACTACGCCGAAGGCTGC
>JBGSKV010000088.1:0-127514 GCA_041740975.1 Oligoflexales bacterium | reverse complement strand
GCTGCATCAGCCGACACCGCCCAGACAAATCTAAGCCGGGATAACCGGACCAATCAAACAAAGAATTGAAAACTGTGAGTGCGAAAGGCGGAGCAAATTTAGGTCTCCGGCCGCGAAGCGGCCGAATGTTCATTTAACTATGATTAGATGGCCGCTTGTCCTTCAAGACTCAAAGGATATACGCGACTATTTGTCAGTGATTTGGAGATGATCATCGGCTGATGCATTGTCTGAGCAGTGATGCCGCCACTACAGCGGAAGCGTTCTTGCTTCTTCAAAACACCTATAGAGAGATTTGCGAGTCTGTCTTGCGCAAAAACTAAACCCAGATGACGATCACAATCCTTAATGAATTGGACTTGTGCTTGTGCGGTTTTTGTCTCGGCGTTGTGAATCATTTTAATCTGCTGTGGTTTCATGACTTGCAGGGAGGAAAGTTTCCTAATTTTACTGCTCCGTACGGCGATCAGTTTAGAGGCCGGGATATGAAATTGAGGAATATTCAAGACAGTGCGCGTTGGTTTTTTCGAATCACAAACTTTAAGAGGGAAGTGAGCCGTCAGCGCCGCAACCATAAATTTTGTGTCATGTTCACGCGCTACTTTTCTGACAAACACGCCGATCGGCGCGTCTTTACAGGATAGGTCGAAGCTAACACCGATGCCCTTGCCTCTGGCAGTGGAAATATTCTTAATGGGGGAGAGCTTTAGCTCGTAGGGTAGTGAGCTAAGGTCTTCGACCTTTTCTTTGTTCTGCAGGGTATTAAGATACGAAATATTCTTGCTCATGCGCGCTGGCAAGTTCAGATTTTTCTGACTGTGTCGACATGGTCCCGGTTTATGCATTCGATATTCAAGAATCCCCACAGAAATTCCGTCTTGGCTTTGGCTGATGACAGGCAGTGATGCTTGCAAAGCGTGGCAAGATCGGTGGTGGACGATTTGCAATTCCGACTTGGCTTGGTTGAACTTGAGATTGTTGATGCGTGAAAACTGAAGAGGGGTTTTTTTAAGGTTGCTGAGATACGGTTGAAATGAGGAGTCTTTGGCAAATCGCATGGCGCTGACATCGAGCGAGCGAATGTTTGGTAAGCCAGTGCAAGTTGCGTCGGGCAAACTGAGGGCGACGCCAATGTTGACTTGCTTGTTGGTTTTTCGGTCTAGCACCACGCCAAGGGATTTGGCTCCGCAAGGGTGAAAATAAGCGACCGAGCTAAGCTCTTTAGCTTCTGAGAAAATGGCCTTGGCAGGGACAATGGCGATGCGGGCCTGAGCCTGGGTGGCAAAAACCGCCAAAGCAAAGCTCAGGAGCACAGAAGATATAGAGAAGAGGGTCATGCATTCTCTTAAAATAACAGGTTAATTTCATTGAAAATTACGCTATTCTAATAGAAAAGTCAATATAAACGATAATAACGTGAAATTCATTAGTTATTCTAAGAGTTTCGGCTTTAGTTTTGAGGGAGGTTCTGATAGCTTCCTTCGCTACGAGACTCGTACAAGGCTTTGTAAGCCAAACCGGATTTGATTAAAGAGAACTAGATTATTAGGGAAGTAGAGGCATCACATGAAAAGAACCTATCAACCAAGTCGAAGAAAAAGAGCAAAAACACATGGCTTCTTTGAGCGCATGAGTACACCTGGTGGACAAAACGTTTTGAGATCAAGACGAGCTAAAGGAAGAAAGCGACTCATCGTCGCCGTTTCTAGCAAGTAATCCAAATCACTTAGGTTGTGTTTGATGTTTAACTTTCCAAAGCACAATCGACTTTTGAAACATGCCGATTTTCAAACGGTCATGAATGGCAAACACCAAAAAATTGTTTCGCCATATCTCGTTGTCATCGCCTGTGGACCAGTAGAAAGTCGACCAAAATCCCGCGTCGGAATCATTGCAAGTCGCAAATACGGCAATTCGGTTCAGCGCAATGACTTCAAGCGTGCCGTGCGTGAAGAGTTTAGGCATCAAAAAGACAAACTAAAGGGCGTCGATATTGTCGTTATAGCTAGGCATAAGTCACTTCATGCTAACGCTAAAACCATCGGCACAGCTTTAACAAAATCTCTCCAGAGCTTTTTCTAATTCTCTGGATCAAGAACATTACGGTTCATTATGAGGCCTTCATTAATCAAGCTGGTCGGTTTGTACCAGCGCACATTGTCACCACTGTTGGGTCCTCGGTGCCGCTTTTATCCGTCTTGCTCGCATTACGCCGTGGGCTGCTTGGAAAAATACAATGTCTCGAAGGCTCTTTACAAAATTACCGCGCGACTGCTGCGCTGCCAACCTTGGCATAAAGGGGGATTTGATTATCCGTGAATACTAACCGCTCAACTTTCACAGCGATACTTCTCTGTATTATTTTTTATCTGGGCTATACCAAATATTTAGAATCGAAATATCCTAACCTTCGTCAGCGCAAACCCGCAACGGCGACTGCGCCTGTTGAGAAAAAAACTGAAGCCGAAGAAAAAAATAATCTAGCGGCACCCACTGATGGGAAGCCAACTGAATCTTCAGCATCGAAAGCAATGCTGGATACTCCCAAAGTATCGATGCTTACTCCAGATGAACTTAGTCTTAAAAATAACGATCTTGCCGTTAGTTTCAATCAAGATGAGTCTGCCTTCACGTCTGTGAGAGCGCTCAAATATTTCGTAAGCCAAGATCCCGGTGCTGCCACTGTTGAGCTTCTTGATTTTCCGTTAACGATTCAAGGTCTGACGGGCGAACCGAGCGAGCGTAATCAAGGTTATAGCGGCCGTCGCGAAGGCGATAGCATTGTGTTCTCGCGAACGGATGCAAAGGGATGGCTCATCGAGCAAAGGTTCACGATGCCGTCGGAAGGGTATGTCGTCCATATAACGACGACCTATACCAACACCACTGATAAACCTATGGCGCTTGTTTCAAAATTGGCAGTCGACGAAGCCATTACATCCATTGATGGCGGGGGGCTTCTCTTTCCATCAGCCATGTATGAACCTCGCCATTGGAGTGCTTTCATCGCTCACATAGGCGGAAGTGCCGAGCGGTTCGCTACGCAGAGTTATTGCGAACCCGATGAAATAATTGAAACCGCCGAAGTCATCGACGAGCAGCAAAATGAACAGATTAAATTTTTCGGGTTAGAAAATCGCTATTTCTTAAGAGTCTTCATGCCTGAGGCGAAGCGATTTAGTTACAAAATGACTCGTGCCTCCAACTCTCCTACCTCAGGATGTAATCTCACAGTATTGGCCACGCTTGATCAAGGTACGATAGCTCCGGGTCAGTCAGCCGAAATCAAAATGAAAGCTTTTTTCGGTCCCAAAGATATTTCTTTGCTCGAAAAAGTTGATCCTGATCTAAAGACAGGCGTGAATTTGGGCTGGTTTAGTATTATCGCCTATCCATTGCTTTCACTTTTGAATGTTTTTTTCGCGCTGACAAACAATTATGGCTGGGCCATTATTATTGTAACGATTCTTTTAAAAATCGTTTTTTATCCTTTGACGAAGCAAGCGGCCGTTTCAGCCCACCACATGAAAAAGCTGCAACCAGAAATGAAAAAGTTGCAGGAAAAGTACAAAGACGATCGTCAAAAAATGCAGCTCGAGCTTATGAACCTTTATAAAGTTCACAAAGTGAATCCTGCCAAAAGCTGTTTGCCGATACTTCCCACTATTCCAGTGTTCATCGCTTTTTATAATGTCTTAATGTATGCCTATGAACTTCGTCAGGCGCCATTTGGCTTATGGATTCATGATTTGTCCGCAGCCGATCCCTATTTTATTACGCCCGTTTTACTTGGCGTGTTTATGTTAATTCAAATGAAACTCACCCCCAATATCGGGATGGATAAAACCCAGCAGCGCATCATGATGGCGATGCCGGTGATTTTCACGTTTGCAATGGTGTCCTTGCCTGCTGGCCTAGTGCTTTATATGTTAGCGAATTCTATTTTAACTATCATTCAGCAGCAGTGGCTCAATAAAAAACTTGCTCATATTTGATTTTGAAAACGAAGGAGAGAGAAAAATGAATAGTCGAGAAAGCGCCATACAGGTCAAAGGTAAAACCTTAGAAGCAGCTCTACAAACAGCTAGCTCTATGTTGGGAGTGCCTGAGTCCAGCATTCGTTATGAAGAAAAGAAGAAGGGTTTCTTGGGTTCGGTTTTTTCAAACCGTGTCGAGATTTTGGCCTGGTTAGGCGACGCCGTTCCTCAGGAAAATGGACGTCAGGCCGCGTCTGGTAGGCCAAGTAGAGCGAATGCACCTCAAAAATCACGTAATCCTCGACGCAAATTGGCGATTTCAGGCGCGCGTTCGGAACGCAGCACGACTCCAGTCGAGCCGCTTACGGAGGAGCAACTCAAAAGTATCGAAGTGGAGCTTTGTGAATATTTACTCACTTTGTCCAAAGCGATAGTGGATAGTTCCGTGAGTTTGAATACTCGCTTTGATGATCAATATGGCTTTCAAAGATTGATCATGGATATTGACGAGTCAGAGTTTGCGCAGATGATATTGGATAATTCGAAACTTCGCGAATCCCTAGAACATCTTATTCGCAAAAAGCCGCGTCACCTCAAGCGAGAGCTTCCTTTCCGCATTTTTATTGATGGATATGGGCAACGCCAAGCATACGAAGCCGAACTTCGGCAGCTAGCGGATGACTTGTCGCAGCAAGCCGTTCGTGACGATAAGCCTGTCGTGTTGGATTCGCAGAGCGCCTATGACCGCAAAATTATCCACATGGCACTTGATAAGAACCAACTGGTCTACACAAAATCAGTCGGCATGGGTGCTAAGAGAAAGCTTATGATCATCCCTAACAACAAGCCCACGAATGTTCAGGTGCATCAATAGTATGTTGAGAGATTTATGCATCCCATAGCTGCGTTATCAACCGCCCATGGTGTGGGAGCGGTGGCTTTGTTACGCGTGTCCGGTGAGGA
The DNA here is from genome assembly GCA_041740975.1 of Oligoflexales bacterium. GTDB lineage: Bacteria > Bdellovibrionota_B > Oligoflexia > Oligoflexales > JALZUQ01 > JBGSKV01. Next base: position 122,574 of record JBGSKV010000088.1, on the reverse strand, counting down.
TTGTCATAAGATTCTGAAACCATTTTTGATTGGCGTATCCGAAGAGATTCGGATGCGCCATTCTTACTATGTACGCTATCAAGTTGACGGTGATGTCTTAGACGACGTCATTGCGGTTTTTTTCAAAGGACCCGCTTCCTTTACGGGAGAAGATACGGTCGAGATCACCTGTCATGGTGGACCGTTTGTTGTGCAAAGTATTCTGGCTCATTTTTGGAAACTGGAAATTAATCCAGCTGAACCCGGCGAGTTTAGTCGTCGCGCTTTTTTAAATGGCAAAATGGATTTGACGGAAGCGGAAGGAGTGGCAGCACTCATTGAGGCGCAATCAGAAGCCCAGTGGCGAGCTGCGCGAAGTCTCACCGAAGGTCGCCTTTCAAATGTGATCGGAACTTTGCGAGACGAACTTGTCGATGCGATGGCTTTTCTGGAGGCTCGCATCGATTTTCCCGATGAGGGCGACACGTCGCAAGTCGAGATTCAACACGCAACCGAAAAAGTGCGGGGTGTTAAAAGGTCCATTGATCAGTTGATTGATTCTTACCAAACTGGGCGAGTGGCTAGCCAGGGACTTCGCATCGCGCTCATTGGGCCTCCGAATGCTGGCAAATCCACATTAATGAATACCTTGCTTGGACAAAATCGAGCAATCGTTACCAATATTCCAGGGACTACTCGGGATTTTATAGAAGAACGATGTCTGATCAAAGGTCGGCTCGTTTCATTGATTGATACGGCTGGCATAAGGCACACCGACGACACGATTGAAACGGTCGGGGTCGAACACGCCAAACGCTTGGCAGCAGAAGCGGATATTGTATTGCTTTTGATACCGAGTGATTTATCGCCTGCGCAACTTAAAGATGCGATGAGTTATATGGACGGCGTAAAAATGAACCAATGTTTAAAGGTGATGACAAAATCTGATCTAGACGCGCATTTGCAATCGGATGGTGATTGGCTGCACATATCTTGTCTTAATTCAAATGGGCTCACGCAGCTGCAAGATGAAATCGTGAAACGGTTTGATGGTTTTGTGGGGAACCTGAATATCCCTGCTTTTATCACCTCAACTAGACACTTACATGCACTTCACTCTGCAAACGAACGCCTGCAAGAATATTTGGAGAAAGCATCGGAGGCCTATGACGAGTGTCTAGCCTTTGAACTACAAGAGGCGGCGCGAGCCCTCATGGAGATTGTCGGCGATGTCAGTCAAGAAGATGTCCTCGATCGAGTTTTCAGCCGATTTTGTGTAGGCAAATAAGCATAATCGCACTAAAATAATATAACTGCACGAGTTCCTTCGGCACTTTGAGATTCATTCTCGAGGCCGGAACCTCTAACGAGGATATCGCCTGTGAATATTGAACAATACATCGCAAAACTAGATACGGCTAAAGACGGACCAATTAGTTGGCTTGGACATTATATTGAAGGTCAATGGCAATTGAATTTTCAAGATAGCGAAACCAGACATTCTGAAAATCCCAATACTGGCGAAGTGCTTTTGGAGCCGCGCATTTCGCGTGACGCGGTCATGGCGGCCATAGAACTTGCTCTTCATTCTAAAAATAAAGTTCAGCAAATGGGAATGGTAGCGCGACTGGCTGAACTCAATAAGTTTGCCAACGCGCTCGCAGATTATTCGGATGCATTTGTTAAAATGTTAAAATTGGAATGCGGCCGTCCCGATTGGGAAGCGCATTCTGATGTGACGTCCTCCATTCGTTACTTGCAAATGATTGTCAAAAACTCCGAGCAAATTAAAGAAAGTTTGCTGGCACCGGCTAGCGTGGGAAAGCCCAAAAGTGAGTACAAGCTTTTGCCGGTTGGCGTAGCTCTTGGTTATCTGCCATTTTCGACTCCGCTCACAACATTTTGCACTTATTTTTCTGCGGCCATTCTGTCTGGTTGTCCTCTGGTACTAGTATCGACGACGCACTCGAGCGGACTCGCGACACTTCTAGGACTTCTCGCTGATAAAATTAACCTGTCCCCAGAGTTACTGGGCCTAACCTTCTGTAGCTTCAAGAAAATGCAAAACGTTTTCAAAGATCGCAAGATCGATGCCATTATGTACACGGGTTCGCGTGAGCAGTGCGATAGTATCCGCAAAGAAAGCCATTCCATTTCTGGGCGTCAGCTCATGTTGCAATCGGGCGGCAAGAACGCCATGTTGGTTCACAGCAGTGCAAATATTGATTTGTCGGTGAAGTACGCTGCATACGGCGCCTATAAAGCGGCGGGGCAACTCTGCACTTCGACTAGTCGAATCTTTGTGTATAAGAATCATTTGCAAGAATTTTGTGACAAGTTTGTGGCGCTTACGAAGACATTGAAAATCGGTGATACACTCGAATCAAAAGATATTTTTATGGGACCGCTTTATTCAAAAAAAGCTGTGGATAAATTTTTGCGGTTTCAAACTATGGCCCAGCGCGAAGAAAGTGAATGCCTTATTCGCGGAAAAACTTTGGCAGATGTGGGAGCGGGATATTTCATAACGCCTTCGATTCATTTGATGGATGGATTCAATGCTACGAGTTCCTATCAGTCTAATGTGCTTTTTTGCCCTGACGTTGCGGTTTACAGCTACGACGTTTTAGAAGATGCAATTGGCCAAATCAACCAGACCGACGCTGCCTTTGCCGTTTCCTTTATGGGTGAGTCCAAGTACCTCGATAATACTTATCACTTGTTTGCGGCGCCAAATATTCTGGTTAATCAGCCGACTTGCGAAATCCAAGCTTCGTTGCCGTTGGCCGGCCGCTTGCAAAGTGGGCATCATCGTTTTTGTGGGCCTGGATTGGCGATGCGATTATCTTATCCACAAGTTATTCAGGAAAGTCAGGAAGAGCAGAAAATGCTCGGCACCTGGCCACTCAAATAAATCTAATCTTCTTCTCCGCAATGGACCTGTCATGAAATCAGAAAATCTTGAAAAGAATATTTTGGCCAAGGCAAGTTATTGGGCAACATCGACGGATTTCGATAAAGGCACCAATCGGCACGTCCAAAAGTTATTGGATGAAGGGCGGACGATTGAACTGACGGATTCTTTTTACCGTGACCTTGAATTTGGAACGGGTGGACTTCGCGGTATTTTGGGACCAGGTACTGCAAGGATGAATATTTATAACGTTCGCCGAGCTGCAACGGCGCTTTCTTTATATACGCTTCAACAAACTCAGAATAAGAAAAGTCGCGTGAGTATCGCCATTACTTTCGATTGTCGACTTTTCTCACATGAATTTGCCAAAGCCGCGGCGGAGGTTTTTGCGAACTTTGGTATCCACAGCTATATCACTGAAGAGCTGCGACCAGTCCCCATGCTTTCCTTTATGGTCCGGAAGTACGGGTGTACGGCAGGTGTTTGTGTGACGGCTAGCCACAATCCGCCCAACTACAATGGACTGAAAGTCTATTGGGGGGAAGGCAGTCAATTGGTGCCTCCTCACGACGTAGGCATCATCGAAATTTACAACAAAACAGAATCTTACGGGGACCTCCGATACCTAGATTACAGCGTGGCCTTGGCCAAGGGTCTTGTCACCGTCGTGAGTAAAGAATTAGACGACGACTATTTTTTTCACGTGGAAGGCTTGGCACTACACCGAACGGAACGATCGCCTATAAAAATTGTCTACTCACCATTACATGGAACGGGGTTCTATCCGGTTACCGAATGCCTAAAGCGCTTCGGCTTTCAGGATGTCGAGGTCGTAGCGTCGCAGAAAGAGCCTGATGGGCACTTCCCGACAGTGACGGCACCCAATCCCGAAGATCCGCAGGCCATGAGTTTGGCTGTTGAACAAGCCAAAGCTCACGGGGCAGATCTGGTTCTGGCTACAGATCCTGATACAGACCGCATTGGCATGGTCGTTCGTGAAAATGGCAATTACAAACGATTCAATGGGAATCAGACGATTTGTTTACTTACCGAATACATACTCTCTTCGCAGAAAATGCTGAAACAGTTGCCGGCCAAGGGTTATGTCATCAAAACGGTCGTGACGACCGAACTGATGCGCGATATCTCTGAGCATTATCAAATCCGTTGCGATGAAACTCTTACTGGTTTCAAATGGATCTGTGATTTGATCAATCGCTACGAGGTAAGTCCCGAACACCGCGGTAGCCAGTTCATTTGTGGTGGCGAAGAGAGTTATGGCTTTCTTGCTGGTGATTTCGTCCGCGACAAGGACGCTGTGATCTCCTGTTGCGTAGCGGCGGAGATGCTAGCTTTTTACAAAAAACAGGGAAAAACTTTGTCAGATGTTATGGATACGCTTTTTTTGAGGCATGGTGTCTATGACGACGATCTCTATACTTTGACGCTTCCGGGGCAATCCGGAGCACAACAGATCGCAAATCTAATGGATCGCCTGCGCACCAACCCTCCCACTGTAATTGGTGGGATCGACGTTTCTATTTTGCGAGATTTTGCAAACTCCCAAGAATACCAAAAAATAAAAAACGCTTTTGAGCCAACGGCAAGCCTCCGTTTTCCTTCTTCAAACGTGTTACAATTGATACTAGCTGACGGTTGTAAAATAAGCGCCCGACCTTCGGGTACGGAACCGAAAATAAAATTTTATTTTTCGGTCCATGCCGAAGTAGCGGACGAAAAAAGTTTAGCGCGAGCAAAAACTTTAGCGACCGAAAAGTTAGCATCCATTAAATCGGCATTTATAGAAATGGCGAACGAAAAACATTAAAGGTGAATCTATGTTTTTGGCTCGATTAGCAGTGGCAGGAGTTGCTGTCCTATTCACGAGTGGTTTAGTTTCGACTGAGGCTAAGTCGGCGGACATTTATCGCAAAGCCGTTGAAACCAGCGAAAACGTACTTAATAAAAAATACTCCAAGAAAAAAGTTGTTGAGATTAGCTTGGGCGGTGGTGGGATTATGAACCAATCCTATCAACAGAGTTATATGTTTGGTGCCACTCTTAACTACTTTACGTCTGAAGTTTGGGGTTTTGGCATTGAAGGCGGCATGTTTTTCAATAGTGATAAAACCGAACGGACTTGCATCGAAAACTTCTACAATGACTTTGATGGTTTGGTGGAAGGTGCCACTGGACGAGTCTGTAATACAACTGGCGATGACGCAGCGGCTCAAGCTGACCTAGCGACTAGCTCAGGCGGACAACGCCCTGCGAACATGGGTCCCGCGTACGTGCCGATTCGGGAAAAGAACTTTTTTATCGGTGGCCATGCCATTTGGAATCCGATTTATGGAAAGCAACTCTTCTTGCTTTCTGCGACAGGTTACTTCGACGTATTTTTGAAAGCGGGCGGTGGCGTCATGATGGGCGAATACTACGCGCAAACAAATCTTATGCGTAACGGTGTTCCGTCACGCGCCAGTGCCGTTGAAGCTGGAAGTAGTGCGACACCGGGAACTCCAGCCGGTGGTCAATTCGCGGGATTATACGGTATAGAAGGTCGACCAGATGTACAAAGTGAAACTAATTTTTATGTCATGTTAGGCCTCGGTCAAAAACTCCACTTTGCAAGAAAATTTCATGTCAGTATGGAAGTGAAAAATTATACCTTGCTCTTTACAGCGGACACCGGATTCGACAACTTCGTCACGATTTCTGGTAACATAGGTATGCGTTTTTAAGACCGAAGAATCATCGTGTATTAGGGCTTTCAAGGTGGAAGCCAATGTCTAAATCCAGAATCCTACTCGGAACTTTGATTCTTCTCGCGGGACTCGCGAGCATCATGTTCCTCAATCCATTTCATCAACATTCCTCCATCGTAGCTCGTACAAATGCTAACGAACTTCTTAGCGCGTGGTCAGATCAATCTGCCGCACTACTCCAAAAATTCATCGAAGTGCAAACGATAGATCCAACTTTTTTCACTGATGGGCGAAGCCTGCTTTTTAGTTCAGTGGACACACATAGGCTTGCAATTCGAGATGTGGATTTGGCCACGGGCAGCATCAAAACAAATTCACAAGCTCATACTAAATTTGATCATTTTTACCCTGTGATTTTTGACGATAAGCAATTGTCAGTTTATGACGATTTTGGCAATCAGCAATACAAAATTCACGGGATCGATCTTCCGAAACCCGTGAGTATGGACGGTAGCGGCAGGTTATTTGTTAGTCCGGATGGCAGCACATTGATGGTGATTGGACGAGTGCGCGGACAAGGTGATGTTGCGCATGTCTATAAACTTTCATCTGGTCGAGTCGTCTTGGTAGGTAGCCTACCGTTTAACGGCTTGTATGGTGGCCATACTTTCTCGAGAGATGGAAACTTTCTTTTGTTGGCTTCAGGAAGCGGATTGCAACTTTGGGATTTGCTGAACAATACGAATAGTTATTTGGCGCAAGATGTTGCGGGTGAAAAAAGCGGTCCCGTTTTTGACATGGATGAGAATAATATTTTCTTTACGGCTCTGGGCGCGAGTGGGTTTCGAGAAATCTTTAAGCTTCCCATTAGGGGACACGATCAGGCCATCGACTTTGGCAAATCGGCTCAGTTATTTTACGCTTCGAGTCGAGATAAGAATCAACTCAACATCAAGGGCCAAAAGCTTTATTTTATTGAGAACGTTGACACACAGTATCTTCTCAAAAGTTTAGATTTAAAGAGTAAACAAACGGAGAACTTGACATCGCAGGGTGTGGTTTATCGCTATCAGATTCTGGAATCGGCCGATTCTATAATCGCATCCTACTCTGACGCAAAGACTCCCATGTCTATTGTGAAGTTAAGCATATCGAATCCGCGCGTGCTCACTGCTCTCGCTCCGATTTTTCGTGGCGACTTTGATATGGGAAAGCATAGGGTTGAACAGCCATTGGGTTTAAGTCCCGCTTGGATTTTCGAACCTAGGGTTCAAAGTCGTGGCGTGGTGATGACCATACACGGAGGTCCGGACATCAATGTATCGCCACGATGGGAAGCTGTCATTCAGTTGTGGTTGGATATGGGCTTTGCTGTTATCGCGCCAAACTATCCTGGTTCGCGCGGATTTGGCCTCGACTACATGCAGTCAGACGAAGACACCTCCGTCGAAGATCTTGTGAAGTGGATGGACTGGGTGAAAAACAACTATCAGGGCCAGCCATTGTTTATTGAAGGTATGAGTTATGGTGGAAGTTTGGCTCAAAATTTGGCGAGGAGACACCCAGCCGGAATTCATGGGCTCATCTTGCGAAATACAAACTTAACTTTGTCGACGGCAGAAGCGGCAGACATTTCGATCTTGTATCTGTTTGGTCGAAATGATCGTTTCGTCAATGCAAACTCAGCGCATTCGATTCTTCAGAAGTGGATGAGTGCCACGTCAAAGGATATCTACTTTCGAGAATATGCTCAAGAAGGCCACTTGCTTCGCGGAAAAGATTCTGTCGTGGATAGTCTAAAAACCATCCACGCTTTTATGATGAACGGCTTGAGCGCTAATTCGGGGACACATAACTAAATTGTATAAAAATAGATCCTTCGCTTCGCTCTGGATGGCGAATCTACAACCATCATCATGAGCGAAGCGAAGGATCTATTTTTATACAATTTAGTTATGTGTCCCCGAATTAGCGTTCAGGATGACGGGCGCTTCGTCCTGTTATTCGGCAATGGTCACTTCGATAGTTTGATCTTGTAAGCTTAAAGAAGTGCGAAACTTCTCGACGACCTTGTTCTCAGTTCCTTCAAAAGTCGCTTCAAATTCATAGCAGCCCGGGCATCGAAAAGTTTGCGTTAATGCAAGCTTTACTAGACGACCACCAGCAACTTCAGCTTTTGCGTAGGCGTAGTGTGCGCTAGTGACAACGGCGACATAATAATCTTCTTCGGTTTGAGTTTTTTTCTCTACCGCTTGAGCCGAAAATGAAAAGAGAGCGAAAACGAACAAGCTGACCAGTGTTAGTGACTTCATAGATATCTCCAAGATTGAGAAACGTGATGTTTGTCGTGAGAGGGATTTAGCACGAGACGATTACGATGACGAATAAAAAAAATGCGGCGCGTAAAGCGCCGCATGATGCGTCAAAATTGGGTTCACTTCAAAAAGGAATATCGTCTAGGCTTGGATCCATGACCGGCATGTCCTGGCTACCAAAGCTTGCGGAAGGTGTGCCGTAGTTATTGTTATTGCCAGTTGTAGCTGAGCCACCACCTTGTTGGTTGTATCCGCCAGCATTCGGGTTTGCAGCCTGGTTATCACGTCCAGCACTCGCTCCACCGCTGCCAAGGAACTGAATATTCTGAGCGACGATTTCGGTTGTGTAACGGCGGTTACCAGTTTTGTCGTCCCATTGACGTGTCTGAAGTTTGCCTTCCACATAAACTGGGCGACCCTTGGTTAAGTATTTTGAACAGTTCTCAGCTTGTTTGTTCCAGACCACAACACGGTGCCAAGTGGTTTGTTCTTCACGTTGGCCGTCCTCTTTCGTGCGGTATTCAGTCGTAGCAATATTGAGCGTACAAACGGCGACTTGATTGGGGGTATAGCGTAGTTCCGGATCTTGTCCGAGGTTGCCGATCAGGTGCACACGATTTAAGCTAGCCATAAAAATTGTCCTTTTCTTGCGTTAATGCCGTCTAAAAGTGCCTTAGAATTTTGACGATTTCGGCGTTATGGCTCATATTCGCTTCTTATGGACTCTCAGTCCACTCCGAAGCTCATATTTCACCAAGCCTTGAACTCGCCTAAAATTCAATAGGCCCCTCATTATCTGAGGTTGCGAAACCCACGTATTCATAGTTCAATGACCCAGTTATAAGTCATGAGATCTAGAAAATCTGAGGGATCCTTAAAACCACAATTAGCATATATCATAGGTGGTTCCAATTCATAAAGTGACAAGCGACGCCCGCAAAGCGTTGCAAGCCAGGGGGTTTGAAAATGCCGGTCAATCAAAAAGCGCATAAGGGTTTAGTTTTTCTCAGCCTATTCGCGGCCTGCCTGTGGATAAGTTGTGCGAAAGATATTGAATACGATGATATTGAAGTCAATGTCGCTGGGCCAACCGCCATTGCTCATTTCGGCGACGAATTCTTCTACGTACTCAACTCAGACTTTGATCAGCGCTACGACACAGGCTCGATCTTGGTTCTGGATCGCGACGGCGCAAAAATCGGCTCCGTGAACACACCTCGGCTTGGAACCAGTTTGAAAGTTGCGGGCAACGTCATGATCGCGACGTATAGCTCTGACGTGAAAAAAGATGCGATGGTTGAGGTTTATAGTTTAGATGCCGATCCCAAGGCTCCGAAGCTGGAGAAATCATTTCCTCTAAAAGATAGCCAGCCCGTGAACATAGCATTAGTTGAAGACTACGATTTTTTTGCAGTCACGTGTTCTAACGGTGATCTGTATATTGGCCAACTTAACGATGATCGGTCAAAATCGACTTTAAAACTCGTGCGCAAGTATAAATACCCACGCCGTGCCATTTACATTGATAAAACTCGCGAGATGCTTTTTGCCTTTCCCACCATGGATTATGGGGTGTCCATCACAAGAGACGAGAGATTTGAAGACTTAAAGACGTATATCACCGACGAGCCCACAAACTTTCCCAACGGTATCCCCGATCGATACGAAATCAATGCAGAGCAGCGTAATTTTATAGCTCAGCGCTTTCGCTACCAATTTGTCGTTTATGATATCGAAGCGGCGCGGACGGCCAAATTTCCATTGAAAGAAAATGAAGACGTTTTGTCAGAAATGCGGTTCTTATATTTTAATTTAAAGGATAAGGCAGGCAAAGCCGACTACCCGGAAGACAGCGATACGAAGAAAAAATTCTATCGCACAAATTTTTGGGCGGCGATTCCTGATCCTACTGTGACCGATGACAGTGCGTTTTTATTGTCGCACCGTGACCCGTACGCTAAGGATTTGAAAAAGGGTAATGATGTTATTCAAGTCAAGATCAAGGGGCCGGCTAGTATTTTGAAGCCAAGCGGTGACCCTTTGTTGCCACCCATGCTCGACACATATTTTGAGTTCACTCGGAAGTATGGATTTACGCCTGAACAACCAGCAAAACCCTTTCCTGCTGCCATTGTTGCCCAGAAGGTTGGGGGCAAGGATGTATTATTAGTCAATCATTTCAATAATTTAAATGTAACTAAAGAAGGTGCGAAATTCTCCTTAGCCCAAAAAGATTTCGGCAGTACCCACGCTCGATATGAATTGGAGGGGCAACCCCCCAACATTTCCTACTACGAGATGGCGATGATGTCAGATGGGCGCACTTTGGCCGGATCGTTTTTTGGCCATATGGTGCTCTTGTTCGACGTCGATCCCTCGACTAATATAACGGAAGCAAAGGTAACCGAAATCAAGTAGTCTCGGAAGTTAAGACTATCTGCGGATAAGTTATGCATTTAAAGAAAATTTCAATTTCTGGATTTAAGTCATTTGCTGACAAAATCGACATTGATTTTGACCAAGGTGTAACCGGCGTCGTTGGCCCTAATGGATCCGGAAAAAGTAACATCATCGACGCCGTGCGTTGGGTGATGGGTGAGCAAAATGCAAAAACGCTCCGCGGCGAAAAAGGCACGGATATTATTTTTGCTGGCTCCACGTCACGAAAATCGCTGGGAATGGCTGAAGTAACTCTAGTTTTTGATAACCGCGACGACCAGTCTTTTTGCCCTGCAGAATATCAACATGAAGAAGAAATCGGCCTCACCCGACGCATTTACGCCAACGGCGAGCGCGAATATCTGATCAATCAAAAACCATGTCGTCTCAAAGACATCACAGGGTTTTTTACAGCAACGGGTCTTGGTGGGCGTAGTTACTCAATGATTCAACAGGGTCAAGTCGACCGTATTTTGAATGCAAAGCCAGAAGACGTGCGCGAAATTTTGGAAGAAGCGGCTGGGACTTTGGTTTTCAAAATTCGCCGACAAGAAGCCGAACGACGACTGGAATCCACCGCAGAAAACCTGGCGCGCATTGAAGATATTTTGCGCGAAATCGATAAACAGAAGAAATCTTTAAAGGCTCAGGCCGAAAAAGCCAAACAGCATAAAGAGTTAACGGATAGTTTAAGAGCCGAAGAGCTGAAGCTTCTGGCGCATAACTTCTTCTTCTTAAACGAAAAACGTGAAGACCTCCAAAAGGCCATTGACGAGTATCTAAGTGAAGAGTCCGAACTAATTGAAGCGGTTTCCGACCTTGAAGAACGTCAAAGTGCTTTACAAGAAAGACTTTCTGAATCGGACCCGGAGATTCGCGAACTCCAAGAACAAATCACGTTGATTCGCGAGAATATTGCGCGGGCTGAAAATATTGTGGCGACGGCTGACGACCGCGTTGCTCACAATCGTCAAAGACTAGAGATGATCGCCGAAGATCTTGGGGCGGACGGACAAGATCTCGAAATGTTAGAAAAGCAGGCCGATGCAGCACAAAAAGAAGTAGACACGGCTAATATCGACACCGGTTCGATTGAAGAAAAAATCGCGAGCCTTCAAGATCGCCTCGACAAAATGGATGCCCAGTCACAGGACTACAGTGAGCGAAAAGAAGATATTGTTGACGAGATCAGTAGTATTCAGCGCCTAATTGATGGCAATTTGCTGCGCGTCGAAGCGGCTGATCGTGACATGGAGCAGCTCAAATATAATCGCAAAGAAGAACAAGCCAAACTTCGCCAACTGGAAACCGATTTTGGCGAGCTGCAAATCCTATTAGATGCTGCGCAAGTTAAGGTATCTTCTGAGAAAAAAGGTCTCAATCAAGAGATATTTACGAAGCAAAAATTAGAAAAAGACATCGGGCAGCGCGAACTAGAGTTAGCTGATATCAAGACATCGCTTGATGTCTCAAAAGAAAAATACGTGACCGCTAAAACCCGGTTGATGTCTTTTTTAGATATGCAGGCTGAGCATTCAGACATTGTGACGATCGCCGCCAAGATACGTGAGTTGGGTGGCAAAGATGCCATCATCGGACTATTGGCCGAAGACGTCACCTTCAATGAGCAAGCCGACGAGCTTTCGGCTAGGGCGCGTTCTGCAGTTGAAAAGTGGACGGAGCGCTTAGTCGTAAAAGACTTGGCAAGCCTTGATGAGATATTGAAGTTCACCCGGGAAAACGAATGGGGTGGACTACCTTTAAGTCTCATCGAAAGCGGAATTGAACTGGACGCAGGTGCTATTGAACAATGGTCTCAAAATTTTGATGCCATTCCGATGTCGAACTACTTCCATGACGGCAAGAAGTTGGACGCGTACAAACCGCTACTGGAAAGACTCTTTTATCTGCCGACCGTTTCGTTAGAAGACGACATGGTGGCAACGCTACCACAAGGTGTGGTGGCTTTTACGTCTCAAGGTCTTTGCCTATACTCGGCAGACACACTTTATTTGGCGCAAAAGAATTTTGACTCGATTTTAAATCGCAAAGAAAAAATTGAAACTTTGACGACAGATCGCAAGGTCTGTGAACAAGAGTTAGCAAAACTACAAATTGAAGCTGATAAACTTCAGGCTCTGCAAGTTGAAGATCGCCTAAAAGTTAGAGATATTGACCAGCATTTGCAAGAACAGAACAAAGACGTTATTGCGGTGATGACTGAGTTCGAAGGTGTAAAACAGCAAGAAGAATATAAGCGTGAAGCTCTGGATGCCACGCGTGATCGCCTCTTTTCGTTTGATAGTCAAGAACAAGCGATTATTGACCAGAAGCAAGAACTCAAAGAAAATCGCAAGGCTTTAGAAGAAGAACTCGAGAATGCTAAAAACGACCTCCAGAACTTCCAAAGTGATGCTGGTGGTGCCGACGATGAAAAAAATAAAGTCAAAAGTGAACAAGATCAGTTGCGCATAGAGCTTGCCAAAAAGCAAACTCGTGTACAAGCCCTTCAGGAAAACTTTGCACACACTCGAACACAGCTTGAGCGTATGCAAAACCTTTTGTCTCGCCGTTATGAAGAACGTGCTCGCATCGAAGAAGATATTGCAAAAATCAAATTAGACTTTGACGCGGCCAATGGCAACATCGGGGATTTGCTTGCTCAACGCGAAGTTTTAGAGAGCGAATTTGCTGAAAAACGCGAAGTTAGCTCTGCGATTTTGGAAGAGCAGCGCGCCATTGAATCACAACTCAAGCAATACCGTGAAAAGCAGAACAATTTACAAAAGAAGTCTAACGATAAGAGTCTAAGTCTTGAACGAGTCAAAGCTTCTCTCGAAACGGTTTTTGAGCAAGCTCAAGAAAAATATCAGCTAGATATTTCAACTTATATTTGCGACATCGAAGAGAATTTTGAAGCAGAGCCGCAAACGAAGTTGGTTTCAAGTCTCAGGGGCCGATTAGAGCGCATTGGTCCTATCAATATGATGGCCATCGAAGAATACGAAGAACTATCTGAACGCGAGACTTTTATTCTTCAGCAAAGAGAAGAGGTACTCAAGAGCATTGATCTTCTACGTGAAGCCATCACAGAGATCGAGCAAACGTCCAAAGACAAGTTTCTTTTGATTTTTCATACGATTAACCAAGAGTTTAAAGAGCTTTTCCCGATTTTGTTCCCCACTGGCGAAGCCTTTCTGAGTCTGACCCATCCGGATGATCCGCTAAACACGGGCGTGGAAATCATGTGCCGCTTGCCAGGCAAAAAAATGGGTCGGCTTAACCTTTTCTCAGGTGGAGAAAAAGCTCTGACCGGTATTGCGTTGATCTTTTCATTACTTAAAACCAAACCGACACCTTTCTGCTTCCTGGATGAGGTTGACGCACCCCTTGATGAAGCGAACGTTGTTCGCTTCAATAAAGTACTTGCGGCATTGTCGAAGAGATTTCAGTTCATTATCATTACGCACAATCGTCGAACCATGGAGATTTTGGACACACTTTATGGCATCACTATGCAAGAGCCTGGGGTTTCCAAGGTTGTGGGCGTTGATATGAGTCGCGATATTCCTGATCATCTTAAGAATGCGTTTAAAAAATCGGAAGTGGGCGGCGCCACCGCGCATTAGTCAAAAGGATAATTCATGTTTGGCATTGGAATCGGAGAACTCGTCGTGATTGCCGTCGTCGCTCTCCTTTTTATCGGTCCGCAAAAACTACCGGAAGTGGCCAAGCAGTTCGGCAAATTTTTCGTGCAATTTAAGAGAGTTACATCGGAAGCTCGGCAAGCGGTCGACGATGTGATCAAAGAAGCTGAACGCGAAGTGATTCGCGAAGAGCATCAAAAATTCCGCGAAGCATTAGAGCTCAGTAAGCCCGTTTCTGGAATCACCACCGATCCCGAGCACGAACTGGACGCCACCAAGACTTCTGAACCAAAGTGATGATATGACAAAATCTTTTTTTCAGTATCATAACGGGCAATTGTTTTGTGAAGATGTGAGCTTATCCGACCTTGCATCCCGGTTTCAAACCCCTCTGTATGTGTATTCTTTAGCGACGCTCAAAAAAAACTGCCAGGCAGTCATTGACGGCTTTGGAAAGTATCCAACACTCGCTTGTTTTGCCTCCAAGTCAAATAGCAATATTCATTTTTTGCGCCAGATTGTTAATTTTGGATTTGGTTGCGATGTTGTCTCCGTCGGTGAAATCGAACGAGCATTATTGGCCGGATGTCCGCCGGAGAAAATTGTTTATTCAGGTGTGGGTAAGCGGGATGACGAAATTGAAAGGGCCCTGAATCTTGGCATTTTTTCCTTCAACGCCGAAAGTTTTTTTGAATTAGAAGATATTGCTAGGATCGCTGAAAAGCTTTCAAAGACTGCTAGAGTCAGTCTACGACTCAATCCAAATGTGGACGCGGGTACCAACCCAAAGATTTCGACGGGGCTTTACTCGACGAAGTTTGGCATGGCTGAAGATAAGTTAAGTGCGGCGCTAGAGTATATTCGTACTCAGCCTCAGATTAAACTCGTCGGCTTGGCTTGTCATATCGGCTCACAGATCACAAGTTTGGACCCCTTGCAGAAAGCGGCGGAAAGAATTGCATCGATTGCTCGAGATGTTATGCATCAAGGTTTTACTCTCGAGTTTTTAGATTTAGGCGGTGGATTAGGAATTCGATATCAGGATGAAACTCCCCCGACAATTGCGCAGTATGCCGAGGTTCTTATCAACGCAGTCGCGCCGACGAAACTCAAACTTGTCATCGAACCTGGTCGCGTCATTGCCGGCGAAACCGGAATTGTTTTAACCAAAGTCATTGGCTGTAAGACACAAAATGATAAAACTTTTGTTATTGTCGACGCCGCTATGAATGATCTCATTCGTCCTGCGTTATACGATGCATTCCATGATATTGTTCCTTGTCACAAGCCTGAGAAGTCCGTGAGATTCGTCTCGGAAGTTGTCGGTCCGATTTGTGAGACGGGCGATCTATTGGGCGAAAATAGACAGTTACCTTTTTTGAAAAAAGGTGATTTATTGGCGATTCTTGGCGCGGGCGCCTATGGGGCCACGATGGCATCAAATTATAATAGTCGTCGGCGTTCGGCTGAAGTGTTGGTAGATGGAAGCAAAGTCCAAGTGATTACTCGTCGACAAAAGTTAAGTGATCTTTGGGCCCTCGAGTTAGATGAATTATGAAAATTTTGGTTCAAAAATACGGTGGAACTTCGGTCGGAAGTATCGAGCGCATTGCGGCAGTCGCCGAGCGTGTCAAAGCCGAAATCGCCAAAGATCCAAAGGTACGGATGGCGGTTGTCGTCAGTGCGATGTCAGGTGAAACCAATCGCTTAGTCGAACTTGTTCGGATGGTGAATCCGGACGCAAGTCCAGTGCATTACGACATGGCGGTGGCCTCAGGAGAGCAGGTGAGTTGTGCACTGCTCGCGGCAGCTCTTGAGAAAATTGGCATCAAGGCTCAACCTTTTCTCGGACATCAACTCGGTATACAAACGGACTCATCGCATTCGATGGCGCGCATCAAATACGTGCAAAAGGAACCTTTGGAGCGATGCTGGCGAAGCGGCGCAGTCGCTGTCGTGGCGGGTTTCCAAGGTGTGGGCCCCAATAAGCAAATCACAACTCTTGGACGCGGCGGCAGTGATACGACGGCAGTTGCTCTTGCAGCGGCGATCAAAGCAAACGCATGCGAGATTTACACCGATGTTGACGGCTTTTATACGGCCGACCCAAGAATAGTTAAGGCAGCGCGTTCTATTCCCATTATGGATTACGAGACGGCTTTGGAAATGGCCTCACTTGGCAGCAAAGTCTTACATAGTCGCTGCGTGGAGATTGCGGCGAAATACAAGCTCGATTTGTATGTCAAAAATAGCTTTATTCAAGACAGCATAGGAACCAAGATCATGCAACTTTCCGAAAAAGAAGGTTTGGAATCACCAGTTGTGTCGGGCGTCGCGTCTGTCACTAAGGTCGCCAAAATTAGTGTTCGTAAACTCCCTATTGATCCGAAGTTGATGAGCCACATTTTTCAATCCGTGGCCGATGCCGGCGTGAACATTGATGTGATCGTTCACGATCTCAGCTCTGAGGATAATGTCATGCGCGTGGGATTTAGTTTAAGCGAATCCGATATCGATAAGACCAAAAAGACACTTGAGGAAGCCTTGAAGGCGGCCGACTTGAAAGATGTGATTGTGAACTGTGAAGATGGTTTTGCCAAGGTATCCGTTGTTGGGCTTGGGATGCGTAGCCATAGCGGAGTGGCGGCCAGAGTTTTTAAAACTTTACGTGAGGCTAATGTTGATATTCAGATGATTTCTACGTCTGAGATAAAGATTTCTTGTTTGATCGATGCGACGCAAGAAAAAGATGCCGTTCAAGCCTTGCATGCGGAATTCTGCGAAAAATTGCCAATTTTGACTTAGATGGGAAAAGATTTATGCGATTGTTAGCTTTTTTTATATTAGTTTCAAGTTTTGCCACACAAGCTTCTGCGATTGAAAAAGATCGGCTCGGCAACCTCATTGATTATCTCGTTGACGTTAAAGATGGCCGCGATGTCAAAGAACCAAACGACAAGATGACAAAACTATTTCAAGCCAATCTCGGAGAAAAATCCGACAGCTATAAAGACTTCCTTGCCATCCAGTATCACTTAGGCAAGCGGTATGTGGTTTTGGCTCGTGCATACCAGGCTGGAGTGGACAAATTTGTTTTTGCGAACGGCAAGCCTGGCGAACGCGAGTTCGAAGGTAGGATTTTACTTGAAGTGGGCCTTCGACTGGATCCGTTAGAAATTGAAAAACTCATCGCGAAAGGAGGTCTGCGTTCGCGAGAAGGCAAAGCCTATGTTGTGACACTTCTTGAGGCTCTTGAAGACAAAGTCGAAGAAATCGGCGGCGACAGTATAGAGAACTGGGAATTTTTACGTTACGCTGAGATTGAAGACGATGGTGTTATCATGACGAATAGCTTTGCGTTGGACACCAATGTCACCAAAAAGCAGCTAGATAAATTTTTCCGCGAATTGTTGGACATCATTTAAATTTCTTCATCGATAGGGAGATTCTTCGCTCCTGCTATCTCACTTACTGGTTCCTCTTTCTCACCGGTTCGCAAAACACGACAAACGCCGGCTTTGAATGACGGAGCGGAACCTTCAATCTAGATGTCGAATTATTTGGAATCAAATGATTGAACGACCTCAACCATCTGTGTCACTTCTTCGTCTGTTAAAACTCCGCCCCATGGTGCCATCGCTACGTTTTTCAAATCAGGATATCCAGCACCCGCCACGCCTAGCTTAATAACTTTGGCGATGCGTTCTTTGTCGGAACCATGTCCGGCCTTCCAGGCCTTATCCGTAAAATTTCGGGCTTTAGGATTAAGACCTGCCGCTGCAGGACCATTGCCTGCACCTTTGTCGCCATGACAGCTGGCACAAAAATTTTGATATTTGGTCATAATGGGACTGACCTCAGCCACGACTTCGGTTTGAGGATCAGGAATCATGCCTTGTTCTGTCAAAGTAGGAATCGTTTTATTAGAAATGAGTCTCTCTTCGCGAGCAGCATTCAACGACGGGCGCGGGTCGTACTGCCACATACATGCTGACGTTATGAAAACTAGGGCAATCAGAACGTATTTTCCCATTTTTATCAATTCTCCAAAGTTACTTTCTGAGACTGAGGAGTATAACAAAACAACTCGTGAATCCCACAGCTTTTAAATGGCGGATAATTGGCACTTTCCAGGAAAAATCGCCAAAACTTGGTTGTTCGTTTCGCCAACATCCTGGCACTCATTTCTGGCGGTCTTTCCGCAAACCTCGCAAAATCGCTTTTATTTTCGAAACTATTTACCAGAAAAGTGGCAATCTCTTGGTGTCATTGCAAGTTCCTGCAACTTTCGTCAGATGATCGCCCTGATGCCATTATAAACAACTGTGCGTAAAATTTTGGCACGAGAATTGTATTCCTTACCCCGAATAACTGCGACTCAAGCATAGCGTCAACTGATTGCAAGATCACGAAAGGCATCTTAAGTGAATCGCTACATCGCCATATTAATCGCCCGCTTGCGAAGAATGAGCGGCCTAGTCATCGTGGGAATCCTCGCCATGGTCACAGGCATTGCGGTTTTCCTGGCATTTGAGAGTAACGGAAACGTATCCCGTCTCCGCGCACACGAATTCAATCGGAGTCTCGGCAAAAATCATCTCGACAATTACATCTTTAAAAAAACAGTGACAGAATCAGTTGCCGCTCCATCTACACCGGATTTCGATAGCTTTAAACTTTCAGCGCTTACATTTCCCATGAAGTCAAAAAATGGCTATCAGGAATTCCATCTGGATTTGGCTATTCGCTTTAGCAAGGTTCATAACTCCCAAAAAACCATGAAGCATTCGGAAGAAATTCTTCGAGATATTGCTATTCAATACTTCTTGCAAACGTCACAAGTCGACATTTTCGAAAAGATATCTGTCAACAAAGTTAAAAAAGATCTGCTTCTCAGTTTCAATGACGTCTTAGCAAATCCGGTGGAAGGCATTTACATTTCTAACGTGAGAGTGAAGAACTGATGGCTCAGATTTTGACACAAGCCGAAGTTGACGCATTGCTAGCCGCGGTGCTTGACGAAAGTTCGTCTACTGAGGCTAAAGTCATGCCTCGTCCTAAGGTTCCTACTCAAGAATATTTAAAATCCGGGTCAAATGCAGAGCGACGCCTGCCAATGCTCGAGTCGGTTTCCAATCGTTATTCCAAAATTCTTAGAAAGAACCTCACATCTGTTTTGCATAAGCCCGTCAAAGTCAAAATTCTTTCGCAAACCGTAACCAATTACCCAGATTGGGTCCGCACACTCAGCTTCCCGGCATGCATTGGCATTGCCGAGCTTGGAACTTCTTCAAAGTCCATGGCCGTAGCGATGGAAACATCATTGCTCTTTAGTGTTTTGGAAACACTTTTCGGAAATACGTCCGAACCAGTACGATCTTTTGAAAACAAAGAGTTGAGTAAGGTTGAAGCTAGTCTGGCGACGCGCCTGATATCTAGTTTCTTTGACTCCCTGAACGAAGCTTGGCAACCATATTTGTCGATGAATCTCGGAAGTTATCAATTGGAGACTCAGCCTCACGAACTTCTCTTCTGTCATCCGCAAGAAGTGATCCTGAGCCAAAGTTATATGGTTTCTTTTGGCGACAATGGTGCCAAGGTGCGCCTCATTTATCCGGTGGGGACGTTGGACTATATAAAGGAGTCTCAAATGTCAGATGAAAATAATGTCCAGGGCCCAAGTGAAGCATTTCGCAAAGACATCTTTCCACAACTCACCCAAGCAAGCGTTGAAGTTCGTGCTCTTTTAGCGAAGGGCAAAATGAAGCTGAAAGACGTTTTGGACCTAAGATTAGGCGATCAACTTGATATCGCTGAATGGTCTCCGAGTGTAATTCGCCTTGAGATTGAAGGAAAAAGAAAATTTGACGGTGTACTTGGCCAAAACCAAGGCCGACATATTGTCAGAATTAAGTGAGGCAAGTATGGCTACCAAAAACTTCGAGTTTGAAGAAATCAAAAGCGGCAAAGATCGTCTCAAGGAACATTCCGAAAAAAGTTCTTCGAATCGAGACTTTGGTACACATGCGGTTGAAATGCTTATGGACATTCCAGTCACCATTTCCGTCGAGCTAGGCCGCGTTCGCATGCGCATAGACGAGCTGATGAAGTTAACTTCTGGTTCGGTAATCGAACTTAATAAATTGGTAGGTGAGACACTCGACATTTACATCAACGACAAACTTGTGGCCCGCGGTGAGGCCGTTGTTACAAACGACAAAATTGGTATTCGTTTGACCGAGTTTTCGGATCAAACTCAGAGATTAACCGCTGTCGACGACTCTTCGTCTTCTGCAGCTTAAAGGACATTTAGATGCGAAGCCTTGGTCAATTACAATCCGCAAAAGCTTTAGAAAGAGGATTGCTCCTCGTCACTAAACTTTGCCTCGGTGTGGCGCTCCTCATGGCAACCGATGCGGTTTGTATTGAAATCGATTCCGTCAGTGTCGATACCAAGCAAGGCGAGACGAATGTCGCTGTGTTCTTTGATGGAAACCCAGAGTTCAGTGCGATTCAGCTTGAGTCTTACAATAGCTTTTTAGAACTGAAAATTTACGATGCCACTGTTAATGGCGACACCCCTATTAATATTGGAAGTATGTCTGAACTCGTGAAGGGTGTTGAGGTCATACAGCGCGGTCGCTCGGCGGTTGTACGAATTGAAACTGAAGGAAATGCCAAGTTCATCAAAGAAGCGGCAAAAATTGGTCGTTATCAAGACCAGCTTATGCTGACAGTGGACCACGTGCTGATCCAAAGGCTTCGTGATGAAGCCAAGAGCTCACCCATAATCGCATCGAAAGAACGAATTTTTGATCTTACTTTTTATGCCTTTCTAGTTGCCATGCTGTGCCTGGCAATTGTTTTTAAGGGTCGGGGGCAGCGCATCCCACGAACAGCGGAAAGAACATCATCAAAAGTCAAAATGCAAACTCTTGCGACGATTCCGCCAACAAAGACCCATCAGCTATCCATGGTTGAAATAGGCAACCAAAAATTGTTGATCGCCAATGGACCTACTGGTGTGCAGCTACTGACCGCTTTTCCTTTGCAGACCTCACCGGTATTTCATTCCTCAGAAGACAGTCCTGAAAAATTGAAGCTTATTCAGCAACTGAGAGAGCAGATCAAATTGAAGAACATTGAAAAAGACACGTGGGGTAGCAAATCGTGATCATAAGTGTCACAGGTGGAAAAGGTGGAATTGGCAAGACGATAGGCTGCTTGGCTATGGCATATCATGCTGCGCAAGCGCGCCTTCGAACATTGCTTGTTGATGCGGATTTTGGCCTTTCCAATATTGGCATTCTCCTCAATCTAGAGAGACGTCATTCCGTGGAAGACGTTCTCGAAAGAAATGTATCTTTGGCAGACGCGTTCATGGACAGCCGCTATGGATTCTCTGTTCTTCCAAGTGCTTATGCGGGAAAAGTTTCTCTAGCTATGCGTGACAATGTCACGTCGCAAGTGAAAGACACCTTCAACGAACTGCGGACGATGTTTGATGTTGTTATTGTCGACGCGGGCACTGGAATTCATAGTTCTGTGTTGAACTTGAATCATTCTAGCGATCATACGATTGTGATGTCTAGTCTAGATCCTCATTCTGTAACTGATTCCTACGCCCAAATTAAACTTATGTCACTTAACCAAGATATGACTTCGAAATTGGATCTGGTCATTACCCGATCAAGTTCTCCGAAGGAAGCTACGAAAACGGCCGAATCCATCATCTCCGTCGCTACGAAACATATTGGAGTTGTTCCGCATTATCTTGGCTTTATCCCCGAAGACGACGTACTCGCCAACGCGGTCCTAAACAGAAATCTTTCCAAAATGTTCTCTCAGAACTGCTTAGCGCATCAAGCCTGGTGCCAGATATCGCACAAACTCATTGGTGAAAAGAATTTAATTAAGAATATGGATACTTCAACCCATGTAAGGAGAGACCCTGATGAAGGGACTAGTCAAGCGGTATAAACAAGATACCGAAGGCATTGATGGTAAGCTGCGCGATCAGCTCATTATGGACTATTCGCCGCTGATCCGATTCGTAGCGCATCGAATTGCAGCTCGATTGCCGGCTAATATCGACATTGACGACCTTACAAGCGCGGGAGTGATCGGCTTGATGGACGCCATTGAAAAGTATGATCCTAGCCGAGACAATAAGTTCAAGACATACGCCGAATTCCGAATACGCGGTGCGATTCTTGATGAGTTGCGGTCACAAGACTGGGTTCCTCGCTCGGTACGGGATAAAGCGAAGAAGATCGAACGAGCCTACTCTGAACTTGAACAGTCTTTGGGACGCATGGCAACGGATGCTGAGGTTTCCGAAAAGCTTGGCATGGATATCGAAGAGTACCATAGCTTGATTGCCAAAGTGAAGGCCGTCACTATGTTATCCATCGACGAAATCGTCGGTCCATCTCAAGGTGATCGCAAAACATTGCTGGAGTGTTTAGAAAATACGAACGCCAAAAACCCTTACTTGCAGTTGAAGAGTAAGAGTGTCAAGTCCCTTCTTATGAAATACATCACAGAACTTCCTGAAAAGCAAAAGTTAGTTCTTTCGTTGTATTACTATGAGGATCTAAACCTCAAAGAAATCGGCAAGATTTTGAGTGTGACGGAATCTCGTGTTAGCCAGCTACATACCCAGGCCGTAAACAAACTGAGACTCAAACTTAAAGACACATTATTCGAAGACTAATGGAGTGAACGAATCATGACCCGACCTCTTGATAAAGATCTCGATCCGACAGTTAAAGACGTTGATATCCAATCGGCCGAATCACGGGAAAGTGGTGAAGAAAGCTCGTTTGATATGGGCCTCATCAAAAACTATCCATTCTCGGAAAGCAAAGTGTCCTTGCGTGTGTCATCGTATGGCTATTTTAGAGAGGAAAACTCGACACGAGCACACTCTCTTTACATCAGTCCCCATGGCATCGAGTTTACCACGTCAAAAGAGTTTGATGTGGGAACGTTGGTTAAGATCAATGTCGCTATCCCGGATTACTGGGGTAGGAAACAAGAGTTCGTGGACTATGGCCGCATTGACAAGCCGAAGGTCTTCAAAGTGATCGCGCGAGTTATCAAAGTTGATCAGGCTACCCGCAATAAAAAGAAAAACGTAGTTGTAGAGACGCTAAATATCGATGAAGTTGACGCGAAGGTACTCCAAAGATACCTAATGGAAAAAAAGAAGACGCCATTTATTGACGAGGACGAATAAACTCAACGACATCTTGATACAGTTTTCGGCCGGACTCTGCGATTAGCAGATGTCCGGCATTTTCGTATATTTTGAGTTCAGATCCAGTGATGTGTTCATGTAGAAATTGAGCCGCACCCACCTCAATGACTTCATCACGGTCACCGTGTACAACCAAAGTCGGGCACTGAATTTTTCCAAGCTCTGGCGTGAGATCGAAGCCTTTCAAGGCGAGGCGCTGCTCTTCTGCTTTCTCCGCGAACTTGCCTTTTATGGCTAGATCCTGAATATTTTTCGCCATGGCTTTGATCAAAACCATATTCTTCTGCCGAAAATCAGGCCCAAAATATTTTAAAAGCTTCTGAATAATTTCTTCAAGATCACTGGACCATCTGGCTTCTTCGCGCATCATCCATGGCCTCGGTTTGGGACATGTAGAAACCAGAACAAGGTTCTGAAACATCGAGGGCTCCGCACAGGCGAGTTTCATGGAGATAACGCCCCCCATGGAAAGACCCAGGAGCGAAGGAGCGCGTAGTTCAAGATGATCCAGGACATCTATGACATCGGAAGCCATCAAGTCTAAAGTTATTCGGTCGTAAATTTTGGATTCCCCTGAGCCACGATTATCATTTGAGGCAACGTTAAAACCGTTTTCAACTAAGTATCTGGCAAAGAACTTGAAGTCTTTATGACTGCGGGTGTGCCCGTTGACAAGGTAAATCCAAGGCGCGCCTGGGTCCTGGCAGATCCACGTCTCATAAAAAATGTCTGCGGAATCCAGTTTAAGAATGGGCATGATCTTTAGCCTGACGGAGTGCTTCCGCAATTGATTTTTTATAGAGAAGGTAAGGAATAATACCAATCAGGCTGAAAGCGAGCGACGCGCAAAAGTAGAGGTTAAAAACATTCGCGCCAATGCCTGGGCCGATTCCGACAATATCGAATAAGCGCTCATGAGCATAGTGACCTGTGCCAAGACCGGCAGGCGCAATCGGAATGGCAGTCGCTAGAGCCGCCAAAGGGTACGCCGCACAAATTTGTATAAAAGTTACATTTGCAGTGTAAGCCTTGGTAGCGATGAGAAAAAAACTCATCGTCATCAACTGGATGATCACAGAGATACCTATGGCGCTCAAGACCACGACTTTCTGTTGACTATAAATATAACCGGCCCGGAAAAGCTCATCAATCCTGAATCTCCTAAAAATAGGCAAATTCCATGGCCATTTATGAAGTTTGATTTTAGGGCCTAAAACAAAGAGCGCAATGATTCCTATAATGGAGGCCGAGCTTAAAAACTGCGTAAGGGACAACACAGCATCGATCCCTGCATTTCGGTCTGGTGGCGCAACATAAAAGCCAACGATAGCTATTAGAAAGATTCCGATTAAGCCACAAACCCGATCAAAGAGCACTGAGGCGAGTGCATTTGAGAAGGTAGATTTTTTTTCTTTGTTGGCAATGTAATAAACTTTGACAAAGTCACCACCTACGTTACCTGGCATAAAGCTATTAAAAAAACATCCTATGAGATGCAAACGTAAAAAGACTATTGTTTTAAGATTGATCCCAAGAGCTCTCGCCAGAATCATCCAACGAAAACTGCTCAATATAAGATTTGCAAAGAGCCAGTAGAAAAGAAACATGGCCAACGTTCTTGGTTGCGTGAAAAAAACGTCTAGTTCTCTAAAATTAAGGCGATCGGTATGGATTAGCCAATAAAGTATGGCACCCGAGAAGCAGATTTTAAGCAAAAATTGCATGACCTTTATTATGTATGCTTATAAGCCTACATGTCAAAGATTTTGCCGGGATTGAGAATTCCATTTGGGTCAAGAAGGCTTCGGATACTTTTCATCAGCTGAAGCTGCGTCGGTGGCAGTGTTTTGAGAAAGGTATCTTTTTTCAACAAACCAATTCCATGCTCGGCGCTAATGCTGCCCTTGTGTGCGACAAGTAGCTGCGTAACAGCGGATTCTATCTTTTTCGTGGAAGCTTGAAGTGCCACGGTGTTTGAGTCATGGCTTGCGAGATTGAGATGCACGTTGCCGTCGCCAATGTGACCAAAGATGAAGGCGCTAAGATTAGTATTATCCTGTTTCTTCAAAAGTTCGTCAAACTTTGCAAGAAATCCCGGTAACTCCGAAACGGCAACAGCGATGTCGTTTTTATATACAAATTTATGCGTGCTGATTGACTCCGTAATGTTTTCACGCAGAGACCAAATTTCTTTATATTCTGAAGAGTTGGTACTCATCGTCCCATCCGCAATAACATCTTCAGAGAAAAGATCTTCAAAAAACTTTTCCGAATCTTCCGAAGAAACTTCATCAAACTCCAAAAGCAAATAATACGCGGTGCTTGCTGAGAGTGGAGATTTTTTACTAGGAAAAGTTTTAAGTACAAGTCCCAAACAAGCGGATGATAAAAATTCAAATGCACGCAAACTCATGTGGGATTGATAGCATTTCGTTAAAACCTTCGGCACTCGGCCTATATCATCAATGCCAAGAAAGGCCACTTGCGAACTTTTCGGTCGAGTTTGTAACTTTAAAGTTACCTTTGTAATGACACCAAGTGTGCCTTCAGATCCGATAAAAAGTTGCTTTAAGTCGTAGCCAGTATTGTCTTTAGTGAGTTTTTTATTGAAGTCCAAGACTTCACCATTAGCCAAGACGACTTCGAGGCCCAAGACTAGTAATCGGGTCATGCCATAACGAATGACATTTAATCCCCCGGCATTGGTGGCAACGTTTCCGCCAATGTGGCAACTTCCCTTGGCTGCTAGGTCCAAAGGTAAAAGCAGGCCTTTCTCAGACGCTGCTTTTTGTAGGTTTTCGGTTATGGCACCAGCCTCTGCCGTTATTGTCAAACTCACGTCATCAACTTCAATAATCTTATTCAGTTTCGCGAGAGAGAGAACAATTTCTTTATTGGTCGCAACACTTCCACCAGCCAGACCAGTTCTTCCACCACTCGTGACGACTGAAATACGATGTTCGTTACAAAAAGCTAAGAATTTAGAAATTTGCCCAACAGTTGTGGGCAACACGATAGCCAAAGCATCGGGCGTGAAGAACTTCGTCCAGTCCTTGCCGTATATTTTAAGCGAGGCTTCATCGGTAAGGATTTGGTTCGCTGCAAAGAAATCGCCGAGGCGCTTGATAATGTCTTGGGGGGCAAGTGTCGAGGGTTGCATAAGACTCCTATAGTCCACACACTATCATTTCTGCTGATTGCGCCAATCATTCCCTGCGCTTAGACTTTGGCGAACGCCCTTGAAATTCGTATAACTATTTGAAATTAAATGAAAAAAAAGCCTTCGTCAAGCAGGCGCCTGCTCGGACCGAAAGCAGTCTTATATTCGGTTCTTAATGAGAACAAAGTCGTGGGAGTTCTTATGCGTCGTTACCTTATCTACTCAACAATCGTTTTAGCGGGGATCATGTTGGCCTGTTCTGACGGTTCAGACACGACGCTAGATACTCGCTCCTCAACGACATCTACCGACGAAGCTGTGAATGTTCAAAATATCGGGGCTGGACAGTTTGAATTTGGATTAAAACTACCGGAAGGCCATGATCAACTAGACGGTAAAAGTATTGAAGTTCCCAGTAACCTAGCCCTTAATAATAATAGTAAAATAAGTTTGATTTGCCGTGAAGGTGATCGCAAAGAATTTGGTTCTCGCATTATTGTGATGCTCCGCGAGCAAAGTGGCGATGGTTCCATTAAAACTGAAACGGTTTCTTTTCCATACACTTGTACAAATGGCGCTCTAGCTAAGCTTGGTAATTTAGACCCGAGTTATAAATACGAAATTCGAGTTCTTATTTTAAATAGTCGGGGCCTCATTTTTAAAGCCCAGTCGGATGTATTTCAATCGTCTGTGGGCCATTTAGTTCTTAAGATGCAGCGGGTGAGCGCGCAAGATTCTGAAGAAGTTTTGGTAGATATTGATTTTCCAAAAGATGAAGTCAAACCTCGCCGGGCAGAAGCTCGTCAGTCTCACATCGACTGCGTATTTGCTGAAGTCAAAGCCAATGGCCTTGATGTGTTGGATGAAGGTACTTGCAAAGCTGAACCAGTCAAGAGAGTTTCCATCGACGGCGATCCGATTGCCGCGCCACCACCATCGGGTGCATGCAAAGGGGCAACTTCCTGTTCGATTGCATTAATGGTTACCTTTCCCGAACTCTATAAAGTATCTGTTAACAGTGGAAAGTGTTCACGCATGATTTATGCGCGAGTGATTCCCGGCGAATCTGTCAAAGTCAAAGCTTGTCTTAGCGAATAAAATCCATAGATTAATGAACGGCCGCTCCGCGGCCGGACATCTAAATTTGCTCCGCCTTTCACTCTCACAGTTTTCATTTCTATGTTTGATTGGCCCGGTTCTCCCGGCTAAGATTTATCTGGGCGGTGTCGGCTGATGCAGCCTCAATGCCCAGCCAAATCTAAGCCGGCTCAACCGTCCCAGTCAACCATCGGGTAAAAACTGCGACGGTGAGGCTTCGCACACGAGTGCGTGCTCGCACGAGTTGCATCCGCAACGGTTGCTCGATTGAGGGACCCAGTTTGGCGGAGCCTCACTGTTGGAGATTTTGGCTTTTACGAAGTGGTGGTAGAAAATTCTCAGCACTGTCCCCAGAGGGGGTTGTGAGCGCAGGACGCGCGAACACCAGCGCAGCCTGGGCAGGAGCTCTGGCCCAAATAAAAATCCCAGTGGCTATTCTGGCAAGCGTACCCTCTGGAGACAGTGATGAGAAGTTTCCACCACCACTTCGTAAAAAACAAAAGCTCCGCCTGTGAAGGGCGGAGCTAATGTAAAACAACCCTCACTCGCGCAGCGAGTGTTCAATAAACTATACTTTTTCAAACACCCCGGCAGCACCCATACCCGTTCCGATACACATAGAGACGATACCGTACTTTTGGTTGTCGCGGTGCATACCGTGAATCAACGTCGCGGCAAGTTTGGCTCCCGTTGCTCCAAGAGGATGTCCGAGGGCGATGGCGCCGCCGGTTGGATTGATCATTTTGGGATCGAGTTTGAGTTCGCGTGTGACGGCCAATGCTTGCGCGGCGAAAGCTTCGTTGAGTTCAATGCGTTCAATTTGTTTCATGGTGATGCCGGCCAATTTTAGCGCTTTCGGAATCGCTTCAATCGGGCCAATGCCCATGATACGCGGAGGTACGCCGGCCACACTAAATCCGCACATGCGGGCCATTGGTTTCAAGTTATGTTTTTTGACGAAACTTTCGGAAGCCACAATACAGGCTGCCGCACCGTCCGACATTTGAGAACTGTTGCCTGCAGTGACCGTACCACCTGTCAAAAACACGGCTCGCAATTTGGCGAGCGCTTCCAAAGTCGTATCCACACGCGGACCTTCGTCTTGCATTAGAATGCCTCTTTTGACAACGGCCTCTGCGTTTTTTCCAAGACTGCGATGTTCGAATTCAACGGGAATAATTTCGTTTTTAAATAAACCTTTTTCGATCGCTTGGACGGCTTTCTGATGGGATTCAAATGAAAAACGATCTTGGTCTTCGCGGCTGACCTTATAATCTTTCGCCACATTTTCGGCAGTAAGGCCCATACTCAAATAAAACTCAGGATGTTCAGTCATTACTTCGCGGCTTCCCACCACTTCATGACCCATCATCGGAATCATGGTCATGGATTCGGTTCCACCTGCCAAAACGCATTCGGCTTGGCCGGCGGCGATTTGTTGATAAGCAATGGCGATGGATTGTAGGCCAGAAGAACAAAAGCGATTGATGGTCATACCAGGTACCGAATCCGGTAAACCTGCCAAGAGCAAAGCGAATCGTGCGATATTCATGCCTTGTTCCGCTTCGGGCATAGCGCAGCCAATCACGACATCTTCGATAAGAGCTGGGTCAAGCGTCGGGGTTTTGGCCATGACGCCTTTGATGACATCAGCGCACAAATCATCCGGACGTTTGTTAGCAAAACTTCCGCGGAAAGCTTTGGCTACGGCTGAGCGATAAGGCGAAATAATATAAACTGGTTTCATAAACGATCCTTAGTTACGCAATGGTTTTCCGGTTTTCAACATATGTTCTATACGGGCCGCTGTTTTCTCTTGTTGGCAAAGTTCGACAAAAACGCGTCGTTCCAAATCCAAAAATTGTTGTTCGCTAAGTTTGGTGCCGCGATCAACTTCACCGCCACAGAGAACGGTCGCAACACGTTCACCAATAAAAGCGTCGTACTCGGAAATTTGTCGGCCTTGCACCATATTGTACAACATCATTTTGAAGGTCTGAATACCAGGATCGCCGACTACTGCCACGCTTTGCACTGGCATGGCCGGTGAAAAACCACGTTGGAGCATTTCTATCGCCATAAATTTGGCCTGTGAAGTTTGGCGGTCTTTTGTAAAGGTTACGGTCGAAGTCGCGTAATCATAAAGGCTCATTTCGATGGCGTTAGCGCCGGACGTCGACGTCTTGCCCATGCCGATGAGCATAAAAGCTCTTTGCAAAAACGGCATCGGTTTGTAAGTATCGCCTAATCCCGCCGTGCGATAGGCGCGCAAGGCTAGTTCCTTGGTTCCACCTGCACCCGGGATCAAACCCACGCCAACTTCTACAAGGCCGGCGTAAGTTTCTATATGGACAAGCTGTCTATGTGCATGAAGGCTCACTTCACAGCCGCCACCCAGGGTCAAATTAAACGGACAAGCAATCACCGGGAACGAAGAGTATTTGATAAGTTGCATCGTAGCTTGAAAATGCCGCAAAGTTTGATCAATGCTCGCGAAGTCTTTTTTCATAATGGCTTGCAAGATGACTTGTAGATTGGCGCCGGCCGAAAAATGCGGGCCGTCATTAGCAATGACCATCGCTGCAAACTGGTCATTCGTCACAACCAAAGCTTTTTGCACGAGATCAAGAAGTTGCAGGTCCAAAGTATTCATTTTGGAATGAAAACTAAGGGCAGCGACCCCGTCACCAATATCAACTAAAGATGCAAATTCGTTCTTAAGAACAACTCGTGGATCTTTCGACGTTCCGGAAGTCGGCAGCTTTATATGATGCTGAGACTTTTCGACAGCGCGGAAAGACTTATCCAAAAAATTCCATTGCGATGATGGGCCTGTGAGTTCCCATTCGTCCGTACCCGGCGCCGGTTTGTAGAAAGTCACTTTATCAAAGTCACTGGGAAGCTTAATGCCTTCCGCTTGCATGCGTTGCAAAATCTTTTCGTAGCCAAGCGCTTGCCAAAGTTCAAACGGCCCCATTTCCCAATTGAAGCCCCATCGAATCGCTTCATCTACGGCCATAGGCTTACCATTGGCGATGTCTTTGACAAGGAGAGCTGAGTAAGCAAAGGTATCGCGCAAAACTCGCCAAATAAGCTGCGCTCCGGCATCGTTTTGACCTAGAATCGTCTGCAAGCGTTTGACAAGGTCCAGGCGCTTGACGTCTTTCATCCAAGCAAAATCTTGTACGTTTTGCGGCTCGTAAGTGCCAGATTCGGGACGATAGGCGAGGATTTCAGTTTCGCCTTTATTCTTAATTTTTTTGTAACAGCCAGTGCTATCGGACTTTTGTCCGACGTGACCTTTTTCAATAAGGCCGGCCATCCATTGTGGTGCCTTGAAAGCATTGCGATAAGGATCGTTTGGGACCAAATCATAGACGTTTCTGGCGACATGCGCGTAAGTATCCAAACCAACCACATCGACCGTGCGATAAGTCGCCGAACTCGGGCGACCCATGATCGTGCCGGTGAGAGCGTCGACTGTTTCAAAATTTAACTTGAGTTCATCCGTGTGTTGAAAGGTCGACTGAATTGTAAAAACACCGATCCGATTGCCGATAAAATTAATCGTGTCTTTGGCTTCCACTAAACCTTTGCCGAGACGATGTTCAATCCATTCGGCCAAATCTGCCATCAAAGCTGGATCCGTTCCATCGTGAGGAATGATTTCCAGAAGTTTCATGTAGCGTGGTGGGTTGAAAAAATGTGTCCCAAAAAAACAGGATGTAAACGACTCCGGTAAGCCTTCACAGAGTTTGCCGAGGCTAATTCCTGACGTATTGGTTGTAATGGGTGTTCCGGGACGGTGGTATTCACTTAGTTTCTTGAGAAGTGGTTGCTTGATATCGAGTCGCTCGACAACGGCCTCGATCACCCAGTCCACATCGCGAATCACTGAAATATCGTCTTCAAAATTGACCGGAATAATCCCAGCCAGTGTGAGTTCGGACAAAATAGGCGAGGGTTTTAGTTCTTTAAGTTGTTCGATCGCCAATACCGATCGAGTGGACCGAAAGTTTTTGTCCACAGCTTTCGCCAGTTTCGGATCAGCTGGTGGAGCGTCGCTCGGTAGATCGAATAAATAAGTCCGGACTCCAGCGGCAGAAAGTAAGGCGGCGATTTGTGCGCCCATAACCCCTGCGCCCAATACGGCTGCGCGTCGAATTCTCATAAAAGTTCCTCTTGGTACAAGTCACTTCAAACAATTTTGAAAAGTTCTAGAAATAATGAGCCTGTATTTTTTCATAAACCGAATCGGTAGTAAAACCATATTCTTTTTCGAGATCTCCCGCGGGTGCGCTGGCCCCGAAGTGATCGATTCCGATCATCAAACCATGGCGACCGACAAAACGCTCCCAACCCAAGGTTGTACCGGCTTCTATCGAAACACGCTTCGTGCATTCGTCGGCGAATATCCGCTTTTGATAGGCTTTGTCTTGTTGGAAAAAAAGTTCCCAACACGGCATGGAGACGACTTTTGCGGCGATATTCTTTTCCTGTAATTTCTTGGCTACCGACAAAGCCAGATGGACTTCGCTTCCGGAGGCGTAAATCACCATATCGGCTTTAGGTTGATCTACCAAAATGTAGGCGCCTTTTTTAACATTGTCCTTTTCGCGATCAGGTAACGCCAAAAATGCGAGCTTCTGGCGGGTCAAACAAACTGCGCTTGGATACGAAATCCGTATAGCTTCACGCATCATGATTTCGGTTTCTACGCCATCGGCTGGGCGCATCACATGAAAGTCCGGAATCGCTCTGAGGCTCATCACGTGTTCAATTGGCTGATGCGTAGGTCCATCTTCGCCCAGATAAAAGGAATCATGGGTGAACTCATGGATGACGCGCACTCTTTGGATTGCACCTAAGCGGAGAGCGGGGCGGGAGTAGTCTGCAAAACTCAAAAATGTCGCACTAAAGGGAACATGCAAACCACCAAGAGCCATACCGTTACAAATGGCTGCCATCGGAAATTCGCGCACGCCAAAGGCGATATTGCGACCGATGGGGTTATTGGCTTGGAAATCCCCCACTTTTTTTGCGAACGCGCCGGTCATATTACTTGGTTCCAAATCAGCACTGCCGCCCATGAGTTGCGGTAACGCTTCACACCACGATGAAATGATATCGCCGAAAGCGTTGCGAGTCGCGAGAGCTTTGTCTTTCTGCCAGTTGATGGCTGGAAGCTTTTCAGTGTCGATGGGCTTCGTAAAAGTCTCGTACATTTTTTTGAATTGAGGGTTCTTTAAGGATTCGTCGAGATGGCTTTTCCAGCTGTTTACGTTGTCTTTAAGTTTTGCAAAATTACGTTGGTAGTGTTGACGCAATTCGTCTGAAAAAAAGAAATTGCTATCGGCGTCGATACCTAATTTGGTTTTGGTTTTACTACGTTCATCAGCCGAAAGCGGTGCGCCGTGGGTCTCATGATCGCCTTCCACGGAATGAGCACCTTTGGCCATGATGCTTTCGCCGATAATCAAAAGTGGCTTACCGTCTTTCTTCTGTTTGGCTTGATTGAGTGCTTTTCGTATTTGCGAATGATCATGCGCGTCAATTTCAACAACGTCCCAACCAAAGCCTTGAAAAATTAACTTTTCATTATCGGAGGTCGCGCGGCTAATATCACCGGAAATCTGCTTGCGGTTACGATCGTAAAACCAAACTAAATTGCTAAGTTTAAGATGCCCTGCTAGCGACGCGGCTCCCAAAGTCACGTCTTCCTGCATGCAGCCATCGCCAACGAGGGCGTAAGTCTTATAGTCAAAAAGCTGAGTTTGAGAAGTCGCCTTCAAGTTCATAGCACTGATGGCCATCCCAACGGACATTGCCGCACCTTGGCCGAGAGGTCCTGTCGTGCATTCGACTCCTGGAGTCATAAAGTTTTCGGGATGACCAGGCGTTCGAGAGTGCAACTGGCGAAATTTTTCGAGATCATTCGTTTCTAGCCAACCGTTCGCAAAAAGAAGGGCATAAAGCTGCATCGACATATGACCCGCACTTAACACGAATCGGTCGCGACCGAGCCATTTGGGGTCTTGTGGATCAAAGGCTAAATACTCAGAATAGAGAAGATAAACAAAGTCCATACTGCCCATAGCCCCGCCGGGATGTCCGGATTGCGCGGCATTGACCCCATCGATCACAAGTCCTTTGAGTGCATTGATGACTAGATTGTCTTTTGATTGATTGCTCGACATAGGGGGCGTGGCTCCTCAATTCTCTGGTTTGGGGAAGTATAGCAGCGAGGTTCGATTTGGCCAGTGGCTCTTTTTAGGCTTCGAATAAGACGTTTTCTGTAGTGCCAGTGAACAAGAAAGGTGCTTTGCCAAAGCGTGAACCTCATCCACCTCTCATTGGAAAAGCAGGATAATAAAATGTGATTTTTGCCAAAGTGATTTCCGGGTCAGGGTTTGCCGCCATCTTTCCCTGGCGTGACCATCTTTTGGGCAGGCCGAAAACTTATACTTTGTTTTGGTAAGGGGAATAGGGGATGATAATACCTAGTGTTTTTATAAGGGATTTTGCATGCGAAAGCTTTCGAAACGCGACCTATTGCGTTGGGGTGGATGGACTGCAGTTGCGGGTTTGTGCGGTGCTGTGCTCCTAGTCGGCGTTGTCTTATTTGAAGTTTATCTAGGCGATGACTCAAAGCTTAAACGCACGACTATCCTTGCTCGTATCAATCAAGAGACTTCCATTTATTGCCATGACGAAGAAACGCTCCTCGGAAGTTTCTTTGCAGATTCGCGACGTCGCTATGTTCCGATTTCCGAAATGCCGCAGCATATGCTCAATGCAATGGTCGCAGCGGAAGATAAAAACTTT
The DNA here is from genome assembly GCA_041740975.1 of Oligoflexales bacterium. Classification (GTDB taxonomy): domain Bacteria; phylum Bdellovibrionota_B; class Oligoflexia; order Oligoflexales; family JALZUQ01; genus JBGSKV01. The sequence goes on along the minus strand of JBGSKV010000088.1, from coordinate 88,230 downwards.
TACAATCACATGGGTATTGATCCGACGGCCATTGCCAGTGCATTTGCCGAAGGTGTTGCCGCCGGTGGCTTTCGCCGCGGTGGCTCGACGATTACCCAACAAACGGTGAAGAATATTTTGGATTCCTGGGAGCGTTCTTTCACCAGGAAATTTCGCGAGTGGATTGCGGCCATTCAGTTGGAGAGACTTTACGACAAGCCACAAATCCTTGAGTTTTATTTGAACCAATTCCATGTTGCGGGTAACGGCAAAGGTATCGGAATTGCGGCCCAGTATTATTTTAGCAAGAACGTCAGTGACTTGGATTTGGTAGAATCGGCTTTTATTGCGGGTTCTGTAAAGGGACCTAGTAAATACAATCCTTATATAAAGTTCACGGAAGAAGAACGTAAGGTCGCGCGTGATGAAGCGTTTGCGCGTAAAAACTATGTGCTTGAACGCATGCACGAGCAAGGTTGGATTTCGGATCAAGAGTTGAAGGAAGGTCTGAAAGCTCAAATCCCCTTTAATCGCGGCAAGTTCCGTATACAAGAAGTTTCCATCGTCAACATGGTTCGCGATGATCTCAATCGCAAAGAAATTCTCGAAACCTTGGGTGTAGACGATATCGCCGAACTCGACAGTGCAGGTCTCAAGATTTACTCGACAATTGACTGTGAGCTTCAAGCTGAAGCCCAGCAAAAAATGCGTCAAAATCTTTCTCGTCTAGAAATTATTTTGAAAGGTTTCAAACCGGAAGAAGAAGCTGCATTTCAAAAACTACGATCGCTCGATATTGGTAGTTTTTACCATGCAAAGATCAAAAAGATAAATCCTGGCAAGGAACCGACCATTGAAATGGATTTGGGATATCCGCAGGGTATTATTCCGTATGAAGCTCTTAAGCGAATGGCCATGTTACTGGATCTGGCGTCCGGCAAAGGCTTTGAATTTCATTTGAAGGAGATTTTGGCTGCGGTTAAACCCGGCGATATTCTCTACACGGAAGTCGTGAGTTACGACAAAGAAACAAATCTCGCGACTCTTGAAATGCGTAAACATCCGGTGATTGGCGGCGGCATGATTGCCCTTGATAAAGGGGAAGTTCGCTCGGTGGTCACGGGTTTTGATACCCTTGGCTTTAATCGCGCTTTGGAAGCCAAGCGTCCGCCGGGTTCCGTCTTTAAGCCAGTCGTTTATTTTGCTGCATTACAGTTGGGTTGGTCGATACTCGATCGCCTGGAAAACCACCGGCAAGTTTTTACGTATCAAGATCAGTTTTACTATCCACGACCCGAGCATTCGAGCGTCTATCCCGATGTTTCGATCATTTGGGCAGGCGTGCTCTCTGAAAACTTAGCGTCGGTGTATCTTGCTGCGCATCTCCTCGATAAATTGAATTTTGATCAGTTCCGTCAGCTGTTGGACTATATGGGACTCGCGCCGCGTGCGGATGAAAGCGCAGCGCAGTACCATTTTCGACTTGCTCAAGCCTTAGGAGTCGAGATTAACCAAGAAGGCATTGATCGTCATCAGTTTGCCAAGGCTCAGCAAAATATTGCCGCAAACCTCATGTTCGAAGGTCGTATTGAAACGGCCGACGAAGTCAGTAAAATGTGGTGGGGTCGAGGTTATGCCAACGAACTCGTCAAAATTCATGGCAACGAAGATGATCATTCGCCAGTCGAGCTCGGCCGTCGCATCCATTTGCTCAAGAACAACTATCAACGTTTGCAACGTGTGGGTGATCGACTAGTCCAGGACTGGGATAAGCTGGCTGATGAATTAGAAGATATGAAGCCACAAGATGCCTTCCGGAACTCGGCTTATGCGAGCATGCTTAAGAATTTCCGCGTTCTCGCCGGAGCCGGTGGAAAACCTCGTTTAGGTTTCTTCCCTGTTTTCGATGAAGAGGAAACGTTAAGTGAAGAGGCGATGCGCAATTCAAAAAACGCTCCTAAACAGAAACTGACAAGCAAGAAATTTGCCGGATTACCCACGCCAGGTCGCGCCCTAAATCCTCGCGATTTGAAAGCGATTTGGGGACGCTCAGGAATTTTCGGTCAGTCGACCAACATTGATGTCGAGGATGTCATCCTCGATGGCTACCTTTCACTAAAAGAATATAAGAATTTAACCGAAGAATTCGCCTCTTTGAAACAGGAAGTAAACGAAACGTATGACGCGCACGGCTTAAATCGCCTCTTTCGTCATCACGATTTTCGCATCGCTCTTGGCTTAAATTACATGACTCATATGTCCCGGGCTATGGGAGTTGAATCGCCGCTGGAACCGATACTTTCGTTTCCGCTAGGAACAAACGATGTATCTTTGGCTGAAGTCGCAAAGATTTATCAGACTTTTGCGACTGGTGAATTGTATCGCTTCTATAAAGAAGGCCCATCAAATCAAATTACTTTTATCAAAAGAATAGACGACGCTGAAGGTAATACGGTCTACGAACCGAAGCGTCAAAGCTTCCGCTTAGTTTCCGATGACATTATACAGGTCAATCGTGAGATATTGCGTCGCATCGTAACGCACGGTACTGGTAGTCGCGCCAAAAGCGAACTTTATGTTAGCGCCAAAAAGAACGGCAAAGATTTTCCTATACGCGTACCTGCTTTCGGTAAAACGGGTTCAACCAACGATTTTACGACAGCCTCATTCGCAGGATTTATTCCTTATCCAACGCAGAAAGGGGCCAAACTCGATCCACGTGATAGTTATGCTATTTCGGCTTATGTCGGTTTTGATTTGAACGATCGAATGGTCAACGGTCGTATCCGCGTCTATGGTGGTACTGGTGCCTTGCCACTTTGGACCGACTTTGGTCGGACGATCATCGACAAGAAAAAGTACATCGATTTTGTCGATCCATTCGACGTCGAAGTCTTAGCTAATCGCGAATGGCAGCTCAATTTTTCAAATGAATTGAAAAACGTCATGGTTGACCTGCCGCGCGGTGGAATCATTGGTTCATCGGGTGCCTATAGTGACGATGCCTTCTCAGCAACAAACTTAAATAAATCTGGTGAGACTTATATTAACGAGTTCGCATTGACTGCCGGTGTCAAAGCCAATCTTTATTTACCTATGCAACGCAGTGGTATATTCGGAGGCTCAGAGCCATCACGCTCTGTCGAATTTTTTAAGAATCCAAGTGAGAGCTTCATGCAGAATTTGGAAGAAACACAGCTAAAAAATGCGCGACAACCCAAACTTCTAAAAGATGCTGCCAAACGCGCAGCGCTTGGAGATCGCGGCTAGATTTTCATAAGGAGTGACAGGGATGCGTTACTTAATGAGTTTGATGGTTTTAGTGTCCTTCGTCGCTTGTAAAAAACCTACTATTGACGAAAGAAGTAAAACCCAAGGACTGACAGCAGAAGATTCTGTAGTTCCGAATATCGTCGACGAGATTCCTGAAACCAATCTATTAGCACTACCTTCACACTGCACGACGGAGACAATAGACGCGAAAGAATGCCTCATATGTTCTCCGCGCGGTTTTAAACTGCGTGAATGCTTTACCGCTCCGGCCGGATTTAAAATGGCAGATGACTGCAAGCTCAACGGCACGGCAGAAGTTGAACAAAAAGTTGTGTGCGAAAAAGACGGCAAAAAAATTGTTGAGCTCGCATTTAGGAAGAGAAATGTTGAGGAGGCCGCGGACTCAGTTGGTTTTGTGAGCGCCATGGCCAGAGTTTTGATCGCCACAAAAATCCCTACAGATAAGCCGGAAAAAGCGATGGCCTTGGACCTAATCGATTTTTTAGACGATAATCTGAAAATTTTTATGCAAGGGGACAGCCAAGTCGATGCGTTAGTGACGAGTACAGAAACGATTATTTTGAAGCATAAGCCGAAGTACGCTGGCGATGATATGAATAAAATCAAAACTGCGTTGAGCCAGGGGCTAACGGAACTTCAGGGACTCATCAAAGTCGATAACATCAATATGGCCTCTCTGATGGCGCTTTATGCGAAAATGGGTGGCCAGTTACCTTCTGGTGACACCAGTAAGCTTTTCTCATTGGAAGATCTAACAAAATTGCTAGGCAGCGCGGACGACAAGACTTTGGATTTAATCCGGGATGAACTCAAAAAGTAGGGCATGTTATGAAAACTATATTCGTATTTTTATTGTCGGTTTTGTCGGTGAGTACTCTTACAACCTCTAAGACATTGGCAGCCGAAAATCCATTCCAGGTTTATTTGGGTGAGTACGATGTCACGGAAACTTCGCGTTGCATCTATGATCACGCTCCCACCAACAATTGTCTGGTCGCTGGTGTGGGTGTCCGACCGGACGGTGAAAACGGGATTATTTATATTTATGAAATAGACGCGCAAGGTAACTCCATTGGGTATCCCTTGTACGAGAGATTCTACGAAGATGAACTTGGCCGAGAAGAAGTCAAAATTGATCGCCCATCCGGAGTCATAGCCCGGTGGACCCGTTCCGTTAGTCTTGTCAATGGCGACATCATATTTGAGTCCCGCGCCTTTATGAAAAATGACGCTGGCGATGTCGTTTATCGGTATGCAAGCCGACAAACTCCGATGTTTGGTGACGAACATACTGTCGAGAGAGTCTTTCAACTTCGACGTACTTCAAATTGATAGACGCCGCTCAGGCGGAGTCAAATTCAAAAAAAAAGGAAGGTCTTTCGACCTTCCTTTTAGAGCGGGCTTAGTGCTCATTTGAGAAACTTTAAAGTACCTTCGATATTACCAGCAGCCATTCCAGTTGCTACCGCAAGTAGGGAAGCCGAACATGTGACGATTTCCACCGCCCCAAGCTCTTACGAAAGGAGGACGGTAACCGAATAAGAAGTTACGAACTGGAGTTCTGTAGAATCCTGGGCCGAAAAGTGCGTTACGAACTGGAGTTGCGTAACCGTTTTGCCAGAATCCAGGCCAAGCAGCGACTGCATTGTTTTGGCAAGAGAAGCTAGAGCAGCCGAAAATGGGACCAGTACCGAAACTGTTAGAAGAAGAAGTCATGGATGTTGTTTGTTGGAACGATGAAAAGCTGTTGCTGCTTACTCCGGGCCAAGCTGTGTTGAAGTTTCCACCCCAGTTGTTGTTACAACCGTTGTTGAAAGAAGTTGTGCTGATCACTGTTGTATTGCTGATACTGCCACCACAACCAACGTTGTAAAAACTGTCTGCAGAAGTATCTTCGTTTACAGTTTCAGCGTTTGCGAAAACGGCTTCGGCTTCTGCTTCGGAAAGTGAGCCAACTTTAACACCTTTAGGTAGCTTGCGAACTTCGCGAGAAATCGGCTTGCCGTCGTCATCGGTATGAACCATGACCATGACGCCTGTGACGCCAGCGGCGAGTGCTTCTTCAGCAGACATCTCTTGAATGCCATACTCTTTACTTTCAGCAGATTCGTTTTCTGACTTTGAGCCGCAAGCAACTAAACTCACAGCCATGACTGTTACAAATGAACAAGTCTTTGCCCAATTAGTAATCTTCATGTGAGGACTCCTTTTATACCTGGTTAACGATTAAACAAGATTGTTTACTTTGGTGTTCAGATATTAATCAAATCTATAGAATAAGTCAAGCTTCTATTAAAAATATTATAAAATAGCAATTATTACAATAGATTGCCTTATTGATATGTCATTTTAACGCATCGATATCATAGGAATAATATGATTAAGAGATGCTAGAGGTAGTTTGTAGGGCTTTGGGGGCTCGGACGGTGTTTTAGGCGCTTAGGCTTGTTTCTAGCTTCTCTTTCTTACTTATAGATGACTTCAGATGGGGGAGGAGGCTGGTTTTGGCATGGTAGCAGTGGGCACAGGTCGGGACATACTTTTCTTCTGTACCCAGATCGATGATGGGCCCATCCATGGTTGGCTTCCCGTCGACGAGCTTTAAATTAAAGACCCCTTTACGATTACAGTAGCTACATGTTGTTTTCACTTCTTCAATACAGTCCGCCACTTCTAAAAGTCGTTTTGAACCTTCAAACAGCTCACTTTGGAAGTTGGTTCTCAGTCCGTAACAAATCGCAGGAATATCCAACTCAAGTGTTATGAGGCGTAATTGATCAATGACATTACGACTTAAAAATTGCGCTTCATCCACTAAAATACAGGAGATATTTTTTAAGAGTTGGGTATCGATTTTGCTATCAGGTAGAATCAACAAATCAGCAGGGGCTTCGAGACCTGCGCGAGATTTTATGCAGTTTTCGCCAAAGCGATCATCGAGCGCAGGTTTGACCAAGTAGACTTGCCGATGTTGGCTTCGATAGGTATGCGCGACGGAGAGCAAATTAAGTGTTTTTGCACTGCCAACATTTCCATATCGAAAATATAATTTCGCCATTTTGTCTCCTGAAGATGTGACAAATCTTGCATAATCTCGTCAGAAAAGCTACAAAATCCAATACCTCAGAAAGTTGGTGAGTCCATTTTGCATGCACGCCTGTTAAATTTTTGGATAGCTACGATTGCAATCTTTGCATCGCCTGCGTTCGCACAATATCCGGGGATTAGTGATTTGGGTATGCAAGACTCGTATCAAGATTTAGATGATCATGATTCACAACAAGAACCTGAGAGCGTTGAGCAGAATGCGCTGTCTTTGGAAAATGATTCTGATCTTGATTCGACCCAAGTTAGTATGCGCGAAGACTTTAATTATGGTTTTGCATTGGGGTTGGGGTCGGGCTTGCCTTGGCTTGAATACTATTTGGAAGCACTTTACATTTGGCAGCCCAATATTTGGTTCACTTATTTTAATGGCGTAGGAGATTCGGAATTCAATGGAACGTCAAAAACATTGAAATATAGTATCGATGCCGATCAAAAAGTATTGGGCGTGTCTGGGCGTTGGTATTTTTGGGATATTGTGCCGTTTTATTGGGATGCGTCTTTAAGCTTTTGCATGTGGGACGGCAACATTTCTCCACAAGGTCCCGTCACACTCGGAAGTACGCCAACGGTTTCGATTATTCGCAGTGGCTTTGATGCGCATGGCATCGTAATGGCGACTGGCGTTGGCCTCAGTTATATCTGGGAGAATGGCGTATTCATTGACTACAAATTGGTCGGGGTCTTGCGCAGCTTTGTGACCAAACTCGATATGCATGACCCTGGATCACTTAGCCGCGATTCGATAAAAAACAACTTTAATAAAGCCTATGAATTTGGCATTTTCAATCTCAAAGTGGGTTATATCCTGAAGTAGAGCTATAAATAAAATACTAACCATAACCAATATTCATAGTCAGAAGAAAAGAGAACGTAAACGTTTTGGAAACTCGAAATCTCAAATTAGAACTTACCAAGCAAATGCCTGCCAAAGGCGGCAATGTCGTTTGTGGTTTAGAAGTTCAATGTAAAATATGCATGGGGCGAGGTTTCTCTGTTGGTATTAAAGGCGCTTTTGCTCATGCCACGATATGTACCTGTATTTCAAATTGCAAAAAGTGTTACGGCACAGGCAAACAAAATAAAAACGGATTCGTTAAGTCGTGTCGAGATCTTTCACCCCTAAAAGTGGCGGCTTTATTTAATGATGCTCAGCTTCCGGCGCGATACGCTTGGGCAAGTTTTGGGGGGTTTAGTAATTTTACGGGTAGTGGACGGCAGGTTCTCAAAGCAGTTCAGGGCTGGACGAACGAGTACGACTCTGAAAAGAATAGGGGACTATTGATTTCGGGAGCCGTAGGCATTGGAAAGACATATCTCTTGGTGTCGATGGCTATCGAATTGATACAACGTGGAATTGCCGTACGGTTTGTAGATTTCTTTCAGTTACTCACAGAGCTCAAAGCTGGGTACACTGATGGTAAGGCTGATAAAGAACTCATCGAACCTTTGATACGCACAGAGGTTCTTATTATTGACGAGCTTGGCAAGGGCCGGAACCTCGATTGGGAACAAACCATTCTTGATCAGTTGGTGAATGGTCGATACAACCAAGGCAAACCAATCGTCGCATCGACAAATTACAAGTTAGATGGCGTCCAGGAAAGCGTTACGCAAAGTGTTTTTAATATCGACTTGGAACGTCAGGGTGGGCAGCCCGTCGGCAAGTTTGATCCAAACCATTTCGGTGCATTGGAAAATCGAGTCGGATCGCGAATATACTCTCGCCTCTGGGAAGCGTGCGACAAGATTGATTTCCAGGGCGATAACTATCGCCTTCGGCGCGTGCAAAAATAACGGTTTCCTATGACCCAATCGAATTGCGTTCTCAAGCTACTCTCTCAACCTCATCTGAATGGTGTGCTTAACGGTCTAAAGTACCAAAGCTCCCATCTTAAAATTGACCCTACCATGTTTCCTTGTTGTGAGGGAACGGGCCAGAAAAGCTGCGCACAATCCAACTCGGTTGAGTTTTGCGATCTCCAGTCCCGCCTCTCCCAATTGCAAAGGCTGGTGAAAAGCGCACGTGGACTTTCGGAAAAACCATTGAGTTTGCCAATGTCTTTTACATTGGACGGAGCACTGTCGCAGGAGTTGCGTAGTATTGCTCAGAATCAGATTCACAAAGGCCGAATTTTTCGAACAGAGCAGAATGAGCGAATTTTATGGCCTTATGCTTTGGCAGCAGCTTGGCGTTTTGGACTGAATGTTCTTTATGTACAGCCCGGGAAAACTTTTGTGCCAAAAGCATTGGATGAGCTGAAAGTGGGTTTGGGTCATAAACAGACGATTTTGTTTATCGAGCCAGTTTCAAAACTTTGGGAAATAAATATTCTGCAGGATTTTTCCACTTTAGTTGACTTTAGCTACAATAGCTTGATTCCTTGTTGGATTAACATCGATATGAGTGGATTGCAAAAAACGGCTATTCATTCGCGGTCGAAGTACGCTGAACGCCTATCCAATCACCGCGCACAGGATGCTATGGAGTTTTTGCCGTCAGCCTGTAAAAATCGACTGCAAGCGATGTGTTTGGGGTTTTGAACATTGACTAATTAAAGCCAGAATTTCATGGCGATACGCATCTTTAAAATCTGCATTTTTCCAGTGACATTGACTTAAAAACTCTAAAATATTATAGAAAAACTCCTATTTTAAGGTGGTTTTTCCTTATGCGAATAATCCGACAAATTTTAGTTTTACTGGGACCTTTGATTTTAAATGGTCAATTTGCCTTGGCGGCTCCTCTTGATGTTCCGCATGTAAAAGTGAAAACGACACTTACATTGATAGGAAGTCATTCAGAAGTCTTATTGGATTCGGTGTCTGGAACCCTCACACTTATGAATCCACACGGTCGGGAAAAGCTTCCGCATATGGGAAATACATTTGCATACAATTTGTCTCCGACCTCCTCTGCAATGCGTACAATCGATTTGCCTGCATTGAGTTTTCAGCGGGAGTTTTTTGATGTGATCGCAACAGGTTTGGTCTTTCAGCATGATCATGAACGCATGCAAGTTGGAAAAGTTATAGAGCTGAATCTAAGAGTTCGCCGTCAGCCGGTGGATATTGCGAAGATTCCGGGGCATGTTGGCGTTTTAACCTTAGGAGCTGAGATTCAGACAAACTTGATTGAAGGGTATATCGTCGAAGGATCAATGATTCTTAGCTTTGCCAGGTTATCGAATCGAGTGCCTAGCGAGCGGCTAGTCGAATTTAGTGCAAGCACCCTGCCAGACTTGGCACTGAGAAATCAAATTTTTCGGGCCTTCCAAAAACCTGCAGATCTGACTTACTTTGTTCCCGACACAGATCAGTCTGTTGTGTCTGTGGTTTTGCCGATTGGGGTGGACGCCAAGGGAAGCTTACTTTTTTTGGATGAGGGTGACTTGGCTGATGCTATGGAAAAAGGTGGCGCAGTCAAAGTGTTTGCAGATAGTAAGAAGTTTGTTCAGTCTCTGCCAACCGAGGAATTCAATAGTTTACTTTTGGGAGTAGGCCGACTGAGTGTTGACACTATTTATTTCGACACTGTCGCAACTTTTGAAGTAGCCCGGCTGATTCATGGCAATATAAACGAAAATGGAAATAAATATGAGAATCTATGGCGAGGTATGCAGATGATACGTTTGCTGGCGTCCGAATCTCATGTCCTGCCGGCTTTAGGAGCTGACGAGCTAATGTTTTTGAAATGCTCCAGCGTTTTTTGGCCAAAATAAAAACTCCGCCGGTGAGGGCGGAGCTTAATAAACTAATCCTCACTCGCTTCGCGAGTGTGTAGCCACTACTGATTACAAATTTCAGCGTGAAGAGTTTCGTGCATTTGACGTGTGCGATCCGTGTATAGAGAATCTGTTTCGTTTTGAACTGTTTGATTGCGGTAAGTTGTCGTTTGCTTTGTCGGGCCCTTGTGACGGCCTTTGCTAGCATAACGTGAGCCTGTGTATGAGCTTTCTTCAGTTTCATCTGCAACCCGTTCAGTAGAAACTAGCTTCTCACGAGTTTTGAAACGGATAGTTTTGTCGTCAACTTTAACTGCAGTAACCCGAACCCATTTTTTATTGTATGAGCCGGCGCCGACTTGTTTGAAGTCAGTGACAAGATCATCGTCCGTAGTTTTGGTCACAACATAACCAGCGAGAAGAAGGTTTTTGCGGATTGTTTTCAAATCGGCATTGTCACAAGTCGTTAAACGCTTAACTTCGGCTTGTGAAAGGGGAACTGCTGGAGTGAACATACCTGCGCAACCAGTTAAGACAAAACTGAAAAGAGTGAGAGTGACAAAGAACTTCACGAGAGCCTCCTGTAAATGATTATTGAATTCTAGAACAATAATTATAGTAGGGCTGTGAGCAAATAGCAGTAAATGATTTTATTTTTTTTATAGAAATTTAGTTGTTTGACTCATGGGCCAATAAAAAAATCTTCTTGTCCAATCCGCCGGTATATCCAGCCATTTTACCAGATGCCGATATGACTCGATGGCAGGGAACAATGATGGGGAGCGGGTTTTTGCCGTTGGCGGAACCTACGGCGCGAAAGGCTTTGGACCTACCGATTCGTTTTGCTTGTTCGCTGTAAGAACAGGTTTTACCATAGCCAATTTCCTGTAAGGCCTGCCATGCTTCCTTTTGAAAGGTCGTTCCCCGCATGTCTAAGGGCAAATCAAACTGTTGACGTTTTTTTGCAAAATATTCGTCCAATTGCTTCACAGTTTTTCTAAGAATGGGGTGGTTCGGATCCTCATCTCCTAAAATTATTGACGACTTGACCCAATTTAATTGAACAAGGCCCTTCTCATGGGCGGTTATCGTCAATGTACCGACAGCAGTTTCATAAAAGGTATGTGCAAGTTGTGGCGTGATCATGAAGCTGACCTCCAGAAACATCAGAACTATCATGAGGCCTGGAAAACTGCTAGGATTTTGGGGAATTGACAAAAAAGGCGTAAAACATGCATGAGTATTTAAAAGCCTTACCAAAGGCCGAACTGCATTTGCATATAGAAGGTTCGCTTGAGCCAGAGCTTATGTTCGCACTAGCGAAGCGGAACAAAATTGAACTGAAGTACAAATCTGTCCAGGAAATAAAATCTGCTTATCAATTCAACAATCTTCAAAGTTTCTTGGACATCTACTATGCAGGTGCGGGCGTTTTGATCGAAGAACAAGATTTTTATGATCTTGCCATGGCTTATTTTAAAAAATGCCAAGAAGACAACGTTACTCATGCGGAGTTATTTTTTGATCCTCAAACTCACACGGATAGAGGCGTCGCATTTGGGACGGTCATCAGTGGCCTTCATCGCGCCATGAAGGATGCTAAAAGTCAGTTTCAAATCAGTTCATTGCTGATTATGTGCTTTTTGCGGCATTTACCTGAGGAAATGGCTTTAGAAACGCTTAAACAGGCCACGCCATATTTAGACAAGATCGTTGCGGTCGGATTGGACTCCTCGGAAGTCGGACACCCGCCAGAAAAGTTCGAGAGAGTTTTTGCGAAGGCGCGAGAACTAGGTCTTATGACTGTGGCGCATGCAGGCGAAGAAGGTCCGCCCGACTACATCTGGCAGGCATTGAACTTGTTAAAAGTGAAACGAGTCGATCACGGCGTTCGCTGTTTAGAAGATTCAGAATTAGTGGCACATTTGCGTAAAGAGAGTGTTCCGCTGACGGTTTGTCCATTGTCGAACGTCAAGCTTTGCGTTTTTCCTGATTTGACGAAACACAATCTGAAAAAGCTTTTAGATGAGGGGTTGAATGTTTCCATCAATAGTGATGATCCAGCTTATTTTGGCGGCTATATGCTGCAGAACTACGAAGAAACGCAAATCGCATTGGGACTAGGGGTAGGGGACATGGCGACAATTGCAAAAAACTCTTTTCGCTCTTCATTCTTAAGCGAAGGTGAGAAAGAAGTTTGGGAAGCCAAGATTGATACCTTGGCTTCTCGATATTTGAAACTCTGAACTAGTATGTGTAACGAATGGTAACGGTTTGTTTCTTGCTATCGTCGTCGACAACATTGGATACACCCTCGTATTCCATGAGTCGTTTTTGAGCTTTGTTGTAAAGCGGATAGGAATTATAAAGCCCTTTTTTATCGATGCTTTGGGCTCACAAAACCCAAATCCTGGCCCCCATTCCCATATGGAGTCCTTTCCGAAACTTGATTTTATCGGTCTGGTTGAGTCTTTACCAGAAAAATTCGCCATATACACGCGCCTACTCGATTTGAAAGCGAGCAACAACGTCACCTCGTCGAGTTGTACATCCGTGGACAACAAATCACTCATCAAAGTAGTTGGTGTATTCTAGCTCTTGCGCGGTTCTGGCAGGCGCAATGGGTGGGGCTCTTGCTTCCAAACCAACAGCCAGAAGGATCTTTTGCACGATATCGGGATCTTCAATCATCGCAACGGCTTTGAAGTTTTCTGAATAGCAAGAATCCTCCCGCTCGCCAGCTCGCGTGACCCGATCTGCTCAAATCAAGGCCGAATGACCTCTTCAAAAGTTTTTCCTCCCGCTCGCCGGCTCGCGTGACCCGACGAATATCTCGTAGCTGGTGGGGTTGAATCGCCACTTTCTGAGGTTGCTTGCACCTCCCCTGCTTTTGGATTGGGAACGATATGTCTTCTGAGCTTTGAGTTGGGAGCAAGCACTCCGCAGTAACGAAACAAATTATAGTTCGGTAGTGGAATCAAAGCACAAAGCTTTTCAATTAGTTCCATAGGACTGAGTTTTATATGGGTGGTCCCATCACTCCACGGAGTTTTAAGTTCGTAAAGCAAATCACCATTTTTATCCTGAGATAAACGCTTATGTGAAAAAGCTCCCCTCGCAGTATAACGCACAAGTTTTTCTAACTTGTCACGCTTTTTAGCTTTAATTCTTACATCAGCATGCAAACTAAAGCCGTTAATCGCTGCACAGCGCTCTTTAATAAGTTTTGCTTTTTAGCCATCTTCGCCAAATGATCTGGCTATTTTAAGGGTTCGCACCTTCTGACCAGCTCTAGGCCCAAATGCAATCATATGTTTTATCGAGGCACTCATACTTCGCGAATGTTCTGGTTCTTCACTAAATAATGGATCATGACTAGTACGAATAGCTTCAATGGTACTTTTATCTAAATACCCTTCTTTTCGAAGAAGTTTTATGATGCGTTTTGAAATTCTAGCCACAACTAGAAGTATTTGATCATCTGTGGGCGGAGGGGTGGGAATAAATTTTGGTTTAAGGTTTTGATTACTTCTATCAAGGTAAACACCTTCAATAAATAGCATATGAAAATGGACATTCAGATTTAAAGATGAACCAAATCGCTGAATAAATGTTGCACCTCCTGCATGCAGTTTGTCTTTCTCATAACCAAGCGATATTGCCTAACACTACTGGATGTGCGACTACGTTAGCAAAGAATTCTATGATCTATTGTTGGCGAATTTTCAGTTTCGTCACGATCGCATGGCATTGAGTGGTCATTCGATGGGTGGGCATAGGGCTTTAATTATGGGACTTCGCGAGCCCACTAAGTTCAAATCTGTGTCGGCCTTTTCTCCTATCGTCAATCCAACGCGATGCCCTTGGGGTCGAAATGCTTTTCAGGATTATCTTGGCGACGACCTTAGCAAATGGAAGGAATGGGATGCTTGCGAGCTTCTGGAAGCGGGCAAAAAACGCTCGGACACGATTTTGATCGACCAGAGCACGAAAGATGAATTTTTGGAAAATCAGTTTTTGACGAAAAACTTTATAGATGCCAGTGAGGTGAAGGGTCAGCTATTGTACTGTCGATTTCAAGAAGGCTATGACCACAGCTATTATTTTATTTCAACTTTCATTAAGCAGCATATAGATTTTCATTTTACTTGAGTACTTTAAACTTTCCAAAAGACGAGTGCTTCAATCAAATTTTTAATTTAAATTTTGCTTTGGTTCGACTTCGATTAGCGCCGCATCCTGAGGAAGACCTTTATACATATCTCGAAGCCTAGATTTATCAGTTAACGATAGTCCTGGTTGAACCCTACTTGGGTCAAGTTGTGAGTCGTGATTTTGACTTGATCGGAGTAAGGCGTGAGTTTTGCAATAACTCATCACTGAGTATGGGTCATAGGTCGGGGCAAAGATGTCAACCGTATCTACAAGTTGCGGAAAAAACTGCTTGAATAATCCCAAGGTGTCTTCTTTTACGCTGCAAGTTGATTGGGGATGCCCATGTTCATGGAATAAACCTACAATATGGCCAATTTCATGTAATAAGTTTTCAGCCAAAACATTTTGAAAAGATGTTCGAGCTAACTCAGCTGTACGATTGATGCTGATTGGATTTAGGTGAATAGCAGGTTTAGATATGGACCCCATATTAGCTCTTGGAGTCGTGCCGCCATACAAACGGCCAAAATGACTAGCCGCGCCGCCCTCTATGTCAGCTTCGGTCCAAATGATAATGACATCTGGGTTTTCTACTTGGGTACATTTTTCAAAACCAATTGCCGCAACTCCGGTCGTCATTGTGCTAAACTGCTCACGAGCTTTTTGCGATGCAAACGACTCAGCTTGTATAATCTCACTAGTTTGAGACCATTTCTCATCAACATTCCAGCAAAAGGTTAGATTCGACTTTTGCCAAGCCGTTGTCGTTAAATTTGCCGGAATCGCCGTCGAAGGCTTAGAACTATTGGAATCCACCGAACGTGGGTTCAATGGATTGACATTTAGTTCGCTTTGAGAACACGCTATGGCAGTGCTCAAAAGCCATAAAAACGCAAGGCGCATAGCTTAGTACCTCTAAAATAAACGAAACATTTAGGATCGTATCGGCGTTTGGCTTTAAGAAAGTGAGGTTTGTCAAAATCCGACGCAAATTTGGTCGATTATAGAGGCTGTTTTGCGATCTATTTTGATGCTCCCGGAAATGGCTGACGAAAATGACGCGGATCGATGAAATTCGGCCAGACTAGTCGAAGCATATCTTCGCTGGGTCGCGATGACCCTTTCCACTGAGCGGTCATGGCTAAGTTGCCGCTCGTGACCTGACCATTTTGCAGCATACTCGCCTGGACTCAAATCTGGAATAAAGCATGGATAGCGCAAATTTGTTTACCGCAAGTGCGTCCCTACCTATTAACAGTTGGTACATAAACTATTTGATTTTTATTCAAATACGAAATAGAATTTTTAGAAATAACCTTTAAATTATCTGGAACATTATATATGAAAATGTTTTTTATATTTTTATCTTTTGTTTATCTTTGCGCATGCACTAAAGAAGTAAAAAGCATTGATTCAAATGACGTCTACGCAAAGTTTAATGAGAAGTTAAAAAACAATGCGAAAAGAAACTTTGATTATACTGTGATAATTGATCCCCGTGCGATTTATGAGAAAGGACTAGATGGTCCTGAAGGGCCAGAAGGGCCAAGTAGCCAAAGTGGATGTGTCCCTTCAACATTCACATACGAAGAGTGGAAAGCTTTCATAGAAAGCAAAGCGACAACAGGAACAACCTTTTTGGTCGCAGCTTGCTCCTTAATAGGTTGCAGCAGGGAAAATTGTACTAGAGGTTGCGATAAAGATGTCATGCCTTACGTCAATTTTGTCAAAGCGAGTTGCAAGGATATCAAAGACCCAATTTTGCTGGCAAAATGCGTTCACACTGCAACAAAGATTATAATTGCCTCCAATGAGGATACGCTACGTCAAAAGGGCGATTGCGAAGAGCACGCGAGCCTTTTTAATCTTGCTTACACTGAACTCATGGCGCAAGCTGATGGGAATCCTACCTCTGGTTTCGAGTTTATGTGTAACCATGTAGTAAACAAATTCACCGTAACGGGATGTGGCGGCCAACTATATAGTTACATAATTGATGTTAATCTTACCAGGCCAGGAGTATTCATTCCTGGAGACAGCAACGCATGCAGGATTGGTAAGGCTGGCTTTTTGCCAAAAATTACAAACTGTGAAGAAAACCCGTCAAGCAGTCATTCGCCATCTCCGGATTCGAAACACCTCCTAAGCGTTAGAATTTTTGGCGAAGGAAATGTTTCGGGATATGGGATTAATTGCAATCCGGACTGCACAGAGGCATACGACAAGTTCGATACTATTGTATTAAATGTCAAAGCTAGCGATGGATATGAATTGTCGTCACTAAGGGGATGCTCGAATAATGACGAAGCACTTACCAGCGGCGTCTGCCTCGTGACCATGACTGACAATAAAACGGTAAGTGCGGTGTTCGAGACGATAGAAGATAATCCACCACAAGATCCTGAGCCACAGTGTTCCGAGTACAGTGAACTATGCGCAACTAATGCCGACTGCTGCAATCCTGCTTTGGAGTGTGGGTGTGTTGGTTCGGGTGCCTGCGACCCTAGTTCAAAACATTGCAAAATTCCTCAGTGTGCTTCCGGTGGCCAGAAATGTGGAAGTATTCCACTATGGTTAAATGATCCAGGTGCTACTGCTCAGGTTTATTGCTGCAACGCTAATCATTCATGCCAAGGTTCTATAGGTAATCAAATCTGTGTCGGCCCGCAAAACCCGACTCCCACCAATCCACCTATGCCCACACCGACTTGTGCAAGTATAAATCAAAACTGCAGCAACTCTTTTCCATGTTGTGATACTACAAACAATGAGTGCAAACTCGAACCTGGAAATACCTCTCCCAATATAATAGATCGTTACAAGTGTCTGCCCAAACAAGTCTGCCAATCAAACAGCACTAGCTGCACAGCAGGTTCTCAGTGTTGTAGTGGAACTTGTTTGAATGGTCAGTGTGCGAATCCTGCTCCAGCATGCAAAAGCGAGTTGCAGATGTGTACTCTCAGTTCTGAGTGTTGCAATGGCACATGTCAGTTTTCTACGACCATTGGTACGAAGGTTTGTTCTGCTAATCATGCGCCACAATGTAGAGGAAGCGGCGCAACTTGCACAACAGCCTCCGAGTGTTGCGCTGGGTTTAATTGCACGGATTTCCTAATGAACGGAGTCAAAACTTGCCGAAGCCAAGATTTGCCATTGATCTGCCGAGCGGACAGTCTTTCCTGCACGTCGAGCGCTCAATGTTGTCGAGGTCTTTGTCAGAACGGAGTTTGTGGAGCGACTTGCAAAACGGTCAACCAAAGTTGCGGAACAGCAGCTGAAGGAAATTGTTGCTCAGGACTTTCATGTTCAGCTGGAAAATGTATTGATTTGCAGCCGGCATGCCCAGTCGAAATGAGAAACGGCCGAGAGTGCTCAACTTGGAGGAACTGCTGTAGTAGTTATTGCAATTCGCATGGTAGGTGTGCAGCTCCTCCTTGAAAAATGGGAAAATGGTTAGGGATTTACTTCTGATAAAAAAAACTTATGGCTAATCGCCGAAAGTGCGTCCGTACCTTTTCTGTACCTTTTCTCTATGCACTATCTACGATAATGACTGCCGCTTATGGGAATTCCGGGGACACCCGACTGGACCCAAGCTGACAAAGTTCAGGTCCAGTCGGGTGTCCCTTGATTATGGCAGCAGCTTCTCCAGAGACCTAAATATCAAATTGCAAAATGACTTTTTGTGAAGCGCTAGAGAAGTGATGTGAGTTCCTGGCAACCATGACAGCTGCATTCCTGGCCATAGGCGAGGAATCATAGCAATAAATGAGAGTACCCGGAATTTGGCATTCTCTGCATAAATGCGTAGGAGGCTCTCCACCAACCCTTCCGTATATGTCAAGACATGGCGACAATTGCAAAAAATTCTTTTCGCTCTTCCTTCTTAAGTAAAGGTGAAAAAAAAGTTTGGGAAGCCAAGATTGATGACTTGGCTTCTCGATATTTGAAACTCTGAACTAGTATGTGTAACGAATGGTAACGGTTTGTTTCTTGCCATCGTCGTCGACAACATTGGATACACCCTCGTATTCCATGAGTCGTTTTTGAGCTTTATTGTAAACCAAGCGTAAATTAGGCGCTATCAAGCGCAGCAACCAATTATTAAGACCAAGTCTGGCTTCGATAATCTCGTTATTGGATTTGATTTTGCTCACTTTAAAGGTGTAAGAATCCAGCTCACTCGGTAAAATCAACTTTAACTGCAAATCCTGCTTTTCAATATCGGCTAAGTGATCGACTAAGTAGTAGTTCCAGCCTTGCCCTGCAAAGACGTCTTTGGTTTCTTTGATGGGGGCGGACTTCTCCGCTTTTTTAGGCTCCGAAAAATAAACTAAAAAGCCTCCATCCTGAAACCGTATGCCTTCCCGGTGTCCGCTTCGCAGGTCATGAAACTCATATACAGGCAAGGCGACGCCCTTACTATAATCTGAGATTAGAGTAGCGATGACTTTACCATTTGCACCGATGTAATCCGTGTGCGACTTCTGAATCTTGCCGTTTTCAAATGTGACAAGATGCTGCTCATTGTAAGCGAGTTTGCCTTTGTCATTTGTGGCTACTGCTTTATATGTGACTGTCTCTGGTTTAGATTGAGCTGCAGCGAATGTAGGTAAAATGCTAAGTGCGAGAACTAGTTTGAAAATGAGAGCCGACGTGCGCGACGATTCCAGAAGTAACTGGTGACGAAAGAAAACCATATTAAAAATCCTAAATTAAATAGCAGAAGATCTGACAAAATATTTGTTAACTCAAATGTATCATGAAAAATTAGTTTCTTGGCTATAAAAGCCAAATAAAAGTAAGCCGCAAAGCACACGGTCATGGCCATAATTCTTTTGAAACCTATCTGCTGCTGAGGTTTTGGCTTCAAAAATAAAAATGGCAGCCATATAAAATTAATATCTGAGATTTTATTGTGAAAGGCTTCGATTTTATCAACTAATGCTGTTGACGTTCGGGGTTCAGTGGCCATAGCTTTTGACGACTGTGGAAACAATTTTAAGTTCGACGCGACGGTTTCTTTTGCGAGAATATTCGTCGGTGTTTTTGTAGAGTGGCATGCGTTCACCGTACCCATACGTGCGGAAGAAGCGACTGTCAAATCCGCGGGCTATCAAGTGATCTCGTACCGAGTTCGCGCGCTTCAGGCTAAGTTCGTCATTGACTTTATAGTCGCCAATATCATCTGTGTGACCGTAAATATAAATCAGCGATGGCTTCCGACGTCGCAGTAAATCGGTGACATCGTTTAAAACCATCGTGGTTTGTTTATCGAGAATGATATTGGCGGCGTTGGTTGCAAATTTTATGTCGTAAAGGACTAGAGTTTCCGTGTGCTCACTATGCTTTGGTGGATTGATTTGCGCTACGGGAACGAGTTTCGGCGCGGTCGCAGCGACTTTTGGAGTTGACTTAGGCATGGGTTTTGCTGCAACAGGAGCAGGTTGTCGCGCTGGTTTTGAATGATATGTTTTTGGTAGGCTTAAACGATAACTAAGCCCAGCAATAAGCCTAAGGTCCGCAGTACCGATGCCGTGGCGCAGTTCAGATGCCTCACCGAAATATAAATCGTAAGAACCCATATGAAGACGTACGCCAAAAAAAGTTTCATGTGATACACGCATGCCGGCTGTGGGATTGCCATACGATCCCAGTGGAGTTTGACCATAATATTCCACTAAGATTTTGGCAGTATCGTGTCCGATGGCAATACCAGTCGACCAAGAACCAATCCATCCGTAAGGGTCAAGACCAGGGTAAGCGCTTTCGGTCGATCGGGCAGGGCTGTACTGAACACCTGCATTGAAAGCAAAATTAAAGAATGGGAGGGCACTTGAAAATAAGATTTTGTTGTCAATATAAAGTGGGACGGCGTCGCCGACAAAAGGGTTGTCTATAGATAGGTCATAACCAACGGTGGTTTGCAGGCCAGCTTGCATAGTGGTGCCATTTACGAGGCTTAAATGTGAATGCAGTGCGAGATCGTAGAGGCCAGTTTTTTTTGCGAAGATCACTTCGTTTTCGCGGTCGTACTCAGAGTTTAAAATAACAGAAGCAGAGGCAGCCATGCTGAAGCGGCTTGTCAAACCAAGGGACGAAAACAATGTTCCATTTAAGGTCTCGTCAAGTCGATTGGAAAGTTTTCTCTGAAAGTCTTTCGGTTCATTGGGTTGAATTTGGCGAACACCTGAGTTTGTCGCGCGATCTATAAATAGCCCGAGGCGCAATTCTTTTTCTTTAAGAGGATTGGCCGGAACGATGGAAAGATGCGGTCCATCAAAATAGTTTGGCAGAAACAATTGATTCGACATTGATTGCGCTAAGCTTTGCGGAACATAGCAAAGAGCCACGAGAGCAGTTGCCAACTCAAATGATTTTTTTAAATAAGAAAAGTTCATTCTACCCACGCGAGATGAGATCGCAGTCAGTCTTTCCAAAGACTTATCGGTGGCTTTAGGAGGGCTTTAACGAAAATCTTACTATTTTTGGATATTTAGGTCGCGAAATCGATTGGTCAAAGAGTAAGGATGGTTAAAAACTCAATAAAGTATAGCGAGCTAGGGTTGAAAAATCTGTGCAAGTTCCTATTTTAATTACTATAAAAAAATTCTTGAGGAAAGGCTTAAAGTGATTCGAAATCCCACCGATTCAAATTCCATAGGTTGATTTAGTCATGTTGACAAATTGTCTTTTGATTTTTTTGGGAGATCGTAGCTATGAAAATTCGTTTATTGGCAGCTGGATTGGGATTGATCATGTCAAGCGCGGTATTTGGTGCATCAGACGGTGTTATCGGTGTGACTTCAACAGGTTCATCTGACATTTCTTTGACTTTGCCACAATTGATCCTTGCTAGAAGTTTCGCTGACTTCTCTCTTGGTTCTTATTCTGGTCTTGGTGATTTGAATGGCAACGATGACCTAAACATTTCAACCAACTACTCACCGGGTGACTATGAGTTAACAGCATCTGGCTCAGGAGCCGGTGGCGCATTCACATTGACTGACGGTTCAGAGCTTATTGCGTACAACGCGTATTTTAATGATGCCACTGGCATCGTTGGTCGCGCTGCGCTAGCAAACGGTGTGCCACTGACGGGTCAGGGCGGCGCTGCGGATACATTGGCTGACGCGACTTTGAACGCCAACCTTAGCGTTGAAGTATTGGAAGCCGCACTTCAAGCTGTAGGCGCTGGTGTCTACACTGGAACAATTACTTTGGTTTTCACACCAGAATAATTGGCTTGTAATAAAAAACAAATTTTCTAAAATGCGGCTAATCTTTTCGGAGGTTGGCCGCATTTCATTTTTCCGCATTTGATTTTTACCAAAGGCCTTCCCGCATTATCTTCTTTTCATTCTTGAAATCTTGCCGACAGAACGTCAACGAACTCATCTCGCAATTTTTATGACAAAGCTTTGGAGACCGTCATGGCAGCTAGGTTGATTTTCATTTTCGCATTGCTTTTCTTGGCAAATAACGCAACGGCCGCTTCTGATGGCGCCATAGGCACAACTTCGACAGGCACCTCGGTCATCACGGTCACGATTCCCAAACTGATTCGGGCCCGCAGCTTTGCTGACTTTGCGTTCGGATCCTATACGGGTGTTGGTGATTTGAACATGAACGATGATCTGAATATATCCACAAACTATGGAACGGCTGCCCGAACCTACCGTGTGACGGCAACGGGAAGTGGTACGGCCAGCGCCTTTACAATTACCGATGGCGTGTCGGTCCTTGCCTATAACCCCTACTATAACGATGCCACAGGCATTGCTGGTCGAGTCGCCTTAGTGACCACCGTTCCGTTAACAGCTCAGGCTGGTGCCGCAAAACCACTTGCCACGGCAACCGCCAATGCGAACCTAAGTATTGAAATCCTTGCCGCAAACCTGCAAACAGTTGATGCTGGCGTGTTTTCGGGAACATTGACAATGGTTTTTACACCAGAATAAATACTCACATGACAATTTGATCAACTCTCCTGTTTGCGCTATCCTTTTATCTAAGCGTCAAAATTCTAACGCATGATCGCAAAAACTTTTTCGCGCTGCTTTGATAGCCGTCGTTAAACATGGAGCGCTATTGATTTTCAAGATTTACCTTGCAGTCACTCTCTATGGGCTGCCGACATTGATCTTTGCGGCTTCCGATGGCGTCGTTGGCGCCACCTCGACCGGTACGGCGTCCGTGCTCATGACTATTCCCAAAATGATTAGGGCTAGAAGTTTCGCCAATTTTCCAATGGGAAATTATAACGGCAATGGTAATTTGAATCGCAACGACAATTTGCGAATTTCTACAAATTACGGCACTGCTACCAGAACTTACCGCGTCACGGCATCGGGTAGCGGAACGGGCAGCGCCTTTACCATTACCAACGGGACGACTCCTTTGGCATATAATGCCTATTTTAATGACGCCACGGGGATTGTGGGTCGTATTGCGCTAACAGCAACAGTTCCACTCACGGCTCAAGCGAATGCGTCAAAGCCACTATCGTCGAATACGAATAATGCCAATCTCAGTATTGAAATTTTACAAGCCGATTTGCAGTCAGTCGATTCGGGCGCTTATACGGGAATCATAACTCTTGTATTTGCGCCAGAGTGAGAAAGTATGAACATGAATAGATTGAAATATTTAGGAATTTTAGTTTCGCTGCTGGCTTCGACATCCAGTCCCGCGCCTGTTCGCATCAGCAACATGAACGACTTTAATATGCCGGCATGGCCGGGATCAGGAAACTTAGTCTTAGCAGATCCTATATGTATTTATAATTCCGCAGGTACCGCTTACAGTGTAACCGTTACAGGCTCTGGTCCTGGAGGGGCGTTTCGAGTCACGAGCGGTGCGCTCTTTATCAATTTTGCCGTGGCTTTCGCCGGATCAAGCGGAGCTTTCGCTAATCTAACGACGGGTGTAGCTCGAGCCCGAAATAATGCAAATACGACATCCACAAATTGTGGCGGCGGAACGAATGCGCAGATGCGTGTGACATTTACCAATGCTAATTTATCGGCCGCAGAAGCGGCTACTTATACAGGTCTATTAACCGTTTTACTGCAACCCTAACCGGAGGAGTGATGACTTTGCATAGTCTTCTAAAGCTGATGATTTCTATATTTATTTTCTGGGGACTTTGGATGCAGGCCAACATCTCCTACGCTCAAGTCATGCCGGATGATTTTTTCTATCGATTCGAGGCTGGTGCGGCGCCTGTGCTAAATGTTCAAGTTCAAAACATCTATACAGATAGGACAGTGGAAGTCGAAACCGAATCTGTGAAAGTCCTCAATCCCGGCGACAAACCAGAAAAGTTGGACAAGAACTCAAGTGTCATCGTTTCTCCCAAAAAGTTTGTGATGAAGCCAAAGGAAAAACGAGTTGTTCGGCTCCTGCTTAAGAGCAAAGTGATACATACGGAAGAGGTTTACAGAGTTATTTTCCGGCCCACTTCCAGTACCGGAGGTTCAGCAAACCAAAAAGTGGAAGATGGTAAAAAATCCATTAACCTAACAGTACTACTGGGCTCCGGAATCCTGGTCTTCGCTCCACCATTCGGAACGAAACAGGAAATCAGTTGGTCTAAGGTGGGAAGTGATTACATCATCAGGAATACGGGCAACGTCAACCTTGTTTTGACCGCATGTGATGTCAAAGATGCAACCTGCGAGAAATCCAAGATAGGCGGGCGAATTTACGCTGGCAAGAACTTCAAGGCACCTGCAGGAAAAGGCGCGATCAAAATACAAAGGGATACGTTCAACGGTGATAAGGATTTTTTCACAATCGATCAGCCGACTGGTACTCGCAAGTTTACTGAGTAGTACGGGCGTCTTGTCTGGGTATACTAACGTCTCAGCCCAGGAGCTGAATGAGTTTACCGCTTTCGATATTTATCTAGGTGAAAATAATAAAGGTATCGCGACTGCTAAGTACAGTAGTCAAGGCGATCTCCAGTTTGAGGACCCCAATGAAGTGGTCTCACTCTTACAGGTAGATTTCGCACAAATGGTACCTGAACTGATACCACTCTTTAGTGGAGTGATTGCCAAAGAACGGACTTTGCCAAATGTGGGAAGTCTGCAAATCGATGTGAATAGCTTTCAAGTGCGTGTTTTATTGAATGAAAAATTCTTTAAGAATAAATCCACTTCCGTCACGAGCTACATTGTTCAATCGAATCACGTCGGTGCATTCAAGATTTCGCCCCGGATCATTATTTCACAAGATGCTTTAGGGGAGGAAGTTTACAGTTACAATCTGAGCTCGTCTTATGGCATCGGTGACTTTTCGTTGTTATACAGAGAGTCTCAGCAACATAGCCAGGACGAGGTCTATCGAGAGCTTGATTTTGCTAAATTAAATTATGTTCGAAAGGATATTGTTTCATCTGTCGGGTATTTAGAAACATCGTCGGCACTACTAGCACCCTCTCAAAAAATTCTTGGCTTTTCCATTGCAACAGAACAATTACTACTTTCTGACTCAAATGACATGCGTGGTAGCCGCTTTGAGCTTTATGTGCCCATTCGTTCACGTGTAAATTTTTTCAAAGAAGGTCAGTTGATCGACTCACAAATTCTTTCGCAAGGTAAGCAGGAAGTGGACACAAGTCGATTTCCGCAAGGCAGTTACTTTGTCGATGTTGTGATAGAGGGGGTAGGCGGGCTTGATGGCACGAAGCGCGTATACTATGCAAAGTCTGGATATTTAGTCCCTCGTGGCAATCCTCAGCTCAGTTTGGATATCGGAAGAAATCGAACGCACTACAAAATCGAAGACAAGTATCACTATCAACTGCAGTACCGAACGCGCTTGAATGAAGTGTCTGACCTTACGTTTGCGAGTTATGGAAACCAGCACGACCAAACTTATATTTTTGGGTTTACGGGTTTTTACCGAGAGACACTACTTCTTGCCTCTACCTCTTGGGGTGAGAGCAGCTCATTGGGTCTAAACATAGGTCTCTCCGGCACCTTTCTAGGCTTGAATTTGAGTGCTGATTTTGAAAGGTCCAATCTTATCTCCACTGAACAAGAACGAGTGTATCCCATCGACACAGTGGTTGATCCGACAGAGCCATTGCCCTTTATGCGTGATACGAAACTGGTGAATCGCGAACGACTGTCCCTCGTCGCTTCCAAGAGTTTTGATTGGTTTGACGTTCGGTATCAGCACATAACGGTTAAGGAAGAACAAAAAAACATTCAGAAAATGAATGCCCTTTGGTCTCGAGTCAGTTTGATTGAGAATAGTCAGGACACTCTCTATGCGGAAGTGGGAGTGCAAAAAGATATAAAAGACGAAGTCTATTTTATTGGCCTCAGTTGGCAGACGAGGCGGGGCCCTTTCTCATTGACCAACTCGGCCGTCGAACGTTTTGGCGACTTCGAACAAAAAACATCCGTTCGCAATGGCCTTTCTTATCAAGACATGCATTCGCGATCTGGACTAGGCAGCCGAATTGCGGTCAATCATCAGCTGGACTGGTCAGATAGCGAGAATTATTCCGATGGATTTTTTGGCGAATACGAATATGGCACACGGTGGGGTGACTTTGGAATTGGAACAAGTATTTATAAGACGCCATTCACGACCACTTCGGGCCGAAGGTTGAGTTTGGGGACGTCACTAATCATCAATAACAAGGGTGAGTTTGCAACCGGACCTTCGGATCTTGGCGAAAGTACTCTCGTCGTGCAGCTTGAAAATTTCGATGAAAAAGCTGAGACAATTATTTTTATTGATGGCCAGGGAACGAAGTCTGTCAAAGGCACGGGATCAGTCGCGTTCTTGTTAGCGCCATATCAAGCCCATAATGTAAGGGTTGCTCCTGCATCAAAATCTTCGTTAGTGTCTTACGATGGACATGATGAGACGGTGACGCTTTTTCCTGGTCATGTGCATTTTGCAAAATTTAGAATTTCAAAGATTTTTATTGCACTTGGTAGGTTAAAAGATGCGCGAGGCAATCTTATCAGAAATCGCAAAGTCGTGACGGAATCTGGGATTTTTTACGTAGAAGACGACGGCGCTTTTCAGGCCGAGTTAAAGTCGGGTGAAGTCGCGCGAATCCATGATCAAGACTTGAAATGCGAAATCAAACTTCCGGTGGTTGCGAAAATTGAATATTATTTTGACTTTGGTGATGTGGTGTGTCGCTGATATGCAAAGGTTTTGTCTAGTTATCATTCTTTCTTTATGCTTTTCATGCCAACATTTTCAAAATCTATTCTCTAATTCGGAAGTGGAACTCGATAACCTCACGCTTATTGGTTATCAAGGCTGGTTCGGCACACCGAATGACGGTTCAGGGGGGCGTTGGCGTCACTGGAGTCGAGATCCGAAGGGTGTGAAGCCCAAAAATGTCATCTTCGAACTGTATCCAGATACTTCGGAATATCCTCTGGATAGTTTGGTGACGACTGATCTCGGCCCACTCGGTAACGGCCAACCATCTCGATTGTTTTCTTCAGCCGATCCTGCGGTGGTCGACAAGCATTTTGAGTGGCTCTCCACTTATCAGTTGGATGGAATCGTTCTGCAGAGGTTTATGTCGAATCGCGACGATCCTACGTTGTTGGGTTTTCGTGAAAAAGTAACGCGTAATGTTAAAGCGAGTAGCGCGAAGTGGCGAAAGCCTTTTTATCTTATGTACGATATTTCAGGGGCTTCCGAACAGTTTGATCAACATATTAAAGACGATTTTGAAAATCAAATCGTTAAGAAAATCGATCTTATGTCCTCGCCACTTTACGTACGCAAAAATCGAAAGCCTGTGATCGGTCTTTGGGGTTTGGGTTTTGCGGGAAGACCGGGAACGCCCGAGCAGACATTGAAGTTAGTTCGGTGGTTTCAGTCCAAGGGATTTTATGTGGTCGGGGGAGTTTCGTTTTATTGGCGAGAAGAAGGCAAGGCTGCCAAAAAAGGCTGGCATGATGTGTATCATGGTCTCGACCGTATTTTACCTTGGAGTGTGAGCGCGATCCAAACTTTGCCGGAAGTCGAAAAGCTTTATGCGGACGTCGTCGCGAAGGACGCGGCTTATTGTGAAGGGCGTGGGATTGACTATCAAGTGGTTCTTTATCCTGGCTTTGCTTGGTCCAACTGGAATAAGGGCAAAAGAAATTTTATTCCGCGACTCGGCGGCAAGTTTATGACTCGGCAAGCCGAAGAAGCGAAGAAGTTGAATTTAGGCGCATTTGTGGCGATGTTTGATGAGTATGATGAGAGCACAGCAATTGCCAAGGCGGCGACGAGTTCGCTTTTGATTCCCCAACGGCAGTATTTTCTGACTTTAGATGCTGACGGCGAAGCGCTTCCTAGCGATCATTATTTAAAATTAACTTCTCGTTTGACTCGGTTTTTACGCTCAAAACCTTAGTTTTACATGTAGCTGCGAGGTGGCTGCAGTTCTTTCTCTAGATTGAAAGTTTCTTGCTGGGCGTGTTTTGCTTTTGATGTGTCGCTCGATCCTTTCTTTTCGTTAAGTGGAATAATCTCTGCCTTCGGAACTATTTGGCGATAAATCTCATGCACCATAATCGAATGATACAGGCCGGCTTTTTGCAGTTTGCCCCGAAGGCACAAGAAAGACTGCGACTCCACCAGTTTAAACATGCGCGTGTAGCTTTGCGGTGTAAAAACCAGGTTAAAAAAGCCTGTTTCGTCTTCTAAGGTCAAAAACACCATGCCTTTAGCAGAGGGCGGGGCTTGCTTCACAATCGTCATCCCAAAAATATCCACCACACCATGAGGTGGCATGGTCGCGAGGCGCTCGGCCGGAACGAGTCTGCATACGGGCACGGGGTAGGTCCAGTATTGATCACGAATCATCTTGCAAGGATGCTCGCCTAATGAGGTGCCAAACGCTGAAAAATCACGTTGCAAAGTTTTCATATCGCTTTCGGGAGTCCATTTTATTTTGTCCTCAACATCTTCGAGCTGTGCAGAAAACGGCGCGGCTTCGGTCCGCCAAAGAGCTTCGTTGCGTGGCAAGCCAAAGACATGAAAAGCATTGGCCGCAGCCAAGGCCGTAAGATCACTGCGGTGCACTGCCGAGCGACTGAGGAGATCCTCGAGGCTCGTAAAGGTACCGCCTGTCTTGCTTCGCTCGGCAACCAAGGCTTTGCCGCCTCGTTCACTCAAGGCCGCGACCACACGTAAACCCAAGCGAATCCCAAACTCAGACTTTTGTCCCGGGGGGTGAATATTTTCAAGCTGATGATCCCAGTCGGAGCGATTGGCGCAAATCGGTAAAACACGCACGCCATCGTGCTGGGCGGCTTGCAACAAAACATGCGGCGAATAAAATCCCATCGGTTGTGAGTTCAAAAGCCCGGTAAAAAAAGCGGCTGGATAGTGACGTTTCAAATAAGACGAAACATAAGCAATCAAGGCGAAAGATACGGCGTGTGACTCAGGAAATCCATAGTGGGCAAAACCTTGCATTTGACCGACAATTTGTTCGATAAAATCTTCGGGCAAGCGATTGGCGCGCATACCACGGATGAGTTTCTCGGTCCAGACGTCAAGAGAGCGCTGAAAACCTTTGGAATTCCAGACGCCAATATTTTTGCGCAACTCGTTGGCTTCGCCCGCCGTAAAATCGCCGACCTCAATCGCAATTCGCATGAGTTGTTCTTGAAAAATCGGAATACCTAGGGTGCGCTTCAAAATGCTTTCCAGCTTAGGATGCGGATAGGAGGCTTTTTCTAGGCCTTCACGGCGTTTAAGATAAGGATGAATCACGTTGCCCTGAATCGGTCCCGGACGGATAATGGCAACCTCGATCACCAAATCATAAAAAGTCTTGGGCTTTAAGCGCGGTAGCATCGACATCTGGGCGCGCGATTCAATTTGAAAGGTGCCAACCGTGTCAGACTTTTGAATCATGGCATAGGTTGCCCTGTCTTCGTGGGGGATAGTGGCCATGCTCATATCAACCCCGTGACAAACCTTGATATAATCCAAGCTTTTGCGAATCGCTGTGAGCATACCCAAACACAGAATATCAATCTTAAAAAAGCCAAGCCCTTCAATATCTTCCTTGCACCACTGCACAACCGTCCGGTCTTTCATGGTGGCGGGTTCTTGCGCAACCAAATAATCAAGCGGCTTATCCGCCAGCATAAAACCACCGGAGTGGATGCCGAGGTGGCGTGGAAATTCACGCAGTCGTTCGGTCATCGCGGCCCATAAAGTAAAGGAGACAGGCACGGGCTGGTTTAGCGCGGCATCCGCCGCTTCACTTTCTTCTTTGATGACATGTGCCAACACATGTTCCGAAGCATTGCCACGAAACTGGCGAGTGCCGCAGAGTTTAGAGGCTTTATCTAGCAAAGCTTCTTGTGCGCCCAGGGCTTTACCGACAGCACGGAGTGCTCCTTTGCGTCGATAGGTGATGACATTCGCCACCATGGCAGCTTTGTCGCGTCCATAACGGTTGTAAATATATTGTACGACTTCTTCGCGACGTTCGTGTTCAAAGTCCACGTCGATATCCGGGGGATCACCTCGTTCCATGGAAATAAAACGCTCAAAAACCAAATCAAAAATCATGGGATCGACGGAGGTGATTCCCAAAACATAACAAACGGCGGAGTTGGCAGCAGAGCCCCGACCTTGGCACAAAATATTTTGTGATCGTGCCCAACGCACGATATCCCATACCGTCAAAAAGTAATCCGGGAACTTCAGTCGCTCGATAAGATCGAGTTCGTGGTTAAGTTGCTGAATGATTTTGGGCGGCAAAACTTCGCCAAATCGGGCTTTAGCTCCGTCCCAGGTGAGCTTTTCGAGAAAGTCCTGAGCATTGTATCCGGGCTCGATCATTTCTTTGGGATAGTGGTACTTCAAACTCGAAAAACAAAAATCACATGACTCGGCCAGTGACTTCGACGCGGCCAAAGCGGCCTCATACATCGCAAACTTGCGAAAGTTCGCCTCCAAGACGGCTAAGCTATGCAAATACCGCTCGCAGTTCGGAAAAAAATGTTCGCTGGCCGTGGCCATGGTTTTATTGGTGCGAATGGTATGCACCAGGTCACTTAGACTTTTTTGTTGTGGCTGATGAAAAAAAGCATCTTGTGTCAGTAGGCATTTTGCATCCAGTTTCTTGGCGATAGCAAGCGTCGGCCGAATCCAATAATCCTCGGCGTAATGCAAATGCCGACTGATAGCAAAATACAAACGATCGCCAAAGTGCTGTTTTAAAGCCTCAAAACGCGGCCAAGGATCGGCTGGCGTGCGCACAAATCCACGCATCGGTTGAATGACCACCAAATCTTTCACATCTTGCTTGAGCAGATCGTTCAAGGGAATATGCGCGTACTTTTTGCCGTCGCGATGCGTGGCGTTTAGAATCATACAAAGGCGGCGATAGCCTTCCCAACTTTGGGCTACCAAGACCAAAGTATCTTGCAGCAAAATTGGTTGATCATGATCTTTTTGCAGATGAATCTCAGCACTATAATGAAGCTTGAGAGGGTGAGCATTCGGATGTTTTTTTTGATAATCGCCGCGCTCCCGATAAGCTCGGGCCAGACCATACACACCATCAAAATCATTCACACACAAAGACTCATAACCATGTTCGATCGCCGCGCCAATCATTTCTCCGGGATGGGACGCACCCACCAGAAACGAAAAATTTGTTTTGCACAGCCACTCGTGCCAGCCGTAGCGACTAATCAAAGAAGCCATGGCTGTACCACTTTCCGCCGGTATTGCGAAAAACCCACTGACTGCGTTGGCTAGCGTCCGTCAGCATAAAATAATCGTGACATACATCATGGGGATCTTCCGACAACCACCAGTCCACGCTGGTGCGCTCAAGAAACCTTAAGGTGCAATGTTTGGGTGGCGGACAGGCGGTCGGTGTATGGCTAAAAAATAAAGGCCGCAGTGTGGCGGCGAGTCGCCAGGATTCGAGTGAAAAAGCATACGATTGAAACTCCGCCTCGGTGCAAAACGAAGTGTGCGGCTGAAAGTCCGGCTTCAGGCGATAATGTAAAAGCGGCGTTGGCAATTTGTTTTCCAAAGCCAAAATATCATCGGACTGCGACGTGCCAAAGAGATCGATGATATGTTGGCTCACGCGCATCCGGCTCTTCAGAGTCAAAGTCCAAGAGACAAGCGGGGGCGAAATATCTTCGCTCTGATCATGTTCAGCCGCCCATTGCCGAGTGAAGGCCTCATAACTATATAAAGCCTGATAAAGAGTGGTTTTATGCTGATCTTTTTCTGAGTGCAATGCGTGCGGATTGCGAAACCGAATCGGAATTTCGACGGCTTCCATACCGTAAAGTGTGAGTCGCCAACATAGCTCTGTGACTCTTTCGCCGATACTCCAGCTTGCATCGTCACAAAGCCGATCGAGATCCTCTTTGAGTAATGGTTCGAGATGATCCCATTGCCAAGCTGGTTCGTCTAAGTTGCGTTTGATCATCGGACAGTGATCAGGCTGCCAACTCCGCCACGGAAATCCATCTTCAAAAAAATTTTGCTCGTCAAACAAAGTCGCCGGTTCGTCACTTCTTTGTGTAAAGCTCGTCCACTCCCAAACTTCGGCCAAAAGACTGCCAAAGCGTCGCTTCATCGCCGTGGCGGCGGCTTGGCGCAGTGCCGCGGGGGTTGCGATATCAAGGCGCAGCATGGCGCGTTCCAGTCGCCCGATATGACTGCGAAACAAAACAGGATCGGGCTTCGGCGAACGCGTCGCGAGCCAGTGCTCGAGAAGTTGCCCTAGAGGGCGTAGCCATGCTGTCCAACTGGCTTCGCGGTAAAGTGTCGCCCCGAAAGGTCCGTGCAAATTAATAAATCCAGACAGTTTTTTTTCGCGCATATAAGCGTGCAAAAACAGTCCCGGCCACGGATGCGATGCCGCCACCGCTCTTAGTTTTTTGCCAAAACTTTGCAGTAAAATCCGATGAATCATCTCAAAGGGTGTCAGCCCCAGCTTGGCAGCTTGTCTTTCCCAGAAACGCTGGCAAGTCGAGATATCCAGAATATAAATGCGCGACGACCACTGCATCAGTGTCGGTGTGAGAGCCTGCAGATAATTCTGATGCTTGGGTAAACAAGTGATAATCAGATAACGTGGCAACTCGATATTTTTGGCATGCGTTTGTAAGTTAAAAACATTATCTTTCATAGCTGGACTCGGTATACGGCAGCGAAAAAGAAACCGGTTGCGGTTTCGCACCACGTAACGGCAAGGCATGAAATTTTTTCTGGTTCGTATTGTACCAAGCGTTGATGCGCAGTTGGGTGTAAGGATTGCCGAGTCGTTCACTCAAAAAGAAATCACGCAAAACCACAATAGCGTACTGATGGAGCCGCGCGTAACTCGCCAAAAAAGCACAGTCGTCTTTGCTAAGTTTTTTGGGGCGATCAATCACAATGATCTTGAAAAGTGGTTCCAAAAAAACGGGGCGCAGCTCGGCGATAGGGGTTTCGGATTCGGCAAAATAAATTTTTTGCAGGTCCACTCCTAAGGCAGCCCAGGTCGGCGGGTAAATGCGCGTTTTGCCGTTGTGAATCCACAAACAAAGCGGCGCTTCGGGCCGAAGCATTTGTGTTTTGAGCATTTGAATCATGATGCGACGCCCATGTTTGCCGCTCGGCAGGCCCCATTCCGAGATTGCTCCCATAGGAATATAAATTTTGGCTTGATCAAGAGCCGGAATCGCAAAATGCAAACGCCCCGCCTGATGCGGCGGAACTTTATGGCCCTGCGTCAGTTGATCCTGGAGTTTGGTGTCATCGATAATTTTCTGCAAGCTAGCGCCCACGTGTCGCCCCCTTCACGTTTTCGTTGGATACGTCATCCCCAGGGTCGAAAGCCCGTGGGGATCTCCATGTTAAGAGTTAAGAGCTACGTTCGTCGCACCACGCCGGATAATTTGCCGATAATCTCGATCTGATCGGAAGGAACGCTGCGAGTAGGGTGCTTGGGATTGGAGGATAGAAGATCAGTTTTTTTGCCGCGAATGGCCAAACGTTTCAAAGTTGTCTCGTCGCTACCGATACGCACGGCGACGATGTCATTTTTGTGAAAAGATTTTTGGAGTTTGATAATGGCAATATCACCATCTTGAATGCCATCACCTGTCATACTGTCGCCACTAATACTCACGGCAATCTGCTGACCACTACCAAAGAAGGTTGGATTAAACTGAATGCGTTCGGCATCGGGTGCATCAAAGGCCTCTTTCGGTGAGCCGGCCGCTAAGCCTGTCGCAAAGATAAAACTTTGGGTGTCTGGCAAAATCCCTTCACTGAGTTTGTAACCGCTGCGTTGGGTTGGGCAGCGTTGCAGGTAAGATTTCTTTTCCAAAGCTTTAAGATGATCGGCCGCCGCCTTAGGACTGGCAAACCCCATTTTCTGGGCCAAGCTGCGTATCGTTGGAAAACCGCGACCGGCTTGGATCTCGGAGGTGACGACTTCCAAAATCTGTTGTTGGCGCGGGGTGAGGCTCTGCATAGATAAAAATCCCTGGTTTTTTGCACTGACTAGCTCGTACTATTCAGTGAATAGTATACAATGAATAGTTAGCACCCTTCACTGAGCTTGCCTAGGGAAATAAATAACCTCCTGAATTAACATGCAAAAACAATAGTCAGTGGAGGTCGCAAAGCTTGCCACTAGTTTAAAATCAGGGATAAATAGAACCAGTCCGCAACGTTAACAGAACAAAGGCACCAACTCGGTTGAAGCCGTCTACTGATACGCACGAACGATCCTCATTCCCGAAGCTATGCCTCGCAGCCCTAGGCGTCGTGTTTGGTGACATTGGTACAAGTCCACTTTATGCGATCCGTGAATGTTTTGCGCACGGCCACGATATGCTTCTGACCGAAGCCAATATTCTTGGCGTCCTATCACTCGTTTTCTACACTTTGCTTTTAATCATCACTTTAAAATATTTAATTTTCGTCTTGCGCGCGGATAACGGTGGCGAGGGCGGGGTCTTAGCGCTGATGACGCTGGCGATCAAAAGTGTTTCGACCAACACGCAGCGCAATATATTGATGACCTTAGGATTACTGGGGACCGCATTGCTATACGGTGATGGCATGATCACGCCCGCCATTTCTGTTCTTAGTGCCGTGGAAGGCTTGCAAAAAATTTCGCCTTCGTGGGAACCATTTGTACTTCCGATGACGATGCTTGTCTTAACTGGTATTTTCTTTTTTCAAAGCCGTGGCACACAGAAAATCGGCATGATCTTTGGCCCCATTATTTTGGTGTGGTTTATCGTGTTGTTTATTCTGGGCTTCGTCAACGTCATCGACAATCCGCAGACTTTCTACGCGCTCAATCCACTTTATGCTGCACGGTTTTTGATAGATCATTCGTGGTCGAGTTTACCGGTCATGGGTTCGGTGTTTTTAGTCGCAACAGGTGGCGAAGCATTATATGCCGATATGGGCCACTTTGGCAAAAAGCCGATTCGCTATTGCTGGATGTTTCTAGCGCTTCCAGCACTTCTCATGAATTATTTTGGACAAGGCGCCCTTCTTCTTAGTAACCCGAAAGCCGTGGAACATCCGTTTTTTAACATGGCACCGGACTGGTTTTTAATTCCCTTGGTTTTACTCGCCACTTTGGCCGCCATCATCGCATCTCAAGCTTTGATTTCAGGAGCTTTCTCACTGACCAATCAAGCTATTCATTTGGGTTATTTGCCGCGGATGTTTGTCAAATACACATCTTCACGCGAAAAAGGACAAATCTACGTTGGCAATATCAATTGGATGCTTTGGATTTGTACGATTTTATTTGTTGTCGAATTCCGAACGTCAACATCCTTGGCATCCGCATACGGTATCGCAGTGTCCTTGACCATGTTGATAACGACAGTATTGATGTCATTTGTGGTGCGTAATCTCTGGAAGTGGAGTTCTTGGAAGGTTATTCTGTTTGTCATTTTCTTTGTGACCGTGGACGTCGTCTTTTTCTACGCCAACTTCCTCAAAATTCTTGAGGGGGGGTGGGTACCATTGATGATAGCAGCGGGAATTTTTACACTTATGACGACTTGGTATCGCGGCCGTCGTATTCTACGAAAACGAATTATCGATAAAACGATTGGCCTCAAAGATTTGCCGAAAATAATCCAAGAAGAGGACGTGCATAGCATTCCGGGATGCGGGGTGTTTTTATCTGGCCAGCACATCTCGTGTCCGCCAGCTCTGATTCAAAACTTACGTTTCAACAAAGTTCTGCATCAGACCACCATCATATTGACGGTAGAAATTAAGAATGTTCCGTTTATTAAAGTGAAGGATCGCGTTGCCGTCAAAAAGCTTTCGGCAGGGATTTTTCTTGTGGTTGTAAAGTGCGGATACAAAGACACGCCGAACGTTCCAAATGCGCTGGAGTGGGCCAAATTTCAAGGTGTGCCCATACAAGATGAAGTGTCGTATTACTTGGGTCGTGAAACCATTATACCGACTAAGAATATGGGCATGGCACTGTGGCGGGAGTCCGTCTTTTCGATTCTCTCACGCAATTCACAGCGCGCGACAGAATTTTTTAGCATTCCGCCGAGTCAAGTGATTGAGATCGGTATTCAAATAGAACTATGAATTTTTCTTAGCTTTTTTCTTAGCGCCTTTAGATTTGGCTTTAGCGGCGTTGCCAGCGGGAACGGAAGTATCATCGCCGCAAGAGCTGCTAAAGGGGACATCTTTGCAAACGTAGTTTTTTCCCTCACAAGTGAAGTTATATCGACTGTAGGCAGGGGCCTCGACTTTATTTCTTAGATATAATTGCTTAGAATCACAACCCACCCGACCAGCAAGCCTTTCTTCAAGCGTCTGACAACCAACCAAGGTCAAAAGCATGAATCCGACCGCAAATAAACGCATAGAGCCCTCGTTCTTTAATCAAAATAAAAACAATTCAATTTAGTGTAGAATTTCTAAGCTTAAGACAAATTGTCACATTCGTCATTTAGTTTCTGAAGATATGAAGGCAGCGTTTCTGAAAACCTTCGACCATAAGGAGTTGAGGATTTCTAGGTTCAGATAGAACTGTAGAATTAACGCGGTATATCTGCTAAATTGAAGCTTAACTATAAGGAGACGACTTCCATCGTTTCTCTCGAAATCATTGTGATTCTGATTCTTATTTTACTCAATGGCTTGTTCGCAATGTCTGAAATGGCCATTGTCTCGTCTCGAAGGTCCCGTCTCAAAAATCTCATCGCTAAAAAACATCGCGGCGCTAAGACTGCTTTAAAATTGTTGGAAGGCGATGGAGAGTTTTTGGCCTCCATCCAGATCGGGATAACGCTTATTGGTGTGTTAGCCGGTGCCGTCAGTGGCGCAACGCTTGCTGACAAACTGGCGGTGCACGTTGGGGCGCTTCATCCTTTATTGGAACCCTATTCTCATGGTCTTAGTTTTGGCTTGGTTGTCGTCTTAGTGACTTACCTGTCCCTTATTCTTGGTGAACTCGTTCCCAAAAAGATGGCGCTGAATAATCCAGAGATCGTCGCCTCACGCATGGCAAAATTGGTCTCATTGACGGGATATACCTTGCGCCCGATGGTCTACATCCTTACGGTTTCAACAAATACGGTATTGAAGGTTATGCGTGTTCCACCCGTTAACGACAAAGTCGTGACCGAAGAAGAAGTTAAGATTTTGATAGCCGATGGTGCCAAAGTCGGGATCTTTGATAAGCAAGAAGAGGCTATGATTCGAGGCGTTTTGCGCTTAGACGACCATACGGTTGGCGAGCTCATGACTCCGCGGACTCAAGTTGTCGGGGTTGATATTAATGATACCAACGAAAATATTCTGAAGAAAATGACACAGCACAATCATTCGCATTTTCCAGTATTTGATTCGTCTATCGATCAACCAGTTGGAGTCTTGTCCGTCAAAACGGTCCTCGCCAAATTCGTCCAAAATAAAGTCATCACTGTTTCCGAATTGATGTCGTCGCCATTGTTTCTGCCAGAGTCCATGACGACAGATGTGGCTTTACAAAAATTCCGAAATTCTGGTTTGCGTTTGGGTTTTGCTATTGATGAGTATGGCGGTTTTGCAGGGGTTTTGACAGTTTATGATATTACCGAAGCTATCATTGGGGAGATGCCGGAAGGCGGTCGCCAAAAAATGCAAAATCGAAAAATAGTCAAAAGACACGATGGCTCTTGGCTTGTCGAAGGGTATATTCTTATAGATGAGTTACTTGAAACTTTGAAATTGCCGCCCGTCGCCAACAAAGAAAACTTTCAGACGGTTGGTGGCTACATGATGACAAAGTTGGGCAAAATCCCTAAAGAAGGGGACATCGTCAAGCACGAGAATTTCCAATTTGAAGTTATGGATATGGATAAACACCGTGTGGACAAAGTGCTTGTAACCAAGATGGTTAATTAGTTAGATACATCCGACCATTTTGGCAATTCACTTAAATTTTGTGACCAGTAGGTATCTTCACTTTTAATAATTTGTTGCATCGCATATTCATCATATCTATCTGTGCCACGATCGGCAAATTCCATACCAGCAATGTCTTCCGCTGATAGAACTTTATTCATGATGAGGCCAGGATTGTAAACGCCTGTCGCTACTGGAGTGTGTCCACCAATTCGTTTCGTCAAAGATTTCGTATAAGATTCTATTTCACCGAGATCTACAAATCCGTCTTTTACGCCATCAACATATCCATCCGCTTCGCCTTTGAGCGCGCGATAAAGAGCATGGCCAAACGCACTTCCCGCACTACCGTAAGGATTATCAGGATTTTCTTGATCCATACCGGGACCTGTGCTCGAAGTCTGCTGAACCGTACTCGAAGCCATGACAAAAAGCGTCCGGCCCTGTTCTTTGTAATTGGACCATTCGGCTTTTCGACGATTAAACTCGTTAACTAACCCGCCCGAATAGCAAGCCATGGTGAACGAAATCATTTCTTTTGAATTGAGAGATAAAATACGGTTAGCAATATCCGTGTAAGAGCCACCATATTGCAATCCCTGCGGAAAGCCGTGGCCGCTAGAGTATTGAACGTACATATCGTTTGACGTCGTCTTCTGCGCGATTTCGCTGAAGCTTTCTTTTATGGCTTCTGTGCTGCCGCGCTGTTCGATGAGTTTTTTGCCTTCATAACTTCCGCCGATGTCCTTGGTAAAAATATCATGGGTTTTCAAAACGTCATATTTCGTTTCATTTTTCATCATTGAAGGATCATTTGGAGCCGCATGTCCCCAGCCAAGATAAAATTTCTTGCCAGTGTAATTGCTGCCAGTTAAAGACAATGAATAAGTCTTGGTATATTCGCCTTTGTTTTCGACAAGCGCCGCGCAGCTTAGTGTCATACTCATTGAGGCTAAGCTTGCAATTAATAGTTTAACTGATCGAGTTATGCGAGCTTACTCCAAAATGGACAAGAAAAGAGTTGAGATTTGTGCAGCTGTCGGCTGGTCTTTGGCTCGGCCGAAACCATAATAACTATATCCGTTTAGTGTCATCCAAAATGCGCTAGTAACGAATGAGCTTTGCTCGCCAGACTTCTTATTTTCAAGGCGCGACCACTGATATTTACCGATCGTTTCAGAAAACATCGGCTTAATAGTCTGCGTTTTAAAGCTGAACATGCTCGCAAAATCTTTAGAGCTATCTTTTTCAACATAAATGCGAAAGTAATCGTCGTTAGCATTTGTAAAACCTAGGATGACAATATTTGGCTGCGCGACATCTTGATGTAGCTTCCAACCGGCCGGGGCTTTTACTACGACATCTTGAAATTTAAATTTATCGCCAATCAATGTAGAAACCGGAGCGCCCGGAGTAAGGGGAGGAACCGTTGTACTTGGATTCAAAGTAGGATTCGAACTCGGAGGTAGAGTAATAGGGCTTGGTGTTGTGACGGGATTCGACGGAGTCGGATCAACCGGAGCTGTTGGAGTCGTTGGGGTTACGGGAGCTCCCGGAATAACAGGAG
This sequence comes from Oligoflexales bacterium, assembly GCA_041740975.1. Lineage (GTDB taxonomy): Bacteria > Bdellovibrionota_B > Oligoflexia > Oligoflexales > JALZUQ01 > JBGSKV01. The sequence goes on along the minus strand of JBGSKV010000088.1, from coordinate 48,993 downwards.
ACGTCGGACTAGGATTTTCAGGAAGTGCAGTCACAGGTGTTTGAGTTGCTGGTTGTGGCGTTTTTTGATTATCAATCGTAGGGAGGGCCGTCTTGGTGCAACCAAGTACAAGGCTCAACACGATGGGAGCAAGATATTGATTTCTGCGGTTCATGGCCATTTCAGCTCACAGTACAGCTTTGAAAAACTCTGTTTAGCAGCAGCTCGGAATACATTTCATTACTGGCCTTATCGGCAAATTTGGTTGAAAACTTTAATTATTGAAGAAATTGTTGTTTAATTAGCGACTTACTGGTAGCTAAGTTGAGCTTCGCCTTGTTAAAAGATCAAAAATATCAACGTCGACTTAAAAAAAAATCCAACTTCGCCCAGTTCAGGCGATCGGTGTTGCGCATTCATTGAGAATCCTATGGTTGAGAGGATATATCATTCTTGAACTGGCCGATCTTCGGCACGAAAATGACGGCAAAGACAACGCATTTGCCTCAAATTGATAACTCATTCTTTGCAGGATAGAGAAAATCACCAGTTATGATAATATAGTCGCTCATATATATGTCCTTACACCTAAAGGAGATGAAGTTGACGCAAACAATAGTTTGGGCATCTGTCGGAATCTTGCTCGCCATCGCAGAACTGATGTCCGGAGCATTTTTTCTTCTGTTTTTTGGCTTAGCAGCATTACTGGTAGCGGGTCTGCGCCTTCTGGGTTTAGATCACCTTAATTCTGAGATCGCGATTTTCGCACTTCTCTCGGCTGGACTAGTGCTGACGTTTCGAAAAAAACTCGTACATTCGCTTTCTGCGAAAGGTGCATGGAAAGACGAACAGAATTTCGTAGTCGATCAATCTTTGGAACCTAATAAGCAAACTTCGATTCAGTACCAAGGAACAACTTGGACTGCTATCAATGATAGTTCTGAAGTCATTGCTTCCGGTTCTGAAGTGAAGATAACAAGAAAAGATGGAATCAAATTATTTGTTAAAAAAGTCTAGAATTAAGAGGGAATCATGACAGCTCAGACAATTTTCCTGGTTTTAGTATGTGTTTTTGTGGCGATTGTTTTATTTAAAAGTATACGAATTGTACCTCAGCAAATGGCTTATGTAGTCGAAAGACTTGGAAAATACAGCCGTACCCTCGATGCAGGATTGCACATTACCATACCGTTTGTTGATCGCATTCAATACGTTCATACCATTAAAGAGATCGTCATGGATATCCCTGAACAAATTTGCATTACGCGCGATAACGTGCAGGTAAATGTCGACGGGGTGCTCTTTTTCAGAGTCGTGGAAGCATCACGCGCTTCATATGGGGTAGCAAACTTCGAGCAAGCTATCATTCAGCTGGCTCAAACGACGTTGCGCTCAGAGATAGGAAAACTCGACTTGGATCGTACGTTTGAAGAGCGAGAAAAAGTTAACAATGCCGTCATCCTAGCCATCGATAATGCAACGGATCCGTGGGGCGTCAAAGTCCTTCGGTATGAAATCAAGTCCATTACGCCTCCAGGGGATGTACTAGCAGCAATGGAAAAACAAATGCGCGCCGAACGTGAAAAACGCGCCAAAGTCCTTGAGTCAGAAGGTGATCGGGATTCAAAAATCAACCGTGCTGAGGGCGAGAAGCAACAAACAATTAAAAACTCTGAAGCTCAGCGTCAACGCCAAATCAATGAGGCCGAAGGGGAAGCGTCCGCAATTTTATCAGTAGCAAAAGCAACTGCAGAGGGATTGCAAAGAGTTGCAGAAATTTTAAATACACCAGGAGGCAGAGAGTCGGCAGAACTTCGAGTAGCCGAAGCTTACGTACAAGAGTTCGGAAAATTTGCAACGGACGCCAATACGATCATCGTCCCCGCAAATCCAGCGGATTTAAGTGGAATGATGGCAACGGCGTTTTCTGTATTCAATCGCATGAATCCAGCTCCCGTGACAAAATCGGACAAACACTCTTAAAGCTTGATCAGGCGCCTGCTCGACTTCGCGGGCGCTTGATTAACATTAACCAGCGATGAGAATCCAAGTTCCGATCGCGAGAAACATTCCGCCGGAAACCCAGCGCATCATCTTGGGATCGATCCAAGCACCAATCAGTCCGCCAAGCGCAACACCGAGCACTCCTGCTAAAGCCAAAGCCAATACGACTCCCAATAAAACAGCAAGTTTATTGTCATTACCGGCAGATAGTGCCATCGCGGCAAATTGAGTCTTATCTCCCAATTCTGCCAAAAAAATTGTCATAAAAGCTGTGCCAAATATTTTCCAGTCCACGTCATTTCCTTTCGCCAAATTCATTGCTCTATTATGGAAGCAAATCTATGATGGGCCGTCAAAGTTTAGCAAGATAAGCCGAACTTTGCGTTATAAAAGGAGATGGACCATGTCTGGCAAATCTATAACGAGAGCTTTTTTTCTTTTCGTAACATTGGCTACCACTTCGCTTGCTCAAGAAGAGAATTTTTCCTGCACCGGCACTGAGCCTTTCTGGGGCTTTTCGTATGTTGATAAGGTTGCAACCTACGATGTCATGATGGGTGAGCGCCATACACTTGAAAAGGTCAGACTCGACACATTTTATGGCATGTCCATGGGGGCCGGTTTTTACATGCGTGGTCAAAGCAAAGACGGCAAAAAACTCACAGTAAATGTTGTTCGTGCTAAGGACTGTTCAGATGGGATGAGCGAGAAGGTCTATAATGCCTACGTCACCTTAGACTACAACGGTGAACACGTTTACTATGGATGTTGTCGCCCTATAACGGCAGGTGCAAAATCTGATCCTGTCCCCGTAAAAAAGAACGATTTTGATAAAACCAAGCAGAAAGCTGTGCCGAAAAAACCTAACGCTATTTTTGAACAGAAAGATGGATTTCACCGTCTAAAGCCGGATCGGTAAATTTTGTTTAAGTTCTTCATGCCCGTCATTCTGAGCGATCGGCGAGCTGCGCTCTTGAAAGCTCTGGATGACGAAGGAACTATTTTTTCTTCCGACTAGCGGGCTTTGCAGCTTGAGATTTCAAATCTCCCAGCAAATCGCTGACCCAAAAGTCCGCTTTTGGATCCAATTCGATGTCTTTGGTTATCGAAAATTTACATTCATTTGGTGTGCACGATACGCTGGAACTGCCGCTGCTAGCATCGAGAGGTTCATTCACTTTTGACTTGGAGATAGCTGCCAAAAGGGTTTTCAGATCCTCAGGTGTTAATCCCAGAGTTCCAACCTTGCCATCTTCGTGCGTCAGTTCAATGCGGCATTTGTCTTTCCAGCATCCAAGATTTGCGACATCTACTGGAGTTTCTGCAGTTTTTGCTTTTTTCATATCTGCAGACATCGTCGTCAAAGTAGATTTACTGATTTCAAAGTCAATGTCTGGACGTTCAGCTGGCGTCGTTACGCAGCTTACCGTTGCAAAAATGAGCCCGAGAAAAAGGAAACGTAACATGGCCAAAACTCCTATGGACGGTTTGAGGTCGGGGGTGGTCCCAATCGACCTTCTTTATCGAGGCGTAGGAATTCTGAATGCACGTCTATTTTATAGTCGTGGCGAACGGAACTCATGGCGCCAAAAAAGCTAATCAAGCTTACCACAACTACAAAGCCAGTCAGAATGGGTTTCGAACGAGACACAAGCTGCAAAAGCGCTTCGTGCCGGTCCCAAAAAAATAGCAACGGCAAAATAGCTTGCGGAAAGACGATCAGCAAATGCCAGTACGACGTCGTGATGGGAGATGCGGCGACGGCAATAAACACAGAAACAAATGTCCAGCATGCATAAGACTGAAGCCAATCTTTGCTGTCATTGAATTCGCGACGCTTTAGAGATTGCTTCGCTTTCTTCAAGAGTTCAAAGTTAGCCCAACACGAAACAACCAATGTTACCATTGCCAGCACCCACTTTAGTGAACCCATAAGAATGGATACCAAGCTCGCAAGCCAACCTGGCATCCAACCATAAGTGGTACCAGTGAAAATATCACTGCTAAAATAGGTGCTGGCATAGCGTATCCAATAGAACAGGCCTTTCATGAGTGGATATCCATAGATCAAACCACGACCAATAAATGCGTCCGATGCGATGATAATCGTATCCGGTTTAGAGGGGGCAAAGAGATCGATAAAATACGGGATCAGCATGGCCAAAATAATCAGACATGCTGCGATAAAGGCAGGCCAATGGATACGAATAAGTCCACGCCAATACAAAAAAGTACTTAACAAGGCCAGTATAACCCAAGAGCTATGCACTTGTAGCGCCGCGCCAATAGCAAGGGTTAGGGAGAAGGTGTGCCAGGCCGATTTTCGACTCCGTGAATGATAAGAGCTCCAAAGATGGATTGTACTTAGGAAGAAAAGATATGAGGGGTTCCATAAAATCATCTTCGAGGTGTGCCAGACGCTCAGCCAATAAAATAGCAAAACGATTATTAAAATTCGCCGACCAAAAATCTCTCTGGTCAAATTCGCGTAAAGATAAAGCGAAATAAAATGAAGAATGAAAACCAAAACAACGGGCGAGATGGGGGACATCACGACCATCATGGGAATACCTACGAGTAGCGAAGTTAAAATTCCCGGTGAATGCCCGAGGCCTCCCGTCACTACATTTCCAAAAGGCACTAAGTTTAGGTGACGCGCGAGCTGAGTGCCTTTGTGCAAAAGTTGGATTTCATCATAGCGAAGATCTTGTGTGCAGGCGAAAAGACAGCCAAATACTGAGCCCAAAACTACGATGGACCAAAGATAAAAATTAGAAACATAGGCGGGGGGGCGAAGTTTGTCGTCTGTCATGAAGATCCCGGGTCAAAATAATTCAGCTGTTAGGAAAGACGATTTCGATAATCTTCGTAGCCAAAACTTCGGATAACTTCAGTAGTATTTTTACGCGATGACGCCAAGACAATGTCAGGCAAATTCACGCCATTGAACGTGGTGTTTTTGACCATAGAATAATGTGCCATATCCATAAATATAAGTTTATCGCCGAGTTCAAGGCGTTCGTTAAAAGAGTAATCGCCGATTACGTCACCGGACAAACAAGTGGTTCCGCCTAGTTTATAAGTGAATTTGTTCTTGCCTGGTTCTTTACCACCAATGATTTCTGGTCGGTAAGGCATCTCCAGGACATCAGGCATATGAGCAGTCGCGGAAACATCCATCAAAGCGATGTCCATGCCGTTATGGGTCAAATCCAAAACCGAAGAAATTAGATAACCAGTGTTAAGCGCAATGGCTTCGCCTGGCTCCAAATAGACCTGAAGATCGTGTCGACTGCGAAAGCCATTGATGGTGTCGACAAGAAGCTTAATATCGTAGTCCGGGCGCGTGATGTGATGTCCGCCACCAAAGTTAATCCATTTAATTCTGTCAAAGTAGGGTGTGCAGGTTTTTTCAACCACCGCCAAAATGCGCTGTAAGACGTCTGAGTTTTGTTCGCACATGGCGTGAAAGTGCAAGCCAGAAAGCCCCTCAAAATTCACTTCTTTCAGTTGTTCGACCGGAACGCCAAAGCGTGAGTTGGGACCACACGGATTATACTTATCGACTTTGACTTCGGAATAGTGCGGATTGATCCGAAGTCCACACGATACTTTTTTGCTATTATTTTTATTATAAGTTTCTACATCTTTTTTGAAGCGTAACCACTGCGAGTAAGAGTTGAAAACAATGTGATGAGCGTTGGCCAAAATCTCCGGAAATTCTTGCGCCGAGTACGCCACTTCATAAACGTGAACTTCTTTGCCGAATTTTTCTGTACCTAATAACGCCTCATTGAGCGAGCTTGTGGCAACGCCGTCAAGGTATTGCGCGCAAAGGTCAAAAACCGAATGCATCGCAAAGCCTTTTAAAGCCAAAAGGATTTTGCAGCCAGTCTGGTCCTTAACACTTTTGAGGACGCGAAGGTTTCGCTCTATGAGGTCTTTATCGACAACATAGCAAGGCGTGGCCAAATGTTCGTAATCAAACCCGAGATTCAAAATCGATGGACTCCGTTTGTTGCCATGGCAGGCCGTATTTCGCCATAAGTTCCATGTATGGGTCGGGGTTCATCTGCTCGCAGTTCATAACACCGGCTTCGTGCCAGGTTTTGTTGAGCATGAGTTCTGCTGCAATGACTGGCGGAACGCCCGCCGTAAAGGCGACCGCTTGCATCTTCACATCCGCATAGGTTTCTTGGTGATCGCAAACCTGATAAATATAAGTACGCTTCATTTTGCCGTCTTTCGGACCTTCAATGATGCAGCCAATATTCGTTTTGCCTTTTGTGCGAGGGCCAAGTGTCGCTGGATCCGGCAACAAAGCTTTCAAGAACTGAATAGGCACAATTTTTTGCCCTTGATAATCAATTGGGTCAATTCGCGTCAAACCAACATTTTTGAAAGCGTTCAAGTGATTGATATAATTTTGCGAGAAGGTCATCCAAAAGCGAGCTTGTTTAATTTCGCCGAAGTGCTTCGTAAGCGTTTCGAGCTCTTCATGATAAATTAAATACATGTCCTTGGTACCAGCCACCGGGAAGTCAAAAGTTCTTTTGATGGACATAGCCGGGATTTCAATCCATTTACCGTCTTTGTAATATTTACCAGGCGCATCAAGTTCACGAAGGTTAATTTCGGGATTAAAGTTTGTCGCAAACGGCAAACCATGATCACCTGCATTACAATCCAAAATATCTAAGTAATGAATTTCGTCGACAATGTGTTTGCGAGCATAAGCGCAGAAAATATTGGTCACTCCCGGATCGAAACCCGCGCCAGTTAAGGCCATAACCCCTTTTTCTTTGAAGCGGTCATGATAGGCCCACTGCCATTTGTACGAATAGCGGCTATCGTCAATGGGTTCGTAACAAGCGGTATCGATATAATCTGTTTTCGTTTCCAGGCAAGCTTCCATAATCGGCAAGTCCTGGTAAGGAAGGGCGACGTTGATCACGACCTTTGGTTTATAAGAACGAATGAGAGCGGCCACTTCGGCGGCATTATCCGCGTCGACTTTAGCAGTGGAAACTTTCGGATGTTTGCTCATATTTTTTTTGATGTCTTCGCATTTCGATAGCGTGCGGCTAGCAATGCAGATATCTGTAAAAACTTCGGGAAACTGTCCACACTTTTGTGCAGTGACTGAACCTACGGCTCCCGCACCTATAATAAGTACCTTTGACATGATGCGCGCGCTCCTTTAAAAATCAGCTTTCCAAGCTAACGGCAGAACGCCTTTTATTCTATTTATTACAGAATAAGTCAAGAATTTTCGAGGCCTAGAACTTTTGTATCTCAGTCGACATGGGATTTCCTGCACAGGACTTTACCGTGATTTTTCATGGCCATGAATTTGCATTGATGGAGTTGCGACTTCGGTCCTTCTCATTTGGAAAACGGCATGCGATGTAGAGTACACATGATAGTCATATTTTTCTTTGGTTTAACGACCTTAGCTTCTGCGACGCCTGAAGCTTCGGTAGGGGTTACATCCATTGGAAGATCAATCGTTTCGTTGAGCATTCCAAAGATATTCCGACCTTATAACGCTTTCGCTCTTCATGACTACAGTTTTGACTCTTACACTTCGGGTGATATCAAGATCGTAGATCAGTTCGGGATTTCGACAAATTATGGCACCAACGCTCGCACTTATCACCTTCGCGCTCAAGGCGAAGGCAAGGATGGCTCGTTTATTTTAAGAAGTGCGGATGGCCAGACCATTCCCTACAAAGTGTTTTATCAGTCCCATCTGGATGGATATCAAAAACCGAAGTTTTTGCAGCCGAGCAATATGCTTTTTTCACAGTCAGGATTGCAAAGACTCAACTCGTTACAAAAAACCCCAGCGGCGAGTTTGGGCGTGCACATCGACGAGATACATTTGCAGTCGCATCGAAGCCAGCCATACCACGGTGTATTGAGCTTAGTTTTCTTGCCGGAATAATGTTGCAGAGCTTAAGTATAGATATTCGATGAAAATCACAAATCATGCATAATCCAGTCTTATCTTCTCAAACTGTCGCGAAAAGTTGCAGATAAATGCATAAATTCCCTTATGATTTTGTTGCGCTCGCCATCGAGAAGCATTAAACTTAATGCCTTCGATAGGAACTAGTTTATTTGGGCTGGTTCGCAGTTAAAACTTTTAAGGAGAGATCATATGAAAGTAGCTCTAGGAGCGTTGTTAATGGGTTTGTTGGCTTTAGTAGGTTGTTCTTCTGACGGTGAAACTCAGCCAACAGAAGTCGTTACGGAAACAGTTACGACTGAGACTACAGAAGCGCAAACTGTTGTTGAAGATATGGATAAAAAAGAGACTCCAGCTGCTGAGCCAGTTACTGCAGAACCTACGGGCGACGCAAAATTCGTTACGACTAGTCTTTTAAATGTTCGCAGCGGTCCAGGCATGAGCTTCGGAATCGTTCGCGTTGCTACATTCAAAGAAAAACTTTCTGCACTTGAATCCACTGGTTCTTGGGTAAAAGTTGGCGAAGGCGAATATGTATCTAAAACTTACTTGAGTGATTCTGAGCCATCTGCTCCAAGTGATCCTGCTCCAAGATCTGCTCCAGCTGAAGAGTCCGCACCTGCTGACACGACAACTGAAGACTCTACAATGCCAACGGAAGAGTAATTTTTAGTTTGTTTGAGAGTGTCGAGTTAAGGCTGAATAAATTCACTGCTATTATCGGCACTCTCACAAGCTTCTTTGAGCGACGAAACAAGTTCCTGCGTAAAATCCCTCTCATCTACATACTGCCAAATAATCAAATCCCCAGCTTTTTCTCCTGAGACCTGTTCAATTGCAGGATATACGCAACCACCGATGGCGCGATTTGCGGGTCGTGGACAAGGTTGATAAACCCATTGCGGTTCCCGTGAATTGGCGCCGGCTTCATTGGCAGGGGATTCGCATTGTTCGATTACTTTACCGTACATGTCTCGTCTCTCAGCGATGACTTGCCATTCTTGACAGCCAATAATGCTGTTGTCAGTTGCAGAGTGAGTTTGGCAAGAACCAATGTAGATATTGCCCATGCGCCCGTCAGCATCAATGCCCGGAGCTGAGTTGCTAGAATTTCGGTTTATAGAAGCTTGATCACCGCAAGAGGCGCTAAACAAGCATAAAAATACCAAGAATAAGCTGTGGGGGCTTCTCATTGTGGTTTTATCTCTAATAAAGTTTAATCACTCGACACCTAGTTGCTATCGGTGATTCGAGAGGAGACATGATGGATAGGTGTAAAAGTCTAGTGATCGCAGGTGGTTATATGGTCTAATTAGAAAACCTTTCTTACCTATCAGCCCATTTCATGGCATCCTCTTTCATGGGATAATTTTCTCACCCAGAAATAAGCCTGGGTAACTCGTAGGACCTTTCTATGGCCATCAAAAAAATTCTTCAAACGAGATCGGTTTCGCAGAAACATTGGGTAGGTGATGGGTTTTATGTTCAAACCATGTTTTCCTATAACAATGTGGCCCCCAATCTTTCACCGTTTTTACTCATGGACTACGCAGCGCCGCAAATTTTTCCCGCTACTACAAAACGTCACGGAGTGGGTGCGCATCCACACAAAGGATTTGAAACGATAACACTTGTCTACGCGGGTGAAGTGGAACATCGGGATTCGGCTGGCAACGGTGGGGTGATCGAACCTGGAGGAGTCCAGTGGATGACCGCCGGTCGCGGGATTATTCATGAAGAGTTTCACAGTGAAAACTATGCTAAACGCGGCGGCAATTTTGAAATGATTCAGCTTTGGGTGAATTTACCCAAGGCCGACAAAGTCGCAGCCCCTCGTTATCAGGATCTGCATGAACCCCAAATCCCCAATCTACCGCTTTCGGATGGGGCTAGTTACATCCGCGTTATTGCCGGAACCTATTTTGACACGATTGGCCCAGCCAAAACCTTTACACCAATAAATATTTGGGATGTCAGTCTCAAAAACAAGGCCCTCCAGAAATTCGAAATTCCCGAAGACTGGACGACCGTTTTATTTCTGCGCAAGGGAAGTTTGATAGTTAATGATGAAAAGCAAATCGGCGATGCGGAGATGGTGGTCTTCAATCCCAAAGGTGAAACCATTTTTGTCGAAGCCAAAGACTCGGCAGAGTTCGTAATACTGAGTGGCGAGCCGATCGACGAACCCGTCGTGGGGCGCGGACCTTTCGTTATGAATACAATGGAAGAAATCGATCAAGCCTTTACGGATTTTCGCGCGGGTAATTTTGGGAAGTGGGAAGATGCATAGACTCATTCCATCATTGATCTTCGTGATTATTTTTTCCCAGTCCGTTCATGCTGCTGACTGGCAGCGCCCTCACGAAAAAGACACAAAAAAACCTGCATCGAGAAGGATTACAACGCCTATTCCCATACCGGAATGCGTACCTGGGGTAGATGATTGCCATAAAAGCAATCCAATGGCGACGATTCGAAGCCATTTGGGTGAAATCCGTGGTTGTTATAATAAATTGTTAGGAAAAAAGCCGAAAGCGAAAGGCAAAATAGTTTTAAAATGGTTCGTCGCACCAGCCGGTACAGTTCGCAATGTGAATGTGATTGAAGACACAGTCAAGGAGCCTGAAATGACGAGCTGTGTAAAATCAAAAGTGCAAGCTTGGAAGTTTCCTAAAAATTCATCTGATAAAGACACGCCGATAACATATCCTTTTGTCTTTACGCCACTTTAGTTTGAAAAAATTCTCGACCAAATATCACCATGCGAAAGTGCAGCTCTGATTCTCCGGCAGCGCTCGTCCTGACTATCGCCACAAAGTTCCAACTCGTCATTAAGAGCCTCGATGGAAACATCTAATCCACTCGGCGGTTTGCGAATATTGGTCGTAAACGTGTTGGCAGGAAACGGTGACGGAGCAGGATTTTCCTGTCCGTGACATTGCGCACATCGTGTGCCTGGTCCGCCGCTGATTAGGCGAATACTTTGATAGATATCGGTCGCCGTGATGTCAGTCATTACGGGAAAGCTAACCTCGCCTTTAACGGAGACTGGTCCAGTCATCTGGCTTAACTCAAGTGCGTTCGTGTCGTGATCTTTTCCGAAAGTCGCGAAGGCCATGACCAGCGAATTTGAAAATAAAAATATTCGCGGATTTTCTCTGCCATTCGCTGGTTGAACACTTTGTTGGCTGGCGGTGGCGCTTATCTCCAGCGGGCGAGGGATCGCTTCGAGAAAGCAAACTAAAGTTACAGGTTTCGGTAAAAGATTAATAAGATTTGCGACGTCTTCGAAAGAATTTATTTCTGATGGCGCCCCGTCTGGTGTTTCGCAGGGTGTCAGTATCTCAGCTTCAAATGGTGAGCCAGTATCGGAAGTCGAACTGTTTCCACTGCTAACGCTGCAGGCGATAGTTGTTAAATGCAGCGTCGAGAGCATAAGGAAAAGTACGAATGTTTTAATGTAAATGGATAACGTCAATGTTCTATCAAAGCTCCGAAATACATTATAAATTCTACCCTCAATGAATTTATCGGCTGAACTGGGTCTAGCTTCAAGAAACCTTGTAGGTTGTTGTTATTGTTTTACAATTAGAAGATTAACCGGCCTTCGGTTGCAATAGACTAATCGCCACGCCCGCAATGATTAGTAAAAAAGCTGCCTGATCGTACATCGTCGGCCGTTCTTTCAGATACATCCAACTAAAAATCGCAAACACAGCAAACGTAATCGCTTCTTGCATAATCTTCAGTTGGGGGGCGGTAAAAATTCCGTGTCCCATGCGATTGGCGGGAACTTGTAAACAATACTCGAAAAAAGCAATAAGCCACGACACTACAATTACGAGCATCAGTGGCTTATGTTTAAACTTGAGATGACCATACCAGGCGATGGTCATAAATACATTACTAGCGATTAGTAGACCGATTACCGTAAACGTCTTTGTCATATCGATCACTCCACAGTGATCGTCGCATGATTAAGGCGTCCGGATACGGCGACGGCGTTTTTCTGGACGTCGACTGCTGATGTTACTACTTGGTCTGGGACCAGAGGCTCCGCCACGTGGACTGCGCGATTCCGACGAACCACCCCAAGTTGGGGCTGCTTCGGCCGAACCGCCTCGCGAAAAACGCGGTCGGCTACCGCCTTCTGTACGGGAAAATCGTGGACCCGCATCGCCTCTTGTTGGACGAGAGCTCGAATCACCTCGACCAAATACTGGTCTTGCTGATTCTCCGCGCGCAAAGCGTGGTCGTGAAGATTCACTGCGCGGGAAACGTGATCCTGAAGATTCACTTCGTGGCATGCGTGAGCCAGAGGATTCACCTCTCGGCATACGCGAACCGGAAGATTCGCCCCGTGAAAAACGTGGCCCTGACGAACTTGGTCTCGCGGCACGCGGTCGAGAAGGTCCACTTCGGGAAATACTCGGGCCTGGCGCACGCGTTGACTTAATATTAAAAACAGCGTCTGAATGATGATCTTGCGGTGTTACATAACTTAATGCAATACCAGATTTTCCATATCGCGCTGTTCTGCCAATACGGTGAATATAATCTTCACGCGTCATCGGTACGTCATAATTGATAACTTGTTCAATGTCTTCGACATCAATCCCGCGCCCAGCAATGTCTGTCGCGACCATAATGCGTGCGGCACCGTCTTTGTACTTCGAAAGCGCATCTTTGCGCTGTCCGTTGGTACGACCACCATGCATGTAAACTACACTGTGACCGCTTTTACTCAAAGCTTTGGCAAGGCGATCCGTGCGGGCTTTCGTACGCGTAAAAATCAAAACTTTTCCTGCTCGCAGAGTCAACTCTTCGAGTAACAAATTAATCTTGCCGTCCTGGCTCGTTTGAACGTGCTGTTCATCAATACGTTCAGCTGGTTTATCTAAAGCATGCACGTCAATCTTGACCGGGTCTTTCAAGAGACCGTTCACAAGGCTCAAAACTTCTTTAGGAAGAGTAGCCGAGAAAAGAAGAGTTTGTTTCTGGGAAGGTAAGCTCTTCAAGACCTGTTTAATTTGTGGAGCAAAACCCATGTCAAGCATGCGGTCGCATTCGTCCAAAACCAATGTCGTAACATTGCCGAGGCGAAGTGTCCTTTGATCCAAGTGGTCGTTCAAACGGCCAGGTGTCGCGATAATATAGTCTGGACCTGAACGGATGTTAGAAACCTGGCGGTTAAAAGATTCGCCACCTACAATCAAGCAACCTTCAATGTCGGTGTCTTTGCTGATGGCTTGGCAAACTTTGAAAATTTGACCCGCAAGTTCCCTAGTCGGTGCCATGACCAAGGCGCATTGCCCAGGATTTTTAAAAATTTTGGTTAACATCGGAATGGCAAAAGCCCCGGTTTTTCCGGTTCCCGTTTGTGCGGTCGCGAGGACATCGCGGCCTTCGAGTGCGGGTGGTATCGAGCCGGCTTGTACGGCTGTGGGAGTGAGGAATTCCATCCGGTTCAGAGCGTCAATAATCAGCTCCGGCAATTCAAATTGCTTGAAATCAGTAACGGTAGTCATTTGTAATCTTTCTTGCGTGAAATAAAAAAACACGCATTCCAACTTTAAAAGTCGGGGTTAATTATGCGTGCTAATATGTAGTCTTATTTAAAGAAGCCTGAGCTGGGCACGCCGGTCGAAATTGACCATCCAAGTAGGTTGTCCCAGTATTAACATAGCCCACTAGAATAGCAAGGTTTTTCTAGTTTCTAACAGATGCTAGTGTATTTACTGAGGTCTAGCCGCATAAATTCCTATGGTAACCGTAGGCCGTCGCCTTCGCTTTTGGCGCAAGTCTGTATTTGAACTCATGCAAACGCGTTGCAATATCTTATAAATTTCTTAGAAAAAACTCGTAGGAGCTGATTCAGTGAGTTTAAAGCTATTTTCGGTAGTTGGCATCAAGCTTGCTTTACTTTAGAGAGCGAACCTATTGAGGTTTGCGTTTCATGGATCGGAAAAAGTCTAAAGGAGATACGTTATGTTCAGCTGGGCCATTACATTTTTGATTATCGCGTTGATTGCAGGAGTATTGGGGTTTGGTGGGATTGCAGGGACCGCAGCCGGGATCGCCAAAATACTGTTTGTTGTCGGTCTTATCGCATTTGCAGTCATGATGCTGTTAGGACGAAGCTCGCGCCGAGTCGTTTAGTTGAAGCTTCAGCATCGTCAGACATTCTTTAGCGAAAAAAGGCACAATTCGTTTATGAAGGATATTATGCGCTTTTTTGTTATCGTTAGTCTGACGATGTTAACATCCTGTTCCACTGTCTATTACAACTTCTGGGAAACCTTTGGTCAAGAGAAACGCGACATTTTAAAAAGCAATTTAGTGTCCGTTAAAAATGAACAGGTGGAAGCCCAGGAGGATTTCAAATCTACCCTTGATAAAATCCGTGCCACCTATAACTTCACGGGCGCGCAAGAACTTGAAAATTATTATGACGACATCGCAGATGACCTTGCGGATAGCAGGGAACAAGCGACTGGTCTGAAGACTCGGATTCGAAGAATCGAGCAGATCGGTGATGATTTGTTTGCCGAGTGGAAGAGCGAAGCAGAGCAGATCGGCAATAAAGATCTGCGCCGCGACAGCCTCGCAAAACGCGAGCAATCACTTAAAAAATTCAATACAATGCTGGTTTCGCTTAATCATTCTGAAAAATCTTTGGACCCAGTCTTGGTCCGATTGAATGACCATGTTCTCTATGTAAAACACCAACTCAATGCGAAAGTAATGGGTGCGTTTCAGATAGAAACAAACTCTATCAAAGCTGGCATTGCTAAGTTGATTGTCGATTTGGAAAAATCCACGCAAGCAACCGCTGATTTTATTTCTCAGATTCAATAATAATGTATAGTCTTGAAAATTGTTTCTGTGGAGCATTTCGTTCATGAAAGATTCGGCAGTCCAGTCTCAAAAGCAGTATGCTTTGTATATCAATCGTTTCGCGCGAAACGGGGCGCAAGCGTCCGAGCAAGTTTTGACCAATCTTCAAGCGTTGGGTATGGAAACCGAAGATTTTTCGCATCTATCCTTAGAGCAGTTAAAAGAACGAATTTACGATAAGCACTTTGCTTATTCGAATATCATCATTGGCAGTGGTGACGGGACTTTGAACGCACTTTTGGATACCCTTATCGATAATCAGATTACGTTAGGGATTATACCCTTAGGTACTTCCAATAATTTTGCGCGAAACTTAGAACTGCCATTGGATATGAATGAAGCGTGTCTCGTTATAGCAAAGGGTAGGACTCAAACTATTGATGTGGCCTCAGTGAATGATGTAAAGTTTGCAAATGTTTTAGGAATGGGCCTCAGTGTCAAAGTCAATCACGAGCTACCGAAAGACGCAAAAAAGTTTTTTGGCAGGCTGGCCTATGTGGTTTACGCCATGAAATTCGCGCGCCAGGCTAATCCGTTCCATGTGACAATTTCGGATGGGCAAAGCGTAACTCAGTTGAAGACGTTACAAGTAACTGTTTGTCACGGCCGCTACTATGGTCCAGGCATCACCATCGCAGAGGGGGCGACACTGGATGATGGGTTGTTAAATTTGGTAGCGCCACGGATAGATGCATGGTGGAAAGGTTTGCGACTTCTGCCGGCTTTACTGGCCGGAAGAATCGCCGAGAAAAAGCTAGAAGTCGTCAAAGTATCAGCGCCATGCATTCAACTGGAAACACGTCGACCTCGTACAATTGATGCGGATGGCGAAATCGTCGCGAAAACACCAGCCACCTTAAAAATTCATAGGCATTGTCTGAAGGTTTTTGTGCCCTAAGATTAGCGGCAAAAACCCGGATTTCGATTCATGACACCGCGACAGTTTAAACTTTGACATGCTCCGGGGACGCGAAGAACAAACGCTCGACAGTCTTGCGTCTGACATTGAGCCGTGCTGCCAAGTACCATGCCTCGGCAGTCATTTGACTGACATCGGCCCATCGTTCCCAATATCACAGCTCGACAGTCTTCATTTGCACAAAGCGCTATGGAGTTCATGCTCAGTGCTTTGCAGTCATCTCTATTTGCAAAAACAGGGCTGGTCACTGTTGGTTTTTCCGAAAGCGTTGAGACTTGCGATGCTTCACCACATCCCAAGATAATGATGGAAAGTAGGGCGATTTTTGCGAAGATATATTTCATATAAGGGGCTCCGACTTTAGAATATGATGTTGTTGACCCGACTCTAACCCAGGTTGGGATTGAAGGCAATATCCTCGGTCATTCATAGCGAATCGGCGTGCTTCGCTTGACGCGAAGGATCTCCTCGAAATTGCTCAAAAGCCCGAATCACCATGATCCCCACAAACGTCATCACAAGTCCGATATAGATCTCATCAACCTCTTGCCAAAATCCGGTGAGTTCGGCAAATCGCCAATAAGTGATGGCTATGGCTCCCAGAACGGTCGAGACAATAAATCCTCGCTCACTCACAACGCCAGGCAGGAAGAATCCACAAAACATGGGAAGAAGAAGGCAGCCGGCGCTGTACGATCCCAGTGTTTTCCAAACATCTTTGATCGAGCCATCGAAAACCATACTTAGCCCAATAGCCAATAGACCCACCATCACCGTGCTTAAGCGATGGATGTTTATATTTTCGCGCCAATGTTTCGGCACCAAATCGTAGCTTACGGACTGCGATGCGATGATCAAATAGGAATCTAAAGTGGAAATCACAATGGCGACAATTCCGGCCAAGAAAAATCCCCGAAATCCATTCGGCAAAACCTGCAAGGCATATAAAAGATAGCTCTGCTTGGGATCGGCCGCAGGAATCATCGCCCGCGCATACATCGCGCCCAGAGTTGTACAAATATCAAAGCAAAACCATATCAACGTGGCTATGAATATTCCCTTCTTTGCTGTTTGTGGATTTTTTGCAGCAAAGCACTTTTGATAAAAGTTCGGGTCCACCAAGGTGGCGAAAGCTATCAAGCCCCAGACCATGGTTGTGGCTAGGCCATGTCCGCCCATCGGCTCGAAGTGAGTGGCTGGCAAATTATTCTTTAAAAAAGTCCAATCACCCACTGTGGCATAAGAAAAGGCCACCACAAAAAAGACAGCGGCACACATCACAAAAAATTGCACGATATCGGAGAACACATCGGAGCGAAACCCACCCATAATGGAGTAGGTGCAGACCAGTACGGTGCCGACGCTGACACTCGTCAACAAGCTCCAACCCGTCAGAAGCTGCAAAAAAAGACCTAAGCTCAACGTGTAAGCAACGGGAAGAACATTGAAAAAGTTAAACACTGCAGCGACTCGCCCTGCCGTTGGACCGAACATCTTTGAGACCAGCTCGGGCAAAGTGACGGAGTGATAGGCCGCGATTCTATCCACCATAAAAAAAGCGAAAACAATATAAGTCAGGTACCAAAACACGCCCTGGGTCAGAAAATTATAGACTCCAGATGTAAATGCGATTTCGGTAACGCCGAAGATGCCGCCGTACCAAGTTGCCACCATGGTCGCGACAAACATCGGAAGGGTTAGGGTACGACCCATTAAAAGGTGTTCAAGGACATGCGCATGCCCAGCCTTGATTTTTCCTTTAATGGAATGTCCATAGAAAATGGAACCGGCAGTGATCAAAAGACAGGTAAAAAAGATGATGTAGTCTAGTGGGGTAAGGAACTGACCAAGCGTTCCTTTGGACTCCATCGCAGCTATCATTGGGGAACCCATCAAAACTCCTTTCGCCAGCATGACCTGGATCAAGTTCTAAAGGGTCGCGAACCGTTCGCCTCTCAGCCGCGTTGGCGGCTCCCCCGTTTTGCATAACAAGGCAATCAAACATGGCGTTTGTTAAAAAGCAATTGATATAAAGAGCTTGTTTTATCGCGAAATTAAGGGCAGGAGCTTAAATAATCCATCGGAGTGCTTCCCGGTTCGAGATTGAAGTCTCCTCCATAAGAACTGATCGCCAAAGTTTCGTGAACGGTAACAGTGCCATCGCCGTTGAGGTCAAACGATGAATTGTTGGATCCCATTGCGGCGCCTGCCAAAACAGTCGCAGCCAATATGCATTCCGTTGGTGTGGATGGCCTAATAGAATGAAATAGACCCGCTTCATTTGCTACCCACATCGATGCTCCACAGCACTTCGAATATACCCGCTTGCTACCCTGATGGCTTCCTTCCAAAGCGATCACTCCGAATTTTCTATTATGTGCAAAATAATAGTAAACATAATTGATCTTTCTGCAATCCTCCATTTTAAAACCTATTTCATGTGTAACACTGCCAAAATGCTTACACGAATTTTCAGAATGAAAATTATTCCTTGTAAAAGCATCCGTGCCAAAATGGAGGCCTAAACCTACATTCGAAAGTCGATCGTTTTCATCATTCAAATAATTGTGAATCAAAGCATAGATTGTCCGAACGTTTAAAGATCCTTCGGATTCTTTTGCTCTCGACTGAAAATCTCTAATGACTGGCAAAGAAATAGTTGTCAATACACCTACGATGGCAATCACCACCATCAGCTCGACGAGCGAAAACCCATTTTTGAAATTAGAATAGGTCAAATTTTATCCCAAAATAAATAGCGGATAAATAAGTATATAGCGTTGCCTATCACCTGACCTAAGTAGCCCCAAAAGGAATGGGCGAGAGCCAAGCATCCGCGCGTTACTTCTCTAAAGGGTTGTTTTCATTCGAACGTCATCAGGAAAACTTGTCTCGAACGAAAAATTAGATAGCGTGTTGTCGTCCCAATAAAGTTTGAGTTCTTTGGAGAAACTGGAACCGAACAATTGGAAGTGATAGTAACCGTATGTCCAGGTTGGCTTGCCTGAGGCATGGCCAACGGAAAATGGCTTGCCCATCCGACGATCAAATTCGCTTTTAGAAGTCACGCCTGATTTGATCCAACTGACATCGGACGTAAAGTCCTGACCACGAGTTACGCACCCACTGAAAAGTATCCAAGACACTACAAACACCAGAGAACGAAACATAAATCCCCCAAAACTGAAAATCGATGATCCCCGTAGGGTATCAAAGCTAAGTCTGGGTTTCAATTTAGTTTTAAGGCTGGTGGGGGGCGATGCTTGAACAAGTGTGTATGCAAGCGAGTATAAAGAACAGTAGTTGTGCTTATGGAGGTTATGAAAAATAATAATGAGGCAAACCCATTTACAAATATTCGGTTATTTTTTAATGTCGCGCCACTTCAACGGAGGCATCTATGACATCTTATTTTATCAAATCTAGTTTATTGGCTATGGCATTGCTACTTGGCACTAACTCAATGGCTCGTCCAGTCTACACAAATGTACAATGTTGGGCGGAAGGGCATAACTTTCGCGTTAATGGTGATGACATCACAGACAATCTCGCCAGCTCCCGCTTATTTCTGAAAGTCGTCGTAGATAAGGAAAATACGGCAGCCAGAATCCTTTCTGGTTATGTTGGGCATGTATCGGGTGCGAAGTTCGTCGACGGCCTGGAAAAAATTGCCGAATCTAACTTTTACTCGCAGTTTTATAGTGATGGCAAAAAAGGTGTGATTGAGTCTTCACTTTCTCCAGGTGCCAGAAAATATAAAGACGACAAATATTTTCGCTTCCGCGATTTCAGTTCTGATCGCGCATCCTACCATGACGGTGGCGATATGAATGGAACACTCGTCATTTCTAAAGATTATGAAGACAAAGAAGTCGCAACATTCCCTGCTCATTATATCTTCAAACACGGTGATCATACTGGTGGGACAATGGATTTTACTTGTGCCCGTGACTAGAATCTCTTTGCGGGGATAACAAATGAAAAAAGCCGGTGCATGCACCGGCTTTTTTCATTTATGCTGCTTGCCCCCGGACGACCCGGATTGGCCAAAATATTGTCAGTTTAACAGCCACTTATACAAAAACACCTCCCCTCAAAGACATAACCCATTGTTTTACAAAGCATTTCAAATGGTACCGATTTTGCTCTTTATGCAGCATGGATGTGGAAATGGTGGTGTAGCTTGCTGATGCTCTTTCGCAGAAAAAACTTAAAACACTTCGGAACCTTTTTGGCTTTCGTCTTATTGACGGTGGCTTGTGGAGAGTCTGGCGGAACTCGCAAATTTAATCGTGGTCAAGGCATGGCATGGAATGGTGGACCCTACGCGGGTGCTTCAGTCCGAGTTCTTGATCCGAACTATAATTATATGGGTGCAGCCGGTGGCTCTGCTGCAGCGCTCGCACAACGATACCCTGTGCGCAACGACGGACTTTCGGAAGTCGCATACCTGAAGAATGAGCCAGAATTTTTTGCAGCCCGTATGCAAATGTTGGATCGGGCTCAGATTTCAGTTCGCATACAGTCACTTATTTTCTACGCGGACGAATCCAGTATCATACTTTCGAATAAATTAGTCGAGCTTGTGAATCGCGGCGTGAGAGTGGATATCATTATAGACCCGGTCTTCAATCACAGTGTTAAAGAACATAAGATGTATTTTGATTTGAAGCGACGCGGCGTGCATATTCACGGCTACGAATTGCTTTATTTAAACTGGGTTAACGAAATAACAAAAGTAACCGATTTAGAAGGGTTATTTAAAACTTCGAATATGCGGTATCACGAAAAGCTATTCATCGTTGATGCCGAGAATCCTTCCACGACTACTGCGATTATTGGCGGAGTAAACCTCGCGAATGATTATTTTGAAGTCGATACACAAGATCCGATGAAACGTTACATTGATCGTGACGTTATGGTGCGTGGACCAATTGTACAAGACATGACGCGCGCTTACGATCTCACAAGAAGTGAGTTTACTAGGCGATCGCAAGAAGTTGATAGTTCGGGTTCGATATGGCAAACAGTAAAAGGCATGTTCAGCAATTCTACCGGTCCTATCACCTTGTCTGGCGCCAATCCAGCTTACATGCAGACAGCTTTGGCGCATGCATCAAGAACTCTAGATTTAAATTGGCAAAAAGTATCCATACGTTTTATTCAGTCTCGCCCCCGATACAATGAAGACACTATTTTTCCCGCCATCGTCAATATGATCGATGACGCTCAAAGTGAGGTTCTCATTGTCAACTCTTATCTTGTGCCGGAAAAAGAACTCATTGATGCGATCGGACGTGCCGTTCGTCGCGGCGTCAAAGTTAAGATCCAAGCCAACACGCGAGAAGTCATTGAAACTGCGCAGTTAGTGGACCTTGGGCGAAGTCGATACAAGCAACTTTTGGCCCTCAACCAAGTTTTTCCTGGTGCTGTAGAGATTTACGAATGGGGTGGCTTTGCAAAAATGAATAATGGTCTAGGTCAAAACCATGGCAAATACATGGTTATCGACCGAAAGGCCGTCATGATTGGATCCTATAACTTGGACTTACGCAGCCGATACTTGAACTCTGAATCGGTAGTCGTTTTTGAGGGTGTCCAAACGGCCCAGGACTATGTGACAGAATTCTATCGTTGCATTGGACCATCATTAAGTTTGCCGGTTACTGTAGCTGAAGCCGAAGAGTATGCTGCTCCTAGCAGTGTGATAGACAAGTTAAAACTTCAAGTCTTGCAAAACTTCGAGATTATTTTTTAAAAATCTACTTTCGCTAAGTCATGAGTTCAGTGCTGAATGCGCGGAATTTTTTGAAGCGAGTCAATAAGGTCTTTTCTTTGGATCGGCTTCGACAAATAATCAGAAAAGCCTGATTTTTTACACTTCTCGCGTTCTTCTTTCATGGCATGTGCAGTCAGCGCTACTATGGGTCTGTCGTAACCTTGCGAACGTAGCAGGCGGGTGGCTTCATGCCCGTCCATTCGTGGCATCTGAATATCCATCAGTACAACGTCATATGGATGCGATAATGCGTATTCAACACCCGTGTGGCCATCCGAGGCGATATCAATATCGGCACCAGCCTTTCCCAAAAATATCTTGAGAAGAGCTTGAATATCAGGGGAGTCTTCCACAAGAAGGACGTGAAGGCCGGCCAATTCCTTTTCACTATTATCATGGGATAGATTTTCGGAACTTTGAGGCGGTAGTTGGTTTTCTGCGGCTATTTCAGGGACTCTTGCGTCTCTCGCGTTGACAATTGTAATGGAACCAAAGAAGATACTACCCTTTCCAACTTCACTTTTTTCCAGGTAAAAGTCTCCGCCAAGAGCCCGACAAAGTACGCGGGTTAAAATTAACCCTAGACCCGTACCGCCGAATCGCCTAGTCGTTGAGGGGTCGCCTTGCTCGAAAGGTTGAAAGAGTTTTTCAAGCTGGTCATTTGAAATTCCTCGCCCCGTATCTTCAACTCTAAACTCCAAAATGCCATCTTTCGACGAGACTATCAGGCGCACATAGCCACGCGCGGTAAACTTGATGGCATTTCCAACAATATTAGAAAGAATCTGACGAATACGCGTCGGATCCGAATTTATAATGCTTGGAAGTGGTGTGGCCTCGACTATTTTAAAAGTGATGCCATTTTCAATTGCTCGGAAACTCATAAGTGAAGAAAAATCAGATAACAAAGCCGGCAGTGAGAAATTTATTTTTTCGATGGCCATCTTGCCCGCTTCTACCTTGGAAAGATCAAGTATGTCGTCAATGATGCGAATGACTTGCTTCGAGTTTCGATCGATTACGGAGACATAATGGTCCAAGTCTTCTTTCGTCAATCCCGGCTGACTCAGAAGTTCCGTAAATCCCTGAATCGCGCCCAAAGGTGTACGAATTTCATGACTAATGTTAGCTAAGAAAATGCTTTTTGCAGCATTAGCAGCTTCCGAGGATGCTTTGGCGGCTTTTAATTGATCTTCAGCGTTCTTACGTTCCGAAATATCTTCGGTAAAAAGCAGAATCCCCCCAATCTCACCGTCATTGTCATGCCAAGGTCTCACTTCCCAGCGAATCCATTCGACTCGACCATCTTTACCCATGACCGCCTCTTCAGGTGAACGCTCCGTGGCTCCAGCCAAACAACGTCTATGGGTAGCTTTCCATGCTTCCGGTAGATTAGGGAAAATATCGTAGTGGCTTTTGCCGCGGGCCTCTTCCGCATCAATTTTTTGATGCCGAAACCAAGTCGCGCTCGCGTACAAGTAGTGCATGTCTTTATCAAACATCGCAACTGGGTAGGGACTTTGTTCGACAAACTGGCGCAAGCGTTGTTCGCTTTTAAGAACAGCTTGCTGGTTTTTGAGAAGTTCATCTCTTGCTAAGCGTTCGGCTGTGATGTTGACTGTGGTCCCCATCATGCGCACGGCATTGCCATCGGCATCAAAATGGGCCAGTCCTCGCGCCAAAATCCAAGTTAACTCCCCGGGACGGGGAAAAATTCTGTACTCAACCGAGTATTCAGCGCCAGTGTTCTGTGAAACCCGTATAGATTCATCGATCAGCTTAATATCGTCAGGATGAACCTTTGCCATGATTTCATCAATATGACCTGACAATTTCCACTCTGGAAAATTCCAGTCCACGCGCATTTCTTCGCTCCAGATAACTTCGCCCGTTATGACGTTGCGATCCCAAAATCCCGTTCTCGTCGCTTGTAATGCCAGGCGCAAACGCTCTTCACTCTCGCGTAGCAGTTCTTCGGCTTTCTTTCTTTCGCTGATATCGAGAACAGTTCCCACAAATCCTAGGAAATTTCCATCTGCGTCAAATCTTGGGTTACAAATATCAACGGTCCATCCATAGGTTCCATTTTCACGCTGGAGTCTGTAGGTCATATTAAAAGGTTCGAAATTTCTAAATGCATTACAAAAAACCGTCTTCGCAAGAACCCGATCATCAGGATGAATCGCTTCTAACCAGCCAAGTTCGACATTGTGATTGGGGGTACAGCCCGTATATTCAAACCATTTGCGGCTAAGGTAGGTTATGGTGCCATGAACATCCGTCACCCAAAAAATAGCCGGCGCGGTATCCACTAATGAACGAAAGTATTTTTCGCTCTCCGATATATGTCTGCTAGCCATGACTTGATTGGTAACGTCAAAATAGTATGTCAAAACACCATCGACGTTATTTTCGCGATCAAACATCGGCTGCAAAACAACATCAAAATACTTTGTTTCTTGGATGTCAATTCCAAAGCATCGTGTGAGAGGAACAGACTTGCGGGAAATTTCCTTACCACTCTCATATACTTTGAAGTGATCTTCCCATATTTGTGTTTCGGAAAGTTCGGGAAAAGCTTCGCGAAAATTCTTACCTAAAACATTGTTAACACCGCAGTAAGCTTCGCATGATGCGTTCATAAATTCGACGCGTAGTTCGGAACCCTTGTAAAAAACAATACCGGCCGGACAGTTTTCGAGTAATCGCCATAACGTTGCGGGGTCTTTCAAAATCGCGTCGCAGCGGTCTAAGGAAGGTGGCAGAAATTTGGAGTTTTGACCCTCGGGAGGGGCAGGCATCATCGACATGATTTGATCCCAATTTCAGTACATTCTCAAGCAAGTAGGACAGACCTACCTAACATAGATAGACAGTAGGCGGCAAATCTAGGTCGGATTGGCTGTCAAATGGCCATAATGTCTGAGTATTTCCCACCCAAATATTCCTGGTCGCTGAAACTGGCCAGCTAATCAATCACAAACGTGAAATTCAAAATAATAGCCTTTGGGAGATTAATGGCCGCCCTAATAGGGGCGCTAACATCCTGATTAAATAAGCAAGGAGGGCAATGACTTTAGTTTTTGCCAATTCATGCCGATAAGAATCACAGAATCTATTCGACAAATTAATTTAGAGGAATGTTGTCATGCTTAATAAAGCCATGTTTCTTGCTATGTTCGCAGTTTGCGTTGCCTGCGGTGACGGGCAGTTCGAGATGAAACCTACAGTTCAGGTTAATCCGAACTCTAATCCCGGCGTTGATGGGTTCGAGCAACAGCCGGCTGCCGACGCTTCTAATCCATATGCTACCAACGTAGCGAATGAAGTTCAGCCTTACTCACCATCTACAAATTCGAGCAATGTTGGGGGTTCTACGACTCCTGCGGCGAGCAGTAATTTTGGAAATGGCCAAATTCTGAGTAGCATCTTCGGCAATATTGGTAAAAACACTTCCACATCAAATTCCTATGTTGGTGGGTCTGCGAATCCCTCGTCGTATTCGCCGAGTTATTCTTATGCTCCAACATATTCATCACCGCCAATCAATAAGGCGCCAGTCGTACCGGTGAAATCAACCTACATTGATTCGACGAAGTCAAACTCATCGTCGGCATATTCTCCGACGTATTCTTCTCCATCATCATCGTATTCATCGCCGACTTACTCGTCACCAACTTACTCATCTCCCTCGTCATCAAGTTCGACACCGGTAACGGCAGCGACTTATAAAGGTGTGAATGACTATACTCCGTCATATGGCTATGGCACCGTTCCAAGTTACGGTAGCAATTATGGCGGGTATTCAGCCTGCGGTTGCTAATAGCGAATGAAAAAAAGGCTTCCCATTGCCCGAGCTATTATAGCTTGGGCATTTTTTCGTCTGAAAAACCATACGCTCCCGGTTTGCCTGTTGCTGGTTTATCCCACCATTTTGCCCGATGCCAAATGTTTATAGTGGCATTCAACTAACCTTAAAGTTTGGCAGGCATTGTGCATTCCTAAGAATGATGTCGATGGATCTAGTACTTTTTTGCGGACAAGGGAGCGTGTCATGAATGCAATAGATATGTTGGAAGAACAACATCGCGAAGTGGAAGCGATATTTGCGCAGATCGCCGAATCTGAAGTGGGTAGCAAAAAACGCCTGGTCAAAATATTAGTTGAGAAGTTGATCGCCCATATGGAAATCGAGGAAGAGATTTTCTATCCGGCCGCATATGAAGTTGAATCCAATGAAGTGCGACGTGCAGTTGATGAACACAATGAAGTTCGACCACTTATGGAAGAAATCATGAGTTTGAATAGTGACGACGATGATTTCGACGAATTGCTCAAGGAGCTTGAAATTAAAGTCGCTCAACATGTCAAAGACGAAGAGGGTGATCTCTTTCCGGAATGTCGCGAAGCGATGACCAGAGAAGAATTAGTTCGATTAGGTAAAAAAATGTCTGAACTCCTCGACAAGTTAGAAAGTCTTACCAATCAGCGTCCCGTCCAACCAAAATGGGATCAAGATTTACCAACGCAGTGGTAATTTTTTCTCCTACTCACCACGAGTGCATGCCAGCTCGAGTTGCGTCTGCAACGATTACTCGAATGACGTACCCCAGTTTGGCGAAGCCTCACAGTTGGAGAATTTGCGCTTGGGGTGTGCTGGTGCGGAGGAGCCGGTGTTCTGGCGGCTGGGATTGTGAGGGAATCTTATGAGCGAGCCTCCCAGACGAAAGAATACCGGGACGATCGCGCCAATACACCACAAAAATAAAAACTCCGCCTGTGATAGGCGGAGCTTACAAAAGACTTCCATTTCTCGCGTCGCGAGAAGGAAAAAAATTAACGACACTGTTGTTTAATCGAGTGACTGAAAGCATCTTTGCAAAACGACGGTTCGCACGCCACACCATCCCAAAGTGGCGTCCACGAAATCGGCGTGCCGTTTCTCGTCAGCTGACACTGACCTTTGGTTTGATCATATGCACAGGCACATTGACCCATAGGGTTACCTACGGCATCGCCGCTTCCCAAATCATAGTTAATTCTTGCTTGTAGAGCGCCTTGGCATACTGCGCAGAATTTCCCGGCATTATTCATCGTACATTGCCGCGCTGGCTTATAGGATTCACTAGGTCGCGGAGTTTCAGCATATCCACCCTTAAATAAACCGACCGCAACATTCATGTTGCTAGAAGTAGGAACGGGAGTGGAAGGATTGATTAACGATTGCCATTTGACGTTTTCGCGTCGGGTTTGAAATGTAATATTTTGGGACCACGGTTCTGGAATTTGTGGAGCAAAAGCTAACTCTGTTGGACCACCACTTTCGTACTCTTCGTTTAATCCGAAGAAATGCCCAAACTCATGAAGAAGCAGGTAAGAAAACTGACTGGCACTTGCCGGTATCGCCGTGAGTTCCTTAAAGTTACCAACTCCCCAGTAAGATGAACTGTCGATAAGTGCAATCGGGTAGTCGTAAGGTGCAGAGGCTATTGCGGACCGATAACGATGTTCACGAGTCGGGTAGACCACGTGATACCATCGGTCGAACGGTTTCCAATACGGAAAATACAGGCCTAAAAATGAATTTCTTTCCGGGACTGGAGAGCCCAAATCTCGTGATGTTCCGAGTTTTTCAACCGACGGTGAAAACACGCCTATAAAATGAAAAGTTTCTAAACCTGGAAAATTTGCGGCCTCTAAAGCCTTGATGGTTTTCGCCGCGTCTCGCCAAAACTGATCTTCGCGGTCGCTTGTATAACCCTCAGCGTAGATATTCACTAGTAAGCGTTTAGACGATTGAGCAGATTGAAGAACTTTGACGGTAACGTCACTTCGCTCAGGCAAAGTTGGCAGGGTAGAGGGTTCCACATCAAAAGAAATCACTTCTTGCATAACGCCGGTCGCATCATTTTCTGCGTACATTTTAAAAATAACCGCGCGTTCCACCATCGGGAACCGAAAGGTCAAGGCTCGACTCAATTCGCGGTAGTAATAACCAGTTCCGATTGAGCTAAAATACAACTCTTTTCCTGTTTGGGCGTCTACTAAGACCCCTTGAAAGCTTCCCATATCATCTTTATTCTTCGAGCGAGCGTACAACGCTTCTGTCCCAGACTTTTCAACTAAGACTTGGGCTTTGCTGAATTGTTTTGAAGTGGCTTTCCAATCGATTTGTACACGGATATTCGATTTTTTCAGATCACTCATGTCATCAGACATGCCGTAATTCATAAAATTAATATGGAAAGGTTCTTGTGGTGCGTCGACTGGTACCATGTTTGGATTAGGGTAAGGTTTCGCGACAAGTGAGCTAGAGGCCACCAAAAAGAAAATCGCAACGATGTTATTTTGTAAATTGTACACGCCGCTCTCCTATGACATCCCCTGCGGGACTGATCGCTATCAAGCTGATGCTATGATCCGTCGCGGGGTCGAACGCAAAATTGGACCGAAAAAATTTCTTTCCGTTCTTATTTTGATACGTCGAAGTTGTTATGAATTCACCTAGTCCGATCCTACACCCATCAAGGTTCGAAGGTCGACAATAAGCGATACGTTGCACGGAGTCGGGGACAGCAACGCGAAGGGTGTTGTCACTCAGGAATCCAACTTTAAAATCTGCCGACGAAATGGTTAACGTCGCGGAGCGGCTGTGGGATAAGGTATTGAGGGCGTTACAGCCCATCACCATTGTTACAAAGCTCAAGAGGCTGAGTTGTCGAAAGGCTCGGGTCACGACGGCAAATTCCTGCTCAATAAAGAAGTCCAATAGTAACGAGGACATTGCAAGAAATTCGCCAGGCGCGGCGGCTAAAATATTTAACTATTACAGCTACTTATATATTTAATCACCCGTCATCCGCACTAAATATCGACATCGGCGTTAGGGTTGTGTGCACCTCTAGGGTGTGGTCAAGCTGTTGCTAAAAATGTCGGGGCGTCTCTGCGGAATAACCTGATCCACGGGGACTTCCGTCGTCTCGATGCCTACCGGACTCAAATCTTCGATTGCGGGTCCATCGATAACTTTTCCATAAGCGTCAAAACGTGAGCCGTGACATGGACAGTCCCATGTTTTCTCACCGGAGTTCCAAGCAACAATGCCACCCAAGTGAGTGCAAACAGCGGAACAGGTACTTAGCTTTCCGTTCTCATCTCTATAGGCCGCAATTTTACCTAAACCATGGCGAACGACGGCACCACAACCGGGCGGAATATCTGTCTCGGATGAAACGTCTCCAGGAGTGAACCATGTGTCATAGTGCATGGCTGTATTAATATTTTCTTTGGCGTATTTACGAATGCTATGAACATTGGTTCGGGTCGGATCATAAATTTTGGACCATAAGTTTTCGCGACCTACAATAAGATCACAAATCAACATGCCGGCAATTGTACCGTGCGTAATGCCATTTCCCGAATCTCCCGTCGCAATGTAAACGTTCTTCGAGTCCATCGGATTGTGCCCAATAAAGGCAAGCGAATCGACTGGCTCGACGATTTGGCCGGACCATTCATACACAACTCTTTTCACCATGGGAAATCGGGCCTTCGTCCATTTTTTTAGACGGCGATAGCGTTTGGCATAGTCGTCAGCTTGACCTGTTTTATGATCTTCACCACCAACGAGCAAAATATCGCGCTGATTTTCGCGATCTCGGTAAACGCGGATGTAATGATAGGGATCGGCCGTGTCCCATAATAGTAAAGGATTGAAGGATTGCGCGGGAAGTTCAAACGCGACGACATAGCTTCGGTAGGATGCTTGTTTCGTATGAACAACGACACGATCATTAACGGGAACGTTTGTCGCAAAAACTAAAGAGTTCGCTGATATTCTAAGCCCACTTTCTGCTTCGACAAATGCGTTCTCTCCGCCGCGCATGGCATGGATATGGGTGTTTGCGAATATTTTTCCACCCATTTTACAAATGGCTTGCGCGAGCGCATTGACATATTTCACCGGATGAAATTGAGCTTGATTTGGAAATCTTAAGCAGCTGCCAGTGTGAAAAGGAATGGCGCGAGGACTAAGCATAAACTCTACCTCGACTCCCGCTTTCATTGCAGCATTGTATTCCGCCAACAAATATTCTTGATCATGATCTGGTCCAAGAAAGAGATAGCCATCGACACGTTCAAAGTCACAATCGATTTGTTCCTCTAATACAATCGTTTCAATGGACTGAATGGCTTGCTTGTGGCTACTAGCGATGAGTTTAGTGGCGTTTTTACCGTGCATTTTGACAAGTGACATATAGCGGTCGTCAAGGGCACTGCAAATGTGAGCCGTCGTCCGTATGGTTTGGCCACCACCGACGGTGGCACCATCAACAACTACGACATGAATTCCTTCTTTGGCGAGGCGATACGCCGTAGTCAGTCCAGCTATTCCAGCGCCCACGATGCATACATCTGTTTTTTTGGGTTCTGCCAACTTGGGAAAGGTGAGCGGAGAGTGCTCCTGCCACAAAGTAGTGGTCTGCTGGTTGTATTTTGGCATAAGTGCTGCTCCTTGAGGCAATAAAACTGCCTAAAATGAAAATCATCTCTGTCACTAGCTCTGCAGAAAAATGCAAAAGACGTGCCGTAAAAAAATGAAAATGCTGGCATCGAAATTGCTTATCGAGATGGATAGGTAGAACTGCGTTTGTAGGCGCAATCTTAATTTTATAATTATTATTTTAGGAGAGCTTCATGGAACGCTCACAACATCAAAACGGAAATGCATCATCATCAAATCGAATGAAAAACCAAAGCAGAGAGGGATACAAAGCAGGCAACCTTACTCGTCAGCCAGAAGGAAAGGTCGCGAAGACGATTGAGGCCCAAACAGCCAAAATTCCCTCAGACGTGTTTATGTGGGCAGCTATAACCTCGATCGCGGGATCAGCAATCTTTCAAGCAATCGGCAAAAAACACTCAAGTCTTTTCATTGGCCAATGGGCCCCGACGCTCTTAATGTTTGGCTTGTACAACAAGCTCGTTAAAGTAGCTGGATCCGACCGAACAGAGAAAAGCGACGGTCTCGTTCACTAGATTTCACCAGATAAGGAGTTCTGTATGAAAACTCACGCACAGGAAAAATATGATCACTATCCGGATCTTCTGCGATTTTCTGATTTGCAAAAGTACTCGATTGGAGCGACTGACGGTGAGTTAGGACAAATCGACGATGTTTATTTTGACGATACTTCTTGGCGGATTCGATATTTCGTGGTCGATACGATCAAGTGGTTACCTAGTAAAAAGGTTCTGCTGGCTCCAGAGGCGGTAGTGGGGGTAGATTTAGACGATAAAGTTTTAAAGGTTGCTTTAACCAAAGAGCAAGTGAAAGATTCGCCCCATTTCGATGAAATACTCCCCGTTTCACGTCAATATGAAATCACTTTGCGAGATTACTATAATTGGCCGGCTTATTGGATCGCCTCCGAACCGATGACATATCCTTTTGCGCCTCGTGTAACCTATGGCGCGCCAAAAAAACAAGTACCGGAGGATTTGCGATCATCTGTTTCGCAAAGGTTTGCGAGAAGTGACCAGCATTTGCAAAGCTGCAAGTCGGTCAAAGGTTTTGTGACGGAATTTGTGGAAGGCGATGAAATGAAGGTCCAGGATTTTTGGATGGATATTTACGACTGGAATATACCATTATTGGAACTGGCGCAGCAAAGGCTGTTTTTGGCTCAAGACCGCAAAGTCGTACCAACTTTTTATGTTCAAAAACTCGACTTTGAGGATAGTAAACTGGAACTTCCCAGAAATTTGCCTCTCTACAAGGGTCGTCAGTCGGAGAGCTCAGAGAGAATAGCTGATCAAGAGGTGTCGGAAATTTACGACTATTATTTCACTGAGAATATTCGTCCTTCCCCGATGCGAGTTGATGACAATGATCTAAGCTTAGGCTATTGATCTAACGTTAGTTAAAAAAGCGTTTCAAAAGACTCACACTATTGCAGCCTTTACGTATGGTTTTGGCTGCATAGCAGTGCGCACCTACATGCCTTCTATAGTAAAGGACTCGCTGAATTTTCTCTATCCCTTTCGGACTTGGAATGGTGATTGCATCCCTTCGAAAAATGAAGACTTGCTCAAGTTGCAAGTTGTTATTTGTGGAAACAGGAAGGCAAATTATGGAACCAGTCGTAGAAAAAATGATGAGAGAAGAAAGCGATTATTTTGCCAGTGCGCGCGAATATATGGTTTTACACCAGATCTACAAAAGAGGCATACGCCATCAACGCGTTCTAGACGCTATGCGGTTCGTACATCGTCATGAGTTTGTACCATTTGATGAGCGACTTGACGCATACACTGACGCACCCCTTCCTATTGGATTTGGCCAAACGATTTCACAACCTTTCATTGTGGCATTGATGACAACTTTGGCGGATCCAGCGAGTAGCTCAAAAGTCTTGGAAATTGGAACCGGATCGGGTTATCAAACTGCAATTCTGGCGTATATGGCGCGCAATGTTTATTCTGTCGAAGCTGTTGAAGAACTTCATGACCGAGCGGCGGGCGTCCTGCACGATTTGGGAATGTGCAATGTGGATCTTCGGATTGCAAATGGGCATTTCGGGTGGGTCGAAGAGGCTCCCTTTGACTGCATTTTGGTAACGGCGGCCCCACGCGAAGTACCGCCGGAACTGATTCGACAGCTGAAACCAGGCGGGCGTTTGATTCTCCCGGTTGGAAGCCCCGACGACGCGCAAAGTTTGCGAATTGTACGCAAATCAAGCGATCATGGTTTAACCTATGAAGACATTGCACCCGTTAAGTTTGTTCCGATGACGAACTACCACTAGCCCGCTTTGCTTGCGACACTAGCGTTTGCTGTGTAACATAAGAAACAGAGACCCTGTTTGATATTGTTGCTGGAGCCGCTGTGCGATTTTCTTTCTTGATCCTATACATATGGTGTGTTGGCTGCGCGACGACTCCTCAAGTCAGAGAAGCGGCCGTCACGGAACAGGCTCTGCCGGTTGGCGTTCAGCCGGCAACGAGCAATCCAATGGACACTATCGCCTCAAATGAATGCCGTCATTCCGATGAGTCTTTTCACTGTGTTGAGTTTGTAAAAAACTATGATGCTGATACCGTCACCTTTAATGTCAAAGGAGTGCCGAAGCTTTTCGGCGGCAACATTCCGGTTCGATTGCGGGGGATCGATACGCCCGAACTTCGGACAAAAAATATCTGCGAGAAAAAGGCTGCGGTTGTGGCCCGAGACTTTGTGAACAAAGCTTTGGTCGGCGCAAAACGAATAGACTTAATCAATGTCGATCGTGACAAATACTTCCGAATACTAGCTGATGTCGTAGTCGATGGCGGATCTTTGAGTGAACTGCTGTTGGCGCAAGGCTATGCCTATCCCTATCATGGTGGCACGAAGCAAAAAATCGATTGGTGCAAAACGATTCCTGCTCACTAACGTCAATTCGGGATTGCCGCGCCAAAATAAAAGGTCCAAATAAACCAAGTCACAGCGAAGACGGATCCGCAGATGATGAATAGCGTCCAGTTTCGTTTATATTTGCCACCACCCGGATCTTTTTTAGGTTGGCGTTTTGGTTCGGTTGTTGCAGACATAAGGCGCCTCACTTTGAAATTTTGTACTTTTTGCGTATGCGCTGAAGATTGGTTAAGAATAGTGAATCTTGGGGTAGCTGATCCGCTATGAGCTTCTCGGCTGTAGCCTGATCCATGCGCCTAGCTTCATCCCAAATATCTTCAAAAATATTCTTTGTCGCCCCCATCGCCAGCGAAGGGAAATTGCCTTCATCGACTTCGCCACTTCCCACAATTAACATACGTTCCCACAAAGGCCTTAATGCTTTCTCAAACTTCGCCCGGTGAATGCTGCCCATCATATCAGTTGCTTCGCATAGCATTTTAGGCGTTTGGGGAGAGTCTGATAAGAGTTCCTCATAAATCGCTCCAGAGTCTGGAGCGAGAGACTCAGGTCGAATATCCGTCGCTCCCAAGAGCTTCAAAAAAGCCGGGGCTATTTCATGCGAGAAAAACGTCGCTCGTCCACGAAACCACTTGCCATAGACCACGTCGTGTTGTTCAGATAGCTCTGTCTTCAAATGCCACAGCTTCACAACTTTATCGTCAGCGTCATCCGTCCATTCCCAACGCATTTCACTACGCGGAAAGAGTTTGTGCCAAAGTGCTTGCGGATCTTTGGCATTTTTGATGGGATATACCAATAAGACGTGAGATTTATTGATGGCTTGCACGGCCTTGTCGTAACTCGACATGAGTCTCTCCACGGTAAGAATTTGCCATTGATTTTTCGGTAATGGCATAAAACTGGATATTAAGATAATGCCGAATGAAAGGAAGTAAAGGGACCCGGTAGACTTTGTAACCTGGGCCCACATCCGCTATTTTTTCTATAGGAATGTCTCGGGCTTTGAAGAACCGATTGTAATGCCGTTCATGTGCTTTGGTGGGCGCAAGAAAGTAAATAGCGGCCGTCTCGTTAACACTCGGAATGCCACCGTTTTTTTGCACCAAATGCCTCGCGATGACAGGTGCGACTTGATCGAGAGAAGAAATTGAATTCTGACCGATACTAGCTAGGCGCACAAACTCATAAATTTCGGCTTCGTCCCCGTATTTTGCTCTCTCGGGCAATACGAGTTCCGGAAAACTTTCCTCAATTTGCAATCGGCTCGGTTTTTCGGGATGACGCATGCGCGGATCTTGCCACGGACCAGGGTACATGCCTCCGCCCATCCCTCCATGCACTATGGATATAGTTTCCCAAGGTGCTTCGCCTTTAGCATTTGGTTCAGGAGGTCCTTGCAAGAAAATGTGCGATACATTTCGCTTCACAATGCTGTGATGATAGTCTTTGCAAAAGTTTGCCATCCTTTGATCAATCGCACCATTTTCAAGTTCCAAATCAACAACTTTATCGAGCCTCTGCAACACGGATTTCCACTGCGTGGTTTGGTCGTGCTCAGGAAAAAAGGTCCAACGCATGCCAGGCTCAAAAATTGTAAAGCTGAAGCGTACAAAGAAATCGGTATCCCAAGATGTTGCGCCTTCGGCAAACTCTGCGCCACGAGGCCAAATGAAAGGAAAGTCCTCCCCATTCAGACGGTGATAATGCACCAAATAATCGGGCTTGTTGTCATACTTGAATACGATGGAATGATCGGGATTGATATTCATAGAGAAGTTTACTTCGATTCTGGTTCCGGGTTTGAAGGGGATACGCGAGGGATCGAAGACTTTTTCACAAGCGAAGGCATTTCGCTCGGCACTGACCAAGAAAAGAAAAGCCAGTACGACGAAAAATCTAAAACGCATAGGCTAGAACCACATTAAGGGAAACTGGCTTCTTTGTTCGATGAAGAGTCCATCCATATGCTCCGAAAAAGTGCCGAGCTCATCGACCGACATAATGGGCGCATCACCGGGTACGTCGACAACGTACGCATCGGTTTTCAAGATATGTAGAAGTGAATCATAACGAGATTGTTGAATAGCCGTCGTTTCTTGGATAACCGCTCGGAACTGCTTGGGATTGAAAAGTGGATCTGCGCTCCCCGTACCACGATAACCCAAATGATAGTTCGTCATGGCTGCGTCGCTACCGAATCGTTGCACAAATTCGGCACCATCAGTTTGCATCACTCGCCAAGGTCCGTCAGTGGGAGTTACTGGTGTAGACATTGTTTTAAAACCGAAGCGGGAAGCGAAGGTTCGCTCGCGAACTTTATCAAAAGTCAGGCTAACGATGGTAACCTTCTTACCCTGACTCAAATGATTTTGATCAATGTAGCTTGCGACTTTTCGCATGAGTCCGTCAGACTGCTCCAGTTCATGGACCTCTTCGTCAGGTCCAACATAACCGCGTCGAAGTTCAATGATCACATGGTTCGGATCTTTGCGATCGGGATGCACCCATCCTAGGCGTTTTTCAAGTGCTGTCAGGGGCTGGTCTTCGTTGATGACTGCGGTATCGTAGATTTCAGCGAACGCGCCGACATGGCGATGGCTTGAGTTTGGTGTTCGGAGTTTCGTAAAGTAAAAAATCTGACGAGGATCGCCTGTCAATTTTGCTTCGCTTAAATGCGCCGCTTCGCTAGCGGCAAGGCTAGGGGGCATGGGATGTTTTCCGGTGGTGTATGTTTCTTTGAGAACATCTCCCATCGCTTCCGCATAAAATTTGCCGAAGACACCATCAACTGGAGAAATTGCCAGTTGAGGAGTAGGGAACGTCGCATTAAATCCGCCATCCATGATGATGTTCGTGTCATGGGTAAGGCCCACAGCATAAGGTTTGCCAACGGGCACAACGGTCGTCTCACCTTGATTGATGACGGAGCGAATGCCGTAGGTGTTTACCCAGCGACTTTGCATTTGCTGATGTTGGGTCGCTCTGAAAAACGGATCTTCGCAAGGTGTTTGGCCGTTTTTACTGGACCCCGAATAGTCTGCGGCAAACAGTGGCCACGCGAAGTTAACGATAAAACTCAAAATGCAGACATTCCATCTTGCGGTCATGATTGTGTCACCGTGTCGATAAGGTTAATCCAAGTATCAAATTGTTTTTTAGGGGGGTTCTTGCCAAGACCCAGCTTGAGTGGTGCGTTGTTGATGAGAGTTCCCAAAAGGTAATCATGCAGAGCCGTGGCGACTTCGGCACAGTCCATACTTTTGTTAAAAATGGATTCACGCACGCCTGCATGAAGGTGATTTTCGATTTTCTGGCGAGCTTCGTTTCGGATTGTTTCGTGGAGTTTGCTGTATTCGGGATTAAAAGTTGCGTAGTAATAAAGGAGGGTGACCAGTGAGCCGTCGTTTGGAAACTTCATGAGCCAGTTCCACGTACCCTTGAAATGTTTGACGAGGCGTTCACGAGCGTTGTCTTTTTCATCGACGAGATCTTCTAGTACTTGGGTATTGTTGGCGACAACTTCCGAAAAGCAGGCCGAAAACAAACTGTCTTTAGATGGGAAGTGATGCATCACGGCCCCTTGCGACAACTGGATTTCGTCCGCAATGGCCTGAAACGATGTCGCGGCGACACCTGACTTCGCGAACAGGCGGATAGCCGCCTTGACGATCAGGTCACGGCTTTCTTCCCGACTCCGGCGAGTGCGGGGCTTAGTTTTCTTAGCTTTTGTCATGAGTATAAATGGTCATGGGTATAATTTCGTGTCAAAGACGCGATTTTATACAAATATTCAATGATTTTTACAATATGTTAAAAAAGTTTTTATACTTTTCAAAGATTTATGACTTTTGAACCCCACGCGGGCAACCCCGCGCGCAACCATTTACCGAGTGGTACTTCTTAGAGACCCTGGAGGGCGTCACTGTAAATTCGATAAGCTGAGCCAAAAGCGGCGTAGGACCAAGTGAGGTTTTCGGCACCCCGCATACCGCCATTGTCTCTATCAAACTGCTCGCTCATTCGGCCTGAAAAGTCTGGATCGTTGACTGACCGAGGGTCTGAGTGCAGGCGTACTCGACGGAAAAAGCGGCTAGCGATTTCGATGAGCATGGCTTGTTCTTCACTATTAATCACATCGCCTTCAGCGACATCAAATCCGAAAAACTCCATAAACTCGACTAACTCGGCACTCATGCGGATTTCTTGCAACTGAGCTCTCCGCGCAATCTTAGAAGTCCACTCAGCATAAGCTAAAGTCGCTAGAAACCAAGGATGGCCTCCAGAGAATCCGTTACCATCATAAACATCCTCTGGATATCGGCCAATAGCCGGTGCCAAAATCGCATCATCAAAATCAAAGCGACGACGATTGATCGTGTAGAGTTCGTTCATTTTTTTGAGGTGAGAGGTTGCGGATTTGATGACGCGAGAATCCAAAATATCAAAACTGTCGCCTTCATCGGCAACATGCAATACAGCTAGAAGAATGGAAACATCCAAATCTGCAGTCTTTCCCGAGAGCCCGCCACGATAATCAATCGTCGGAGCGATCAATTGTTTTTCGGCAATCCAATGCCGGTTGAGTTCTTGGTCGATTTGGTTTTTGACGCCCGCATAAAAATCGGCGGCGGCATGATCGTTGCGAAGTCGCGCGAATGCAGCACCCTGTTTCATGGCGGCGCGCATAGACATCATCGTATAAAAATGTCGTCCGTTTAACTCTTCCCACAGATCGACGCATGGTTCATGCCAGTGATGCGCCACGTATTCGAGATCGGATTTGATGACGGAACGGGCCATGATGTCGCCTGAGTAGAGGCGAATTTGCAATGCGACTTTTTCATCTTGAGGAAGTGCGCTTTGAGCGATGATGTCGTAAAGCTGAATCATAGATACGGCGCGCAAGGCCGGACCGTCTGCTTGCGGGCGACCCCAATCCGCATCGAAAGGCGTGCCGTCTGGATTAAAGCGCACTTCGCCTAGGCCACGACCGTAAGCCTCTCCGGCGCGATTGGCGAGGCCTTGGATGTGCTGCGAAAAATCCATATGATCAACTAACTTTTTAAGGATAGCCGGTTTTTCGCTGGCGGAAGCATCTTCATACTTGCGGTTGAGTTCGAACATGACGAGTCCGCCATCGCGAACCCAGTGCGAAAAATAGTTTGGACTCTGGCGTGACGTCGCGGCGACGATGGCGCCCGGCCGACTGTCTGCAGGGGAGACATTGTCGAAGAGCCGAGTGGACGTAAGGTCTTCTTGGACCGACAACCAATCTTCGAAGCTCGGTGGCGAAGCTAGTGCTACTCCTGACATCGCTCCGATAAAGGCTAGTTTGCAAAGCATGACGAACTCCTGAGTTAAAACGTATTACATTTTATTAACAACGCACTACTGTTTTAAATCCGACCTTTTGTCAACCCCTTCCTGTTTTGCAACAGAGTTTGGGGGAGTTAGCGCCGCTTCCGTTGGCTGTCCTGACGCAAGCACGCCGCACCTAAAATCGAATAATGTTTAAGATTCCTTAAACGTACCTTAACAAATGAACTTTTATCCGGCAAAAGCTTTTTGACTGATATTCCTCGGTTTTATCCAAACAATATATGTAAGCGAAACTTCGGCTTTTCATTCGGGACCACTTATGGAAAAGTGAAGGCGGAGTCGATGGAGGCCTTTCAGTGCAAGAGATTCGCGGGATTTTTCTACAGTTTGAGAAAACGCGCCAAAAGACGCTGGAAATCTGCAGACCCTTAGAGACAGAAGACTTCGGAGTGCAGACCTGTCCCGACGTTAGTCCGCCAAAATGGCATCTCGGCCATACCGCATGGTTCTTCGAAAAATTTATTCTTTCGAAGTTTCTGCCAGCCTACAAAACCTTTCATCCCAAGTTCGATTTTTTATTTAATTCTTACTATCAGACATTTGGTAAACGCCTCGATCGCGATACGCGATTTTTGGCAAGCCGCCCAACCGTAAAAGAAGTTTTGACGTATAGAGACTATGTAGACCTGCATATGCGAAAGCTTGTTGATCTTTCCTCTTTTAACGTTCTGCAGAAAACCGAACTTGCGGCGTTAATGACCCTCGGCATTCAGCATGAACAACAGCACCAAGAACTTCTTCTGATGGACATCCTGAGCATTTTTGCGCAGAACCCGTTTCAACCGGTTTATGAGCTCTTTTTGGGTGCGCCAACGGCTCCCCCCGGACCCGAAAAATGGTTGTTCGTAGCGGCGGGTGAATATGGGATTGGCTGTGAAGGCAGTGGCTTTTGTTACGATAACGAACAACCTTCGCATCGTCAGATCCTACGGGCATTTTCATTGTCTGATCGTCTCGTCACCAATGGCGAGTATTCGGAGTTTATGGAAGATGGCGGCTATCAGAAACATGAGTTTTGGTTTGCCGATGGTTGGGACTGGACTCGGCAGCATGACATCGCGCAGCCACTTTACTGGCAAAAAGAAAACAATGACTGGCAAGAGATGAGTCTCTCCGGTGCGCATCGCCTGCAGTTGCACGAACCTGTCCGTCACATAAGCTATTACGAAGCCTCAGCTTATGCGAACTGGAAAAAGGCGCGACTTCTGACCGAATTTGAGCGCGAAGTGGCGCAGCTATCCGGACTAGCTCTGCATGGGGCGGGTGCGCTTTGGGAGTGGACGCAAAGTGCTTACGCAGCTTATCCGGGCTACGCCGCGGCACCGGGCGCCATCGGTGAGTACAATGGCAAGTTCATGTGCAACCAAATGGTTTTGCGCGGCGGATGCTTTGCATCTGCGACGGATCATGTGCGACCAACTTATCGAAATTTTTATTATCCTCATCAAAGGTGGATGTTCTCCGGAATTCGCTTGGCCCGCAATGAAAACTAAATCACAGAAAGTATCCCTATGAGTGAATACTTGGACCTGACTACGGGATCACGTTTCAAGGTCGATCCGCGCGAGACTTTTGGCTTGGCGATATTGATGGGCCTAACCTCGGAACCAAAAAATATCCCGCCCATGTATTTTTACGACGCCAAAGGCAGCGAGCTTTTTCAAAAAATCATGGGTCTTGACGAATACTATCCGACGCAGTGCGAGGCTGAGATTTTAACGAATTCGGCCGGAAAAATTGCGAATGTTTTAGGAAGTTCGGCACTCAATATTATTGAACTTGGGGCGGGAGATGGAGCGAAGACCAAAATTCTTTTGAGTGAGTTCGAGCGCACAAAAAAGAATGTCCGATATTTTCCCATCGATATATCCGAAGATGCTCTACGTGAACTCAATACTGGTTTTACCAAAGACTTTCCGAACATTCCGGTGAAGCCTGTGATCGCGGAGTATTATGAAGGCTTGCGCTGGCTGAATCAAAATACCGACGGGCGCAATCTCGTTTTGTTCTTAGGCTCGAACATCGGCAACTTTAGCAACTCGCAGGCCTTAGTGTTTTTGAAAACCTTATGGAACACTCTCAATGACGGCGATTATGTGTTGCTCGGTTGCGATCTCAAGAAAGATATTGATGTCATGCTTGCGGCCTACAATGATTCGCAAGGGGTGACGGACGAGTTTAATTTGAATTTGCTGACGCGCATGAATTCGGAACTGCGAGCGAACTTTGATCTTAGTAAGTTTCGGCACTTTGGAACGTACAATGTCAAAATGGGGGCGATGGAAAGTTTTCTGATCAGCACCGAGTCGCAAGATGTTTACATTAGCTACCTTGATAGAAGCTTTCACTTCAAACCATTTGAGCCCATCCACTGCGAATATTCGATGAAGTACTTGCCGAGTGAGATCATCGAAATGGTCGGTAGTAGTGGCTTCAAAGTCGTTGATATCTTCACAGACAAAAAGTCTTATTTTGCCGATGCTCTTATCCAAGTTTGCAAAGGCACTTAAACCCCCTCGGCAAGTCAGCTGTTTTAGCGGAAATAAGAAGCTCTTAAGAGACTCTTTTTGGGTCTCCCCATAATCAACCCCATCTAACGAAGCAATAGGCTTGGAGAATCCAAAGCTGTCTCACCTGAGGCACTCTCCCGGAC
Source organism: Oligoflexales bacterium (assembly GCA_041740975.1). GTDB lineage: Bacteria > Bdellovibrionota_B > Oligoflexia > Oligoflexales > JALZUQ01 > JBGSKV01. The sequence continues at coordinate 7,993 of JBGSKV010000088.1, read as the reverse complement.
GAATCATGGTCGGGTCCTAACTCTTGCAGTATTTGACCTGTCGTGTCTCTTTATCTTTAGAGGAATTCATGTCGTGCTCAACCAAGTTGTTCTGAAAAAGCTTCATTGCGCGTTTTTACTGTTTGCTTCCATCAGTTTGATGGCCTGCGGCAGTACGGATTTTAGCGGCACGAACGAGAGCAAGCAAGCCGAGAAAACTCCTGATGTAAAAGAAAACAAGGACAACGATGTCGTACATACCGATCGCGACTGCACCAAACGTCCGCAAAATATCCTGATGCTCGACTTCAAATCGGGTTGGTGGGCGGGGGATGGCGGCGATTTCTTCAAGTCACTACTTTCTTCGTTAACCGCTAAATGCAAGATCAAAATCGAATATCATCATATTGCTTTGACCGATGACTTTTTCGGTGAAATGACCAATATGATGAAGCTGTTCCCGGGCCAAGAAAAGGAAAAAGAAATGCCGCTCAATGTGGCTGAGGGGTTCGCTGAAAAAGATTGGAACAAATACACACAAATCTGGGTTCTTTCTGGTTCGAAAGAAGATCTGGCCGACATTAAAGTCGATGATGAGTTTTTCATGGCGATGATGGATGAACTCGCCAACAAGAAAAAACCAAACGTCTTTGTCGGCAGTGGTTACGGCTCTATCACGCATGCCAATGCCGTGATGTCAAAACTTCAAAACTCCACACGCTTCGCGACAGACTTAGCCGAAGGGCTTTTGCTGAACCCAGAAGGGGGGATCAAAGTTGCCACCACACTTGCGATCGGCCAAGAGTTAGACGAGACGTCCGAGTTGTTTCGTTACCTCGATAGCATCGCAGACCATGTCCGAGTGGATGATGTGCTGGCGGCAGGGGACTACTTAGAAAGTTATCCAAGCTCTGTCCGAATAGTCGGCAAAAACACGGAAGGCCGTCCAAGCATCGCCACTGCGATCATGAACGAGCGACGATTTGTCTTTGACGCGGGCCTTCAACGCTACTATGCGGTTATGAAACCCGCTCATGAAGGCACTTACGCGTTGATTCGAAATATTATTCGCGAACTCGCCGAACTGTAACAATCACCGTCATTCAGAGCGAAGCGATGAATCTCCTGCTTCGTCATTCCCCAAATCTTAACATGACATCCTTTCCCAAACTCCCATACAATGTTCCCGTCGCCTGAACCAAGGAGGGTTACGTTATGCGCCATGCTCTTTTATTGACTACACTTTTCTTTATTTCCACCAACCTTATTGCCGTTCCTAATTGCACCCTAGAGACGACTTCCGGAACAACCTGCCAAATTGACGTCAAGGACTTGCATCCAGCTCAATCGGCCGTCGGTATGCGTCAAGTCGCCGACAAAATCGCCAAGTTCAGCAAAATGAACGAAAAGAAACTTCAGAAATATCTCAAAAAACACCCTGTGCCATTGGTCATATCGCCAGATGGCCAGTTTTACATGACAGACAAACATCATATGTCGAGTGCTTTCATCCGTCTCGAACGCGATGAGCATTTGGTTTATGCGGAAGTTAAAAAGAACTGGACTGCGTTCGACATGAAAGTGTTTTGGCAGAAAATGAAGGCCGAAAAGTATGTTTGGTTATTTGATGAAAACGGTGCGGCGTTCGACGATCCTACCCGACTTCCTTCGAAAGTTCTTGAACTCAAAGATGATCCTTACCGTAGCTTGGCCTGGGCCGTGCGGGAAGAGGGCGGGTTTGAAGACTTAAACTTGCCGTTTGCGGAACTTTTGTGGGCCAATTACTTCCGACCACTTGTTAAAGTCGGTGAGTCCGATAGAGAGTTTGAGAAGGCTGTGAAAAAAGCGATCCCACTGGCCCATGATGAAGCGGCTAGGGACTTACCCGGTTACATTTCGGAAGAAAAATAAGCAACCTTCATCGTGAGCGAAGCCTTCGCTTCGCTCACGATGAAGTAAAAATCATCTATTCTGCGCCTTTAAAGTAACAAAGGATCCCACTTTTGTGATCTCGCGCGGCAAGCGAACCGTAATAAATCCAAGTCTTTTTTTCTGCCGAATAACGCAGCCAGTTTTCGCGTTGTTCGAATTCATTGGATGAAGTCAGACCAATGTGCCCGTTCGGCTGGCGGCCCATAATAATAGGCGCGTTGGTGTTTGCTTCGGCGCCGCACACAAATCCAGACTCTTCCAAAGGTTCAAAAACAATGCCTTCGCCAAGAATCGGATCATCCAAAAGTGGTTTCAAACAGACAAAGATTTCTTTTAGTTTGTTCGGTGCAAAATCACGAACACAGTGACCAGAAAATTTTCTTTCTCCATCCAAAATCGCTGGATCAGCGGCTTCGGCACCTTCATAAAGTGCTAAGGCTTTTTCGTAATAACTATTTGATCCGAAAGCAGATTGCGCAGAGCAAAACATTAGTACAGCAAAAATAAAGTGTTTCATTTTGAGGCCCTCTAGAAAAATATAACGTGGTTTCTGGCGCTAACCCTACCGAACTCTCTCAGCATGCGCAAGGGCGTCTTTACAGGCTGGAGGTCGTATGTTACTGCCATTTCATAGTTACTTTTTTATTTATTTTATCAATGGCTTTCCCATAAGGATTTGACGATGCATGTACGTTTTTTGATTGCCGCAGTTCTCGCTACGACTTCTTTTATTCCATCTGCAATGGCCTTCGGTACGTTTTGTGGAGCCGTCTTTGACGATATTCAGCAGGAAATGCATGACGTGATGGCCGTCCGTCGAATTGATTGGATTGAGTCGAATGATGTGGCGCAAATCCGAAACTTCGAAATTCTAAAAGAATCCATCGCGGCTTTGATGCGCAAGCCTAGCGAGTTTGAAGCCATGTCGATAGAATCTGCAACCGATCGCGCCGTTGTGTTGTTTCGCGAAGACAAATCTGCCGTCACTCCAGAAGCAACCGTGTTTGTTTTGGCCGACAAGAAAAATGTTGCCGAGTACGCTTGGATTGTAAGAGATGTGATTGGACTGCATAAAGAGATTTTTTCCGATGCCGTCAAGCAGTTGAACTTTTATGTGCCGATCGAGCGTGGTGATATTGCCAAAAACGTCGGGGACGCCGCAAAGTCGTTAGGACTGACCTTTACATCGATAGAAACAGATCCGACCATCATCAAAAAAGACTTATTGCCTGGAACTGCTGTTCCGGTGGACGAGTTTTATGATCTAGTCGAAATTTATTCGCCTGCAAACCGCCCCACCAGTGGAAACTATTATTTGGTGACGGTTTTCTTAGACTAAAAATCCTAATCTTGCTGCTCGACATTGTCTGATTTTTTGTCCTGATGACGAAGAACTTCTCTGGCGAGCGCATCTCTATCGAGTTGGTCATAGTTTTCCAATTCAAGGCGCGAGGCTTCTTTTTTAAGTTCTTCTAATGTTGCATTGTCTAGATTTACCTTCTCGATTTTTTCAAATCCCATCACCACTGTCTCCTTAGACCTACGTTTATGCGTTTCATCTGGCCTGCAAAATCGCGCTTTTTGAAGCTTCGCCGAAGATTTGCGCACTCTTCACACGATATGATGCAACTTAGCGGCCATGATGCCCAAAGAGTGTTTTTTTTGATGAATGTGGAATTAGATTTGCAAGATGTATCATGTCTTATTTAATAAGGAGTTTTATAATGGGACGCGAAAAAAATCCAAGTGAAACAAATAAACCAGGTCGTGAAATGGATCCAACAGAGATCGAAAAACAAAGACGACAAGACCAAGGGGCTCCTGGTTCACATGAAAAACGTCAAGGCGAACAAGGCCCTGATAGCCGCAAAGAAGATAGGCGTGACAACCGCTAGTTAAGTTAGTGGTTCGTTCATGCAGTGCGAAGGGGTGAGTAAACCATCCAAAGCTGAGGACGCTGTGCCAACGTGATGAACGCCGGCAATAGTATACAGGCTAAGGATTGGAGATGAGGCTCGCCCCTTCTTCTTCTTCTTTCTAATACGGGAGAAATAGGGCTACCTGTGATCGAGTTTTTCGGCTAACCACGTCTTTATAATCGCCTGGCGGTCTATGTTAAGTCTATTTGCTTCTTTATCTAAACCTTTAATCATCCATACGGGTAGGGAGACGTTTACAATCTTGACGGCTTTGCTCCAATCGATGTGGCCTTTCAAAGTTTTCCCACTATCCGCTAGTGAATCAAAAGTCGCACCTGATATTTTTTTCTTAACTGACTTACTTTTACCTTGAGTTCTCATATACCTTTACCTCTTCTTCACGAGCTCTTCGGCAGGTGATAAGCCTGACAACTCCCGCATGAAACGTAAATACAACAAACCAATACTTCTCTTCAATTTTGCCGACGGCCGCCCATCTTTCTTCTGACGTCGAAGTAGCAGGACCAATGATAAGATTGCCGTCACTCCAGAGCTTTCTAGCCTCGCGCAAGCTTATGCCATGTTTCTGCTTATTGGACTCACTCTTATTGACATCGAAAACAAATCTCAAAGCGGTGACCTCTACGGGTTTAACATATCTTTAGAATATTGTAAAAGTATCTAAGGCATATCTTCTAGATATTCACTCTGTTAGGTCGCGGCAGCGGCCTCTTGATCGGCTACTTCTGCGGATCGAACGAACGATAAAGAATGGAGTTAAGGTCAGCCACTGACCAATTGGCCAATCTGTAACCCATGAAGAAAGGTAGTTCGATGGGAGCAGAGTGAGAGGAAAGGCAGTAAGAATGTTTACTCGAACATTGACACGGCGACGCCTTGAAGGGTATAGTCCGTCCGACTTTGAGTAGATTTATCCACATCTTATCCACATACATATTTTTCGAATAAAAGATCCTTTTGAAAGGCCACACCATGATGACAAGAATACTTTTTTTGATCGCCGTCTCTTGCTTCACTCTCCCAGCCCAAGCTGCAACAATCGAAATTGGCGGCGTTTTAATCCTTACGGATCTCGGTGCTGGTGTGAAACCAACGGCGATTAACAACAACGGTCAAATTGTAGGACAAGATCAGAACGGCCAAGCTTTTCTTTGGCAAAATAATTCGATGACAACTTTAGGAACCTTGGGCGGGGCTCAATCCTACGCAAACGACATCAACGACAACGGTATGATTGTTGGTTGGAGCCACGATGATAACGGCATGCAAAAAGCTTTTCGTTACGACGACTCCATCGACACAATGATCAATATCGATGGGGCGACAAATTTTACGAGTTCTGCTGAAGCGGTGAATATTCATGGTGAAGTGGTAGGTTGGAAGAATAATGGATCTGCAAATCGGTCGAGTATCTGGACTGAAAATACACCGGAGGGTTTTTTGGCTTTTGGTGGGGGCAATCACCGAGCAGTGGGTGTAAACGATAGTGGGGACGTTGTAGGTGTAACATTGAATGGAAGTAATCAGTTCGATGCAGGTTATTTCTGGAATAGCAATGATGCGGTAAATGATTTTTCTGGTGGACTTGGTGTTGATTATTTTCCCTTCGCAGGCATCAATAATCATAGTTTAACTGCGGGGCAGAATTTAGGTGGATTGGGTAGTTTTATGTTCACTGGAGAGCAAGCTGAAGTGACGCTTTCCACATTGCATCCTTCTGATTCAAGTTCTTCAATCCTAGGATTAAATGATTCAGGAATTATGGTTGGCGAATCTGGAACTAATGCTTTTGCTTTTGATCTCAGTTCCGGTCAGATGTTCGATATGAATTCTTTTGCAACTCGTGGATTGCAACCGGACGCTATCCTTCGCTTAACCGATATCAATAATCAGGGTGAATTCGTAGGTGTTGCTTTGATTAATGGAGTCGAACATGGATTCAGCGGCAATATAGGCGCAATTCCTGAGCCTAGTGGGATTACAATCGCTGCAGTTGGTGTGACGGTAGTATTAATGTATGCTCGTTCGCGCATTTCTTTGCCAAATTTCAACGCTTTGCGACAAAAAATAGCAAGTGTTTTTTCTCGAAACAGAAATCAATCAGCGCAGTCTCGTTTAAGTTCGACTATATTGCCGCCGTCTGCGAATTCCTGTGAAAACGCGATGCGAATTGACCTCTGAAGTGGATTTGAATGCTGACAAAGGTCCTTGACAGCAACACCGATTAGTTTGGCGTTGCACATTACTGAGCTTGCTACTCTAAGCGCGGCTGTCTCACTCCCTGAACTTGAATTTTTAGCCAGCTTTACCCCGCAATCGCGAATAGACTTTGCTCCGAATATAACTGAAATATGACGTTCACTCTCATTTTCAAAAGGCCCATCGATTAATTTTAGTCTAGTTTGATTATTTGATCGGTTAATTTCACTTAAATATTGCTCGATTACGTAGATTTGATTATTTGAATCCACCGCAAGATCTTTGGGATCACTTAACGTCGAAGTGACTAGATTTATCCCGTGCCGATCAATCTCGAAGTCATTTCTTGGTTGCGGAAGGCCAAAGCCGTCAGTTGGAGGATTACCTGCAACAGTTGATAGAACTCCTTCTACTAAGACTTTTATTTTTTGATTCATCATGTCTGCGATGTAGATATGACCTTGACTATTAATTGTAATTCCTGCGGGTTGGGATAATGTTTCGCCTGACATTGGCACAATGCTTTTAGCCCAAATCCCAACTTCATTGCGGGTTAGTTTCTGAAGTTTACTATTGAGTGACTCGGAATAAATGAGCTCATTGTCTGATTTTAGTGCGATAGATACTGGCTTATTAATATTCGACGGTCCAAGTGTGGTTGCTATCACGTCTACTATGTAAGTTTCCTTAAAGTTCGGTTTTGGCGTAGCTCGTTTGATTTGTTTTGAGCCTTTATCAACTATGTAGATGATTCCGTCAGATGAAAAAACCAAATCAACTGGTGATTTAAGTTTGTCGTCGGAATTGGGATACTCAAAATCTAAAGCGATAGACACTCCGTTTTTGACGACTTTGCGGATTGTGTTTCCGCCTTCTTCAGCAAAGTAAATTTTGTCATCAGGTCCATACGTCAAGCCGCGAGGATAGTAAAATTGCTCTAGATTAATGTCATTGTTCTGGGAAAATTTTTCCTTATTATCTTCGATTAAATTTGTGGCGACAATGCTTTGACTTGCAGCGTCGTGGAAAATAAATCGTGAATTATATTTAATTAGTGCTCGGGGTCTCACTTGAGATTTTAAAAAGGTTTTCCGTGCTAATCCATTTATCTGGACTAAACCTGCGCTTCCTGCGGTTTCACCATATTCAGCGACTAAAACCCCATCCGTTTGAAAGTTATCGCTCATCAAGCTAATGCCAACCGGAGACTCTAGATTTACATTTTCCGCTACCGCCGATAATCGGCAATTACTACTAATCTTAAAGACAGAACGCCTGCCTGAGTCCGATACAATAAACTCATCGTTTGGCAAAACAATTAAATCGCGAGGAGCGTTAAACGAACTTTCGATTAAAGTGTTTTCGCAATACCTACTCACATCAAAAGCAATAGGTTCATCTTCCGAAGGTACAAGCTTTTCGATATAAGTCTTAGTCTCATCTTTGCCTAATACATAAAGTTCGCCTTCGCCAGACGATTTAAAAGCAACAAGCGATTTGGATTTCAAAACAGAGGTAAATTGCAAAAGAGTAACGCTGCCATCATCACTCAAACGATAAAAAGTGTCATCGGCACTAGATTTCAAAAATACATATTCATTGTCGCAAGCAATGTGCATCTTAAATTCGTTCATACTAGAATTACCAAAATAAGTCCTCGTACGATGTGTCAAGTCAGTCGCATTAAAAGCATTCTGAGATCCCGCATAAAGCTTCGCCATCCCATCTTCTTTGACATAAAAAACTTGATTCTTAACGGTGAAGAACAAGCGGTAGCGCGATGGATCGTTGGGTGCGGCTGGGTTGGGGCGGATGCATAGACTTTCGGTGTCGACTGGCATTTTGTAGTCGAGGAGGCGGAATTCGTTTAGTTGAAAGCCGATGTTCTCGGTCAGATCTAGGGCAGTGTTGAGTGGCAATATCGGGAAGGACCCGAGATTTGT